>NZ_MPZQ01000001.1:0-1040122 GCF_002020045.1 Thioclava sp. F28-4 | reverse complement strand
TCGAACATACCGAACTGCCCCAATCCGGCTTCGGCGCGAAAGCCCGAGACGATCAGGTTAGGCGGTGTGCCGACCAGTGTGGTCATGCCGCCGAGGATCGTGCCAAAGGCCAGGGGCATCAGCATCTGCCCAGGTGTCAGGTCCAGCCGCCCTGCGAGCCGGATCGCGATCGGCATGAGAAGCGCCAGCGCTCCGACGTTGTTCATGAAGCCAGAAAGAACAGCCGAAAGAGCTACGAGCGCCGTCATGCTGGTCAGACGCTTCGCCTCGGAGGGTAGAATTGCCCCCGCCAGCCAGTCTACCGCCCCGGTATTCTGTAAACCCTGACTTAGTATGAGCACGCAGGCCACCGTAATCACGGCGGGATGACCAAACCCCGCAAACGCCGCATCCGCCGGAACCAATCCGGTCAAGACGCAGGCCATCAGCGAGGCCAAGGCAACCAGGTCGTGGCGAAACCTCCCCCACAAGAACAACGAAAGGGTTCCGCCGAGAATCGCGAACAAGGTGATTTGTGGCGCTGTCATCATGGCCTCCTTGCCTCAAAATTAGCGAAGAAGGCGTCCAAGATACACGGGGTCATTCACGTCTTTAGTGCAATCGCGACACAGCGTTTGCCGCGCATTCGGTCCTCGGCGCAGCGACCATGCGGGATTGATGCCCAATTGCTGAAATAGAACGCAGTTCTGCTCACTCTCGCGAACAGAACTTTCGAGTAAGTATAATAACTGGTCGCGGCGGGTTTCGGGTGTCGTTCCCCATGCTAAATTCGGTCCGAGCTGTGATCTTAGACAGGCTTTAAGACATGTGTCACGTTTTCCAGGAAAGGGCGGCTGAGTGTTTTAGCAAGCGTTCTCCGCACTAAGACCGCGAATGCTTCAGGCTCCTCTGCGGCTGACAAACTGAAGTTCGTCACCTCGGCACAGTGCGAAATTGCTCCGCGGCCACGAAGAGGCGGGGATCACGGGGGGCAGGGCTTGCAAAGATTTCCTCAAAGAGCGCATTCGCACGTCATATTCGCGAGGCTGATCTTCCAACGCGGCAAATCGTAGAGCGAGTTCACGCTCGATGCTTTCGCAAGACAGATGGCCGTAAGTCCGGCTCACCGTCTCCGTGTTCGCGTGGCCGAGTTGACGCGCGACGATGGCAAGCGGCGCGCCGGCCTGCACAAGCTGACTGGCATAGGTGTGTCGCAATCCGTGGAACACGAATGCATGCGGCAGCCCGGCCTTCTCGACAGCTGCTTTGAAGAGATGCTTGTGACGGGTTTTCCAGATCTGGCCTGCGCCAGTGCGAAAGACGATGTCATCGTCTGCTTTCCCGGCGCATTTGGCCAAGAAAAAGCGCATCCCTTCCTCGGGCAGATACACATAGCGTGGTCGCCAGCCCTTGGGGGAGGAGACGTAAATACCAAAGATGTCTTTGCCGACATCGCACACGCGAAGCGCTGAAAGCTCGGACACGCGACAGCCCGTATAAAGGGCCGCGCGCACCAAGTCCGCGAGATCCGGGCGGCATGCGGCGATCAGCTCGCGACACTGTGCGCGGGTAAGGAAGATCTGGCGAGGCACTTCCAAATTCGGGACGCGGTGGATGCAGCGCCAAGACCGTTCCGAGTTGGTATGCCCGTTCTCCCAGGCCATCTGAGTCGCTATTCGCACTATCCCCAGCAGTGTATTCAGTGTTGCTTTCCTGCGGCGCAACGCATCGGGGTCGAGGCTCTCAATCTTTACCCTTACCTGGAGCGCCTGTTTCCCGCGCTTGGGTGGCGTCTCAAGGACGGCACGACAGAAATTGGTGATGGTCTTTCCGGTGAGGTCATCGAGCAGAACTGATCCGAGGCGCGGTAGAATATGGAAGTTGATCAGTGCGACAAGCGTCTCAAAGGTCGTCTTCGTGGCAGCAATGCGCTTCCATTCCACATAGTCGATCAGGGCGTCGCCCACAGTGAAACCAGTGTCACTCTTCGAATATCGCAGATGCTGTGTGGTTCCCACCGGATAGCTCGCGGAGGCGATGCCCCGCAATTCCTGCTCGGCGAACCAGACACGCGCGAGCGTGATGGCTTCCTCATAGGAAAGGCCCTGTGAGTTTTCCGAAACTGCGGGTCCGAGCCGCTGCTGCTTATAGCGGCCATCCTTCTTGCGGATCCGAGCGACCCAATGAAGGGGCTTAGCTGGCTTCTTCTCGAGCCCAACGTGACGGCAATACTCGAGAATGTTCCAATAGGGATGCGCTCTTTCAGGTAGAGCTTTTATCGTCTTGAGGGTGTCGAGCTTCGGCGCGTGATCCATCGGATGCTTCCTCCTGGCCAAGATTGAGGAAGTATCTTCGTGCCCTGTCCGTTAAGCCATATCGCTCGACATAGTCGAGTAGAAGGGTTTCTGCCGTATCAGCTTGGGCCGGGTCTTTCATTGCATTCTCCTATCAACTGCAGGTGTGGGCACGCTAACAAGTTGAAAGTAAATGGGCCGTAAACACAACGAAGCCCCTGCTGTGGCTACTCGACGAATGCCGACTTATCCAAATGACCTGCTCCCCATCGAGCCCGCACACACAGGTTGGCTCTGTTCAGCGTATGGCCGTCTTTCGACCGTAGATGATACTTCTACGGGGTTAGCCCCGTCGAGGCTCCTATGGTTGCGGTGGTGGTTGTAGTCGTCATTCCAAGCCGCAATCAGGCTTCGGGTATGACCGCAGACGTCGCAGCGCTTTTGACCACGAGAGCGTCGATCGCGGCGTTGGCCGTCTTATCGATCAGGGGGACGCCTCAGGTCCTCTATTCCGGATATACAGATCTTGGACTCTGGGAAAGCTGCCATAAATGGGCCACAAGTAGCGACGAGAGTTATCCGATGGGGACAGGAGGCGAAAATTGGATGAGCTGCGCGTAATCGAGGATCGCTTGAAGCGTCTGGATCACGTCTCCGATTGGACGTTTGCGTTAGGCTTGCATATTCGCTTGGCCAATCCGACCCTTAGCTATCTCACCTACCCAAAAGAGTGGGTGGATTACTACACCGAAAAACAGCTTGTTTTTGTAGACCCGGCTGTCCGATGGGCGATCTCCAATCAGGGCATTTGTGATTGGGCGGATATTTCCGACGGTGACGCGAGTGACGTATTCGGCGCCGCCTCGCGCTTCGGATTACGCTTCGGAAAAGTCATTGCGCTCGGAGATCTGGACCGCTCTTTCGGTTTCTTTGCCCATCCCTCGCGTCCGATTACGCAGGAGGAGATCGAGCAGGCTCAAACGCTGATGCAAGAGCTTCACGATCTGACCCGCGATGCGCTGGACATGTCCGAAGAGGAGCTCGAGGCATTGCGCGAGATTCCTGTGAGGTCGTAAAGCGCAGTTGCTGCGGGGCTGGGCCCCAGAACTCCCAAGCCGTCCCCTTTCTCACGGACCCGCCAAAGCTAATCTCGGTGGCCGTGACGGGATTTTCGCCGAACCATAGAAAGCTTGTCGTCGACGAGGTGCGAGAGGGCGCATGGTGCCAACGCTTGCAAGCCTCGTTCTCCTGCGCGGCCTCCTTTGAAAATGCTGCTCTGTCCCAGAAAGCATCGGACGATACATCTTCTCGAGACGGCACGGCCGATGTCGCTGCCTTCACATGAAATTCGCACAGATATCGAGCGAGATGACTGCGTGTCTAAATTTCGCCTTAAGGTTGTGTTAATTTTAGGGTGAGGGAGCAGATTTATGCTTCTCATCGATTTTCGAATTTTTCTTAGGATATTAAAATGGCCTGGAAGTTTTCCAAAAGCATCGCTGAAGAGGCGAGATTTCCTGATGCCTCTCCCCGAGGTCAAAGCGACAGCGTCTCAGCGAACAGGAACTCGCGTTGCGTGGCTGGGCGCCTTCTCCCGAAGCGCTGCATCGTCTACTGTGGTGAACCCGGTGCAATCAGAGATGAACTCGCCCAAATCTGCGAACATGAGGGCGCAAGGCTGCTTTCTTCTTCGGAAGGGGCACTGCCAGGCGCGTGGCTCGCGCTTCACACTGAAGAGATCGACATCCTGATGGTCGATGGTGATTACCTGGGGGAGATCGAAGACACGATCGACTACTGCATGCGCGTGAGGCGTGCATGTCCCTCACTCCCAGTGATACTGGTCTCCAGCGAAATGCGGGCGGATGACCTCACCTGCGAGCGAATGCAAGCCTGCGATGCAACCCTCAAGGCACCCGTCTCTCAGGTTCGGCTTGAAAAAGCGGTCATAGCCGCCCGTCAGAACAATGCGTTTTTCCTGTCACGCCTTCATCCTCGGATCACGCAGTATGTCCACGGGGTCTAGGCAGGACTGTGGAACCGCGCGGCTGCCTCTGCCCGCGATATCTTCAGTTGATCCGAGAGGTTTCGCCGAGTTTGGAGCCCAATAACCATGGGCGGACGTCAGAGTCGGCCGATGGTCATTGTTCTTCCGGGACGCGACGGCTCAGCGCCTTTTCTCGCTTCGCGCGACCTGCGTTGCGATGTCAGAACGAGATATGCATCGACGCTCTCACTTGTTGGCTATGTGCGGAGGCGAGGTCCGAGGTGAACTGATAGCCCAGCTCGAAGTCCATGTTCTGATCGACCGTGCCGCGCAGCGACAGCCCGAGGGTCATGGCATCTTGCGATTGCATGTCCCCGGCGAAGGAGTAATCCATCGTTCCGAGATCGGCGTAACCGAGCGTTTGCGTGAAGCCACCGTTGAACGCATGCCGGTATTCCAGCTGGGCGCCGGGTGTCAGGGTGCCCCAGTCGCGACGCATGTCATATTCGGCCGTGATCCCGATGACGCTCGAAGCTGTCGTGTTTTCGAGCTTTCCGTAGTCTAGCGCCCAAACCGACGAGCCGGTTTCCGAGTAGCTGTCCAGCGACAGTTTCACCACGTCGAGGCGGCCATAGCTCGACGTGCTCCATCGTCCCAATTGCCCGAGTTGCGATAGGCCGAGCGAGCCGAAGAGCATATGGCCGCCGCGCTCGCCCGAAAGCATCACGCCGCCGTCGGTCGAGTAACGGTGTTCCCGGAAGTCCAGCTTGCCATAACCGCCTGTCGCATCGAGGAAGAGATCGGGCTTCATCTGCCATGTGGCGTAGAGCGAGACGGTTTTCGCCCGCGAGCGCGACTTGCTTCCATCCGGCCCGAAGGTCGTCCGGTTATACCCGAACCCAAGCGCGGCCCCCGCGGCCATGTCGCTGCCGAAGACCCGGTCGACCCCGAGCGTGATCCCCTGCGTCGAGAGCTTGTTGGTATAGCCGCCATCGACCTGATCCCTGCCGAAATCGAGCGTGCCTGTCGCCCAGATACGGTAGGGCAGATCAGAGCCGTTCTGAGCGGGCTGCAAAGCGCGGGAAACGAGATCGATGACCTGCTCCGGCTCCGAGGAGGTCTCCGAATTGGTGGCGGCCGGATCGAGCAGGTAGTTCGTGCTCGGCGTGGTCGCCCCTTGGGCTGCCGACGCCTCCGGCGCACCGCCTGTCCCCGCAAAGGCTTGGGATGTCGTTCCCCAACCGGTGCGGCTTCCGCCCGAGCGCAGCATGCCATGAAGCGTGTCGAGACGCCGATGGGTGTTGTCGATCTGGGTTTGCGCGAAGCGGTGCGATGTCGAAACCTGCGAGACGATCATGCTTCTCACGGTCGGATCGAGCTCAGGGGCAGGGCGGCCGTTGACGGCCAAGGACTGTGCCGCCGAGCTCGCGGGCGCATTGGCGGCATCCCCGGAGTAATCCGCGGTGATCGAATGCGAACCCGTCGAGAGCGTGCGCGTGGTATAGCTCGCCGTCGAGCCGGATAGCGCGACCGTCGCAATCGCGGTGCCACCGTCGCGGAAGATGATGTTGCCGGTCGGCGAGGCACCGCTCGTCACACTCGCCGTCATCGTGACCGGAACGCCTTGCAGCGCGCTGCTCGACGAAAGGGTCAGCGATACTCCGGTCGCGGCTTTCGAGACGGTAAAGCCCGCGTAGCTTTGCTGATCGGTATTCCCCGCGCCATCCTTCACCTGCACCGTGAAATCATAGGACCCGGCGGTTGTCGGCGTTCCGCTCAGGACACCACCACTGCTCAGGCTGATATTGGACGGAAGGGTGCCCGAGGCGATCGAGAACGTGTAAGGCGCGTTGCCGCTCGTAGCCGTGATCGTCTGATTGTATGGCGTGCCGACCATTGCGCCGGGCAGGCTCGTGGTGGAGATCACCGGCGAGGCGGCCGTCACGTTGAACGCGTAGTTTTGCGTTCCGGTATAGGGCCCCGTCCCGGTCGAGCTGTCAGTGGCGGTGACGGAGAAATTGAAGCTTCCATAGCCCGTCGGCGTTCCGGAAAGCACGCCGCCTGACGAGAGGGTCATGCCAGTGGGCAAGGTGCCGGAGACGGAATAGGAATAAGAGCCCGTGCCGCCACTCGCGGTGATCGTCTGGCTGTATGCCGTATTCTGCGCCGCATCGGGCAAGGTCGTCGGCGCTACGGAGATCGTCGGTTGGTTTACGGTCAGCGTGTAGGTTTTCGTGGCGCTCGCCGGCGACCCTGTGCCGGTGCTGCTATCGGTTGCCTTCACTGTGAAGGAGAAAGTGCCGCCCGCAGTCGGTGTGCCCTTGAGGGTACCGGAGGTCGTGAGGTTCACCCCTGCAGGTAGGGAGCCCGATTGAACTGTAAACGTGTAGGGTGCGATGCCGCCACCGGCCTTGACCACCTGACTATAGGGGCTCCCCACCGTCGCATTGGTAAGAGAGGCTGGCGAGGCAATGCCTATCGTCGCTGAGGCGATCGTCAGGGTGAAGGACTTCGTCACCTTGAAGGGCCCGTTCCCGGTGCTGGAATCGGTGCCTGCGACAGTTAACTGGAAAGTGCCGCTGACCGTGGGTGTGCCGGAAATCGTGATGGATGTGCTGTTGAAGGCTGTGACGCTAAGACCAGCGGGGATGCCGAGGATCGAATAGCCGATATAGGGGGCCGTGCCACCCGAGAAGGTGAAGGTCTGGCTGTAGCTCTGTCCGACGGTTGCGCTTAACGACCCGCTGGCGGCGATGCTCAGGGTGGGATTGCTCACGGTGATCGAGGCGGTCGCCGCGTTCGAAGTTCCGGTGGAATTGGTGCCGGTATAGGAAAAACTGTCCGCCCCGGCATAGCCGGCGGTGGGCGTGTAGCTGATCGAGGTGCCGCTGACACTGGTCGTCCCGTGGGATGGCTGCGAGGTCACCGCAACCGATGTCGGGGTGCCGCCGCCGGAAAAGTCGAGGGGGATGCTGTTGGCGCTGCTGCCATAGGCAACCGTCTTCGAGACCGCGCCGGCCACCGGGGCTGCGGGCCCCGAGCCGGTGTAGGCCACGGTGATAATGCCGCCGTTATAGGTTGCCGTATCGAGCCCATTGACCGTGACGATCGGGATGATCTCCAAATTCGACGTGTCGCTCGACGTCGTTACATAGCGCGCCGTGCAGGTGACCGTTGCGTTCGTCTGGTTCGTGCCTGCCGGGCAAATTGTCTGAACCGAGCCGGCGGGAAACGCCTGAAAGGTGATCGAAGCGGAATTGTAGGCGTAAGAGTCCGTGTTGAAGGTGACGCTCAGATCGATGGTCTGGCCCGCGCCGGAGAAGGTCGTCGGAGATGCGGTCGGCGTGCCCACGAAGGTGACGGCGGCGGCGGCCTGCCCGAAGAAGATCAACGCCGTTGCGATCCCGAGGGCGCGCAGCCCCGTGCGCATTTTTTGGTCCAAGCGGCTGGCTGGATTGTCGCTCTGAGTGGATTTGGAGGTTGCCGTAGCGGCAGGTTCACGACATGCGACAAGACGCGCGAACAGGCGCGCAAGCTTGTTGAAAGCTTCCATTTGAAATTGTCCCCGTTTGGCCCCCACAGGCCTGAATTTATTGATTTTCGGCGCGTTGACGTAACGTGCGTCTCATCCCTGTTTTCAATCAGGTGGATAAGTTCGTGGCTGTCAAATCACTAACGTTATTATCACCGATACGTGATACGGGCATTTCTCGCCAAGGCGGTATCTTCCCGGTCGGATCGCAGGGTTTCGCTGCGGTTAGCCCGGATGGCCCGATATCCTCTTTCTCGGTGACAAAACTCGCTTCAGTCGCTGGCCTGTTTATGCTCGCGGAAGATCGTGAAAACGCCGCTCGCGATGATGATCGCCGCGCCCACGACCGTTATCGCATCGGGGCTCTCACGCCAGATGAGCCAGCCAAAGAGCGTCGCCCAGAGCAAACCGGTGTAGTCCAGAGGCGCCACGACGACCGCAGGCGCGAAACGGAAGGCCTGCGTGATCATCGTCATCCCGGCGGTGCCGAATATCGCGAGCCCCGCGAAAAGCCAGAGATCCTCGGACCGCACCGGCACCCAGACGAATGGCACGATCAGCGCACTCAGCAGCGCGCCTGCGCCCGTCAGGTAGACAAGCAAAGTCCACACGCTCTCGCGGCTGTCCACCCAACGGGCGCTGAGCATCAGCAGGGCATAGACAAGTGCCGTCGCGACTGGCAGCAGCGACACCAGCTGAAACGTCGCGCCGCCCGGGCGGATGATCACGAGAACCCCGAGAAACCCGACCAGCACGGCGAGCCAGCGCCGCCAACCGACCTCTTCCCCGAGGAAAGAGGCTGAAATCACGGTGATGAAGAAGGGGGCGACGAAGATAAGCGCGGTCGCCTCTGCCAGACCGAGATGGATGAAGCTGGTGAAGAACATCATTGCGGCCCCAACCCAGAGCGCACCGCGCAGCAAATGCGCAAGCGGCCGGTGCGACCGCAAGGCTTTGGGGCCACCGAAGAGCAGCGCGATCACGATGGTGGCCGGCAGGGCGATCACGTTGCGCAGGAATAGGATCTGCAGGGGGGAATAGCCGGCGGTCAGTGCTTTCGCGAAGGCGTCATTGGCGCTCAGACAGGCCACGCCCACGCACATCAGGAAGATGCCCTGCGTGTAAGGTCTCGGCGCGTTGGAAACCGCAGAGCTCATCGTTGCCTCCCTGATTGGACCAGCCCTACGAGGAGGGGTCAAACGAGCCAGACCTACACTGTCGGAGGGAGCGCGGAAAGCGCGACATGGTTCTTTGGAGTTCGCCTGCGAGATTAGTCGCCCCTTTCTCAGAGCTTCAGCTTGTATCCGACATGGGTCGGTTCAAATCCGAGACGGTCATAGAAGCGATGCGCGTCCGGACGGGCCTTGTCCGTGGTGAGCTGAACCAGCGAACACCCGCGCGCCCGGCATTCGCTGATCGCCCGGGCAAACATCGCTTCCCCAAGCTTGCCGCCCCGATAATCGCGCGCGATCCGCACCGCCTCGATCTGTCCGCGCCAGGCGCCCTGTCTGGCGAGGCCGGGCAGGAAGCTGAGCTGCAATGTTCCGCCGACCGCTCCCTTGCGCTCGGCAACGACCAGCAGCTGATTGGGGTCGCTTTCGATTGCGGAAAAGGCCGCGTGGTAGGCCTTTGGCAGCGGGTCGCGCAAATCCTCGCGCGTGGCCCCCAGCGGATCGTCAGCGAGCATTTCGACGATCTCGAACAGATCGGTCTCGCGAGCCGGGCGAATGGTCAGCGGTGTATCGATCATGGTCTTGCCCTCCTTCAAGCGCGGCAGATCCGAGCGCGACCGTCCCCACCCGAACCCTGTCACACCTGTCCGGCCACCGTGACGGTCGCGCCGAGGTAGCTGATCGAGGCGGCCAGTGCGGCCACCCAGCGCAGATGGTTCCAGCGGGTCCAGTCGCGCGTGTAACTGGCCCAATAGGCATGTGCGTCGGGGCTTCGGTGCTCCATGCGGTCAAGGCGCTGATTCATTGGCACGTTCTTGCGGGCGGTGACCGCCACGACACCGACGATGTAGAACCCGGCGGCAGCGGCGAGCCAGAGCGCCACGTCAGGCCCCGTAAGGAATATCCCGACGACGGCGAGCAGGATCGAGACGAAGGCCAGCCCGAGCAGGAGCGTGGCGAATAGCGACCGATAGACCTCACGGTTTATCATCTGCATCGCTTCGATCCCGGCTGCGGGTTCGGCCCGTCCAAGCGCGCGCATCACGAAATCGGAGAAGGAGAGAAACACACCTGCGACGAGGCCTGTGGCAAGCGTTGCGGCGACGAGGCTGATTTCGAAGAGTTGTTGTATCATCGGGGTGTCTCCTTTTGGAGCGTTCGGTTGGAGGTGCCGGCGGCGCTGTGAATGTGGCAGCGAGCGATGAAAATCAGCCTTTTGGATGCCCTGCACGGCAGACTTTCCCGGTCATATCGATCACGCCCGGAAGGGCCCCACCGCCGCGGCAGGTTCAGCGCGCGGGCTGCGCCGCCGAGAGGCCGGGTGCCCGCTGCCAAAGGCGGCGGCGGAACGCGGCGAGGCAGAGCGCGGCGAGGATCAGTTCCACGACGAGGGCACCGATCACGTTGCCCGAGGGCATCCCGTCCGCGACCAGCCCGACCAGCCGTCCGACCGGAAAGGCGATGAAGACCGTCAGGGCCGCCGCGATCGCGATGGGCAGGGCTGCCTGCCGCCAGATGCCGAGCAGCATCAGAAGACCGAACCCCGCGAGCCCGGCGCCGGGCGCGCGCAGTTCGCTCAGCAGGTTGGCGTCGTCGCCCAACGTGATGCCGTAGCTGGCGTAGAAGGCGTGCGGCACGAACAGGATGGACGCGCCGATGGTGAACGCGGTGAGGCCGGAGAGGCCGAGCGCGATCTTCTCGAACAGGGTGGGGCTCATGTCATTTTCCTTTCGTGGGGCGGTATCAGGCAGCGCTTGTCCAGGCGCCGGTTCGGGCGGCGGCCCGGGCGAAATCTGCAAAGTCGCGGGGCGCACGGCCGAGCGCGCGCATAACGCCGTCCGCGGTGTGGGCGTTGCGCCCGTCCAGCGTTTCGCGCGCGATGGCCGTGAAGACGTCGGCGACGAAGGTGCCGCCAGCCTGCGCGACGGCCTCGTGGAATGCCTCGAAGCTGAACGGGATGTGCCGGATCTCGCGCCCGGTGGCCCGCGAAAGCTCGCCCGCCATGTCGGCAAATGTCATCAGCCGCGGTCCCGTCACCTCGTCGAGTTCGCCCTTATGGCCGTCTTCGGTCAGCGCGGCGACGACGACTTCGGCAATGTCGTCGATGTCGATGATGGGCTCGGCGACATTGCCGCCGGGCATCGGAAGAACGCCGGAGAGGACCGGGTCGCGAAGGTAGCCCTCGGAGAAGTTCTGCGCGAACCAGGCGGCCCGGACGATCGTGAAGTCGATGCCGGACTTGCGCACCACCTCTTCGCCCAGCCGGGCGTGGTGTTCGCCGCGACCGGAGAGCAACGCGAGGTGTTCGACGCCAACGTCGCGGGCCGTCTCACAGAGGGACTCGAGCTTTTCCACCGCTCCGGGGAAAGCAAGGTCAGGAAAGTAGGTGACGTAGGCTGCGCGCGCTCCGCGCAGGGCTGGCGCCCAGGTCTCCGGCGCGTCCCAGTCGAAGGGCGTTGCAGAGCTGCGCGAGCCGCGGCGCACGGGAAGGCCCCGCGCTTCGAGGCGGTTGGCGACACGGCGGCCGGTCTTGCCGGTGGCGCCGATGACGAGAATCTCCCGGTCTTGCATGGGCTGTCTCCCTGGCTTCGGTTTCGATAACCAAGGGATATGCGCAGGGAGGCAGCGCGGTCTTGACCGGTGAGGCCATCCTTTTGACCGCCGTCGCCAACGCGCCCGTCAGCGGTGGGTCATATCCTTGCGGTAGCTCGCCGGCGTCGTGCCGACCCAGCGCTTGAACGCGCGGGTAAAGGCGCTCTGCTCGGAGAACCCGGTGAGGAACGCGATTTCAGCCAGGGAATGGCTCTCGTCGCGCAACAGCCCCTCGGCGAGGTCGCGGCGGGTTTCTTCGGTGAGCCTCTGAAAGTTCACCCCGTGCTCGGAGAGGCGCCGGTGAAACGACCGCGCACTCAGCCCGAGACTACCAGCGATCTCGGACATTTTGGGTGCGCCCTCGCTGAGGGCTTGGGCAATTGCGGTTTTCGCCTGCAAGACGAGCGCGGGCTCTTGCGTGATCTCGGCCATTTCCGCGTCGAGATGCTTTGTTAGATATTTCGAAATACCCTCGTCGCCGAGAATATTGGGCCGGGCCAGCGTCTCGTTGTCATAGAGGATCGCGTCGAGATCGGCCCCGAAGCGCACCGGACAGCCGAACCAGTCCTCGTGTGCGGTAATCGAGCGCGGGGCGGGATGCCGGACAAGCACTTCCACGGGCGCGAGGGGCACTGGTGAGACCTGCCTTGCGATGGACACGGCGCTCGCAAGGGTCGCCTCGTTCGACAGCCGCATCCCGAGGCGCCGCTCGCCTTCACGGTGCAGGATGAAGAGGGTGCCCCCGGCCTCCGGCCGCAGCTCGTATTCGACGACGCTGGTCCAGAGGCGCGCATAGCGTTCGACCCGCGCGTAGGACGCCCCGAGCGTCGTTGCGGCCTTGAAGGCCAGTCCAAGCGCACCGTATTCATCAAGCCGCATCGAGGCGCCCGTGCGCAGCGGAAGATCCGTCACGTCGATCTGATCGGCGATTTTCTCGAGCATGTCGTAGTAACGCTCGGCGGAAACCATCCGCCCGGCGTTCCAGGGATCGTCAGGAGCAATCCCGACGCTGCCCAGCATCGCGGCAGCGTCAACGCCACCGCCCGCTGCGGCAACGATCTTGCGTGCGAAGAGAGACGTCACATACCCCATGCCCCGTATCCTACGGTGCGCGTGGTGAGCCGCCAAGCTCACGTTGGCCCCGAGCGCGCGGCGGGCAGGGTGGCCTCTTTTCGCCGGCCCTTCCATCCAACAAGAGCGTGCAAGGTCCCGGCCCAATCCGGACCTTCGTTGCTGAAGCTGATGTCGCGATGCGGCTTCGCCTGAGCCCACATTCTCGCCTTTGGCTTTGAGGCTCGAATTCATGCAGCGTAAGACGACCCACCTTGGAGAGATGTGAGCGTCTTATATCGCTACATCGAGCCGCAGCTGGTCGATGTCCTTCTTGGGAGGATTTCCGAACAGCCGGGAGTATTCCCGGCTGAACTGCGAGGGGCTTTCATAGCCAACCTGGAAGGCCGCGCTGGCTGCATCGAGATGGTCGTTGAGCATCAATTGGCGCGCCTCGTTCAGACGGAGCCATTTCTGGTATTTGAGCGGGCTCATCGTGGTGAGCTCGCGGAAATGCTGGTGAAAGGTCGAACTGCTCATCTGCGCGCGGGCCGCAAGGTCGTCCACCCGGAGGGGCTCGGCATAGTTGAGCTTCATCCAGTTGAGCAGGGCGAGAATGCGTTGGTTCGGGCTGCCGGCGGCGACGAAGGACCACAGACGGTCGCCCTGATCGCTGCGCAGGAGCCGGAAGTGGATTTCCTGCCGGATCAGTGGCGCAAGAACGGGGAGGGCCTCGGGGTCGTCCAGAAGCGCCACGAGCCGCTCCAGCGGGGCGAGAAGGTCAGAGGTCATGGTGCCCACCGCGACACTGCTGCGCTCCTTTGCGTGAGAGGGCGGTGGCGTCACGTTGCGCGCGACCATCTCGGCCAGCATCCGCTGATCGAGCTTCAGGACCAGCCCGAGGCAGGGCCGTTCTTCGCTCGCCTCGATGATCTGCGTCTGCCCGGGGATTTCCAGCGAAGTGATCAGAAAGCCGGACGGGTCGTATCGATGCGGTGCGCCGCCCACGAACATCTGTTTGGCCCCTTGCGCCACGACCAGAAGCGCGGGTTCGACCAGGCAGACATCCGGCTCGGTCGGGCGCGTGCGCCGGAAGAAGCTCAGATCGGGGAGAGGGGTCGAGACATCTTCCGAACCCTCGGCCCATTTCGCGATCATCGCGGCGAGGGCGTCGTGCGAGTGTCCATATCGGATGGTCTGCTCATTCATCGGCATCATGCCCCGTCTGCAGCTCGGAGCCGCCCGCAGGCGGCTCCGAGCATTTTATCACAGGTTCTCGGTGAAGAAGCTGGTGAATTTGTCGAAGGGGATCTTGTCGACCTGATCGTAGAGATCGGTGTGGTTCGCATCTTCGACGATGAACAGCTCTTTCGGTTCGGCCGCGGCGGCGTAAGCCGTCTCGCTAAAATAGAGCGAATGCGCCTTGTCGCCGTGAACGAACAGGCTCGGACGCGGCGAAATCTCGTCGATATAGGTCAGGAGCGGCATGTTCATGAACGACAGGGGCGTCGTCAGCGTCCAGGACGCGTTCGAGTTGACCGACCGGGGGTGGAAGCCGCGCTCTTCGGACTTGTAGTAGCCGGCGTATTCCACGACGAATTGCGGCTCGCCGCCCTGAAGTTCGAGCGAGACCGGGCCATAGGCCGGAGCGCCGTTTTCCGCGTCGACCCAGCGCTGCTGACCGAGCGCCTCGAGAGTTTCCGCGCGCTGCTCGGGCGTGTTGCTGTCGAAGTAGCCTTTGGCCATCATCCGGCTGATGTCATACATCGTGGTGACCGCCACGGCCTTGACCCGCTTGTCCACCGCGGCTGCGTTCAGGCCCATACCGCCGAAGCCGCAAATCCCGAGGATGCCGATGCGCTCGCGATCGACCGACTCCAGCAGACCGAGATAGTCGACGGCGGCGCTGAAATCCTCGGTGTTGATGTCGGGCGAGGCGACATTGCGCGGGCTGCCGCCGCTTTCCCCGGTGAAGGACGGGTCGAATGCCAGGGTCACGAAGCCACGCTCGGCGAGCGTCTGCGCGTGGAAGCCGGAGGATTGCTCTTTCACGGCGCCGAACGGGCCACTGATCGCGATTGCGGCGAAGGGGCCGTCGCCCTTGGGAGCGTAGAGATCGCCCGCCAGCGTGATGCCGTAGCGGTTGGTGAAGGTGACCTTGCTGTGGTCGACCTTGTCGCTTTTCGGGAAGGTTTTGTCCCAGTCTTGCGTGAGTTCCATCATGTGTCCTTTCGAGATCGACGCGCCAATCTGCTTGGCGGCGTTGCACTCGAAATAAGTCCCGAAGGCCGGAGACAGGTATATCATTCCGGGGGTATTCTTGCCTGATCCTCCGAAAACGCACTTTCTTTCGCCTCTCTGGTTGCGAGGTGTCGTTTCAGGATGCCGATCCCATCGGAACGGCGCTATCGCGCTTTCTGCCCAAGGCACTCTCGACCCGAAAACTCCCGCTGCGAATGGTCCAGAGTCCTCAGGCACAGCACGGGTTTCATCGGTCTCAGCTCGTTTCCCGAATTTACAAATCGAAGTTTTCAAGAAACTGCCCTAAATACGCCAAAAGCATCGGCGAAGAGTTGCAAGATGTGGTCAGGAGGCGAGACATGGATAATCTGCGTAAGATCGAGGACCTATTGCAACGTCTGAACCGGGTCTGCGATTGGACATTCGCGTTGGGCCTGCATGTTCGCTTTGCTAGTCCGACCCTTAGCTATCTCACCTACCCAAAAGAGTGGGTCGATTACTACACTGAAAAAGAGCTCGTTTTTGTGGATCCGACCGTCCGCTGGGCGATCTCCAATCAGGGCATTTGTGACTGGGAAGATCTCGCCGACGGTGACCAGAGTGACGTGTTCGGCGCCGCCGCGCGTTTCGGATTGCGCTTCGGAAAAGTCATTGCGCTTGGGGAGTTGGATCGCTCGCTCGGTTTCTTTGCCCATGCGTCTCGTCCGATCACGCAGGAGGAGATCGAGCAGGCTCAAACATTGATGCAGGAGCTTCACGATGTGACCCGCGATGCGCTGGACATGTCCGAGGAGGAGCTTGAGAAAGTGCGTCAAATTATCGTGCCAGCGTAGCTGGTCGTTTGAAGGCCGGGCGCACTACGGTCGGGGCGCGTCGCCCGTCTCGAGCCCGGCGCGGCTATCGTTCTCGTCTCGGTCTGGGCGGGGCAGCGTGCGAACCGTCCGCGCGTTGCCAATAGCTTCCGTGCCCGACCTCTCGTCGGCTTTCACCCCGGCATATCGGCTGACGATCCTCGCAGAGACTGCGTTCCCCCTCAGGTTGCTGCTCCGGCGGCGGTGAGGCTGACGGCGCGCAAGTGCTGGCAGGGTGAAAGATCCGCGAAGGGAAAGCGATACCTCAACCGGAAATGGGGTCGGGCGCGACTGCGTTCTCGACAGGGCCGCTCCCTTCGCTCGCAATTGCTTCACGCAAAGGGGAACGGGCGCGACTTCAATGTCGATGCGGAACACGTATCTTTATAAGTGGTCTGGGGGCAGGCGAGCGACCGTCAAATCGAAGTCACCGGGCCGGGAGCCCGCAAGGAATATCAGGAGGTCCCCAATGACGAGCAGGAAGTTTACTAGCGCACTCTCAGGCACCGTTCTCGCTGTGCTGCTCAGTTCGACCGCGGCATCGGCAGGCTTTTTCTCGAGCTTTTCGCAGCCTCGCCAAATCCCCGCGAACGCTCAATTTCAGGATGGCACTTGGACCGGGTCTCCGGTCCGCCAGTATTACGGCTATGTGCAGGTGCAAGCCCATGTGAAAAATGGGAAAATCGCCTCCATCGACATCCTGAGATCGCCGACGGATCGCAGGACGAGCCGCTATATCAACAGCAAGGCGCTGCCGATGCTCGAGCGCGAGATCGTCATGGCGCAGAATACCAACGTCTCTTACATTTCCGGCGCAACGCTCACCAGCCAGGCGTTCCTGAATTCGGCAAATGATGCGCTGCTGAAATCGCTGAAATAGTCCGGCCATGACCGTCGAGACGCGGATCATCATGGGAATGCCGATCACGCTCGACATCCCGAATTCCGAGGGCGCAGACATTCACGAAAGGGTGTTCGACGTCTTCAATGACGCGGATAAACGCTTCAGCCCCTTCCGCCCTGACAGCGAAGTTTCGCGCTTCAATTCGGGCGAGATCGATGAGCCCGCACTCAGTTCCCAGATGCGCGACGTCCTGAAGATCGCGCATGACATGCAAGAGATCACGGACGGGTATTTCGACATTAGGTGCGAGGATGGAACCATCGATCCCTCCGGTGTCGTGAAAGGATGGGCGATCCTCGGCGCGGCCCGACTGCTCGAGAGAGACGGGTTCGGGAATTTCTGCATCGATGCGGGCGGAGACATTCAAGTCGGCGGGCGCGATGCGCGCGACCGCGAGTGGTCGATCGGTATTCGCAATCCCTTCGATCCGCGCCAGATCGTCAAGGCGATCGCGCCAAGGGGGCAGGGCGTGGCGACGTCGGGCAACTATGTCCGTGGCGATCATATCTATGACCCGCATGACCGAACCAGCCGCATCGAAGGCCCCGTCAGCATCACCGTGATCGGGCATGACGTTCTCGTCGCGGACCTACACGCCACGGCGGCCTTCGCGATGGGCGACAAGGGCATCTACTACATCGAAACCCTCGATGGCGTCGAAGCCTACCAAATCCACCAGGATGGAACGGCCGTGCAAACGACCGGTTTCAAGGAGTTTGTCTTCTCATGATGAAACTGATCAGGCGTTCGCTGAATGGCGTCACGATGTATCGATTGATGGTCTATTACCTCGGGATCCTGTTTCTGGGCGGGATCGCGGTCGGCATGATGGGTGCGGCCTTCCTCGACCCTGTCGGGCTTGTCGTGTCGCTCGTGCTGTCTGTCGCGAGCGCCTGGGTGACAAACCGGCTTTTCAGCTTTTTTCTGAAGCTGCCGACGAACGCGGAATCCGTTCATATCACGGCCTTGATCCTCGCGCTCATCATGCCGCCGGCGGATTTCGCCGATCCGATGACACTGGCTGCGATCGTGCTCGCATCGGTCGCCGCAATCGCGTCGAAATTCATCCTGACGATCGGGCATAAGCATATCTTCAACCCGGTGGCGATCGGTGCGGTCGTCGCGGGGCTAGCGCTCAACACCCCGGCCTTGTGGTGGGTCGGGGGCACGCCGCAGCTGTTGCCTCTGGTGATCCTCGGAGGGCTGCTCGTCGCCTACAAGATCGAACGCCTTGGCATGATCGCGGTCTACATCCTGTCCAACCTTGCCGCCGTTCTGCTGACGACGCCGCCGGACATGATGGGAATGGCGCTGCAACAGACGCTCCTCTACTCGCCGCTGTTCTTCGCGGGTTTCGCGATGCTGACAGAGCCGCTGACGGCTGCGCATGGTCGCTGGTCGCGGCATGTCTACGCCGCCATTGTCGGGGTTCTGTCTTCCTCGAATATCCATATCGGGACGATGTACTTCTCCCCCGAAATGGCCTTCCTCGTGGCGAATATCTACGCATGGGCCGCCAGCCCCAAGGGTCGGTTCAAGATGAAGCTGGTCGGTGTCGAAGAGATCGCCGCGAATTGCTACGAATTCGTCTTTCAGTCGGATCGCGCCCTGAAATTCCGGGCGGGTCAGTATCTCGATTGGACGCTGGGGCTGTCGGGGTCGGACAAGCGCGGCAACCGCCGGCCCTTCACCATCGCCTCCGCGCCCGGGGCCTCGGCCGTGCGGGTTGGCGTCAAGTTCAACCCTCATGGCAGCGCGTTCAAGCGGGGGCTTTTGCGGATGCAGGAAGGCGACACGATTTACGGCTCGCAAATCGCGGGCACATTCGTCCTGCCACGGCAGCGCGAGAAGAAGCTTCTGTTCATCGCAGGCGGGATCGGCATTACCCCGTTTCGCAGCATGATCGCCGACCTCCTCGAACGCGGTGAGAAACGCGATATCGTTCTGGTCTATGCGAACAGGTCAGCCGACGAGATCGCCTATCGAGAGCTGCTGACGCGCGCGCGCAACGAGTTGGGGATGAAGGTGGTCTACGCGGTGTCCGGAGAACCCGGCTCCGCCATATATGACGATGTGACGCTGGTGCAGGGCCGGATGGACGAGACGAACTTGCGCGAATGCGTTCCCGATCTGGACGAACGGCGCGTCTATGTTTCCGGTGCGAGCACCATGGTTTCCGGGTTTCTGAAGATGCTGCGTAAATGTGGGGTCCGTCGCAGATGGATTCACACCGACGCCTTTGCCGGGCTGTGACGGCGGCGGCCTCGTTCTGGAGTGTATGCCGCGCGGTCTTGAAACCCTCGATGAGAGCGGGATGAGCCGGCGGATGCCGGATCTTCTGGTGCAGGCCGGAAGGTCACGGGGACGAGCCTGCGCCCCGGTCCATCAGCCCCATGTCGATGGCTCAAGCTGGAAGAGTATCGACAGCTGTTCATAGACCGCAGGTTCGGCGTGTTTCAGCTCTGCCGGTCGCTCGAAGAAGGCCTCGACCAGAACCGCGAAGAACTCCTCCGGCCCCTCGGCGCCATAGGCGTCGATCACGGTGTGCCGCCCGTGTCTGACGTGCTGAACATGACGCTCGTAGGCCTCGGCGAATGGCATTGCCCAGCCCGCGAAGCTCTGCTCTTTGCTCAGCACCGGAATGCCGTCCGTGTGACCTGAAAGATCGTCGAGTTGGTGGGCGAACTCATGCAGGACGACGTTGTGGCCGTCATGATCGTTGGAGGCGCCCCACCGGGTGTGCTTCCAAGACAGAACGACCGGGCCGCGCGCCCAGCTCTCCCCGGTCCGGATGGTTTCGCGTTCCGTCAGAACATAGCCGCTGCGCTGAGCTTGTCTGGACTTGAAGGCCCCGGGATAGATCAGGATGGTGCGAAGGTGATCGTACCAGCTGTCTGAATTCACGACGAGAAGACAGGCTTGGGCGGCGATGGAGAGCCGCATTTCCTCGGTCACTTCCAAGCCATTGCAGCCAAGGAATTCGACCTGATCCAGAAACAGGCTGATCTTGCCGTCGAGCCGCGCTTGCAGGTCGCCCGGCAGTCTTCGGATCAGCGGAACCTGCTGCTTCACGATGCGACGCTGACGCTCCGGCAGCGCGGTCGTCAGCAGTTGGGCTCGCTTGTGCCGCTTGAGCCAGACGAACGCTCCAAAGGCGCCTGCGACAATGACCATGAGGATCAAGAATATCGGCATTACCGCTGTCCAATCTGGGCTGGTGTATCTGATGGCGTAGATAGTCGCTGAGAACAATGCAACCGGCGCTCTCGTTGCGTCTCTTCATCAGGACGCTGGGCGCCAGAGCTTTCGCGACGGGCAGTGGACGCCCGCTTTTCTGAAACGCCACTGCTTTAATCCGGCAGAGATGTCGCAGCGGACTTGTTGTGCTTGGCGACCGTGCCTAACTGTCCAACAGGTATGAGGCAGAGACCTCATGCGATGGAGATTTTATGCAAGAGCCCCGGGCATAAGCCCGTTCCCGATCAAGTGATACGGGAACGCCAGAACCAAAAGAACACTCACGCGCAACGCTGAGTGCCTCTGTTTCTGCACTCTCATAAAATCGAGACCAATCCCTTGAATATCTCAAAGCACGAACAGCGTGTTTTGCATGAACTCGCCCTTGGCGGAGCAATCCACCATGAAAGAGGCGAGGGCGGCAAGATACGCGCCATCACCTGTTACACGCGCGACGGTTACGTCCTTTCGGACTGCACGCTCGACGTGTTTATGCGCCTGAGAAAACGGCGCTTCATCCGCTCGCAGAACGGCCAGCCTTATCGCGTATCGCGGCAAGGCATCAAAGCCGTGCGCGCACAGCTCAATCAACGATGACAAACCGGAGGAGCATGATCATGCGAACTTCAATCCCCTATGGCGGTCGACGTGCCCATGAAAGGGATCAGGGCGCTCTACGGGCGCATCGGCGACTGGCTCGGCTGATTGTCGGTCGGGCTTGTCGGGCCGTTCGGCTTGGGTGCCGTGATCTTTGGGCGTCGCGCGCGAATCGACTAGGATTTGCATGAAGAGGGGGAGAGACCGATGGGCTTGCGACAGAAGAGAAAAGAACTGGTCGGACTGGTCGGCGCAATCGGCGTGGTGATCGCGATTGCCGGATTTGTCGGCGGCTACCTGAGCCCCGGCGCCACCATCGTCTGGACCTTGGGGGTCTGGATCATCGGCACGATGCTGGTCCGTGTGTTCACCGATCCCCCCGGACCCGGCAAACGAAAGCCATGACCTATCACCGCTACGGCGGGGCCGAGCAGCTGCGGCTTGCGGACCTGCCGGTGCCCGAGCCGGGCAAGGGCCAGCTTCGGCTCCGGGTAAGTGCCTGCGCGGTGAACCTGTCGGATTGGGAATATCTCACGGGTGCGCCGTTCTACGCGCGAATGGTCGGCGGGTATTGGCGGCCGAAGCAACCGGTGCTGGGCTCGGATGTCGTGGGGATCGTCGACAAGCTCGGTCCCGACACCCCCGGCTTCGCGATCGGCGACCGGGTCATGGGGGACGTCGTCATGACCCGAGGCGGCTTCGCCGAATATGTCTGCGTGCCCTCTGAACTGATGGTGAAGGTGCCCGAGAGCCTGTCCGACGCGGTCGCCGCCTGTCTGCCACAGGCGGGCGGCATCGCCGTCGCCGGAACCGAAAATGTCACGGCAGGGGACAGGCTGCTGATCAACGGGGCCGGGGGCGGTTCGGGCACGATGGCGCTGCAACTGGCGAAGCAGGCGGGGGCCTTCGTGAGCGCTGTCGACAATGGCGGCAAGGTCGACTGGCTGCGCGCGCTCGGTGCCGACGAGGTGATCGACTATCGCGCGCAGGACTTCGCCGAGACCGGGGCCACCTGGGATCGCATCCTCGACATGGTGGCGACGCGCGGGCCACGCCGTATCGCGAAGGCGCTCGCGCCGGGCGGCATCTACCGGGCGGTCGGCGGCGAGGTGCGCGTGCTCTTGTCGCTCCTGCTCGGTGGGGCGATCTACCGGTGGCGGCGCAAATCGATCGGAATGCTGATGGTGCCCTCGGGGCGCGAACTGACCGCACGCGTGGCGGCGCTGGCAGAGGCGGGGCGGATCGCGCCGCATCTCGAGGCGGAGCTGCCGCTGGTCGAGCTGCCGGAGGCACTGGCGCGCACCGGTCATGGCGAGGTCAGGGGCAAGATCGTGATCCGCCCATCCTGATCCTAGGGGATGTCGATCCTCACGATCCCGGTCTTCTGCCCGGTCTCGACATAGCGGAAGGCCTCGACGATCTCATCCAGCCGATAGCGCCGGTCGAAGACGCCCCGGAAGCGCCCCTCGGCCATCAGCCCGGCGAGGCGTCGCACGAAGCCGGGGGCATTCTCGGGAAAGGGGAGCCGCACGCGCTTGCTGCCGGTAAGCGCGCACCAGCCGGAGAGGAACAGGTGCGACCAGCCGGGGCCCAGATCGGTCGCCGTAAATATGCCTTCGGGTGTCAGTAGCGGGCGGCAGGCGCGCCACGAGGTCTTGCCCACCGCGTCCATGACGAGGTCGAAGCGCTCGCCGATCGCGGTGAAATCCTCGGTCTCGTAATTCACCACCCTGTCGGCCCCCAGGCTCTGGGCCAATTCGAGGTGACGGGTTCCGACGACCGCCGTGACATGCGCTCCGCGCACCTTGGCAAGTTGAACCGCCGCCGAGCCGATGGCGCCGGAGGCACCGTAGATCAGGCAGCGGGCGCTCTCGGACAGGAGGCTGGTGGTCGCGTCGGCATACCAGGCGCCTTCGCCCACCACTGCCTCGTCGAAGGCGAGATCGCCCGGGATCCGCGCCAGCGGTCCATCGGCGGGCAGGCAGAGATATTGGGCATGGGCGCCGAACCGCTCGGGCGACAGGCCGAAGACCCGCTCCCCGGGCCGGAATGCGCTCACGCCATCGCCCAGGGCCTCGACCACGCCGGCGAAATCCATCCCGAGCGTGGGCATCTTCGGCCGCAAGAGCCCCGTCATCGCCCGCGCGAAGAAGGGATGGCCGCGCAGCGTGGCCGTGTCGGTCCGGCTCACGGTTCCGGCATGCACGCGCACCCGGATTTCACCCGGTGCGGGCGCCGGGATGGGGACCTCGTCCAGCCAAAGCGTGTCAGGCGCCCCATAGCGGTCGCAAAGCACTGCAGTCATCGTTTCCGCTTCGGTCATTTTTCCAGACTATCAGCCGAACGAGGTCCGGCAAGTGACGCTGAACAAGACGGGTTTCGGAACGTGACGGATTTCGGCGCGCGGCTCTTCAGGACGTCGCCGCACTCAGCGGCAGCTGCAAGCTGACCTCGAGGCCGGAGTCGCGACCGCTCGGCGGCGATGTCAGCGAGAGCGGGCTTCCGATCCGCTCCGCGATGACGGCGACGATGGCGAGGCCCAATCCGCTGCCGTCATTCGTGCTGCCGGCGCGCTCGAACCGCGCGGTCAGGCGCGCGAGCGTCTCCTGCGGAATGACCGGTCCGGCATTCGTAACGGTGAAAACGCCTTTCGCAGTCAGGCGCACCGTGACCGGTTCGTCCTGCGCCCCATGCTTCAGCGCGTTCTCGATCAGGTTTCGGCACAGGATACCGAAAGCGTCGGGATCGAGATCCGAGATGACAGGCGTCTCCGGCAGCTCCAGAGCGATACGCCCGGGATCGAAGCCGCGCGCGAGGTCTTCGACGATCAAGCGGGCGGCGACGCGCAGGTCCGAGCTGCGCTCCAGCCGCAAAGGCCCGCCTTCCGCGCGGGCGAGTTGCAGCAGACGTTCCGAGAGCCGCGTGAGCCTTTTCAGCGTCGCCTCGATATCGGTGGCGCGTGTCTTCGCGACCGGGTCGGTGGTTTCCGCGCTCAGCCGCTGTGTCTGCGCGATGGCGCCCGCAAGGGGCGTGCGCAATTCATGCGCGGCGTTGGAGGCGAAGCTTCGCTCGGCCTCGAACCCTTCGCGCAACCGCCCGAGAAGATTGTTGAGCGTGGCGGCGACCGGAGAAATTTCGGTCTGCAGATCGTCGGTCGGAATGGGGGTGAGATCGCGGGCGTTGCGCGCCTCTAGACTGGTGCGGAACCGCCGCATCGGCCCGAGATTGGTCCGCACCGCCAGCACGACCGCCGCAAAGGCGAGCGGGATCACGATCAGCAGAGGCAGACCAAGGCCAAGCTCCACCTCTCGCGCGACCTTCGCACGATGCGCGAGCGGTTCCGCGACGGTGATCCGGATCGTGTCCTGAAGGGCGGCATCGCTATAGAGCCGGTGGGTGGCCGTCTGGCTGAATCCCCGGCCGTCATAGGCGGGGAAGACGGACGGATCGGCCGCATGGGACTGCAGAAGAATGTGCCCCTCCGCGTCCCGCACGATATAGGTGAAGAATTCCTCGTGGTTACGCAGCCTTGCAAGGCGCTGTGTCGTGTTGTTGCCGTCGCGGTTCACGATGTCCATGACCGCGAGGGGCAGGATCCTCTGCGCCGTTTCCTGAAGCGTGGAGTCGAAGACCTCGCTCATCTCCTTGCGCACGATCAGCGCGGTGACGGTCGCCGCAGCAATCCACATCAGCGCCAGAACGACCCCGAGCGAAAGCCCCAGACGGGCCTGAAGGCTTCGCGGCAATCTCATGCCTTGCCCAGCCTGTACCCGAGGCCGCGTTCGGTCTCGATCACATGGGCACCGAGTTTCTTGCGCAGGCGGCTGACATGGACCTCGATCGTGTTGCTCTCCACCTCCGCATCGAAGGCGTAGAGCTTCTCTTCGAGCTGGGCTTTGGACAGCAATTGGCCGGGACGGGAGAGGAACGCCTCGAACAGGGCCCATTCGCGCGCCGTCAGCTGCACGGGCTTGCCGTCGCGCAGGATGCTGCGCGCGGCGAGGTCGATCTCGAGCCCGGCATGGCTCACGATGGGGTTCGGATTGCCGCTGTAGCGCCGCGCGACCGACCCGATGCGGGCAGAGAGTTCGGCGAGGTCGAAGGGCTTCACCAGATAGTCGTCGGCGCCCGCGTTCAGCCCCTCGATCCGGTCCGAGACCTGATCGAGCGCTGTCATGATGATCACAGGGGTCACATCGCCCCGGCTGCGCAGCGACTTCAGAAAGCCGATGCCGCGGCCATCGGGAAGCATGAGATCGAGCAGGACAAGATCATAGCCGGTGCTGCGGACCGACGCGCCCGCCTCGTCGAGACGCGTGACCCAGTCCACCGAGTGGCCATCGCTCGCGATCTGATCGCGCACCGCGGTGCCCAGAATAGTGTCGTCCTCGATCAGCAGGATGCGCATGTTGGTCCCATCTCTTATCCGTTGCCCAGTCTTTACCTGCCCGGCTGACACCAAGCTGACGTTGGGCGCGATGCGGCTTCAGGTTCCCGTCAGATTGATCGCCCATGAAAGGTGCAGAGTTGGCCGCGAACAGGAGTTTGGCCCATGAAGAAGACAGTGACAATTCTCGCCTTTCTCGCGGTACTTCCGGCTGGAATGGCTCTGGCCGATGACGACTGTTTCGTGCCGATGGCGGATTGGCAGCCGCGCGATGCCGTGGCCCAACTCGCCGAAGAGAACGGCTGGACGGTGCGCCGCATCAAGATCGATGACGGCTGCTACGAGATCGACGGCACCGACGCGCAGGGCCGCCAGCTCGAAGTGACGGTTCATCCTTCGACGCTCCAGATTCTTAAGGTCGAATATGAGGGCGACGAACATGGTCGGTCCCGCGAAGATCGTGAAGGAGACACACATGACTGACGCAGCATTTCACGACACGACGAATTCCGGCGGTAGCTCCGGGGGCAGGGTGCGGGTCTGGGATCCGCTGGTGCGGATTTTCCACTGGGGCCTCGTCGCGGCTTTCGCCACGGCTTGGTTCACGGCCGACGAATTGCAGCCGGTGCATGAGATCGCAGGCTATACCGTCGCCGGGCTGGTCGCGTTCCGGCTGGTCTGGGGGCTCGTGGGCGGGCGCTATGCCCGGTTCACCCAGTTCCTCAGAGGGCCCGGGCAGACGCTGTCCTATCTTGGCGACATGCTGCGCGGCAAAGAGCGTCGCTATCTCGGCCACAACCCTGCGGGGGCTTTGATGATCGTGGCGCTGCTGATCTCGCTGTCGGGCACCGCCTTTACCGGCTGGCTGATGGCGGAACCCACGCGCGTGGCGATGCTTCCCGCGCTGCCGCAGATCGTGACACCGGCCTTCGCGGACGAGGATGGCGAATACGGTGAATATGGCGAGGGCGGAGAAGGCGAAGGCAACGAGGCGCTGGAAGAGCTGCACGAGGTTCTCGCTAATCTGGTCCTGCTGCTTGTGGCGCTGCATGTCGCAGGTGTGGTTCTGGCCTCCTTCCGCCATCGCGAAAACCTCGCGCGGTCGATGCTGACCGGCGACAAGCGTGGGCCTGAGCACGGCGATATCGCCTGACCGTTCCCGATCACATCGCCAAGGCCGTTTGTCCCGCGGCCTCACCTGGCCCCGCCCTCACAAGGCGGGGCCTTTTTCCTGACGCGAAGCTGAAGCGGAAACTCTCCGCCCGTCAGGAAGCGCTCAGGTCCGCTGCCCAGATTGTCGCTAGCAGATGAAAAAGGAGACCCTGCCATGCGAAAGATCCTGACCGCACTTCCCCTCATCGCCCTGCTGCCTGCGGGGATGGCTCTGGCCGACGACGACTATGAAAAATCTTCGCGCGGCGAAGGAATGTCCCGCGACGCGGTGATGCAGATCGCGCGCGAGAACGGCTGGACTGTCCACGAAATCGAGATGGAAGACGGCCGATATGAGATCGAGGGCCGCGACCGCGACGGGCGGAAAATCGAAGCCAAGCTCGATCCGGCGACGCTGCGCCTCATCACGTCGGACTATGACGACGATGACGAGGACGACGATGATGACGACTACGGCGCATCGGCGCGCAACCCGGCCCCCGCCGGCACGGTAGCCCCGCCGAAAAACGGCCTCTTCGGTGACGGCGCTCCGCCCAAGGTTCAGGTGAACTGAGCCGCCGCCGCATTCCTCCCCAAAACAAGGATTCCCGAAATGAAGTCTCTACTTGCAACATTGGCGCTGAGCACGGCTCTGACCATTCCCGCGCTCGCATCCGCACAGCCCGTCACGCTCAAGACCACGCTGAACAACTATGGCGGCGACGGCGCTTATCTCGCGCTCTATGTCACCGACCCGTCGGGCGCCTATGCGGGCAGCCTCTGGATGGCGGGCGGCAAGTCCAAATATTACGAGCATCTCAGCGACTGGTATCGCGCGACCGGGGGCGACCCGGCGCAGATCAACGGTATCACCGGCGCAAGCGTCGGCGCGGGCCGGACGCTCGAGATCACGCTCGATCTTGCGGATGCGCTCTTCGATGCCGGCTACACGCTGCATATCGACGCCGCGGTCGAGGACATGCGCGACAGCCCCAACGAGGTCGCCGTGCCGCTGACGACCGAGGGCGCGGGCACGCCGGTTCCGGGGCGTCGCTACGTCGCCGATTTCACCTACGACATGTGAGGTGACAGGCCATGATCCGCGCGTTTCATCGCTGGCCGGGGCTGATCGCCCTGGCGCTTGTCACGGTGCTGGCGCTCAGCGGCGCGGTGCTCGCGGTCTTTCCGGTTGCGGAGCGGATCGCAGCACCGCAGGCGGGGGCGGAGCTCAGCGTCGCGACCCTCGCCGAGCGCATCCAGACGATCTATCCGGGTCTCGAACAGATCCGGCGCGCACCCTCGGGGCAGATCACGGCCTATTGGTTCGAAGCCGGACAGCCCGGCGCGGCGGTGATCGATCCCACCACGGGCCGAGGCGTCGCATCGGCTGATCCGAATGCCTTTCAGCGTTGGCTGACCAACCTTCACCGCTCCCTCTTCCTCGGCGATCCCGGCCGCGTCGCGAGCGCGCTCGGCTCCGTCGCGATGCTGGTGCTCTCGGTCTCCGGCATCCTGCTCGTGGCGCGGCGGGTTGGCGGCTGGCGGAACTGGTTCTCGCGTTTGCGCGGGCCGCTCGCCGGACGGCTCCACGTCGAGATCGCGCGCGTCGCGGTGGTCGGCCTGCTTCTCTCCTCCGCCACGTCTTTGTGGATGACAGCCTCGACCTTCGAGCTGATCCCCGATGGTGGGCCTTCGCTCGGCATCCCCGCCGAGGTGAGCGGTCAAACAGACACGCCACTTGCCGGTCTTGCGATGCTGGGCGACACGCCGGTCACGGAACTGCGGAGCCTGAGCTTCCCCTATGACGGCGATGCCACCGATGTTTTCACCCTGAAGACCGATCGCGGCACCGGCTATCTCGATCAGGGCACCGGCGCGGTGCTCGCCTGGGCGGACCTGACCGCATGGCAACGCATCTCGGAAACCATCTACATGCTGCATACGGGGCAGGGCGCCGCGCTGCTTGGCGCGGTGCTGGGTCTCATGGCGCTGGGCGTGCCGGTGATGGGTCTCACTGGCCTGACGATCTGGCTGGCGGGGCGCCGCGGACGCCCGCGCATCCGGGCCAACCAACCAGCCGCGCGCGCGGAGACGATCCTCCTTGTCGGCAGCGAAAGCGGCAGCACCTGGGGTTTTGCCGCGACCCTGCACGACGCGCTCCGGGCTGCGGGCCAGAGTGTTCACATCGCGCCGATGTCGTCCTTCGCGCCCGAGCGCTACGCCCGGGCCGATCGGATCATCGTGCTCGCGGCCACTTATGGCGACGGGGCGGAGCCCAGTTCCGCGAAAGGCTTCCAGACGAAACTCGACGCCTGCTCCGATGTGCTGGATATCCCGATTGCCGTGCTCGGTTTCGGGGACCGGAGTTTCCCTGCCTATTGCGCCTACGCCCAGACGATTGCCGACACCGTGGACGCGAAGGGGTGGCCGGTTCTTCTGCCCTATGACACGATCGACCGGCAGTCGCCGCAGGCCTTCGCGCGCTGGGGGCAGGCGCTGGGTGCGGTGCTCGGGATCGCGCTCGAACTGCACCACCAACCGACGCCCCCTGCCACGACCGAACTCACGCTCCAGTCGCGGCGCGATTACGGGGCGGACGTGCAGGCGCCGACGTCGATCCTGCGCTTTTCGCTGCCGCGCGCCACGTTTTGGCAGCGGCTGACGGGGGCGGGTTTCACGCGGTTTGCCGCAGGAGACCTGATCGGAATCTTGCCCGAAGGGTCGCCGACGCCGCGCCTCTATTCGCTCGCGTCGTCACGCCGCGACGGGTTTCTGGAGATCGTCGTCAAGAAGCACCCCGGCGGGTTGTGTTCGGGTCAGCTGACGGCGCTCGAACCCGGCGAGAGCGTCCGCGCCTTCGTCCGACGCAACCCCGCCTTCCGGCCGGACCGTTCGCGCGCGCCGCTGATCCTGATCGGCGCGGGCACGGGGATCGGCCCTCTGGTGGGTTTCGTGCGCGAAAACGAGCAACGGCGCCCGATCCACCTCTTCTTCGGGATGCGCGATCCGCAAAGCGATTTCCTCTATGCGCAGGAGATGGGCGACTGGAAGGACGAGGGCCGTCTGTCGCGGCTCGTGACCTCGGTCTCGCGCGGTCAGCGACCGCGCTATGTTCAGGATGCGATGCGCGCCGATGCCCCCGAACTTGTCCGGCTCGTGCAAAGCGGCGCGCGGATCATGGTGTGCGGCGGGCGGGACATGGCGGCGGGTGTCGCCGATGCCCTGCATGACATCCTCGCGGCTTCGGGCCTTAGTGCGACGAAACTGAAAATGGAGGGCCGTTATGTCGAAGACATCTTCTGATCTGCTGCGCCACGCCTTGCACGGTCCAACGATGGGCACCCGCTGGACCGCCCTGTTCTTCGCACCGCCCGAGCGCGATCCCGCGCCGATCCAAGCCGCGCTTCAGGCCGCGGTTGCGGAGGTGGATGCGCAGATGTCCACTTGGAAACCCGACAGCGACCTGATGCGGCTCAATGCGGCTGCGGAAGGCGAATGGTTGAAGGTGCCCGGGCGTTTGGCCGAAGTGCTTCGTCTCGGGCTCGAGATCGGCAAAGCCTCGGGCGGCGCGTTCGATATCGGGCTCGGAGATGCGGTCACGGCTTGGGGCTTCGGTCCCGACGATGCGACACCCGAGGCGATCCGCGCCGCGATGAGCGTGCCGCGGGAGCCCGCATATCAATGGCTCGAGCTCGACCATGACCGGGTACGCAAGAGCGGACCCGTGGTGCTGGACCTGAACGGGATCGCGAAAGGCTACGGCGTGGACCGCCTTGCCGAGACGCTGGCCGCGCAGGGGATCGAGGCCGGTCTCGTCGGGATCGACGGCGAAATGCGGGCCATGGGGCTCAGGCCCGATGGCAGCCCGTGGACGATCGCGGTCGAGAGCCCCGATCCGCTGCGTCGCACCCCGCATTCGATCCTCGCGCTCGAGAATGCGTCCGTCGCGACCTCCGGCGATTATCGGCACTGGATCGACCTCGGCGCGCGCAGGCTCTCGCACACGATGGATCGCGCGCGCGGCGCGCCCTTGCTGGCATCGCCCGCCTCCGTGACGGTGGTCGCGCGCAGTTGCGCCGAGGCGGACGGCTGGGCCACGGCGCTCATGGTGCTTGGCCCGGAGAAGGGATTGGAGGTTGCGAGGAAACGCGGCCTCGACGCCCTGTTCCTGATGCGCGAGGACGACGGGAGCGTGAAGAGCCTTGGAACGGGCGATCTATTTCCCGAGAGCGTCGCGGCGGCGGTCTAGGCCACATCGCTTCGGCGTCGGCGCACCTATTCTCGAATGATCTCCGCGCCAGCGGCCCCGGCCGGATCGATCTGGCTGGCGGCGTTGAAGAACAGTTCGATCAACTCGTTCCGTTCGTCCTTCAGGGCGAACACGACCTCGTCCACCGTCGACCGGATGTCGCGGATCAACAGCCTGCGCACCGTATCGGTGCGGTAAGTCCCGAAGCGCCACATGAAGCCGACGCCGATCCCCAAGGCCACCGCCTCATAGACGGCGTCGCGGGTGTCGGCGATCAGCTGCGGCTCGGGGGACAGGCCGGTCGCACGGAAGGCGCGGTCCACGACCTTCTGGGTCGAGGAGCCTTGCGAGCGGAAGATCAGCGGCAGCCGCGCCAGTTCTTCGAGGCTGACCTCGTCGCGCAAACCGGTCGGGCTGTCGGCGGAGACGATGCCCACCACCTCCTGCGACAGCACGCGCGCGGTGCGGAACCGGCGATCGTTCGGCAGATCGGGCAGCACCGCGACATCCACCTCGCGCCGCAGCAGGGCCGCGAGAATGTCCTGATGCGAGCCGCTTTCCACCGAGACCGTCAGCGAGGGGTGCTGGCGCAGCAGCTGGTGGACGATCGCGATGCCCGGCATCGAATTGCCCAGACCGACGCGTAGCCTGCGCCTGCCGGTCGGGCCCCGGCGCTCGAGGATGCGCAGCGCGTCATGCTCGGCCTCGCGCATCCGGGCGCCGATGTCGCAAAGCTGCTCGCACAGGGGCGTGGCACAAAGGGTCCCGTTGAGCTTGTCGAACAGCCGCACGCCGAAGGCGCTCTCGAGATCGCGAATCTGCTGCGCGACTGCGGAATGCGACACCCCCAATCGGCGCGCTGCGGCCGAAAAAGAGCCCTCCTCGGCGACCGCAGTCACCGAGCGCAGGCGGGAAAGCGACAGGGCGCTCGCCAAAGATCCAACCGAAGCTTTCATCATCCGACGGCTTAGCTTGCAGATGTAACATCCACGTCACAGAAACTCGTCAAACCGTGAGCAGTCCGGGGCGACGCCCCATCACCGCATGAACAGACGCGCATCGCGCGAACGGGGCCGAGGCCCTGAACGGAGAGGATTTGCCCATGACCCAGCCTGTCGGATTGTCCGAGTTCCTGTCAGGGCCGCTCCCCGAACGTGCTGCGGTTCTGGCCGATCTCGATGGCTGTCTGATCGCTGGGGACCGCGTTCTGCCCGGCGTGCCCGAGTTGATCGAGCGCTGCGGCGAGCGGCTTTGGGTCGTCTCGAACAATTCCACCGACACTGCCGAGCACCTCTCGGCCCGGCTCGGCCTAATGGGGATCGCGGTAGCTGCCGAGCGCATGGTGCTGGCGGGGGAGGAAACGCTCCGCAATCTGCAGCGCCGTCGCCCCGGCGCGCGGGTTGCACTTTTCGCCGCGCCGCCGCTTGTCACGCTGGCGCGCAAGCTGGGGCTGGTGCCCGACCGGGCGCAGCCCGAGCTGGTGCTTCTGGCGCGCGACACCGGTTTCAGCTTCGCCGACCTCACGGAACTCACCGCGATGGCCGCGCGGGGCCTGCCCGTGCTGCTGAGCAATCCTGACACGTTCCATCCCGGCCCTGACGGCACGCCCCGACCCGAGACCGGCGCCCTGTGGGCCGCGGCGCGCGCCGCAGTGCCCGCCGCCACCGCGTCGAGCCTCGCCAAGCCCGCCCCCGATCTGGTCCACGCCGCGCTGTCCCGCGCCGGGGTCGCGCCGGGCGCGGCTGTCTTCCTTGGCGACACGCCCGAAACAGATGGCCGCGCCGCCGCCGCCGCCGGGGTCGAGTTCGTCCTGCTCGCCCGGCCGGGTGGCGTGACCCTCGCCCAGGAGATCGTGACATGCTGAGCTACACCCTGCGCACCCTCGTCCGGATGGCGCTGACCTTCTTCGTCATCGTCACTCTGGTGTTCTTCGCCACGCGCCTGTCGGGGAACGCCATCGATTTCCTCGCGGGCGAGGGCATGACCCAAGAGGACCGCGAGATCCTGATCCGCTATTACGAGCTCGACCGATCGCTCTGGGACCAGTATTTCGCCTTCCTGCGCGCCTTCCTCGACGGGAATTTCGGCCTGTCCTTTATCGAGCGCCGACCGGTCATCCAGATCGTGGCGGAGCGGTTGTGGCCCTCGGCGCAGCTCCTCCTGTCGGCGATTGGGCTCACGCTCGTCGTGTCGCTCCCGCTGGGCATGATCGCCGCGATCTGGCGCAAGCACTGGCTGGGCAGCGCGGCGATGGTCGTGGCCTTCCTCGGCTATGCGGTGCCGAACTTCATCCTCGCCGTGGTGATGGTCTTGGTCTTCGCCTACTGGCTGAACTGGCTGCCGGTGGTGGGCAATGGAACGCCGCTGCATTTCATCATGCCGACGCTGGCGATGTCGGGAGTTCTGATCGCGGCGCTCACGCGCTTTACCCGCAACGCCATGCTCGACGTGCTGGGGCAGGACTTCATGCGCACCGCCCGCGCCAAGGGCCTGCCCGAGCGTGCGGTGATCGTGCGCCACGGATTGCGCAACGCCTCGATCACGCTGCTGTCGGTGATCGGTCTTCAGATCGCGGGGCTCGCCGCCTCCGGATCGGTGGTGGTGGAATCGATCTTCGCCTGGCCCGGCATCGGCGACCTGCTCGTCTCCTCGGCGATCCGGCGCGACTACCCGGTGCTCCAGTTCGGGGTCATCACCGTCGCCATCGCCGTCATCCTCATCAACGCCGCCATCGACCTTGCCTACGCATGGGCCGATCCGCGCCTGCGCCATCAACTCAAAGGGTGATCCGATGACCATGGCCCTCAACACTCCCGCGCCTTCGGCCCTGCACCGCCTTTGGACCGGCACCAACGTGATCCAGAAAGTCGCCTTCGCGGTCGGGCTGGCCCTCTTGCTCATGGCTTTCCTCGGCCCGCTGATCGCGCCGCATGATCCCAATGCGCAGAGCCTGCTCTCGCGGCTGCGCCCGCCGATCGGCTTCGACCGGGCGAAGATCGCCTATCCGCTGGGCACGGACGAGCTGGGCCGCGATGTTCTCTCGCGTAGCCTGCACGGATTGCGCCTGACCCTGATGCTGGCGATCCTCGGCGCGCTGCTCGGGCTTCTCGTCGGCGGGCTGCTCGGTCTGCTGGCAGGCGTGGTCGGCGGACGCACCGATGCCGCGATCATGTCGGCGGTCGATACCCAGATCGCGGTGCCCTTCACGCTGATCGCGCTGTTCACGCTGGCGATCTTCGGCAGCTCGCTTCAGGTGATGGTCATCGTCCTCGGCCTCGCCGGCTGGGAGCAATATGCCCGGATCGTGCGCGGCGACGTGCGCCGCCTGATGCATCTGCCCTTCATCGAGGCCGCCCGTGCCGCAGGCGCCAGTCCGCGGCGCATCGCCTTCACCCACCTGCTGCCCAATATCGTCTCGCCGCTGGTGGTCCAGTTCACGCTGTCGCTGTCGAATATCGTGCTGCTCGAAAGCACGCTGTCCTTCCTCGGCCTCGGCGTGCAGCCGCCCACCGCGACGCTTGGTTCGATGGTCGGCATCGGTCGCGACTACATGCCGACCGCCCCCTGGATCGTCATCGTCCCCGCCGCGCTGATCGTGTTGCTGACCTTCGCCGTCCAGGTGGTCGGTGACTGGTTACGCGACAGCGTCGACGTGCGCCTGCGCGCACGCTGACACCCCGCAACAAGAACAGAAGGCCGCAAGTGCCCGTCGTCAAACCCTGCAATGGAGATACCAATGCTCAGACTGCTCGTTTCCACCGCTCTTGCCGCCGGCATCGCTGCCGCTGGCGTCACGGGGGCTCAGGCCCGCGAACTGAAAGTCGGCGCTGCCAACGTCGCCAAATATCTCGATCCCGGCCGCGACCACTCGAATGTCGGCTCGCAGTTCTACTACAACACCTTCGACACGCTGATCGACAAGGATCACGAGAAGATCGGCGGCGAATGGCGCCCCGGTCTGGCGACCGAATGGAACCTCGTTTCGCCCAAGGTCATGGAGTTCAAGCTCCGTCAGGGCGTGACCTTCCAGAACGGCGAAGCGATGACCGCCGATGACGTGGTCTTCTCGCTCAACCGCATGTATCAGGCCACCTTCCCGCCCTACATGGTGCGTTCGAAGGACCGTCTCAACAACTTCGAGAAGGCCGAGAAGGTCGACGATTACACCGTCCGCATCACGGTGAAGCGCGAAGAGCCGCTTTGGGAAACGCTCGTGGACCTGCAGCAGGTCATGATCATCCCCGAAGACTACACCAAGGGCCTGACCGGCGATCCGAACGTGGCCGAAGACAGCGATTACGAAGCCTTTTCGATGGCTCCGGTCGGCACCGGCCCCTATGCGATCAGCGAGTTCAGCCCCGGCGAGCGCGTGGTCTATACCCGCTTCGACAATTTCTGGGGCGACAAGGCGCCGCTGGAAAAGGTCTCCGTGATCCATATCCCGGAAACCGCCTCGCGCATTACCGCGCTCAAGACCGGCGATGTGGATATGATCACCAATGTCGCGCCCGACCAGCTGTCGCTGATCGAGGCCGACCCGAGCATCAAGGCCGCGGGCAGCGTCACGCCGCTGTTCCACGTCATGATCATGAACACCAACCATCCCAAGCTGCGCGATCCGCGCATCCGTCAGGCGCTCAGCCTCGCGATCGACCGCGACGCGCTGAACGAGGCGCTCTGGCTCGGCAAGGCCGTCGTTCCCTCGACCCACACGATGAAGGAATACGGCGATCTCTACATGCCGGAGCTGAAGACCTTCGAATACAATCCCGAGAAGGCCCGCGAACTGCTGAAGGAAGCTGGCTATGACGGGTTCGAGATCACCTATGACACCGACCCGGTCTATTACACCAACGGCCTTCTGGCCGCGCAGGCCATCGTCGAGATGTGGGCGCAGGTCGGCATCAAGGGCAAGGTGAACGTCGCCGAGAAATGGACCGGCAACAGCAAGGACATGATGACCCGAAACTGGTCGAACCCGATGTATTTCGCGGACCCCTTCGGCTCGTTCGGCGTCATGTGGGCCCCGGATGCGGCCTCGGAATCGGAAGGCCGTTTCACCACCGACGAAGCCTATCGCAAGACCTGGGACAAGTTCCGCTTCTCCAAGGATGTCGCGGATCGTCGCGCCGCCTATGCCGAGCTGATGGATCGCATCAAGCAGGACCCGCCGGTGCTGCCGCTCTATCGCCCCTATGAGAGCTGGGCGATGCGCAAGGATATCGCCTGGGCGCCGAAGCCCGGCCACATCCCCTATGTGCTCGACTTCCGCGCCGGGGCGATCTCCTTCGCCTCCAACTAACGCTCCCCGCCCGTCGCCGCTTATGCGCGGCGGCGGGCACCTTCCCCCAACTCTTTGGAAAGTTTCAGCATGTCCACCCGTATCGCCATCGTCACTGATATCCACCATGGCAAGCCCTCGACCGCGAAGCGCGGCGACATGGCGCTGCCCCTGATGGAAGACTTCGCCCGTTACGTTCGCGACGGCGGCGCCGATCTGGTGCTCGATCTCGGGGACCGGATCTCGGATGAGAACCGCGACACCGACCTGCGTCTGGAAGCCGAAGTGGCCGAGGCGTTCCGCGCCGTCGAGGCCCCGATCCTGCATCTCAACGGCAACCATGACCGCGATCATCTGGAGGTCTCGGATAACGAAGGGATCCTCGGCCAGACGCTCGATCACGGGGTCGTCGATATCGGCGGCTGGCGCATCGTCCTGTGGCGCGCCGATACGCGTATCCGCCGGATGCCCGACTATTCCGGCTTCGTGCTGACCGAGCCCGATGTGGTCTGGCTCTCGCGCACCATGCAGGCGAGCGACCGTCCGACGCTCGTGGTCAGCCACGTGCCGATCTCGGGCCATTCGCAGCTGGGCAACTACTATTTCGAGAACAACCCGGCCAGTTCGACCTATCCGATGGCCGAGCGCGCCCGTGCCGCCCTGTCTCGCGCGAAGGTGCCGGTCGTCTGTCTTGCCGGTCACGTGCATTGGAACACCGTCACCACGGTCGACGGCATCACCCATCTGACCCAGCAATCGCTGACCGAGAGCTTCACCACCGAGGGCGAGCCCGCCGGCGCGATGGGGATGATCGAACTGGGCGACAGTTTCCGCTGGGAGGTCGTGGGCGACGATCCCTTCTCCTTCGAGACCACCCCCCGCCATCGCCGCTGGACGCCCCCGCTGCCGTCCTTCGCAGACCACCCCGAGGCACGCGTCCGCCGCGCTGCCGCAGCCGCGAGTTGATCCATGAGCCGCGCACCGCTTCTGTCAGTCCAGAACCTGAGCCTCGCTTTCGGCTCCCACACCGCGCTGTCGGGGCTCAGCTTCGACATCGCACGCGGCGAGACCGTCGCGCTGGTGGGGGAGTCCGGCTCGGGCAAATCCGCCACCGCGCTGGCGCTGATGCGCCTGATCGAACGCGAGGGCGGGCGCCTGACTGGTGGGCGCATCGATCTGGATGGCGACACGCCGGTCGAGATCACGGCGCTCGAGGAACGCGAGATGCAGCAGGTGCGCGGCAACCGGATCTCTATGATCTTTCAGGAGCCGATGACCGCGCTCAACCCGGTTATGCCGCTTGGCGAACAGGTGGCAGAAGTCTTGCGCCTGCATCAGGGGCTGGACCGCAAGGCAGCGCTGGCGGCGGCCCGCGCCGCGTTCGAGCGGGTCAATATCCCCGAACCCGATCGGCGGCTGGTGCAATATCCGCACGAGCTGTCGGGCGGTCTGCGGCAGCGCGTCATGATCGCGATGGCGCTGGCCTGCCAGCCTGATCTGCTGATCGCCGATGAACCGACAACCGCGCTCGATGTGACGACGCAGGCGGAAATCCTGTCGCTGATCAAAGAGTTGCAGGAAGAAAGCGGAATGGCCGTGCTGTTCATCACCCATGACATGGGGGTGGTGGCCGAGATCGCCGACCGCGTCGTCGTGCTGTGTCGCGGCGAACAGGTCGAAACCGGTCCGGTCGGGCAGATCTTCGCCGCTCCGCAGGCCGAATATACCCGCAACCTGATGGCTGCGACGCCGATGCTGGGCGCGGGGGCTCCGAAACGACCGCTCAGCGCCGATGCGCCGCTCCTCGAAGTCGACCGGCTGTCGGTTCGTTTCCCGGTGCGCCGCGCCGCTCCGGGACGGCCTGCGCTCGATTATCACGCGGTCAACGAGGTCTCGCTGACCCTCGGGCGTGGAGAAACGCTCGGGCTGGTGGGGGAATCCGGCTGCGGCAAATCCACCTTGGCGCGGACCTTGCTCGGGCTCGAGGCAGCGTCTGGCGGGCGGGTCCGGCTGAGCGGGCAGACCCTGACCGGCCTGACAGCGCAAGAGCTGCGCCCGCTGCGCGGAAAGATGCAGATGGTCTTTCAGGACCCCTATGCCAGCCTCAACCCGCGGCTCCCGGTCTACGATCTGATCACCGAGCCTGCCCATATCCGCAGCCCGATGACGCGCGCGGAGCGGCGGGCGATGGCGGGCGAGCTGCTGGAGCGGGTCGGGCTGGAAGCCGCCGCGATGGACCGTTACCCGCACCAGTTCTCCGGCGGGCAGCGCCAGCGGCTTTGCATCTGCCGCGCGCTCTCGGTCAAACCGGCGATCATCGTCGCGGATGAGGCGGTTTCGGCCCTCGACGTATCGGTCGCGCGCCAGATCACCGATCTGATCGCCAAGCTGCAGCGGGAGGAGGGCGTCTCGTTCCTCTTCATCTCCCACGATATCGCGGTCGTCGAACGCGTCAGCCACCGCATCGCCGTGATGTGGGCGGGGCAGGTCGTCGAAACCGGGCCGACCGACACCGTGCTGAAGAACCCGCTGCATCCCTATACCCGACGGCTCCTGTCGGCGGTGCCGCATCCGGACCCGCAGCGCAGACCGCTCCAGCGCGAGCGCGCATCCGACCTGAAAACGCCGAAGCTTCTGCTGCCGCGCGCCACAGACCCCGAGCGCATCGCGCTGCGTGAAGTCGGGGAGGGGCATTTCGTGGCCATCCGCGACACGGTCGAGCTGATGGCCTACCAGTCGATGGCAAGCGCCGCGCCAGAAGCGGTTCGCGAAGCGGAGCGCGAAGGCGTCGGGAGCATGGTTTTCTAGCCGTCTCGGAGTCGTCGGCGCTGGGCTACCCAGATCGCCGCTGCTGCAACTGACCCGCCACCGAACTTTCGTCCAGCGCCTTCAGGAAGAGCGAGAAGAGCTGCGCCTGAGACGAGATCGACAGCTTCCGGTAGGCGTTCTTGCGATGGACCTTCACCGTCTCGTCGCTGATCTCGAGATTTGCGCCGATCGCCGTGGTCGAATAGCCACGCAGCACCATCGCAATCACCTCGGTCTCGCGCGGGGTCAGAACGCCACCGGCAATCCGGTCGAGCAGGACCTGCAGAGGGGGCAGGGCGGTCTCCGCCGCATCGTCGCGCGCCTCGCGCGCTGCCGTGACGCCCCAATGGCCGCGCATCAGGGCTTCGATGACTGGGCCCACCTCGGCGAGACGCGCCCGCTCGCGCGCGCTGAAAACCGGCTGGCCGCGTTCCCGGGCGAAGCTGATCACTGCGACCCGCTCCGGTCCAATCGCGGCGAAGATGCCGATCTCGTCGCGAATGCCGGTGCGGCTGTAATGCTTGGCGTAATATTCCGACTGGAAGAACTTGTCCGGCGCCATCTGTCGAAGACCGGCCATCCCCGAGCGCCGCCGTTCGGTCTCGGCGTAGAACGGGTCGAGCAGATACGGACCGGTGCAGTAATCCCAAATCACGATCCGCGCCGCATCCGGCGGCAGGTTGTGGTAGAGCGATTGCGGCGTCGCGTTGCCCTCATAGGCAAAGACCATGCAAATCTTGTAGGGAAACAGCGTCTCCGTCGCCCGGTCGAGCGTTCGGGCGAATTCTTCGGTCCCCATCGCAGTGATCGCATCTGCGACGCGCTCATTCCATCCTGACATCGTTCCCGGTCTCGCTTGTAATCCGCGGCGCCCGTTGCGGGGAACGCGGCATACCCCTCGGGGGGTATTGGTAGGCTCAGCCAAGGCTCTAAGCTGAACCCGATCAGGAAAAAATGGAATGCTGCGGAATGCAAGCTGATACCCCCCATCATGTCGATATGCACGAAATGCTCGATCGGATCGGCGCGCAATATGTGCATATCGGGATTTTCGATCAGGACGGGATGTTCCGCGTCAAACGGGTCGCGCGCGAAAAGGCGGAGAAACTGGCCAAGGGCGGCTACCCGTTCTGCGATGTGCTCTACAATTGGGATAGCGCCGAGGAGACCTACGGGAGCGGCGACTATACCGACGTGCCAGCGCAGCTTTTCCCCGAGACGGTGCGCGCCTGGCCCTTTGAGGGCGATCAGGCGATCTGCATCGCTGATTACGCGATGCCCTTCGGAGAGCGGTCGGGACGAAATCAGTTAATCCGCCAACTCGAGAAGGCTCGCGATATGGGTTTCTCGGTCCATTCGGCTTTCGAGTTCGAGTTCAACCTGCTCGACGAGGACGCGGCGAGCCTGCGCGAAGGCGGGTTTGCCGAGCCCAAACATTACGCACTGGGCAACAAGACCTACTCGCTCGAGACGCTGGCGAATGAGCACGGTCTGCTCGATGGGCTCGTGGCGATGATGGAGAGCCTCGGGATCGGTCTCGACGCTCTGCATACCGAACTTGGCCCCGGCTGTCTCGAAGTGCCGCTGACCCATGCGCCCGGGGTCAAGGCCGCCGACGATGCCGCCTTGTTCAAGAACTTCGCGAAGACATACTTCCGGCGCCACGGGCTCACCGCCTGCTTCATGTCGAAGTTGAATGAGAACCTCTCGGGGCAGTCCGGGCACCTGCATGTCTCGCTGCGCAACCTAACCGACAACAGCCCCGCCTTCGTCGATCCCGGCGATGCGGATGGGCTGAGCCAGACCGCCCGGCATTTCATCGCAGGATTGGTCGCTTTGATGCCGGAGATGCTCGCGCTGTGCAGCCAGACGGTGAATGCCTATCGCCGGATGGTTCCGGGGATGTGGGCGCCCACGGCGGCCTCCTGGGCGATCCAGAACCGCACGGTCGCGGCGCGGGTGATGAATGACAGCCCCGATGCGACCCGCGTGGAGTTCCGTGTGCCATCGGCAGATACGAACCCGCATCTGGCCTTGGCCATGTGCCTCGGAGCCGGGTTGTGGGGGATCGAGAACGAGCTCGATCCGGGCCCGCCTGCCTCCGGTGATCAGTATCTTCTGGACCCGTCGCCCGACACCCGTTTCCCGAGCGATCTCGGCATGGCCGCCGAGCGGCTGAACGAAAGCAAAGTCGCTCGGGCGATTTTCGGCGACGTGTTCATCGACAGTTTCGTGCGTGCGCGGCGCCACGAATACGCTTCTTTCCTTCGCCATGTGAGCACTTGGGAACGGGAAAGATACCTAGAGGTCGTCTGAAACAAGAAAACAAAGCTGGCCTTGATCCAACCAACCGGGAGTAAAGAGAGATGACAAAGTCCAAGGGAATACCGATGTTTTCACCCAACCGCCGCACGTTCCTGCAAGGCATGGGCGCGGCAGGGCTCGCGGGGGCAGGGTTGATGCCGCGAAAGGCACATGCCGCCACCTCCATGAAGTTCATGTGCTGGGAGGGTTATGACAGCCCCGAGATCATCAAGCCCTTCGAGGAGGCGAACGACGTTTCGATTTCGATCGACCTCATCACCGACAGCCCCGGCGGGTTCGCCAAGCTCGCAGCCGGCGCATGGCGCGATTTCGACGTCGTGGCCACCGACAGCCCGTGGGTGCAGCGCATGGGCCCGGCCGATATCGGGGAATTCCTCGACGATGCCGAGTTCGCCGATGTCTACGAGAGCTTCTATCCCCAATTCCGCGCCCCCTTCGCGCCGCTGGATTTCGACGGGAAGACCACCGGCCTGCCGACGCGCTGGGGCTGGGTCGGGCCGACCGTCAACACCAAATATGACAAGCTCGAGAACTGGAGCAGCTACGCGCCTTGTTTCGATCCGGCCTACAAGGACAAGATCTGTGTGCTCGACTGGGGCGACTGGCCGATCATGCCGATGGCGCTCTACGCCGGAATCGATCCCTACAAGGAGCTCGACGACGCCGAGCTCAACGAGATCCGCCTCGTGCTGCGCGCGCTCTTCAAGAACACGCGGGCGATCGTCGGTGACCTCTCGGTCGCACAGAAGGGTTTGATGGACGGCTCGTTCAGAACCCTGATCGGGGGCGGCACCTACTGCACCTCGGCGCTGCGCAAGGACGGTCAGAAAGAGATCATGTCGATCGTGCCCGAGCCCAAGGACGGCTTGAACCAGGGCATCATCTGGATGGAAGCGGGCGGGATCGTGAAAGACCCGGTCGACGACGCCAAGGCCAAGGCGCTCCTGCGCGACCTGACCTCGCCGGAAGTGGCCGTCAAGCTCGCCTGGACCGAAGCGACCTGCAACCTCGTGCCCTCGCAGGAAGCCGAAGCTCTGTTCACCGACGAGCAGAAGGACGTGCTGCAGATGGATTACATGTGGGAGGCCTGGGACAAATCCCACTTCCACAGCGTGGCGCCGAATATCGACCAGATGCTTGAGATCTGGTCTCAGGAACTGGCTGCTGCGCGTTGATCTCCCGATTTGCATGGGCGGTTTCGCCGCCCTTGCTCCCTTTCTGAGACAGGAAGTCCCCCTTGGTTTCTCCCATCATCAAAGCCACCGGAATCGACAAATACTACGGCACCTATCGCGCGCTGACCGATATCTCACTGGAAGTCGCCAATGGGGAGTTTCTGGCCCTCGTCGGGCCTTCGGGCTGCGGCAAGACCACGTTGCTCAAGATCCTGGCCGGTTTCGAGGACCTGTCGGCGGGCAGCCTCGTGATCGACGGGGAGGATATGACAGAGATTCCCGCCTCGGCCCGGCCGACGCGGATGGTGTTCCAGAAGCTCGCGCTCTTCCCGCACAAGACCGTCGCGCAGAATATCGGCTTCCCGCTGCATCTGGCCAAGCGCCCAAAGCCCGAGATCGACGCGGCCGTGCGCCGGATGCTGGAGCTGATGCATCTCAAGGAGAGCTACCTCAACCGCTACCCGCACGAGCTGTCGGGCGGGGAACAACAGCGCGTGGCGCTCGCGCGGTCGATGGTGTCGCAGCCGCCGGTGCTGCTGCTGGACGAACCTATGAGCGCGCTCGATGCGAAGCTGAAGAAATCCCTGCAGGCCGAACTCAAGCACCTGCATCGCCATGTCGGGACGAGCTTCGTCCATGTCACGCATGACCTCGAAGAGGCAATGATGCTCGCCGACCGGATTTGCGTCATGCGCGCGGGGAAGATCGTGCAACTGGGCGAGCCGTCCGAGATTTATTACCGCCCCGCGAATGCCTTCGTGGCCGGGTTCATCGGGGATACCAACCTGCTGCCCGCCAAGGTCACGCGAGAGGGCGATGCGTTCCGGTTCGCCTGCGACGTTCTCGATTGCGCAAACCCGATCATTGCTGCCGATCAGGTCGCGCCCGGTGTCGCGGCGGGGGCCGATGCGGCGCTGATGATCCGTCCGGAAATGCTGCGCCTGCTTGCGCCGGGCGAAAGCGCCGACTGCACCATCACCGGGACGGTGAACGAGTATTTCATCCGGGGCGCATCGATCCAATATCGGATCGCGGCGGCCGGAACCGAGATCGTGATGGATATCCCCGGCACCTCCACCTTGCCGGCGAAGCAGGGCGATCCGGTTAAGCTCGGCCTCGCGCTGGGCGAACTGTTCGCCGTGGAGGCGTAAGCGATGGCCGAGATACAGAAATCCTGGCGGGACGGGGCATTGCGCCTGTCGACCTTGCCGCTCCTGCTGCTGATGGGGCTGTTCTTCGTGATCCCGCTGATCATGACGGCGCTCCTGAGTTTTCAGGGCACGCAATATTACCGGCTCGTCTGGACTTGGGATCTGAAGGTCTGGACCGACGTGTTCAGCCAAGTCCATTACTGGACGATCATGTGGCGCACATTGATGATGGCGCTGGTCTGCACGGTGCTTTGCACCATCCTCGCGATCCCGATCGCCTATGGCATGCTGCATCGCCTGTCGCGCTGGTCCGACCATATCACGCTGCTGATGGTCTTCGCCTTTCTCACCGACGCGGTCCTGAAGACCTTCGGTTGGGTGCTGTTTCTCGACCGCTCCGGCGTGTTGAACGGCACGCTCGAGGCGATCGGGTTCCCGCCGGCCGCGGTGAACGTGCTCTTCACGCCGAACGCGACGATGATCGGCATGGTCTACAACCTGCTGCCCTACACGATCTTCACCATCGCGCTCTCCATGGCGCGGATCGACGGAGATCTGGTGCTCGCGGCACGTGACGCGGGCGCGTCCCGGCTGCGCGCCTTCATCGAGGTGACCTTGCCGCTTGCCAAGCCCGGTATCTGGGCCGGGGCGGTTCTGGTGTTCGTCCTCAGCCTCGGCGTGTTTCTCGAGCCGAAGGTGATGGGGGGCGGGACGTCCCCGCTCGCGGCGGAACTGATCCGCCAGAGCTTCGAGACCCGCGTGAACTGGCCCCTGGGAGCGGCGCTGACGCTCGTGCTGATCGTGATCGGGGCGGCGGCTTTGACGGTGGCTGGAGCGGTCGCGCTCTGGCAGGCGCGGAGGGGGACGAATGACTGATCGCATGGAAAAGCGAATTGCGGATGTCCTGCTTTACGGCTCCGTGTTCGCCGCGCTGATTTTCTTCTACATCCCGATTGCTACGCTGGTGCTGTTCTCCTTCACCAAGAGCCGCTTCCTGTCCTGGCCGATCCCCGAATTCTCGACCCGCTGGTATGGCGAGTTGCTGGCGGATCGCGATTTCTGGTCCGCGCTTGGCAATTCGGCGCTTCTCGCGGTGCTCGCGACGGTCTTCGCGACGCTTCTTGGCATCGGGGGCGCCTTCGCCTGGAGCCGCTACAAGTTCCGCTTCCAATGGGGTTTCCGCATCCTGACCTTCGCGCCGCTCCTGTTCCCGCAGCTTCTGCTGGGCGTTGTGATGCTCTTGTGGTTCTCGGTGCTGGCCGGCTGGCTGAACATGTCGCCCGGGCTTTGGTCTGCGGTGATCGGGCATGTCATCTACATCACGCCGTTCTGCATCGTGATCATCTCGGTGCAGATGCAGGGCTATGACAACACGCTCGACTATGCCGCCGAGGATGCAGGGGCGACCCGCTGGCAGATCCTGCGGGAGATCACGCTTCCCCTGATCTGGCCGGGGATCTTCTCGGCTGCGATCTTCGCCTTCCTGCTGTCTTGGGGGAATTTCTACATAACCTACAGCCTCTCGGGCTCGACACGGACGCTGCCGACCTTCGTCTTCTCGGGGATCGCCGTGGGCTCGTCCCCGATCTACCCGGCCCTCGCCACGCTGACCTTCATCCCCGCCTTGGTATTGATCTTCGCCGTCGACAGGTTGCGCAAACGCGCCGCCCGTCGCCGCCTGAGCGCGATTGCCGAGAGCTGATCACTTCGACAGGACCTTCCCATGAGTGAATTCGATTTTGCGAGCCTCCACGCGCGCTGGAGCTTCCCGACGCAAGTCTGGTTCGGAGCCTGGCGCCTGTCCGATCTTCCCGCAGGCTTGGCAGAGATCGGTGCGAAGGCACCGCTGCTGATCACCGACAGGGGCCTCGCCACCTCTTCGATCGCCGCGCAGGCGCTGGAGATCTTGAAAGCTACCGGCATGGAGCCCGGGTTTTTCCACGATGTGCAGCCGAACCCCACCGTGGAAAATGTCATGGCGGGACGGGAGGTCTTGCGCAAAGGCGGCCATGATTGCGTCATCGCGCTTGGTGGGGGCTCCGCAATGGATGCTGCAAAGGCGGTCGCGATGATGGCGGGGCAGTCGCGCCCCCTGATGGATTTCGAGGATGTCGGCGACAACTTCCGGCGCGTTCAGACCGAGGGAATGGTGCCGGTCATCGCGATCCCGACAACGGCAGGGACGGGCTCCGAATTCGGCAGATCGTCGGTGATCACCGATACCCAGACCCATCGCAAGGTCATCATCTTCCACCCCGAGATGCTGCCGGAGCTGGTGATCCTCGATCCTGAGCTGACCGTTGGCCTGCCGCCCACTCTGACGGCCGCAACCGGTATGGATGCGCTTTCGCATGCGCTGGAGGCACTCTGCGCGCCGGGCTGGCACCCGATGGCCGATGGCTTGGCCCTGACGGCGCTGAAGATGATCGACGGAGCCCTCGCGACGGCCTATTGGGAGCCTGAAAATCTGGAGGCGCGCTCGAACATGATCGTCGCCTCCGCGATGGCCTGCACGGCCCTGCAAAAGGGGCTCGGGGCGGTGCATGCTTTGGCGCATCCGTTGGGCGCGCGTTACGATGCGCATCACGGGATGCTCAATGCGGTGCTGATGCCCCATGTGCTCCGCTTCAACCTGCCTGCCGTGAGAGAGCAGATGGCGACCCTCGCGCATGAATTGCGCCTTGAGGGCGACGATCCCGGCGCGGCGGTTCTTGCGTGGTTGGAGGCGTTGCAGGCGCGCATCGACATGCCCTCGACGCTGAGCGAAATGGGCGTGAAGGTGAATGACAGTGATATTCCCGCTCTGGTCGCCGATGCGTTGCGTGATCCGTGCGCCGGAGGCAATCCGATCCGCTTGGACGCGGAAGGGGTCGAGCAGATCTTGCGGGCCGCCCGCTGACTGCCGGGCTGCGGCGCATGCGATCCTCAAGGCATCGGGGAGCGGCCTGTCGTCGCTCGGCGTCGGCCTTGTCGTGCTGCCCGGCTACAATCGGCCCGAGAACGATCGCGCGCGTGCGGGCCCTGCGCTTCACCTGCGCGGAATATGCATTCCGAAGATATTGAACCGCTTATCGATCACCCGGACTTCGTGGTGGTGCTGAGGGCTCTCGGAGAGCTCCAGTTCGGGAGATCGCACTTCCAAGACGCACGGGGCAGGGCCTAAGGGTCGCATCCCAACTCAATTTGACATCGATGACATTTTTAATTATGACATCGATGTCTTTTGGGAGTCGCGGAGTTTTTTCCGCGTTGGAGGGGCCGTCGTGTCGACGATTTACGATGTAGCAAAGCTGGCTGGCGTTTCGCCGAAAACGGTGTCGCGCGTCGTGAACGGGGATGCGCCGGTCGGCAAAAAGACCCGCGAGAAGGTGGAAACCGCCATTCGCGAGCTGAAATATGTCCCCTCGAGCGCGGCACGCATGATGCGCTCGAACCGGTCGGGTCTGATCGGCGTCGTGACGGGGGCGATTTCGCGCACGGCCGAGCTGTCCGACCCCAAGGGGCTGCCCGATCTGTTCATCCTTCAGGGCATTCAGCAGGTCGTCGCCGAGCGCGATCTGACCTTGATGATCGCGGATACGGCCGGACAGATCGACAAGGTTCCCGCACTCCTGCGCACGTTTCAGGAGCATCGGGTCGAGGGGCTGATCTATGTCGCCGACTATCACAAGCGGGTGGCCTTCGAGACCGCGACACCGGCTTGCCCGCTGGTGCTCGCAAACTGCTACGACGCCCATGGCACCCCGGCGATCGTGCCCGACGACAAGGCCTGTGAGAAACGGCTCGTCGAGCGTCTGACCGCGCATGGCCACAGGCGCATTGCCTATCTGACATTCGATCCCGCAATGGATGCGGTGCCGTTGCGCATCGAGGGGTATCGCGAAGCGCTTGAGGCCGCGGGGATCGCCTACGACCCCGCGCTCGTATCGCCAGGCTACCCGATCAACACCGAATTTCTGCACCAGTGGCTCGACGAGGCGCTTGATCGGATCCTCGCGCTGCTGGAGCCGCCAACCGTGATCTGCTGCGGCAATGACGAGATGGCGATGCAGCTTTACGGATTGCTGCGCACCCGCGGCATCCGTGTCCCGGAGGATATCTCCATCGCCGGTTTCGATAATTACCGCGCGATCGCAGAGACCCTCTACCCGCCGCTGAGCACGGTCGAACTGCCCTATGCCGAGATGGGCAGGCAGGCGGCCGAGCTTTTGCTTTCCATGATCTCGGAGGAGGCATCCCGTCCGCACGACCCTGTGCGGGTGGCGGGACGCGTATTCTGGCGCTCCTCCGTGACCGACCTCGAACTCGAAAGCCAGACATCCAAGGGAGGATGACATGAAACTATTGAATGTGACGGCCGGGGCGGTCATTGCCGCCACCGGGTTCTGCAGTGCTGCCTTCGCGACCACCGATCTGACGATGTGGTATCACGGCGCGGGCAACAAGGTGGAAGGCAAGATCGTCAACCAGATCATCGACGACTTCAACAAGAGCCAGTCGGACTACAAGGTCGCGCTGCAGAGCTTCCCGCAAAACAGCTACAATGACTCGGTGACGGCAGCAGCCCTCGCGGGCAACCTGCCCGACATTCTCGACATGGACGGGCCGATCATGCCGAACTGGGCCTGGTCGGGCTATCTGCAGCCGCTGCCGATCCCGGAAGATCACTTCAAGGATTTCCTGCCCGGCACCAAGGGCGTCTATGACGGCAAGCTCTACTCGATCGGGCTCTGGGACGCGGCGGTCGCGCTTTATGCGCGCAAGTCCACGATGAAAGAGCTGGGGCTGCGCACGCCCACGCTCGACAAACCCTGGACCAAAGACGAGTTCATGAGCGCGCTCGAGGCCGCGAAGAAGAGCGGCAAGTTCGACTACGCGATCGATCTGGGCATGTCGGACAAGGGCGAGTGGTATCCCTACGCCTTCCTGCCCTTCCTGCAGAGCTTCGGCGGCGGGCTGGTCAACCGCGAGACCTATGACACCGCAGAGGGCGTGCTCAACGGCGATGCCGCGATCGCATGGGGCAACTGGTGGCAGTCGCTGTTTGCCGACAAGCTGGCGCCCGGCACGAGCCAGGACCCGGCAGCCCATGAAACCGGCTTCGTCGACGGCAAATACGCGTTCTCGTGGAACGGCAACTGGAATGCGGTCAAGACGATGGACAAGGTCGACGATGTCGAGTTCCTGCCCGCGCCGGACTTCGGCAACGGCTCCAAGATCGGCGGCGCGTCCTGGCAGTTCGGCATCTCGGCCAGCTCCAAGGCTCCCGAGGGTGCGGCGGAGTTCATCAAGTTCGCGACGCAGGACAAGTATCTGGCGGAGTTCTCGGATGCGCTCGGCCTGATCCCGGCCACCAAGTCGGCTGCGCAGATGACCAAGAACTACAAGACGGGCGGTCCGCTCGCAGTGTTCTACGGCCTGTCCGAGGCGCAAGCCGAGAAACGTCCGGTGACGCCCGGCTACGTCGTCGACTCCAAGGTGTTCCAGAAGGCCGCCGCGGATATCGCAGACGGGGCTGACGTGATCGACACGCTCGATTCCGCCACCGACCAGATCAACGCCGATATCAAGCGCAACGACGGCTACAAGAAGAACTGAGTCGCTGTGCCGCGGGGGCGCGCAACTGCCGCGCCCCCACCTCCAACTTCAGACCGGGAGACCGCGCCATGCGCTCGTCACTGACTTCCGCCAATCGGGCGGGATGGGCCTTTGCCCTGCCGGGCATCGTGCTGATCCTCGCCTTCATCATCACGCCTTTCTTTCTGGGCGTCGGCTTCTCGCTGACCAACCAGCGGCTGATCTCGCCTAATGCCACGCGTTTCGTAGGCCTCGAGAACTACCGGGAAATGCTCAACATCGCGGTGGTCGACCTTCAGGCCAAGACCGATAGCGCGGGCAAGACCGTCACCGATGCCGATGGACAGGCCGAATTTCCCCGCCTGCGCTCCATCACACGCAACCCTGACACGCCGCAATATCACGGTATGCAGGAATGGTTCCGCTGGGTCTCGGGCGACACGGCGCATGTGGTGATCGCAAGCGACGTCGTCTTCTGGAAAGCGCTGCTCAACACCTGCATCTTCGTGCTGATGGTCGCACCGATCCAGGCCGCGATCGCGCTGGGTCTCGCGCTGCTGATCAATCAGAAACTGCGCGGGATCACGATCTTCCGCACCATCTATTTCATGCCCGTGGTGGTCTCGATCGTCGTCGTCTCGCTGCTCTGGCGTTTCATCTATTCGGGGCAAAACGGGCTCTTGAACAACATGCTGTCCTTCCTGAGCTTCGGGCATTTCCAGCCCGTCGACTGGCTGGGCAATCCACATACCGCGCTTGGCGCGATCATCACGATGTCGATCTGGCAGGCGGTGGGCTTCCACATGGTGATCTGGCTCTCCGGGCTGCAGACGATCCCGCCCACGCTTTACGAGGCCGCAGCGATCGAAGGCGCGTCGAAATGGCAGACCTTCCGCTATGTCACCTGGCCGGGGCTGCGACACACCGCGGTGCTCGTGCTGATCGTGATCACCATGCAGGCCTTCGCGATCTTCGCCCAGATCGACGTCATGACGAAGGGCGGGCCGCTCGACTCCACCCAGACGCTGGTCTTCCAGGCCGTGCAACGCGGCTACGGGATGCAGAACATCGCGGGTGGCTCGGCGATCTCGGTGATCCTGTTCCTGATCGTTCTGGTGATTTCGATGATCCAACGCTGGCTGACGAGGGAGCGCTGAAATGAGTGTCATTGGTTCCGATAACCGCAATCTGCGGCTGGGTGTGCGCTATCTCGTGCTGATCCTGATCGCGCTGATCTTCGTTCTGCCGCTGCTGTTCATGGTGATGTCCAGCTTCAAGCCCAGCGACGAGCTGCTGCGCGACACGTCGAGCCTGCGCGCCTTCCTGCCGGTGGGCCAGCTCAGCCTCGACAATTACACCGGCGCCTTCGAGCGCGCCCCGGTCGGGCTTTTCGTCTTCAACTCGATCTTCGTGACCGGGACGACGGTGCTGCTGTCGCTGGTGATCTGTTCGCTCGCCGGGTTCTCCTTCGTCTTCCTGCAATGGCGCGGGCGCGACGTGATGCTCTCGATCATTCTCGCGACCTTCATCGTGCCGTTCGAGACGATCGCGATCCCGCTTCTCCTGGAAGTGTCGAAACTGCCCTGGCTGGGGCTGGACGGGCTCAGTTGGGGCTGGCTCGACAGCTACCGCGTGCAGATCATCCCGTGGATCGCGGACGGGCTGACGATCTTCCTCTTCGTGCAGTATTTCAAAGGCCTGCCCGGAGAGCTGATCGAAGCGGCCCGCGTCGAGGGCGCAAGCTGGTTCCAGATCTATCGCCGCGTGGTGATCCCGCTCTCGGGGCCCGTCATCGCGACCGCCGCGATCCTGAAATTCCTGATCATGTACAACCAGTATCTCTGGCCGCTGATCGTGGTCCAGCAAGAGCAGTATCGCCCGGTGATGGTCGGCCTGCAGTATTTCTTCCAACTCAACCCCGCCTGGGGGGAGATCATGGCTTACCTGACGCTGATCACGGTGCCGGTTCTCGCCTTCTATCTCGTGCTTCAAAAGGCGTTCATCGCCTCCATCGCCTCTACCGGCGTGAAAGGATAATCCGACATGGTTCTCGCACTCGACAAGCAATGGGTCTGGGACAGCTGGTATGCCCATGACGGCGAACGCTGGCATGCCTGGTTCCTCAAGGCCGACAAGTCGCTCGGCGATCCGGACCTGCGCCACTTCAACGTCAGCCAGGGCCACGCGGTCTCGGACGACCTGATAAGCTGGCAGCATCTGGGGACGTCGCTGACGCCCGCTCCGGCCCCGGCCTGGGACGATCTGGTCACCTGGACCGGCTCGGTGCTGCGCGACGATGACGGGCTGTGGCACCTGTTCTACACGGGCGGTCGGCAGTCCGAAGACGGGCTCTATCAGCGCATCGGTCACGCGACCTCGCACGACTTGCACAACTGGGACCGCGTCGGCGACGGGCTCTGCCTCGACCTGACCGGGCCCAATGCCGCGCAGTACGAGGCCGAACACATTGTCGGTCACTGGCACGACCGGGCGATGCGCGACCCTTGGGTGATGCGCGACCCCGCAGGCGATGGCTGGCTGATGTATTTCACCGCCCGCGCCCCCGGCATCGAAGAGGCGAACGCGGCCGGGGCCATCGGCTTCGCCACCTCGCCCGACCTGATCCACTGGGACCTCCAGCCGCCGGTCTTCGTCGGCGGGTTCGGCCAACTCGAAGTGCCGCAGGTCTTCGAGGAGAACGGGCGCTGGTATTGCCTGTTCTGCACCGCCGCCGAGCACTGGAGCCGCGCGCGGATCGCGGAAACCGGTATGACCCCGGTGACCGGCAACCACTACCTGATCGCAGACGACCCGCGCGGGCCGTGGCGGATCGCCCCCGGCTTCCTCGATGGCGCGAACCCGTGCCGGCGCTATGCCGCACGCATCCTCAAGACCGCCGAGGGTCTGGTGATCATGGGGTTCGACGACAATGGCCACGACCATTTCGTCGGCCAGATCCGCGATCCGGAACCCGTTCTCGTGGACGCGGAGGGTTATCTTCACATCGATCCGGATGCCGAGCAGGGAGGGAAGTGACATGGCAGACATCAAGCTGCGCGGTCTGCGCAAGAGCTATGGTGCGCATGAGGTTATCCGCGGCGTCGATATCGACATCGCCGATGGCGAGTTCTGCGTTTTCGTCGGCCCCTCGGGTTGCGGGAAATCCACGCTGCTGCGGATGATCGCCGGGCTCGAGGACATATCGGGCGGCACGCTGGAGATCGACGGCGAGCGCGTCAATGACGTGCAGCCCCGCGAACGCGGCGTGGCGATGGTGTTCCAGAGCTACGCGATTTTTCCGCATATGAGCGTGCGCGACAACATGGCCTTCGGCCTCACCATCTCGGGCGCGTCGAAAGCCGAGAAGGCGGAGAAAGTGCAGCGCGCCGCCGAAATTCTGCAGATGGAGCATCTGCTCGACCGTCGCCCCAGCCAGCTCTCGGGCGGCCAGCGCCAGCGCGTCGCGATCGGGCGCGCGATCACCCGCAACCCTTCGGTCTTCCTCTTCGACGAGCCGCTCTCGAACCTCGACGCGGCGCTTCGGATGGACATGCGCATGGAGATCGGCAAGCTCCACAAGCAACTGGGCGCGACGATGATCTACGTCACCCACGATCAGGTCGAGGCGATGACGCTCGCCGACAAGATCGTGGTGCTGCGCGACGGGCTGGTGATGCAGTCGGGCTCGCCTATGGAGCTCTATCACAACCCGGCCAACCGCTTCGTTGCAGGCTTCCTCGGCGCGCCGTCGATGAATTTCCTAGAGGTCGAAGTCCTGGAGGCCGACAGCGAAAACGCCAAGGTCGCGCGCCACTCCATGGACCCGATCGTCGTGCCCGTGCGCGGTCGCAAATTCGCCCCCGGCGACACCGCCCTGCTGGGCCTGCGCCCGCAATACGTCACCCCCAGCACGCCCGATGAGGGCGTCCTGCACGGTCAGGTATCGCTCGTCGAACGGCTGGGCAGTGAAACGGTCGTCGATCTGGCGATGACGGACGGCACGAGCCTGATCGCCGCCTTCAGCGAGGACAAGCAATTCGAACGCGGCGAACGGATCGATCTGGCGTTCGACCCCGCACGGACGCATCTGTTCCACCCCGACGAGTGAGGAGTGCCCTCACCAGCCCCTGAGTCCATCCTCCCGGTGGGCTCGCGGCGGGCCATGCACGAACATTCAAACCGGACCGCTCGGGCGGAGCCGGTAAATGCTTAGCCCGACCATTTCTGGCCGGGCTGAAACGTCGCTTTCGGGAGGTGCGTGGGCTCAGTCGAGCCCGTTCGCGCGTGCTACGAAATCCGCGAGATGCGGCACGTAATCTTCAGAGCCGTCGCCACCGGTTGCCATCGCCATCGCGAAGGCATTCTTGGCGGTGCTGGCGAGCGGGGTCGCGACCGTGGCGGCATTGGCCATCGTCTCGACATAGCGCAGATCCTTGTAGGCATTGGCGAGGGTGAACTTGTGCGCCTCGCGGTTGCCCTCGAGCGCGTAGCCCATGAAGGTCTGGTAGAAGCCGCAATCCATCCGGCCGCCCCGGATCACCTTGTCGAACTGCTCGACCGGAATGCCGACCTTGCGCGACAGCGCGAGGGCTTCGGAATAAAGCGCGGCATAGCCGAGAGAGATGAAGTTGTTGAGCAGCTTCATTCGGTGGCCGTCGCCCAGACTGCCCACGCGCACGATCTTGCCCGCCCAGGTGTCGATGACCGGTTCGATGCGTGCGAACAGCTCTTCATCCGCGCCGACCATGCAATCGAGCGTACCTTCCCAAGCCTCTTTCGGGGTGCGGCTGAGCGGTGCATCGGCATAGGCGACGCCGATTGCCTCCATGTCCTGTGCGAGCTTCATCGTCATGGTCGGTTCGCCGGTCGAGCAATCAATGATCACGCTGCCTTCTTTCAGGCCCGGGGTCAGCTTCGCGACCGCCTCGGCGGCCTCGGGCGCGCCGGTGAGGCACAGGAAGATGATCGACGAACGGGCGGCGAGGTCTTCGTAGGACGATGCCTCGGTCGCCCCGCGCGAGACCAGGTCCTCGATCGGCTTGCGGTTGCGGTGGGCGATCACGGTCAGCGGATAGCCTTTCTCGACGATGTTCTTGGCCATGCCGTGGCCCATCAGGCCGGTGCCGATGAAGCCGATGGTTTCCTGGGTCTTAGTCATTGGGTACTCCGCTTGGGTCGGTAGGTCGTGAAATTCGGGTCAGAGATTGAAGCGCTTGCGCAGGTCCGCGACCTGCGACTGGGTGAGCGGGCGGATCGCGTGCCCTTGCAGCGCGAGGAACAGCTTGGAGGTCTCCTCCAGCTCTTCGGCGGCGTATTGCGCGTTCGAGAGGCTGGTGCCTGCGACGACGGGGCCGTGATTGGCCAGCAGCACCGAATGATGCGCGCTGGCGAGCGAGCGCACGGCCTCGGCCAGTTCGGGATCGCCCGGCGCGTAGTAGGGGACAAGCGGCAGCTTGCCCACGCGCATCACGTGATAGGCGGTCAGCGGCGGCAGCACGTCTTCGGGGTCGATGTCGCGCAGGATCGAGACGGCCGTCGAATGGGTCGAGTGCAGGTGGATCACCGCGCCCGCCTCCTGACGCTCGTCATACATCGCGAAATGCAGGAAGGATTCCTTGGTCGGCTTGTCTCCCGAGACGAAATTTCCGTCCCGGTCGAAGAGCGAGATCCGGGCCGGATCGAGCGTGCCGAGCGAGGCGTTGGTCGGCGTCATCAACCAGCCGCCATCGGGCAGCCGCGCCGAGATATTGCCCGAAGACCCGGCGGTCAGGCCGCGGTCGAAGAGCGAGCGCCCGATGGTGCAGATCTGGTCGCGCAGACGCGTTTCGTCAGACATGTTCGACCTCCGGCTCCAGCAGGTCCCACGCCTTGAGGAAAAAATCCTCGGCGCCGAAATTGCCCGATTTGAGCGCGAGCGCGAGGCGAGGGCCGGACAGGCTCATCGTCCACGGCACGCCGGGGTCGATCTCGGGACCGATGTCGAGCAAGCGCACCCCAAGCGCTGTCGTCACCGCGCCCGACGTCTCGCCGCCTGCGATCAACATCCGGGTGAACCCGGCGTCGCGCAGGCGTTCGGCGACCGCAGCCAGCGTGTCTTCGACCAGCGCGCCGGAGGCGTCACGGCCCAGACGGGACTGGATCTTGCTGAGTTGCGCAGGATCGGCGCTGGAATAGATCAGGGGCGTGCTGTCGGCGGGCTGCGCGATGGCCCAGTCGGCGATCTCGTCCGCGCTCTGTCTGCCTTCGGTCAGCGCCTCCACGTCGAGTGCGAGACTCGGCAGGCCCGCCGCTTGCGCCGCCGCGATCTGGCCACGGGTCGCGACCGAGCAGGAGCCCGCGAGGATCGCGCAGCGGCCCTCCGGGGCTGGCATCCGATCCGGTGCGCTATGCGCGTCGCTCTGGTCGCGAAGCGCTGCGGCCAGACCAAGACCGATGCCCGAGCCGCCGGTGATCAGTGGCATCTCCGCGCAGGCCGCGCCGAGCGTCATCAGATCCGATTCGTCGATCGTGTCGGTGACGACGATGCGGGTGCCAGCGGTGCGCGCCGCGTCGAGCGCTTTGCGCAGCGCGGCCTCTCCCTGCCGGATCGTGGTGATGTCGATGGAGCCCACTTTCAGCGCCGTCTGCCGCCCCAGAACCCGCACCAGATCGGGGTCGCGCATCGGGGTGAGCGGGTGGTCTTTCAGCGGGCTTTCCGACAGCAGGCGGTCGCCCACGAAGAGGTGGCCCTTGTAGACCGTGCGCCCGGTCGCCGGGAAGGCGGGGCAGGCGATGGTCAGGGTCGCGACGGTGAACTCCATCAGGGCCTCGGTGACGGGCCCGATATTGCCTTCGTCGGTGGAGTCGAAGGTCGAGCAATACTTGAACATCAGGCGCTGCGCCCCGGCTGCGCGCAGGGCTTTCGCGGCCTGCAGCGACACCTCGACCGCGTCGGCTGCCGGAATGGTGCGCGACTTCAGCGCGACCACCACCGCATCGGCCCCCGACAGGTCCATTTGCGGCCCCGGCAGGCCGATGACCTGCCGCGTCTTCAACCCGCTGCGTGACAGCATCAGGCACAGGTCAGTGGCGCCGGTAATATCGTCGGCGACCGCTCCGATCAGCATGGAAATTCCTCCCTCGGTCCACAGATCGCCGATCGCCCCGACGGCTCGGGACGGCGATTTCACATAGCCCTTGCCAAGCCGTTGCGGCTCGGGCTAACGATGTAATGACAACGCTATCATTCCAGCAATGCAAGCGCAAGATGGACGCTGGGAGGGGGCGGAGTGAGACTAGAAATCGGCGATTGAGAGGTATTCCGCATGAAGTCACCCCAAGAGACGAAGGTCTGTGTCATCGGTCTGGGATCGATGGGCTTCGGCATGGCCGAGAGCTTGCTGCGAGACGGGTTCGCGGTGACGGGCGTCGATGTGAATGCCGATGCGATGGAGCGCTTCTCCGCCCTTGGCGGCGCGGTTGCGGCTGACCCTGCGACGGGTGCGCAAGATGCGGATCTGGTGATCGCCGTGGTCGTCAATGCCGACCAGACAGAGCAGGTGCTTTTCGGACCGGGCGGCGCCGTTGCGACCATGTCCAAAGGCGGCGTCGTGATGTCCTGCGCCACGATGGCGCCCAATCTGGCGCGCGTCTTCGCCAAGCGCTGCGCCGAGGTGGGCGTGGAGTATCTCGACACGCCGATCAGCGGCGGCGCCGTGCGTGCGGCCAGCGGTGAATTGACGATCATGGGCTCGGGGCCGTCTGCGACCTTTGCGCGCATCCGCCCGGCGCTCGATAGCGTCGCGGCCAAGGTCTACGAGCTGGGCGAGGAGGCGGGCACGGGCGCGGCTTTCAAGGTGGTCAATCAGCTTCTGGCCGGGGTGCATATCGCGGCGGCCTGCGAGGCGATCACCTTCGCCAAGGCGATGGATCTGGATCTGGAGAAGGTCTACGAGGTGATCACCGCCTCGGCAGGCAATTCCTGGATGTTCGAGAACCGGGTGCCGCATGTGCTCGAGGGCGATTACAGCCCGCGCAGTGCGGTGGATATCTTCACCAAGGACCTCGGGATCGTGGCGGATATCGGGCGGGACATGAAATTCCCGACGCCGATTGCAAGCACAGCCATGCAGATGTTCGTCATGACGGCGGCGGCAGGCATGGGGCGCGATGACGATGCCTCGGTGGCGCGGATGCTGGCAGATATCGCAGGTCTCGAACTGCCCACCGCCACCCCCGCGAGTGAGGGCTGAGCGATGCCGAAATTTGCCGCCAACCTGACGATGATGTTCACCGAGCACGATTTTCTCTACCGCTTCGCCGCGGCGAAAAAGGCAGGCTTCGATGCGGTCGAATATCTCTTTCCCTATGACCACCCGCCCGAGGCGATCGCGGAGCGGCTGCATGAGCACGGGCTGACGCAGGCGCTCTTCAATCTGCCGCCCGGCAATTGGGCGGCGGGTGATCGCGGGCTGGCGGCTCTGCCGGAACGCGGAGAGGAATTTCGGGCCTCGATCGACACCGCTTTGCGTTATGCAGAGGCGACCGGGGTCGGGCGGGTCCATGTGATGAGCGGGCTGGCCTCACGCCAAGATACGGCAGCGCGGCAAGCCTATCGCGACTCGCTGCGGCGAGTCTGCGAGGCGGCCGGGGCGCAGGGGCGCGACGTGGTGATCGAGCCGATCAACACGCGCGACATGCCGGGCTATTTTCTGGATGATTTCAGCTTCGCCGCCGATCTGATCGCGGCTTTGGGGCTGCCTAATCTCAAGCTGCAATTCGACATCTATCACCGCCAGATCCTGCACGGAGACGTGCTGATGGGGCTACGAGAGATGGCGCCGATCATCGGGCATGTGCAGATTGCTGCCGTCCCGGAACGGCATGAGCCCGGCACCGGTGAGCTCGACGATACGCGCATCCTTCGTGAGCTGGACGCGCTGGGCTATGACGGGTTCGTGGGGTGCGAATATCGCCCGGCGGGCCGGACCGAGGACGGCCTCGGGTGGATGCGCGCCTTCGCCTGAGACGAAGGCGCGCCGCTGATCAGCTTTCGATGTAATCGCGATGCAGCGCCCAGTCGCCCGGGCTGAACCGGTCCGAGGCGAATTGCTGCTGGTGCCAGTAGGGGTAGATCACGGGCAGCTTGCTGACCTCGTGCAGGCGCTTCAGCTCGTCCTCGCTCAGCTCCAGATCCACGGCGCGGAAATTGTCGCGGAACTGCTGTTCGTTGCGTCCGCCGATGACGAGCGAGCTGACCGCAGGACGCGTCAGCAGCCATGCCAGCGCGACCTGCGCGGCAGAGACCCCATGCGCGTCGCCGATCTCGACCAGCGTGTCGACGATGTTCCACAGCTTCTCTTCGTCGCGGATCGGCGGCTCGGTCCAGCCTGCGAACTGACGCGAGCCTTCCGGAGTGTCCTTGCCGCGGCGATGCTTGCCCGACAGGAGGCCGGCGGCGAGCGGGCTCCAGACCAGCACACCCAGCCCCTGATCGACCGAGATCGGGAGCAGTTCGTATTCCGCCTCGCGGGCCTCGAGCGTGTAGTGAATCTGCTGTGCCACGAAGCGCTCGCGCAGGCTCCGGTCGCTGACGCCGAGCGCCTTCATGATGTGCCAGCCCGAGAAGTTCGAGCAGGCGATGTAGCGGACCTTGCCCTGTTGCACGAGCGTGTCGAGCGCCGAGACCATCTCCTCCATCGGGGTCACGCCGTCCCATTCATGCATGTGGTAGATGTCGATGTGATCGGTGCGCAGACGCTTGAGCGAGCGTTCGCATTCGCGGATCAGGTGATAGCGCGAGAAGCCCTCGTCGTTGGGGCCGTCGGCGATCCGCATCCGCGCCTTGGAGGAGATCAGCACGTCGTCGCGCCGACCGTCGAGCACTTCGCCAAGGATCTCTTCCGAGAGGCCGGTCGAGTACATGTTCGCGGTGTCGTAGAGGTTGATACCGGCGTCGATGCAGGTATCGACCAGCTTGCGCGCTTCGCTGACGCCTTGGGCGCCGACGGCCTTGAAGGCGCCCGCGCCGCCGAAGGTGAACGTGCCCATCGTGAGCACCGAGACCTTGAGCCCCGATCGTCCTAGGGTTCTGTATTTCATGGATATCTCCTCCTCTTGAGTGTCGTTTCCTTAGGCGCGATCAGCGCGCCAGACGTCTTGCTGCATGGGCGATGCCCAGCGTCGGGCTGGTCAGGACCGGCGGGTCATCCGCGCTCGGCTCGAGCCGTTCGAGCGCGCGCGCCATCGAGGCCTGTGCCAGAACGACCACGTCGTTTTCGCGGGCGAGCCGGGCGATGCCTTCAGCCACCCGCGCGTCATGTCCTTCCCGGTCGCCCGATTGCAGCGTCTCGAAGGCGCCTTCGACGACCTCGCTCGTGATGGTGCTGTCCGCCCCGGCCTCGCGGCTGACGCGTTCGACCAGTTCGACGGTGGGTGTCAGGGTCGATTGCAGGGTCGCGAGCACGCCGATGCGGCGGCCTTTTGCGACGGCCTCCTGTGCCATCCCCTCGTCGATACGGATCAGCGGGACCGGGCAGAGCGGTGCGATACGTTCGACCGCGCCGCCGAGGCTGGAGCAGGTCACGAGCACGGCTTCGGCCCCCGCATCGACCGCCGACCAGATCACGCCCGTCAGGCGTCGCGCCGTCATCGGGCTGACCGACCCCTCGCGGATCGTCAGGCGCAGAAGGCTCTCGTCGAGCATGTTGAACACTTTCCAGTCGGGCAGGTGCTCCTGCGCCAGACCTTCGAGTTCCGGGATCAGCCCGGCGACGGTGTGGATCATCGCCAAAGGGCGGGGTGATTCGTGTCTTCCGTCGGTCATCGGCGGGCTCCTTTGTTGCGGTCTGGGTGCTTTCGCCCCGTTGGCTATGACAGCGCTGTCATGTTTTGCGAGTATCACCACGGACCCGGCGCGATGACAAGCCGGAATGTCTCAAGGCCCTTGTTTGAAACGCTTCGGCGGGGGTCGGAACTATGTTCCGCCGGGGAGGGCGCGTCGTTCCGACACCTGTCCTGAGACAAGTTTTTGTTATTTGCTGATTGACAAGTCGTCTTTGCAGTTCGCAATATGACAGCGCTGTCACAGGAGGAATGGCAGCGCTAGCATTTTCGGGCGTATCCCCGTCCGACCCGCCAGCCCCTCACCGACGAGATCGGTTCCGGGATGAGCGAGTGGAACGTCGGGGATGCGGAGAAGGGAGGGGCGTTTTGGCACTGTCGGAAAATTCGGTCACGCCATCGGAAAGGAAATCCATGCGAGTCCTGCATCAATTGCTTCAACTGCGTCACATGCGTGAATTCAACGTTCTGATCGCGTTGATCCTGATGGGGCTGCTGATCAGCCTGTTCACACCGTATTTCCTGACCGTGTCGAACCTGATGGGCGTGTCGCGGGCATTCTCGCTGACGGCGATCATGAGCATCGGCATGGTGATGGTCATCATCACGGGCGGGATCGACCTGTCGGTTGGCTCCGCGATGGGGCTTGCCGGTCTGATCACGGCGCTCTGTTTCGACGCGGGCTATTCGCAATATGCGGCGGTGGCTGCGGGGCTCGGTGTGGGGCTTGCCTTCGGGCTGACCAACGGGCTGCTGATCACTGCGATCGGCCTGCCGCCCTTCATCGCGACGCTCGGCACGCTGAGCATCGGGCGCGGCCTTATGTACATGATCACCCACGGCGTGCCGCTGACCCCGGAGACGCCCGAGAGCTTCAGCTTTCTGGGGCAGGGCTATGTCGGCCCGGTGCCGGTGCCGGTGGTGATCCTGCTCGTGCTGACGCTCATCTTCACGGTCATCATGACCCGGACCCGCTTCGGTCGGCACGTCTATGCAACGGGCGGCAACGAGAACGCGGCGCGTCTGAGCGGGGTGAAGGTCCAGCGCGTCAAGCTCGCGGTCTATGTTCTGTCCTCGACGATTTCCGCGCTGGCCGGCGTCATCGCCTTCTCGCGTTATCTTTCGGCGGAACCGGCGTCCGGCTTTGGCTCGGAACTTGAAGTGATCGCCGCGGCCGCAATCGGCGGGGCGAGCCTCGCGGGCGGTATCGGCTCGGTGCTCGGTGCGGTCATCGGGGCAGCCTTGATCGGTGAGATCGCCAACGGCGTCGTGCTGCTCAACATCAACACCTATGCCCAGCAGGCCATTACCGGCGGCGTGATCCTGATCGCGGTCAGCCTGGACGTGCTGCGCAATCGGATGGGCGGGCGCGGCTGAGCCGCGCCGTCCGGGAAGGAACAAGATCAAGAAGCCGGACCGCGTCTCGAAGAGGAGAGAGCGGCGCGAGATCCGGACGAAGAATGCCCCGGTGCGGGGCGTGAAACCGAAACTGCATCAACAACAGGGGCCCGCCGCGGTTGGTTGGGTCCGGAGGAGGAGACAAGATGCGTATTGCAATGAAAGCCGCCGCTGCGGTTCTGGCCCTGGCAACCGGTATGGGGACCGCAGCGTCCTATGCTCAGGACATCACCGTGGCGCTCGTGCCGAAAGTGGCCGTTCCGTTCTTCGACGACTGCAACACCGGTGGCGCGGAAGCGGCCAATGAACTGGGCGTGAAGTATCAGTGGGTTGTGCCCGCGAACACGCAGGGTTCGACGCAGGTCAAGATCATCGAGGACCTGATGGCACGCCATGTCGACGGGATCGGGATCTCGGTCAACGAGCCGAAATCGGTCGAAGGCATCATCAAGCAGGCCACCGATGCGGGCATCAAGGTCGTCACCTTCGACAGTGACAGCGCCAACAGCTCGCGCAGCATGTATATCGGCACGATCAACAAGCAGGCTGGCGTGACCATGGGCAAATCCATGGCGGAAGCGCTCGGCGGCAAGGGTGAAGTGGCGATCGTCACCGGTCAGCTCGGCGCCTCGAACCTGAACGAGCGGATCGACGGCGTGAAGGAGGCGCTGGCGGACTATCCCGACATCAAGCTGGTCGCGACCGAAGGCACCGAGGATGACCTCGCGCGCGCCGTGTCGGTGACCGAGGCGCTCCTGCGCGCCAACCCGAACCTCTCGGGCATCTTCGGCATCAGCCAGGTCGGTGGCCCGGCCGTGGCGAAGGTTCTCGCGCAGCAGGAATTCGCGGATAAGAAAGGCCAGCTGAAGGTCTTTGCCTTCGACGATCTGCCCGACACGATCAAAGGCGTGAAGGAAGGCTTCATCGACGGCATCATGGTGCAGCGCCCGATCACGATGGGCAAGCTGGCGGTCGAGCATCTCGTGGCCCAGATCAAGGGTGAAGAGACCGACCCGCAGAACATCGACACCGGTGTGACCGTTGTGACTGCCGACAACCTCGACAGCTACACCAAGTAATCTCCGACAAGACCTGGGCGGGGCCAAACGCGGCCCCGCCCGACATTCTTCAGCCAGAGGCCGCGATGAAACCGTTTCTCGAAATGATCGGCATTTCCAAGACCTTTCCCGGGGTGAAGGCGCTGGACCACGTCGACCTGCATCTCAATTCGGGAGAGGTGCATGTGCTGGCGGGTGAGAACGGCGCCGGCAAGAGCACCCTGATGAAGATCATGACCGGCGTGCTGCGCGCCGATCCGGGCGGCGAGATCCGGGTCGAGGGCGAGCCCGTCGTCATTAAGAACCCGGTCCATGCCCGGTCGCTCGGCATCTCGATCATCTACCAGGAACTCGCGGTGGTGAATAACCTCACCGTTGCCGAGAACGTCTTTCTCGCGCGCGAGCCGCTGTTGCCCACCGGCCTGATCGACCGCACCAAGATGAATGCGGACACCCGCGCAGTGCTGCACGAACTTGGCGTGGAAATCGACCCCGAAGCGATGGTCGGCACGCTTTCGATCGGCCAGAGACAGCTGATCGAGATCGCCCGCGCCATCTCCTACAATTCCAAACTCATCATCATGGACGAGCCGACCGCGTCGCTCAGCCACCACGAGGCATCGACGCTGCTGCGCATGTCGCGCAAGCTGGCCGCGCAGGGTGTCGGCATCGTCTTCATCTCGCACAAGCTCGAGGAAATCTTCGAGATTGCCGACCGCGTCACCGTGCTGCGCGACGGGCGCACCGTGGACACCCGGCCCGTTTCCGAGATGACGAGCGACCTGCTGGTGCGCCTGATGGTGGATCGCGAGCTCGATCAGCTCTTCGGCCATCACATCTCCCACGCGACCGACGAGGTTCTGATGTCGGTCCGAAATCTCACCGAGAAACGCGTGAAGGACGAAGGCGTCTTCGTGCGCGACGTCGATTTCGACCTGCGTCGCGGCGAGGTGCTGGGCTTCTTCGGTCTGGTCGGCGCCGGGCGGACCGAAGTGATGGAGATGATCTTCGGCAGCCGCCCCCATAGCGGGGAGATTTCGATCAACGGCAAACCGACGCGGATTTCCTCGCCCTCGGACGCGATCGAGCATGGGCTCGGATTTGTGACCGAGGATCGGCAGTCGCGCGGGCTTGTCCTCGGCATGTCGGTGCGCGAGAATTTCTCGCTAACGCATCTGAGTGACTATTGCAGCCTCGACTTCGTGAACCGTCGCAAGGAAACCGCGGCCTGTGCGGATTACATCCGCGCGCTGGGCATCAAGACGCCGTCGCCCGAGCAGAAAGTGCTCAACCTGTCGGGCGGCAACCAGCAGAAGGTCGTCTTGGCGAAATGGGCCGCGCGGCGCCCGCAGATCCTGATCGTCGACGAGCCGACGCGCGGGATCGACATCGGCGCGAAGGCCGAGGTCCACACGTTGCTGGGCAAGATGGCCGAGGAGGGCATGTCGATCATCGTCGTCTCTTCGGATCTGCCGGAGATTCTCGCGATCAGCGACCGTGTGATCGTGCTGAAGGAGGGGAAGATCAGCGGCGAACTGACCCGAGAGAACGCCACGCAGGAAAGCGTGATGCTGGCGGCGACCGGCTGAGGCCGTCCCGTCGAACCAAATGTGAATGAACGAAACGGAGACTGAAATGACCAAGCGCGTAGTATTTACAGGCGGAACCGGCAAGGCTGGGCGTCATGCGGTGCCGCATCTGCTGAGCAAGGGCTACGATGTGCTCAACGTCGACCTCAAGCCGCTCGACCTACCCGGCGTCAACACGCTGATCACCGATGTGACCGACAGCGGCGCCGTGTTCAACGCGCTGACCACCCACCACGACTTCGGCGGGTTCGAGAAGGGCGCGCCGCCGTCGCCGCCCGATGCGATCGTGCATTTCGCCGCGATCCCGCGCGTGCTGATCGAGCCCGACAACGTGACCTATCAGGCCAATGTCATGAGCACTTACAACGTGCTCGAGGCGGCGATGAAGCTCGGCGTGCGCAAGGTGATCATCGCCTCGTCCGAGACGACCTATGGCGTGTGCTTCGCCGAGGGCGACAAGGATTTCCACTCCTTCCCGCTCGAGGAAGATTACGACAGCGATCCGATGGACAGCTACGGCCTCTCCAAGGTCTGCAACGAAAAGACCGCCCGCGCTTTCGCCGCCCGCTACGGCGCGGATATCTATGCGCTGCGCATCGGTAACGTGATCGAGCCGGATGAATACGGCATGTTCAAGGGCTTCCTTAAGGACCCGATGAGCCGCAAGCGCAACGCGTGGAGCTATATCGACGCCCGCGATCTGGGTGAGATCGTGCATCTGTGCATCGAGAAGGACGGGCTGGGCTATCAGGTGTTCAACGCGGTCAACGACACGATCACCGCCGATATGCCGACCACCGAGTTCTTGAAGAAATACTGCCCGAACACGCCGATCACTCGCGAGATGGGCCCAGACGAGGCGCCGATTTCGAACCGCAAGGCGCGTGAGGTTCTGGGCTTCAAGGAAGCGCATCCGTGGCGCAAATACGTGGAGGTATGATCGCCACGGTCCCCGCGATGTTTTTAGCGCCCATGCACGTATGGCCTATGAAAACGCTGCCGCTAGGTGCATTTCTGGGTCATTAACTCGGGCTTGCCCGAAAGGAATTGGAGGAAAGCGTCATGGGGACCAAGCAGCGATTGCCCGACCGCAAGAGCAAGATCACGGTGCGCGAGGTCGCGCGCCGTGCCAATGTCAGCGAGTCGACGGTATCGCGGATCATGCGCAACAAGGGGCTCGTCGCCGAGTCCACCCGCGAGAAGGTCATGGAGACGGTCCGCGCCATGGGTTACGTCCCCAACCGCATCGCGGGCTCGCTGGCCTCGCTCGACTCCTTCCTCGTGGGCGTTGTCATCCCGTCGCTCTCCAACATCGTGTTTCCGGAGGTTCTGCAGGGCGTCCATGCCGGGCTCGACGGAAGCGACCTGCAGCCGGTGATCTCTACGACGGATTACAATGTCGAGCGCGAAGAGGCCGTCGTGCGCGGCATTCTCAGCTGGAAACCCGCCGCGATCCTGCTCGCCGGGTTCGACCACACCGACGCCACCCGCAAGATGCTCGAGCAGAGCGATATCCGCGTCGTCGAGATGATGGATATCGACAGCACGCCGATCGACATCGCGGTGGGTACCTCGCATCGCCGCGCAGGCCACGCGATCGGTCGCCACCTGATCTCGCGCGGTTACCGCCATTTCGGCTATGTCGGCCATGACTGGAACGCCGACCGCCGGGCGCGGCTGCGCTATGATGGGCTGTGCGAGGCGCTCGCGGAGTCCGGCCTGTCGATCGAAGCGCATGCGATCGACGACGGACCCAGCTCGGTCGGGACGGGTCGGGAGCAGACGGCGCGCCTGCGTGCGTCGGCCCCGCAGATCGACGTCGCCGTCTATTCCAACGACGACATGGCCGTGGGCGGCGTCTTCCACTGCCTTGCCGAAGGCATCAGCCTGCCCGACCAGTTCGCCATATTCGGCTTCAACGGTCTCGATATCGGCAAGGAGCTGCCCCAGCCGCTCTCGACTGTCCGCTCGAACCGTTATCTCATCGGCAAGAAGGCGATCGAGGAGGTTCTGGCCTCGCCCGAACGCCCGTCGACACCCACCATCATCGATACCGATTTCGAGGTCTTCGCCGGCGCAACCGCCTGAGGCGCGTCGATCTCGGACACCGAACGAAAAAAGGAGAAATCCCATGCATCCCGCTCTCGCCAAAGGCAATGTCGCAGTCGTCACCGGAGGGGCTTCTGGTATCGGCCTCGCCGCCGCCCGCCACCTCGCCGGGCTGGGGATGCGTGTCTGCATCGCCGATCTGCCGGGGGCTGCGCTCGAAGCCGCCTACGACGCCCTGATCGCTGCGGGCGCGGCGGCGGCCGACGTGATGACGCAGGCCACCGATGTCTCGGACCGGGCGCAGCTCACGGCGCTCGCCGATGAGGTCTGGGCGCATTTCGGGCCGGTCAATCTGCTGATGAACAATGCGGGCATGCAGCCCGGCAGCTCGATCTTCGATGCGGAGGGCAACTGGGACCGCATCCTCGACGTGAATATGGGTGGCATCATCCGCGGCAGCCAGATCTTCGCGCCGCGTATGATCGCGTCGGGCGCGCCGGGCCTGATCGTCAATACCGGCTCGAAGCAGGGGATCACCACGCCTCCGGGCGATCCGGCCTATAACGTGTCGAAGGCTGGCGTGAAGGCCTTTACTGAGGCGCTGCAGCACGAGCTGCGCAACCGCGAGGACTGCAAGGTCGAAGCGCGGCTGTTCATCCCGGGCTTCGTCTACACGCCCCTCACCGCGGGCGGGCGCACCGAGAAACCTGCCGATGCATGGACGCCCGAGCAGGTCGTGGAGTTCCTCTTCGACTCGATCGAGCGCGGCGATTTCTACATTCTGTGCCCCGACAACGACGTGGATCGCGCAACGGATGTGAAGCGCATCCTCTGGGCGGCGGGCGACATCACCGAGAACCGCCCGCCCTTGTCGCGCTGGCATCCCGATTACGGTGACGCCTTCAAGGCGTGGTTGAAGAAGTGATGCGGCCATGACGACCCGGGTTCATCGTATCGCGGCCATCCCCGGCGACGGGATCGGGCCGGAGGTGGTCGACGCGGCATTGACGGCGCTTGACCACCTGAGCCGCCAGACCAACGCGTTCCGGCTCGAGGTCGACCGCTTCGACTGGGGCTCGAAACGCTTTCAGCGCGAGGGCACATTCATGCCCGCAGATGGGGTCGATGCACTGCGAGCCTATGACTCGATCCTATTCGGCGCGGTCGGCGCTCCGGACGTGCCCGATCACCTGACGCTCTGGGGGCTGCGCCTCGCGATCTGTCAGGGGCTCGATCAATATGCGAACCTGCGGCCCACCCGTATCCTGCCGGGCCTGTCGAGCCCGCTTGCGGGTGTCGGTCCGGAAGATCTGGACTGGCTGATCGTGCGCGAGAACTCCGAGGGCGAATATGCGGGGCAGGGCGGGCGCAGCCATCGCGGCCAGCCGCACGAGGTCGCCACCGAGACCGCTATCTTCACCCGCACCGGCGTCGAGCGCATCATGCGCGTGGCCTTCTCGCAGGCTCAGGCGCGCCCGCGTAAGCGTCTGACGGTGGTGACGAAATCCAACGCGCAGCGCTACGGGTTGGTGCTGTGGGACGAGATCGCCGCCGAGGTCGCGACCGAGTTTCCCGACGTGACATGGGACCGGATGCTGGTCGACGCGATGACCGTGCGCATGACGCTCGATCCGCGTTCGCTCGACACGATCGTCGCCACGAACCTCCACGCCGACATCCTCTCGGATCTCGCGGCGGCGCTCGCGGGGTCCATCGGCATCGCCCCCACGGCCAACCTCAACCCCGAGCGCGCCGCGCCGTCGATGTTCGAGCCGATCCACGGCTCGGCCTTCGATATCACCGGCAAGGGCGTCGCCAATCCCATCGGCACCTTCTGGAGTGCTGCAATGATGCTGGGGCATCTGGGAGAGACCGAGGCCGAGGCGCAAATGATGCGCGCGATCGAGGTCGTGACAGCCGATCCCGAGAGTCGCCCGCGCGACCTCGGCGGCACAGCCAGCACCGAGCAGGTTACGGAACGGCTCTGCCGCGCACTCGATGAGATCGGGACGAAAAGCTGAAAATTACGGACGGGCGTTGGACGCTGTCGTCTCTTGTCGGTCTTGAGAGCCGAGCGCATGGGATGCGGACCTACGCAAGCCGAACTCGCGTCCCGCGCCAAGATCGGTATCCCGACAATGCGCGCCCTGGAGAAAGGGTCAGGCGCGATCCTCACGCTTGACGTTAACCCGATGATGGCGGAGGTCTTCGGGCGTGTCGATGTCACTCGCCTCTTCGGCCGAGAGGGAGATGAGCGACTTACGCGGCAGGGCGCGCAACAGCTCCCGGGCACCTTGATCTCCGTCCTGATCGGGTGCGTGTCTCAAGTCGTGCGCGGTCAGAAGCGCTGGCGGCATCGGGATACCGTTGAAGGTGCAGGCGCGGCCGCCGCCGTCGCTATTTACCAAGGCGCGGAGCGTGTCGGTTGAAACGAAAGGCATGTCGCCCAGCACGAACAGCGCACGTTCTGCCCGGCGGCTCGTTGCGACGCCGCGCGCCGTTCGCCAGCTCTCGGAGAGCGGCAGGCCCGGTGCCACGTGATGCACCTTGAACGACGGCGGAAGAGAAACGGCGACCCTCTCGGAAGAGACGATCGCCACGAGCGCATCGCATCCCGACGCCTCGAGCGCGCGTGCCGCTGCCAGCACCAAAGGGGCGCCGTTCCAATCGGCAAGCAGCTTGTCCCGAGCGCCGAACCGACGCGAGGCGCCGGCGGCAAGGAGGATGCCAAGCGTGCGCATGGTGGCCCGTGCCCGGATCAGTCGAGCGGCGAGAAGGCCGCTGGCTGCAGGAAGATGCTTTCCTGATGCACGAGATAGGGCAAGATCTTGGGCACGAAGGCCTGCCATTCCGGGTCTGCGCCCAGCTTGGCGCGTTGCGCGCTGCGGTGGCCGTAATCCTCATAGGCCCAGAGGAAGGTGACCGCGTTGAGCACGCCGCTGTCGCTGACCCAGCATCCGGCAAGCTTCGCATATTGGGTGATGATGTGCAGACCCTCGGCTTCATAGAGCTTGAGGAACTCGGGCGCCTTCCCGGGGGTGATGCGGTAGGTTCTTTGTTCGTAGATCATGTTGGACTCCGGCGTGAATGGCAGAAAATCGCGGGCGCTGACGTCCCGTCATGCGCCGAAGCTACGACCAAACTTCAGGTTTTCGCAACACATAAGTCGTCAAGTGACGAAAAGATACTTTGCCTTCGCGCGGAATGGGCTAATGTAGGGAGCTGAAGTCGTTGCGTCCGGCGTCGGAATGAACAACAAGGGGTGCCAAGGGGAAAACGTGCAGGCCAAGCCAAAAATGACTGAAGGTTCGTCCAAAACGAACGGCGCCGGAAATAAGCCCGGCTCGCCGCAAGGCGCTGTGCGCATGCCGTTCAATGAGCGTCGTGCCCAGATTTTGGACGTCGCCACCGAGTTCTTTGCGGAGAACGGACTTGCGGGGCAGACGCGGCAGCTGGCGGAGAAATGCGGCATCTCCCAGCGTCTTCTCTATCGCTTCTTTCCGACCAAGGAAGACTTGCTCAAAGAGGTCTATAACCGAGAAATTCTTGGTGCTTTCAAGGCCGTCTGGTTCGTTGAGCTTCAGGATCGTTCGCAGCCCATGGCCGTGCGCCTCGACGCATTCTATCGCGACTATCTTCAGTCTACCTTGACCCGGAAGTGGTTGCGATTGTTCCTTTATGCCTCGCTGGCCGAGGCGAATATGGCGCCTGACTACATCGCAGCGATCGTCATGCAGTTGCTGGAGACCGTGATGCGCGAAGTGGCGCATGAGCGGGGCGTAGAGCTGCCGGAAGATCCCGCATTGCTCCGCGAAATGGCGTGGACGCTGCACGGTGCGATCTCTCACTACGCGATTCGACGCCATATCTATCAAAGCAGCCTGTCGCTCTCCGAAGACCAGGTGGTAACGATGCATGTCCGCGTGTTCCTCGCGGGATTCGAAGACATGGTCGAGGTGTGCAGCGGCCGCTGAGCGCTGCAATCCGCTACATTTTCCCTGATTTCGCCTGCGGAGGCTTCCGCAGGCGCTGAAATTTTGTGCGATTTCCGTTGCGGAAGGGAAATCCTCACTTTTTCGTTTGTCGTCAGTTGACGAATAAATAAATCGCCAATAGCGTCGGTTCCCATAAACAAGATCAACAGGGACGGCTTGCTGCAGGTTGGGCTTTGAACGGGCTCGGGCTGAGGCGGCCATGCAAAAGGAATCGAAAGATGCTCAAGGATAAGACGCGCCGTCTCGGGCGCCGGGATTTCCTCCGCTACTCGGCGGCGGGCGCAGGGGCGCTGATGGCGCCGGGTCTGGTTCGTCCGGCGAAGGCCGAAACGGCCGCGCTGACGATGCACACCTGGTCGGCGGCGGTCGACACCGTGCAGAGCCACCTCAGCGCCTTCACCAAGGAAACCGGGATCCCGGTCAATTACGGCAACTCGCCCTGGGCCCAGTACCGCGAGGGCATGGTCGCGAAATTCGTGGGCGGTGCGCCGCTCGATGCGATGTGGGTGTCGGATTCCTGGCTGCCCGAATGGGCCGAGGCCGGCTGGATCGCTCCGGTCGACGAATTCGACAGCCTGATGAAATACAACGCCGAGGCCGAGGATTTCTGCACCGACTCCATGACCTATGGCGGTCGTCAGTACGGCCTGACCTATTACACCGACTACATGGCCTTCTTCTATGACGAGGCGAAGCTCAAGGAAGCCGGCTTCGACGCGCCGCCGGAAACCTGGGATGAGCTGGTCGAGCAGTCGCTCGTCATGAAAGAGAAAGGCATTGCCGACTATCCGATGATGCTCGCGATGGCGCAGGAAAGCTGGCTGATCGAGTTCATCTCGACGCTGGTCTATTCGCATGGTGGCCGTCTGGTCGATGACAACGGCATGGCCGTGATGCAGGATCCGAAAGAGGGTGCAGTCGAGGCGCTGAGCTGGGTCGTCGATGCGGTCAACAAGCACGAGATCGTCTCGCCCGCCTGTGTCGAGACCGGCGAACTGGCTGGCCTGAAATCCTTCGCGGCGGGCAACCATGCCTTCGCGATGGTCGCGAAATACCGTCTGCGGATGCTCAACGATCCCGAGCAGTCGCAGATCGCAGGCAATGTGAAGCAGGCGATGATGCCGAAAGGCGCCAACGGCTCTCACGCGACGGTCGGTTGGATGCGTTTCCACGGCATGTCGGCGCAGGCTGCACAAGACAAGGCGCGCGCCGAGAATGCCGCGAAGCTGATCGAATGGTTCGGCGGCAAGGCCGATGGCGCCTACACGTTCCAGAAGCTCCTGTTCCTCGATATCGGGGCCGGGTTCGGCGTGAAGCCGCTGTTCGAGGATCCCGAGATCCGCGCCGCCTACGACTCCTATGGCGATGTCGACATGATCCAGGCTCAGCAGGCGCTCGCTCGCAAGAAGGACACGGTCACCCCGTGGTTCGGCGAGTGGAACGACACCAACGGGTCGGCCTGGCAATCGGCCATCCTCGGCAATGTCGATCCCGCCGAAGCGGTCAAGAAATCTGCCGATCTGTGGAACGAGCTGAAGGACAGCTACTGAGCAGGTGCGGCGGGCCTTTCTAAAAGGCCCGCCGTCTGTCGGGCAGGGCAACGGGAGAGCATGACGTGGCGAATGCAATGACACGGGCGACACGCCCGAAATGGCGGGTGGGATACGAGGAGCGCAGCGCCATGCTGTTTCTTGCTCCTGTCATGGCCGTTCTGGGCGCGGTTGCGGTCTTCCCGATCGCCTATTCGCTTTATATCAGCTTCTTCAGCATCAAGCTGACGCGTCCGAACCGGACCCCCTTTGTCGGGCTGAAGAACTATACCGATCTTCTCGGCGATGAGGCGTTCTGGGGCGCGGTCTGGCGCACGGTGAGTTTCTCGCTCGTCTCGGTTACCGCGATTGCTTTCATAGCCTTGCTTGTCTCGCTGCTGCTGAATCAGGAGTTCCGCGGGCGTCGTATCCTGTCGACGATCCTGCTGGTGCCGTGGGCGATCCCCTATGTCGCGAACGCGCTGATGTGGAAATGGATCTACGATTCCAGCTACGGCGCGCTGAACGGCCTGCTCTATCAGCTCGATTTCATCGACAAATACATGGTCTGGCTGGGGGATCAGGACAAAACACTGTTCCTGATCGCCAATGCCTTCGTCTGGAAGGAAGTGCCGCTGGCGACGATCCTTCTGCTGGTCTCGCTCAAGTCGATCCCGTCCGATCTCTATGCGGCGGCGCGCGTCGATGGCGCGACGGTCTGGCAGCGCTTCGTGCATGTCACCCTGCCGGCGATGAAGCCCGGTTTCATGCTGGTGATGATCTACGAGACGATGATGGCGATCCGCCATTTCGACCTGTTCTTCATCCTGACCGAGGGCGGGCCCGGCAGCGCGTCGCATGTGCTCTCGTGGCACATCTATGTCGAGACCTTCCGCAACCTGTCCTTCGGGAGCGGTGCTGCGATGTCCTACCTCCTCGCAATCGCGACTTTCGCACTCTCCTACCTCTTCATCCGAACGCTGGGGCGCAAGATCTGACATGAGCGATATGCCTATCACCCCGCCTGTCGACACGATCGACTACCGCCGCCGCCAGAAAATCGGGCGCATCGTGCAGCGTCTGGTGATCGTGGTCTCCGCGATCGTCCTTGCGGCCTACATTCTCGCCCCGGTGTCCTGGCTCGTCTCTTCGGCGTTCCAGACCGAGACCGAGATCGTCTCGATCCCGCCGCACTGGATTCCCGAAGAGCCGACCCTGCGCAATTTCGAGGCTATCTTCACCGCCGGGAACGACGAGCCCGTCACCTACGAGACGCGCTCGGGCGCCGATCCTGCTGCCGGCGACTTCATCCCCTCCACCGCAGAAAACCTCCTGCCGTCGATGGCCAACAGCCTGATCGTCTCTATCCTGGTGGTGATCCTGAACCTGCTCGTCGGGGTGCCGGCCGCCTATGCGATCGCGAAGATCCGGTTCTGGGGGCGCAACGCGTCCGTCTATTTCATCCTGATCACGCGGGTGATCCCCGATATCGCGCTGGTCGTGCCGTTCTTCCTAGTGATCCGCAAACTCGGGATGCTCGATACGCTCGGATCGCTGGTGATCACCTATCTCGCGATCACAGTGCCCTTCACGGTCTTCATCCTGATCCAGTATTTCGAGGGCCTCCCGGACGAGCTGGACAAGGCCGCGCGGGTCGATGGCTGTTCGCGGCTCCAGGCGCTGATCAAGGTGTTCCTGCCGCTCTCGCTGCCCTCGCTCGTCGCCGTGGTCCTCTTCACCTTCCTTACCAGCTCGAACGAATTCCTGCTCGCGCTGATGTTTACGCAGACCTCCGCGTCGCAGACCCTGCCGATCCTGCTGGCCTCGTTCACCTCCGATTTCACGGTGAGCTTCTCCTTCCTCAACGCCGCTGGCGTCCTGGCGGTCGTGCCGCCGGTGATCGTCGCCATCGTCTTCGAACGCTACATCGTTTCCGGTCTGACCGCCGGGGCTGTCAAAGGTTAGAAAGGACAAAGTCTTGGCCCGGATCCGCTTCACCAACGTCAACAAGAAATACGCCAACGGCTTCCATGCCGTGCGCAATCTCAACCTCGATATCGAGGATCGCGAGTTCATCGTCCTGCTCGGCCCCTCGGGCTGCGGCAAATCCACGACCCTCAACATGATTGCAGGGCTCGAGGAGGTCTCGGACGGCGATCTGATCTTCGACGAGCAGGTCGTGAACTACGTCCCCCCGCACAAGCGCGACGTCGCGATGGTGTTCCAGAGCTACGCGCTCTACCCGCATAAGACCGTCTACGACAATATCGGTTTCGGGCTGAAGATGCGCAACGCGTCGAAGGAAGAGATCGACGAGCGCGTGCAAGACGCCGCGAAGAAGCTCGAGATTTCGCACCTGCTCGACCGCCGTCCGTCGCAGCTGTCGGGCGGCCAGCGTCAGCGTGTGGCGCTGGGGCGCGCGATGGTTCGTGACCCGTCGGTCTTCCTGATGGATGAGCCGCTGTCGAACCTCGACGCGGCGCTGCGGATCTCGATGCGCGCGGAGATCAAGGAACTCCACCGCGCGATGGAGACCACCTTCGTCTACGTGACTCACGATCAGGCCGAGGCGCTGACGCTCGCGGATCGTATCGTGGTGATGAATGACGGGGTCGTGCAGCAGATAGGCACGCCCGACGACATCTACGAGCGCCCGGCGAACACCTTCGTGGCGTCGTTCCTCGGCAGCCCGCCGATCAACTATTTCGACGGCGTGCTCGAGGCCGGGCCGGATGACGAGATGGCCTTCGTCCGCGATGGGTTGCGTCTCGTGCTGCCGGCAGATCACGCGGCACGCCTGAAAGGGCAGGAGGGCCGCGCGGTGCGGCTTGGCATCCGGGCCGAGGATGTCGCGGAAGGCACTGCCGAGCCGGGATATAATGCGCTCAGCGGCACCGTGAACTCGGTGCTTCCGGTTGGCTCGGATCAGTATCTCGGCATGGATTTCGGCGGCGAGGAGCTGTTCTTCCGCGTCGGCAAGGATCTGCGCCATGCGTTCGGCGAGAGCATCACACTCGCGGTGGATCTCAACCGCCTGCATGTCTTCGACCGCGAAACCGGTCAGTCGCTGATCTGGAACGCGGCCTGACACGATGAAACCCGCCCCTTTCACCTACCACCGGCCTGCGAGCCTTGCCGAGGCACTGGCGCTGTTGCGCACACATGGGCCGGCGGCAAAGCCGATCGCCGGAGGGCAAAGCCTCGGGCCGATGCTGAACATGCGGCTGGCGCGCCCGGGCCATCTGATCGATCTCAACGACCTGATCGAGCTGGACCGCGTGCGGGTGAAGGACGACATGCTGGAGATCGGCGCGCTGACGCGCCATCACCGCCTTGCCAATGCGCCGGAAGTGCAGCGGAGCCTGCCGCTTCTCGGTGCCGCTGCCGCCTCGATCGGGCATTACGCGATCCGTCAGCGTGGCACGATCGGCGGCAGCCTCGCCCATGCGGACCCCGCTGCCCAGTTGCCGCTGATCGCGGTCACGCTGGGTGCGACGCTGGTGATTTCGGGACCGGCAGGCACGCGCGAAGTTGCCGCCGCCGATTTCCTGCAATCGATCATGACGGTAGATCTGCGCGATGGCGAACTCATCACCGCGCTGCGCTTTCCGCTCCCCGTCGGCGATCGGTGGGCCTTCAAGGCTTTCTCGCGCCGTCACGGCGATTTCGCGCTGGTCAGCGTCGCGCTCAGTTTCGCGCGCGACGCGGAGGGCAAGATCGATGCGCTGCGGCTCGGGCTCGGCGGCGTCGACACCGTCCCGCTGCGCCTGCCCGAGATCGAGGCGCGCGCGCAGGGCAGGCTGGCCGACGAAGACACCATTCGCGACCTCGCAGCCGCGACTGCTGCGGCGATCGCGCCCGAAGACAGCGAACAGGTGCCCGGGGTCTATCGCCGGGAACTTGCCGAAACGCTTGTCATTCGCGCGTTCCAGTCCGCTCTGACCCGGGAGGAGGGCGCATGACCGCTCCGACACACGACCCCCTGACGCTTTCGCTGAGCGTGAATGGCGAAACCCACGACGTTCGGGTGCCCGCGCGCAAGCTGCTCTCGGATGTGCTGCGCGATGATCTTGGTCTGACCGGCACCCATGTCGGCTGCGAACACGGCGTCTGCGGCGCCTGCACCGTGCTGATCGACGGACGCCCCGCGCGCGCCTGCCTGACCTTCGCCGCCCAGATGGAGGGCCACGAGGTCACGACCATCGAGGCCATGGGACGGCCCGATGCACTCTCGGCGCTTCAGCAGGCGCTGCACGAGGAACATGGGCTGCAATGCGGTTTCTGCACGCCCGGCATCGTGGTGACCTTCGAGCATTACCTGCGCGAGAACCCGGACCCCACCGCAGAAGAGGTGCGCGATGTCCTGTCGGGCAACCTGTGCCGCTGCACGGGCTATCAGAATATCGTCGCCGCCGTGCTGAAAGCGGCGGCCCGGATGCGTGGAGAGGCGGCATGAGCGGCGATTTCACCGAGATCGGTCGCGCCCTGCCGCGCAAGGAAGATCGGCGCCTCGTTTCGGGGCGCGGGCGCTATCTCGACGACCTCGCCTTTCCCGGCGCGCTGCATGTGAGCTTCGTGCGTTCGCCCCACGCCCATGCGCGCATTCTCGGGATCGACAGCGCCGAAGCCGCTGAAATGCCGGGGGTCGTGGGGATTTTCACCGGGCGCGATCTCGATCAGATGACAACGCGGCTGCGCCTCGCACCGCCGATCGAAGGGTTGCAGCCGACCGAGCTGACGACGCTTCCGATCGACAAGGTCCGCTTTCACGGCGATCCGGTGGTCTGCGTCGTCGCGACCGATCGCTACCTTGCAGAGGATGCCGCCGAATGTGTCACCGTCGAATATGACCAGCTTCCGGCGGTGACCTCGATCACCGAGGCCTTCGCGTCCGATGCCGCTCTGGTCGATGACAGCCTGACCAGCAACATGGTCTCGCATCAAAGCCTGTGCGTCGGCGATCCTGCCGCGCGCCGGGCCGAGGCGCATCGCGTCGTCGAGGCCCGTTTCTCGCTCCATCGCCACACCCATGTGCCGCTGGAGACGCGCGGCTGCGTCGCCGATTGGGATGACGGGCGCGCGCATCTGAACATGCATATCGGCAATCAGGTCCCGCACCCGTTGCGCAGCCAGCTTGCCGCGCGGCTGGGTCTGTCGGAAAGCCAGGTCACGGTGATGAGCCCCGATGTGGGCGGCGCCTTCGGTCAGAAGATCGCGCTCTATCGCGAGGAACTCACGGTCGCGGCTCTGTCTCGCCACCTGCGCCGCCCGGTTCGGTGGCGCGAGGATCGGATGGAAAACCTGATGTCCGCCGCCCATGCGCGGGAATACGAGTGCCGCACGCGCACCTCGGTCAGCGAAACCGGACGGATTCTCGGTCTCGAGCTCGAGATCGACGAGGATTTCGGCGGCTACTGCTTCTACCCGGCCAACTATATGGCCCGCGTCATCGCCCTCATCATGACCGGTCCCTACCGGATTCAGGACTACGCCTATGAGGTCCGCGTCGCGCTGACCAATAAATGCGGCGCAGGCCCGATGCGCGCGCCGATGGCGATCACGAGCTGGGTGATGGAGGGCACGATCGACGCCATCGCCCGCGACCTCGGCCTCGACCCGGTCGAGGTGCGCCGTATCAACGCGCTCGGCCCGGAGGATCTGCCCTACAAGATGCCCACGGGCGAACTTCTCGAAGATGTCAGCCCACGGGAGACGCTCGAGATCGCCGTGGACGCGATCGACGTCGCGGATTTCCGCACGCGGCAGGAAAAGGCGCGCGCTGAGGGGCGCTATCTGGGGCTCGGGCTGTGCACGGTGATCGAGAGCACGACCTATGGCTCGGAATTTTACAAATCCGCCGGTATCCCCGGATCGGGCCATGAATCGGCCTGGGTGCGGATCGAACCGAGCGGGGCGGTCAACGCCTCCGTCGGGCTGATGGGCACCGGGCAGGGCTACGAGAGCCCGCTTTCGCAGGCGGTGGCCGAAGGGCTCGGCGTGCGCTCGGAAGATGTCACGGTCCATATGGGCAATACCGATATCGCGCCCTACGGCATGGGCAGCCGCGGTGGACGCGGCGCGACTGCCGGGGGCGGGACGCTCTATCTCTGTGCGCTCAAGGCGCGCGAGCGGGTGCTCGCGATTGCGGCTTCGATGCTCGATCTCAACGACGCTGGCGGGCTACGACTGCGCGCAGGCCAGATCGAACGGATGATCGGCGACGACTGGCAGGAGACGGGCCTTGCGCTGACCGATATCGCGCGGCGTGCCTATCTCGACCCGCTGGCTCTGCCCGAGGGGATCGCGCCGGGGCTCGACTTCTCGCATAGCTACGACCCGCCCGCGATGACCTATTCCAACTCGACCCATGCCTGCGAGGTCGAGGTCGACCCGCAGACCGGTGCGATCACCATCGACCGCTATCTCGTTGCCGAGGATTCCGGCACCGTTCTCAACCCGATCGTCGTGCGCGGCCAGCAGCAGGGCGCGATCGCGATGGGGCTGAGCGGCGCGCTGCTCGAACAGGTGATCTACGACGGCACGGGGCAGAACCTCTCCGCGACGCTCGCCGATTACCTCGTGGCCTCCCCGAACGAACTCCCGGAATTCGAAATCCTGCATCACAACACGCCGAACCGCCGCACCCCCGCGGGGATCAAGGGCATGGCCGAAGGCGGCGTGATGGGCGCGATCGGCGTGCTCGCCAACGCGGTGAGCGATGCGCTCGCGCCGCGCGGCGTGACGATCGAGCGTCTTCCGCTGACCCCCCAATCCATTCGCGCGCTCCTGCGGGAGGCCGCGCCCAGCTCAACGAAAAGGACCCAGCCGTGACAGAAGAGAAACTCAGCGTCGGCTTCATCGGACTCGGAATCATGGGCCAGCACATGGCGGGGCATATCCTCGCCGCGGGGCATCCGCTCAACATCTACAACCGCACCCGCGCCAAGGGCGATGCCCTCGTCGCAAAGGGGGCGACGTGGTGCGACAGCCCGGGCGCCGTGGCCGAGGCCAGCGATATCACGATCACCATCGTGGGCTACCCCGCCGATGTCGAACAGGTCTACCTCGGTGAGGAGGGGATCATCGGCAAGGCGCGCCCGGGCTCGGTGCTGATCGACATGACCACCTCGAGCCCCGCCCTGGCCGGGAAAATCGCGCAGGCGGCTCTCGCGCGCGGCCTCTCTGCGCTCGACGCCCCGGTCTCCGGCGGCGATGTCGGCGCGAAGGCGGGCAAGCTCGCGATCATGCTGGGGGGCGATGCGCGGGCGTTCGAGCGGGTCCTGCCGGTGCTGGAGCTGATGGGCGGGAATATCGCGCTGATGGGCAAGGCGGGCGCTGGGCAGCACACCAAGATGGCCAACCAGATCGCCATCGCCTCGACCATGCTCGCGGTCGCGGAAAGCATCAGCTACGCACGCGCCGCCGGTCTGGATCCGATGCAGGTTCTCAAAGTCATCGGAACCGGAGCCGCGTCGAGCTTCCTGCTCAACGGGCTTGGACCGAAGATGGTGGACGAGGATTTCGCGCCCGGCTTCTTCGTCCACCACTTCGTCAAGGACATGTCGATCGCGCTGAGCGATGCCGAAAGACTGGGCCTCGATCTGCCGGGCCTGTCGCTGGCGCGCAGCCTCTATGGCAAGCTGGTGGATGACGGCTTCGGCGAAGAGGGCACGCAGGCGCTCTACCGTGCCTATAACGCGATCCATGCGGAGGCCGGGTGATGCGGTTCGAAGGCGATCACCTGATCCCGGCCGATCCCGAGACGGTCTGGCGCGGGCTCAACGACCCCGAGGTGCTGCGCCGCGCGATCCCGGGCTGCGAGGCGATGGAGCAGACGGGCGAGGCTGAATATACCGCCACGGTCGTGGCGCGGGTCGGCCCCGTCTCGGCCAGCTTTCGCGGCAAGGTGGAGCTGAGCGATCTGGTGCCGCCCGTGTCCTACCGGATCACCGGGCGCGGGCAGGGCGGCCCTGCGGGCTTCGCCAAGGGCGGCGCGGAGATCAAGCTCGCGCCCGAAGGCGAGGGCACGCGTTTGTCCTATGTCGCCGATGTCGAGGTTGGCGGTAAACTGGCCGCAGTCGGCGGGCGATTGATTCAGGGCGTGGCCCGCAAGAATGCCGAGGACTTCTTCAATGCCTTCTCGCGGGTCGTGACCGGCGAGGCGGAGGAGACAGCCCCGTCACGCGAAGGCGCCGCCCCGACGGGCGCGGTGGCCACGGCGGCGGCGGGACATATTCCGCTGATCGACCGCGTGGCGTGGCTTCTGGTCGGTCTGGGCCTCGGGCTCGGGATCTGCTGGCTCTTTGGTTGAAAGGACGCGCGATGAATATCACCCCGGCGATCAAGGCGATGGAAGACCAGTTGGTTGAATGGCGGCATGCGCTGCATCGCCGCCCCGAACTGGCCTTCGAAGAACACGAGACCGCCGCCTTCATCGCGGCTGAGTTGCGCGCGTTCGGACTTGAGGTCCACGAGGGGCTGGCCGGGACCGGGGTGATCGGCGTTCTGCGAAATGGCGAGGGGCCGACGGTCGGCCTGCGCGCCGATATCGACGCGCTGCCGATCTCCGAACTGACCGGGGCGGATTATGCCTCCGAGATCCCCGGCAAGATGCATGCCTGCGGCCATGACGGTCACACCACGATGCTTCTGGGCGCCGCGCAGGCGATGGCGGCCGATCCGCTGGGACCGGGCACGGTGGTGTTCATCTTCCAGCCCGCCGAGGAAAACGAAGGCGGCGCGCGGGTGATGGTCGAGGATGGGTTGCTTGACCAGTTCCCGCTCGACAGCACCTTTGCGCTGCATAACTGGCCGGGCCTCGAGGCGGGCAAGATAGCGATGCGCGCAGGCCCCGTCATGGCCGCGTTCGACACGTTCGAGCTGAGGGTGATGGGCAAGGGCTCGCATGGCGCGATGCCGCATGAGGGGATCGACCCGATCACGCTGGCGGCCCAGTTGCAGATGGCCTGGCAGACCATCGTCAGCCGCGCGGTGGATCCGACCGATGCGACGGTGATCTCGGTCACGCAGATCCATGCGGGCCACACGCTCAATGTGATCCCAGACGAAGTGACCCTGCACGGCACCGTGCGCACCCTGCGCCCCGCGACGCGCGATTTCGTGCAGGCCGAGATGACGCGCCGCGCCGAAATGATCGCCGAGGCGTTTCATGCCAAGGCCGAGCTGATCTATCAGCGCCGCTACCCGGCCACGATCAACGACCCTGAGGCCGCCGAAACCGCGCGCCGCGCCGCCGAGGCCATCGTGGGCCGCGACGCGGTGCAGGTCGACTACGCGCCCAGCATGGCGAGCGAGGATTTCGCCTCCCTGCTGGAGAAGGTGCCCGGCGCTTACGGCTGGATCGGCAACGGATCGGCCGAGGGCGGGCGCAACCTGCATAGCCCACATTACGATTTCAACGATGCGATCCTGCCGCTGGGCGTGCAGTTCTTCGTCGAGGTCGCGCATCGCGCGCTGGCCGGGTCGAACGATTGAGGGGCCAGCCGTGACCCATCCCGCCGCGCAAGATCCGTGGTTCGAACTGGCAAGGTCCGACGCACCCGGCGCGATCGCGGTGATCTCTGCCATCGAAGGCCCGGCCTATCGCAATGTCGGGACCGCGATGGCGATCTTGCCGGACGGTCGGCGCTTCGGAGCGCTCAGCTCAGGCTGTATCGAGGAAGATTTGGCCGAACATGCGCGCGCGGCGCTGGCCGACGGGCAGGTGCGCAAGCTGCGCTATGGGGCCGGTTCGCCCTTTTTCGATCTGAAGCTGCCCTGCGGCGGCGCGCTCGAGGTTACGGTGATCCCCGCGCCGGACCGTTCCTTGCTTAGCGAGCTAGCGGCAAGGCGGGCGCGCCGCGCGGAGGCGGCCTTGGGACTGAGCGCCTCGGGGGGCTTGCGTTTGACGCAGGAAGACGAGACCCCCGACGAGCCGGGAGAGCTGCGTATCGCCTTTCGCCCCGAGCCGCGCTTCGTGATCTTCGGTGCTGGCGCCGAGGCGGTGTTCTTCGCCGATCTGGTGCGGGCCACCGGCGCGCCGCATCTTTTGCTCACGCCCGAAGATGCCACTTTCGCCAATGCTGAAGGTGCAGGCTGCACGGTGCGCAGGTTGGGCCGAAGCGCGATCCCTTCGGACGTTGCAATCGACGCGCGCACGGCGGTGATCCTTCTGTTTCACGACCACGATTGGGAGCTGGATATTCTCGAGGCGGCGCTCGCAACCCCTGCGTTCTACATCGGGGCACAAGGCAGCGTGCGCACGCAAAACCGGCGGCAGGAAGGTTTGCAGGCTCGCGGTATCGACGCGGCGACGCGCGCGCGGGTTCATGGGCCGATCGGGCTGATCCAATCTGCGCGCGATCCTCGGTTGCTGGCCGTGTCGGTGCTGGCCGAGGTGCTTGAAGACGTGCAGCGCGACGTTTGAACTTCGCGCGTGCTGGCCCGAACAAGCCGCCGCGAATTGCATCTACGTTAAAATGCCCCGAGCGACCAAAGCTTCGACCGAGTTCGTCCGTTCGGGCGCATGGCTTTGGCGAAAGGCGTAGGTCCTCTAGGCTCCAGACCCGGCTACCTGAACAGAGAGATTTTCTTTGCGCCTGTCACAAAGCGGGGGGCTGTCTCGTCTTCTGGTATATAACCCAAGGAGATGCCGATGACGCCCCGAATGAACTACTACGAAGCAGCCCCCGAGACGATGAAGGCCATGAGGGCAGCCGAGGAGGCGACGAAGGAGCTTTCGATCTCGCTCATGCTGCGGGAGCTTATCAAGATGCGCGTGTCGCAAATCAACGGATGTGCTTATTGCCTCGATATGCATGCGCCTGCCGCGCGGGAGGCGGGTGTGTCGCAGCAAAAGCTCGATGTGCTGGCGGCCTGGCGTGAAAGCCCTGCGTTTGACGAACGCGAATGCGCCGCACTCGATTGGGCCGAAGCCCTGACAAGGATCGAGCAACAGGGCGCCTCGGAGGAGGTCTTCCAGCGTCTCCGAAATGTTTTTTCGGAGCGCGAATGCGTGGACCTGACTTTCGCTGTTACGTTGATTAACGCGTGGAACCGTTTCGCGATTGGGTTCCGGTCGACCCACAAGATCAGAGAGCGCGATCATGCCGCTGCCTGAGACACAGCAGGTTTTCGAAAGGGAGCGCCGCCGCTTGGCGGGGCTCGCCTATCGAATGACCGGGTCAGTCTCGGAGACGGAGGACATCCTTCAGGACGCGGCGCTGAAACTGCAAAGCGTTGGCCTTGCCGGGATCGAACGTCCGGCGCAATGGCTTTCGACCATCGTCACGCGCCTTTGCCTCGACCATCTGCGATCGGCACAAAAGAGGCGTGAGACCTATGTGGGGGCATGGCTGCCCGAGCCGATTGTCACCGACCATGCGGCGGATGCCGAAAGCGATTGGATCCTGACCGAGGATGTGGGGATCGCACTCCTGCTCACGCTCGATCGACTATCGCCCGAGATGCGCGCGGCGTTCATTCTTCGCGACGGGTTCGATTACAGTTTCGAAGAAATCTCGGCGGTCGTCGGCCAGTCTTCCGCAAATTGTCGGCAGCTGGTCTCGCGGGCAAGACGCAAGCTTGTCGGCGCCGATCAGAGCACGCTTGAGCGAGCAGAGGAGACCCACCCGCTTGTCGCGGCATTCTGGGCCGCAAGCCGCGAGGGCGATATGGATCGGCTGCTGGAAATCTTCGCTGAAGATATCGAGGTGCATACGGATGGCGGCGGCAAAGTTCCCGCAGCAATCAACGTGCTGAGAGGGAGCTGGAACGCCGCGCGCTTCTTCGAAGGCTTGGCCCGGAAGGGTAAGCTGACGAATGGGCCTGTGCCGAGACAGCAGTTGATCAACGGAGCAACAGGATATGTGGTGCGGGAAAATGGCGTCCTGCAAACCACGGCCTTCGCGGTTCATTCCGGAAAGATCAAAGCAATATGGATTGTCCGAAACCCCGAGAAGCTGCGGCATGTTCGTCCTGCAGAGGAAGGATTTCCATCCTAAGGGTCGCGCGCTCCATGCTGTTCGGCCGATTGATGAGGACTAAGCCACATCGTGTGTTTCGTCTGGCATGGCCGCGGACATCAAGAAGCCGGACGCGAGGCCCGGCTTCCTGCCTCGTGTGTGATCAGGTCAGGTGGCCTTCGAAGACGCTCTGCAGCTTGCCGACGGGAATGATGTCCGTCTGGTCGTAGAGGTCGACGTGATCGGCGCCGTCGATGATCATCAGCTCCTTCCGCCCGCCCGCCCCCCGCCGCGCCGAGGGCATTGGCGAGTTTGAAGGCCGCCATCTTCATCGCGCCAAAGCGGTAGCGACGGGCCGCGCGCCCGCCGATCAAAGTGCCGGCACAGATGCCGAGGCCCTACACCATCTGTGCGCGAGGGCGTTACTGCTGTATCGAGGCCAGATAATAGATGAGAGACAGGATGCGCCCCCGGGCCACCATGTCCGCCGTTTCTCCGCGCTCGCTGGTCGCCGAGGCCGCGTAACGGTCCCCCCAGACCGGCATCTTGCTGCCATGCGCCCGCGTCTCGTTTCGGCCATCTATCATCCGAAGCGTGTAGTCGAACGGGAATTCGCCGTTGCCCTTCTTCGCCGCGAGGCTCGTGAGGTCGGGTGTCTGAATATCCAGCAGCCCTGCCAGCGGGCCATTCCCCTTCGCGGTCTCGCCATGACATCCAGCGCAGGCGACCATGTATTCCTCGCGACCGGCATCCTCCTGCGCCAGAGCGTTTGTTGTCAGCAGCAGGAGCGCTGCCACGCTTGAAATCACCACACCGTTCATTGCTTTCTCCTCCTCCCAGGATTTCGAACACTTCCCAGCAAAGCAGGTGGCCGATTTCGCGCACTGACCGGCGTCAATGACATGTCGCTATGCCTGCTGGCGGATCAAACGCATGGGGAGCGGATCGGAGGGGGGCGGACGACCGGAGAGGTTGCCAAGCTGGTCCCGATCCTCAAGGATCGCGCTGGAAAAGAGACGCGGCCCGAAGCGGGGCCCACGCCACAGCGAAAAGAGGATGCGATGAAACTGAATGTCTATCTGGCCGGCGAAATTCACACCGATTGGCGCGAGGCGGTGAAATCGGCCTGCGAAGGGCTCGAGATCGAATGGTCGGGGCCAGTGACGGATCACGGGGCCTCGGATGATTGCGGGGTCGAGATCTTCGGCGCGGAAGAGGACAAGTTCTGGCATGACCGCAAGGGCGCGTCGCTCAACGCGATCCGCATCCGCACCGGGATTGAGCGCTGCGACGTGCTCGTCGTGTGTTTCGGTGAAAAATACAAGCAGTGGAACGCGGCGTTTGATGCGGGTTATGCGGCGGCGCTCGGTAAGCCGATCATCGTGCTTCAGCCGCCCGAGCACGATCACGCGCTCAAGGAGGTCGATGCCGCGGCCAATGCGGTCGCGCGCACGCCCGAACAGGTGGCCCGCGCGCTGCGCTACGTGACGACGGCGGCGCTGTAAGGCGGAACGGTGCCCATATCCTTTTCGGCTATCCGCCTGCGATGAGGGCGGGGCCCGACCTCGGGCGGGCGCAGGCACGAGATAGGTGGTCTGTACTTTATCGTACCACATCCGACCGACAGGTGTGCTCGCGTCGAGGGGGCAAAAGCGCCCTCCCCGGGGGGAGGTCGGGCGCTGCCCGGGGCTGGTCGCCCCGGGCGTCGGTCTGAGCCGGGACCGGAATCTCGCTGATCCCCAAACGAAAACGCCCCCCGCAGGTCATCCTGCGAGGGGCGCGGTTTTCTGTAAGACAGACGATCAGGCCAGATCGAAGCGATCGGCGTTCATCACCTTGGTCCAGGCGGCTACGAAGTCCTCCACGAACTTCTCGTTCGCATCGTCCTGGGCATAGACCTCGGCATAGGCGCGCAGGATCGCGTTCGAGCCGAAGACCAGATCGACGCGGCTCGCGGTCCACTTCACCGCGCCGGTCTTGCGATCGCGGATCTCGTAAGACCCGTCGCCCACCGGATGCCAGCTGTAGCCCATATCGGTCAAGTTGACGAAGAAGTCGGTCGTCAGCTGGCCTTCGCGGTCGGTGAAGACGCCGTGCTTGGTCCCGCCATAGTTTGTGCCGATCGCCCGCATGCCGCCGATCAGGACGGTCATTTCATGCGCGGTCAGCCCCATCAGCTGGGCGCGATCCAGAAGCATCTCCTCGGGCGAAACGACGTAGTCCTTCTTGAGCCAGTTGCGGAAGCCGTCGGCGAGCGGTTCGAGCACGTCGAAGCTGTCGGCATCGGTCATCTCGTCGCTCGCGTCGCCACGACCCGGCGCGAAGGGCACCGTCGCGTCATGACCGGCGGCCTTGATCGCCTTCTCGACGCCGACATTGCCGGCCAGCACGATCACGTCGGCGACCGACGCGCCGGCTTCTGCCGCGATCGGCTCGAGTACCGAGAGCACCTTTTGCAGACGGGCGGGCTCGTTGCCCTCCCAGTCCTTCTGCGGGGCCAGACGGATACGCGCGCCATTGGCGCCGCCTCGCATGTCCGAGCCGCGATAGGTGCGCGCGCTGTCCCAGGCGGTCGAGACCAGCTCGGCCACCGACAGATCCGAGGCGGCGATCTTCGCCTTCACAGCGTCCACGTCCCAATCGGTCGACCCAGCGGGCACCGGGTCTTGCCAGACCAGATCTTCCGACGGCACCCACGGCCCCTTGTAGCGGACCTTCGGACCCATGTCGCGGTGGGTCAGCTTGAACCAGGCGCGGGCGAAGGTCTCCTTGAAATACTCCGGATCGGACATGAATTTCTGGCAAATCTCGTTGTAGATCGGGTCGACCTTCATCGCCATGTCGGCATCGGTCATCATCGGCATCCGGCGCTGGCTCGGGTCCGAGGTGTCGAGCGGCATGTCCTTTTCGGCGATGTCCACCGGCTTCCACTGTTTCGCGCCAGCGGGGCTCTGGGTGACTTCCCATTCATGACCGAAGAGCATCTCGAAATACCCCATGTCGAATTCGAGCGGGTTCGTCGTCCAGGCACCTTCCGGCCCGCCGGTGATCGAGTTGCTCGCTTGCCCCTTGAGGTTCGGGTTGAACCAGCCGAGGCCCTGCTGATCGACATCGGCGGCTTCAGGCTCCGCGCCGAGCGCCGCCGCGTCGCCATTGCCGTGGCATTTGCCGACGGTGTGGCCGCCTGCGGTCAGCGCCGCGGTTTCCTCGTCATTCATCGCCATACGCGCGAAGGTCTCACGGACCTGCGCCGCGGTCTTCATCGGGTCGGGCTGGCCGTTCACGCCCTCGGGGTTCACGTAGATCAGGCCCATCTGCACGGCGGCAAGCGGGTTTTCCATCGTGTCGGGCTTGTCGACATTGGCGTAGCGCTCGTCCGACGGCGCAAGCCATTCCTTCTCGGCGCCCCAGTAAGTGTCTTTCTCCGGATGCCAGATGTCCTCGCGGCCAAAGGCGAAGCCGAAGGTCTTCAGACCCATGCTTTCATAGGCGACGGTGCCGGCGAGGATGATCAGATCCGCCCAGCTAAGCCGGTTGCCGTATTTCTTCTTCAGCGGCCAGAGCAGGCGACGGGCCTTGTCGAGGCTCGCATTGTCGGGCCAGGAGTTGAGCGGGGCGAAGCGGATATTGCCGGTGCCCGCGCCGCCGCGCCCATCCGCGAGACGGTAGGAGCCCGCCGAGTGCCAGGCGAGGCGGATCATCAGACCACCGTAATGGCCCCAGTCAGCCGGCCACCACTCCTGACTTTCGGTCAGCAGCGCGTGCAGATCGGCTTTCAGCGCATCGTAGTCGAGCTTCTCGACCTCTTCGGCATAGTCGAAGCTGCGCCCCAGCGGGTCCGTCTTGGTGTCATGCTGGTGCAGGATGTCGAGATTGAGCGCCTGCGGCCACCAATTCATCACGTTCGAGCCAAGCTCGGTATTGCCGCCATGCATCACCGGGCACTTGCCGCCCGTGTTCACGTCATTTCCGTCCATCTGTGCTTCCTCCTGCTGAGCACGGGGTTGATCGGGGAGACCGGTTAAAGTCTGACATGCCGCAGCTTGTCCGAACAGGGGCTACGGCACGTGGGTCCCTACCTTGCCCGATGCTCATAGCAGGCAGTGTGATAAATAAAAATTTGGAAATTGTAATAAGACATATAATGTAAAATTATGCATTGGCATTTTGTCAGCGGAATCCGAGTGCTGGCGTCATGCGCCCCCGACGGGTTCGAACCGGCCAAAGCGGGCGCCCGTTCAACGACATGTCATGTCGCGAACGGGGCGCCCCATGGCCTTGATCGAGCGCCTTTGCCTTACTGCTTATTCCACCGCAATCTCGATTGTCTCGACCGTCTCACGAAGCCGCGCGGTCACCTTGATCGTGCCGCGCCTTCCCGTCAGGCGGATCCAGCAACCGGTCGCACCGTCGGCGAGCACCGGACAGTCGGAGCCGATCAGCTTAGCCGGGCCTTCGACGGTGAGGTGAACGGGCTCGTTGAGGAAATGCAGCTTGTTGCCGGCCTGATCGCGGGCGCGGATCATCACCCGGATTTCCTCGCTCGGATCGGCCTCGGCCTTCGTGACATCGGGCGCCACTTCGAGCCGGTCGAACATCGCATCGGCGGGGAAGTCGCGCTCGATCACCAACTCGCCGTTGCGATAGCCGCGCAGGCGGCCCGCATGCCAGCTCTCTCCCCAAGCGGTCACCTCGTCGGGGGTGAAATGGTCGTAATCGATGATAACTGGCGCGTGCGGCAGATGCGGGAAGCGGGTGCGATCAGGCCCGACGCGTTTGACCACATCGGCGTAGGACAGCTCCACCTCGTCGCAGTTCGTCAGCACGATCAACGGGATCACCCCGCCGATATTGCGCTCGCCGCGCGACCAGACGGTGACCGGCTCCATCACGATCGCCTCGTCGGGATCGCGCTGGCTGGCATAGGCGTAGGCTGCGAATTTCGGCTCGCGGAAGATCGACATCACGCCGTGATGGCAGATTCGGTCGCCCGCGCCGAAATCCTTGTGCGTGTTGTAGTCGAACATGCACCAGCCGATGCAGCCCGCGAGTCCGGCATCGGGATCATGGGCGGCGTTGAGCACGTCGAGATGACGCAGCACATGCTCGTGCTGGCGATGCTCGGGGTCGCCCGCCTTGGTGGGATACATATGCCCGTTATATTCGGTCACCAAATAGGGCACGCGCTTGGGCAGCCCCGTCACCTCCTGCTGGTCACGCAAGCTCGTGCGCGGGCGGTTCGAGAAGGGCAGTTCGAAATCGCCCAAGATGAAATCGTTCATCGTGTAGACGTCTTCGAGCAGCTGGCTGTCGGTGATGCAGCGCACGCCGCCGGTCGGGCGCGTCGCATCCAGCTCATGCGCGAGGGCATTGGTGCGTTTGTAGAACGCCTCTGCATCGGGGCTCTCGTTGATCCGAACGCCCCAGATGATGATCGAGGGGTGGTTCCAGTCGCGTCGGATCATCCGCTCGACATTGGCGACGGACTCGTCCTGCCACACATCGCCGCCGATATGCTGCCAACCGGGGATTTCCTCGAAGACCATGAGGCCGATCTCGTCGCAGCGGTCGAGGAAATAGGGGCTTTGCGGGTAATGCGAGGTGCGCGCGATGTTGCAGCCCAGATCGTAACGCAGGATTTCCGCGTCGCGCTCCTGACTGCGCTTGCCCTGAGCGTAACCCGAATAGGGGAAGCTCTGGTGCCGGTTGAGGCCGCGCAGGACCACGCGCTTGCCGTTGAGGAAGAACCCCTCGGGCGTGAATTCCGCGTGACGGAAGCCGAACCGCTGGGTGAGGCGGTCGCCGCTCTCGGTCAGGGTCAGCGTCAGGGTGTAGAGCGCGGGCGTTTCGACTGACCAGAGCGTGATGCCGCTCAGGCCCTCGAAGGTGATCTCGCCGGTGCCCTCGCCGCGCGCGATCTCGTGGCCGTCGGCGTCCGACAGAACCGCCTCCACCGTGCCCGGCGCGTCGAGCTTGATCAGAATGCGCTTGGTCTCGGCCAGCACGTCGGGCGTCTCGATCTTCACGCTTGCGATATGGGCCTCGGGCAGCACTTCCAGCCACGCGTCGCGATAGATCCCGGCATAGGTGAGGTAGTCGATCCGGCCGCCGAAGGGCGGAATCTCGGGGTTTTCCGAACCGTCGATATGCATCGTCACCAGCGCCTTGCCGCCTTCGAACCGGTCCGTCAGATCGACGGTGAAGGGTGTGTAACCGTCGCGGTGGCGCAGCACTTCCGAGCCGTTCACATAGACCACGGCATCGGCCATCGCCCCGTCGAACCGGAGCCGCACCAATTTGCCCGCCCACGCATTGTCCCACGCGATCTCGCGCTGATAGGTGAAGGGGCGCTGGAACGCGGCTTCGTCGAAATAGCTCATCGGCAGGTCGGTGGCGTTATGGGGCAGGGTGACCGTCTCGCCCTGCAGCGGCTCCGCGACCTTCGCCGCGTCGAAGCCGTCCGCGAAACTCCAGCCTTCGTTCAGTTTGCTGATCTCTCTCATGCTTACCACTCCGCGAAGCTGCCATCGGCATGGCGCCAGATCGGGTTGCGCCAGCGGTGGCCCTCGGCAGCCGCCTGACGGACTTTCTCCTCGTTGACCTCGACGCCGAGACCGGGGCCCTGCGGGATCGCGACATAGCCGTCGTCATATTCGAAGACCGACGGGTTGCTCAGATAGTCGAGCAGGTCCGAGCCCTTGTTGTAATGGATGCCCAGCGACTGCTCCTGAATGAAGGCGTTGTAGCAGACCGCATCGAGTTGCAGGTTCGCCGCCAGCGCGATCGGCCCCAGCGGGCAATGCAGCGCCAGCGCCACGTCATGCGCTTCGGCCATCGCCGCGATCCGGTAGGTCTCGGTGATGCCGCCGGAATGCGAGGGGTCGGGCTGGACGATATCGACGTAGCCGCCCTGCAGGATCGATTTGAAATCCCAGCGGGTATAGAGCCGCTCGCCCAATGCGATCGGCGTGGAGCAATGGTTCGCGATCTCGCGCAGCGCCTCGGCATTCTCGCTCAGCACCGGCTCCTCGATGAACATCAGGTTGAAGGGCTCGAGTTCTTTCGCGAGCTGCTTGGCCATCGGGCGGTGAACGCGACCATGGAAGTCCACGCCGATGCCGAAATCGGGGCCCATCTCCTCGCGGATCGCCTGCACGCGCGCCAGCACGGCGTCGATCTTGTCGTGGGAGTCGATGAATTGCAGCTCCTCGGTGCCGTTCATCTTCACCGCAGTGAAGCCCCGGTCGCCGCACTCGCGCGCCATCTGCGCGGTGTCGCCGGGCCGGTCGCCGCCGATCCAGCTATAGACCCGGATGCGGTCGCGTTGCTGGCCGCCCAGAAGCGAATGGACCGGCACGCCGAGCGCCTTGCCCTTGATGTCCCACAGCGCCTGATCGAGCCCCGCGATGGCCGACATGTGGATGCCGCCGCCGCGATAGAAGCCACCGCGATACATCACCGTCCAGTGGTCCTGAATATGGCCGGGATCCTTGCCGATCAGGTAGTCCGACAGCTCCTCGACGCAGGCGGCGACAGAGGCCGCGCGGCCTTCCAGCACCGGTTCGCCCCAACCGGAGATGCCCTCGTCGGTGGAGATTCTCACGAAACACCAGCGCGGCGGCACGATGAAGGTTTCGATGGCGGTAATTTTCATGACGGTCCTCAGGGTTAGTGGGCGCGATCAGGCGTCGAAAGGCTCGGTGATCGCGAAACGTGCATTGATGAAGGCGTCTGCGACAAGGCGCATCGGCGCGAGGTCGAGATCGCTTTGGCCGGCGCGCACCAGATCGCGCATCCGGGCGTAGAGATTGGCGTATTCGCGGTTCTCGCCCGTGGCGATCACCTCGCCATCGACGCTGAACTCCGCGCCGCCCTTGTCGAGCATGGCCGTGCCCTGGTCGGTCTGAAGGGCGATGCGCCACAGCTCGTCACCCGTTTCCCGCCAGTCGAACGCGGCGGTGATCGGGGTCTCGCCCGCGCGCATCTCCAGATCAGCGGCGATCGGAGTCTGGCGGCCTTGCGGGATGCTCAGCGCCGCCGCTGTCAGCCGCACCGGCTGGCGCAGGATTCGGGTCAGGATCGAGAGCGCGTTGATGCCGGGATCGAAGACTCCGAGCCCGCCCGGCTGCCAGATCCACTCCTGCCCGGGATGCCACTTGCGTACATCCTCGCGCCAGTCGATCCGGATCTCGGAAATCTCGCGCCCGGCGAGCCATTGGCGCGCCGCGTCCACGGCTGCAGCCTCGCGCGAATGCCAGGTCGCGAAGATCGTCAGGCCCGCCTTGGCCGCGGTCTCGCGCAGCGCCTCGACCTCGCTCAGCGTCATGCCGGGCGGCTTTTCGAGCATCAGGTGACGACCCGCGCGCAGCACCGCCATCGCCTGATCGAACCGCCCCTGCGGCGGTGTGCAGAGTGAGACGGCGCCGATCTCCGGCTCGGCGTCGAGCATCGCGCGCAGGTCGGGATAGCTCGGCAGGTGGGGCAGGGTGGCATTGCGGCTCGCGATGGCGGCGAGATGCACGCCATCGGTTTCCGCAATCGCGGGAAGGTGCTGGGCGCGGGCGATCGCTCCCAGCCCCACGAGGCCGATGGCAAGGCTCATCCGCGCACCCGTGCGCCCGTGCTGGTGTCGAACACATAGACCGAGGCCGGATCGAAGCTGAGCCCGGTCTTGCCGCCCACCGCGCCGTGGAGGCGCTGATCGGTCTCCACGACCACCCGCTCGCCGGAGGCCGCGTCGAGATGCGCATAGCTGACGCCGCCAAGGTTCTCGGCCATCTCGATGGTGAAGTTGCCGTCCGAACCGCTCAGGCGCAGCGCGTTGGGGCGGATGCCGATTTCCAGCTTCGTGCCGTCCGCGGGCAAGGCGACGGGGCTGTCGACGCGCTGCCCCAAAGCGGGCACGTCGAGCTGACCCTCCACCACGGTCGCGGCGAGGAAGTTCATCGAAGGCGAGCCCATGAAGCCCGCGACGAAGCGATTGTCGGGGTCGTCGTAAAGCTCCATCGGGCTTCCGACCTGTTCGATATTGCCCGCGCGCAGCACGACGATCTTGTCGGCCATGGTCATCGCCTCGACCTGATCGTGGGTGACGTAGATCATCGTCGCCCCGATCTTGCGGTGCAGACGCGCGATCTCGGCGCGCATCTCGACGCGCAGTTCGGCATCGAGGTTCGAGAGCGGCTCGTCGAAGAGGAACACCTCCGGGCCCCGTGTGATCGCGCGGCCGATGGCCACACGCTGGCGCTGACCGCCCGAGAGTGCGGCAGGCTTACGGTCCAGAAGCGGCTCGAGCTTCAGGATCCGCGCGGCTTCCTGCACCTTGTCGCTGATCTGGGCCTTCGGATGGCCGTTCATCTTCAACCCGAAGCCCATATTCTCGCCCACCGTCATATGCGGGTAGAGCGCGTAGGTCTGAAACACCATCGCGATGCCGCGCTCGGCGGGTTCGGCCTTCGTGACTTCGCGGCCACCGATGCGGATTGCGCCGTCCGAGGTCTCCTCCAACCCCGCGATCATCCGCAAAAGCGTCGACTTGCCACAGCCGGACGGCCCGACGAAGACACAGAATTCCCCCGGGTCGACCGTCAGATCGACGCCGTGGATCACCTCCGCATCGCCAAACCGTTTGACGATCTTCTCCAATGCGACTCCGCTCACGGGGTCTCCTCCCTGTTTTTACGCACCGGGGTTCAGTCGGCGCGTTTCTGTTCCGGAAAGCGCCAGTCACTGGCCGCTTTCGCGATCTTCTCCGCCGTCTCGAGGATCAGCGGGGCATAGGTTTCGAGTTGTTTTTGACCGTCGGGCTGGCCCGAGGTGATCGAGAGCGCGCCCAGAACGCGGCCCTGCGGCGACAGGATCGGGGCGGCGATGCAGCGGATGCCGGGCTCGTGCTCCTCGTCGTCCCAGGCAAAACCGCGTTTGCGGATGTTTTCCAGCTCCGCGCGCAGGCTCGTCGCGTCGGTCAGGGTGTGTTCCGTGAAACGATGAAAGCTCTGCCGCGTCAGCGCATTCTGCAGCGCCTCCTCCGGCAGATAGGCGAGCATCGCCTTGCCCACGCCCGTGCAATAGGCCGGACCGACCTTGCCCGATTGCGAGAACATCTCGACCGGGCGCGAGGCGTTGCGCTTGTCGACATAGAGCACCATGCCCTGATCGAGCTGCGCGAGGTGCAGCGTTTGACCAGTCTCCTTCGACAGTTGGTCTAGGTAGGGCGCCGCGATCGGCGCAAGCGAACTTTGCGCCCAGGCGGCATGAGCAAGGCGCACGAGGCGCAGGCCCGGCCTATAGGTCTGACGATCCTCGTCGAAGGCGAGCATGCCCTGGTTCGTGAGCGTCTGCACGAAGCGATACAGGGTCGCCTTGGGCAGATCGCAGACCGGCAGCAACTCGGCGAAACGCACGGGGCGGCCGAATTCGGCAACGCGGTCGAGCACGGCCAGCGTGCGTCCAACCGTGCCGTCGGATTTCTCCGGCTTTGGCGTGGCGTCGTTCATGGGCTCCTCCTCAGGGCTGTTGACAGGATGAGAGATTCGCGGCAGCATTTCAATATGTAAAACACGGTTTCAATATTTGGAACTAAAATCATTGATCCGTGGGCTACTGAAACGGGAGGAGAACCGAATGAATATCCTGAAAACCACCGCGCTCGTGGCGCTGATGGGCTCTATCGCCATTCCGGCGATGGCCGAGCAGCGCGTGCTCAAGCTCTTCACCGACGCGTCTGATCCGGCGCCGAAAGCCGCGTTCGAACAGCTCGTGAAAGGCTTCGAGGCCGAAAATCCGGATGTGAAAGTCGAAGTGAACACCTTCGATCACGAGGGCTACAAGACCGCGATCCGCAACTTCCTGACCGCCGACAGCCCCGATCTGGCGAACTGGTATGCGGGCAACCGCATGGCGCCCTTCGTCAATGCCGGGCAGTTCACCGATGTGTCCGATGTCTGGGAGGAGAACGGGCTCAAGGACAGCCTCGGCTCCGCGCTCAAGTCGATGACCATCGACGGCAAGCAATGGGGCGTGCCCTATACCTACTACCAGTGGGGCATCTACTATAACAAAGACGTCTACAAGAAGGCCGGGGTGGAGGTGCCCAAGACCTGGGACGAGTTCATCTCGAACTGCAAGAAGTTCCAGGAAATGGGCGTCGACTGCCTGACCACCGGCACCAAGGCGCTGTGGCCGGCGGCAGGGATCTTCGACTACCTCGATCTGCGCACCAACGGCTACGATTTCCACATGAAGCTCACCAGCGGCGAGATTCCGTGGACCGATGACCGGGTGAAGGCCGTCTTCGCGGAGTGGAAGAAGGTTCTGCCCTACACCACGAAGAACGTCGCCGCGATCGATTGGCAGGATGCGGTGTCGAACATCGTGCAGGGCAAGGCCGCGAATTACGTCATGGGCAACTTCGCCGTCGCCACCTTCAAGGATGGCGGGATGACCAACGACACGCTGGGCTTCATGGACTTCCCGACGATCAACCCGGATATCCCGCGCGCCGAAGAAGCGCCGACCGATACGATCCACATCCCGGCAGGCGCGAAGAACAAGGCGGACGCCAAGAAGTTCCTCGCCTATGTCGCGAAGGCCGATGTGCAGACCAAGATGAACGAAGAACTCGGTCAGCTGCCGATCAACAAGAACTCTTCGGTGGGCGACGATCCCTATCTGCAGGCGGGCTTCAAGATCCTGTCCACGGCCGATGGCGGCATCGCGCAGTTCTTCGACCGTGACGCACCTGCGCAGATGGCGAAGGCGGGCATGGAAGGCTTCCAGGAATTCATGGCCTATCCCGACCATCTCGACGCGATCCTCGAGCGCCTCGAGAAGGTGCGTCAGCGCGTCTACAAGAACTGATCCTCCCCGAGGGGCGGTGCCTGTTGCAGGGTGCCGCCCCTTCCTGTTTTTCCAGATCCGAGGAGTGCGACGATGACCGTCTCACCCGCTATGTCCGAGCCGCGCGCGGAGACCGGCATGCCCGCACCGCGCCGCCGCCGGTTGAACCGAAAACTTGCGCCCTGGCTGTTTCTCGCCCCCGGCGTGCTGATGTTCCTGATCTACGTGCTGATCCCGATCGGCGAGTCGATGTGGATCTCGTTCTTCCAATGGGACGGGCTGAGCGCGAAGACGTGGGTCGGGCTGTCGAACTATCTCGAGCTGCTCGATGACGACGCCTTCTACACCAGCCTTAAGAACAACCTGATCTGGCTGGTGCTCTATATGCTGGCAATCCCGTTCGGGCTGTTCATCGCGCTTTTCCTGAACCAGACCGTGCGCGGCATCCGGATCTACAAATCGCTGTTCTTCTTCCCCTTCGTGATCTCTCAGGTCGTGGTCGGCCTGATCTTCTCGTGGTTCTACGCGCCCGGCTTCGGGCTGTTCTTCGAGCTGACGAAATGGCTCGACGGGACCGGGATTGCGATCCTCGCGAACCCCAACACGGTAACCTACGGGATCATCGCCGCCGGTCTGTGGCCGCAGATCGCCTATTGCATGATCCTCTACCTGACCGGCCTGAACGCCGTCGCCCCCGACCAGATCGAGGCGGCGCGTCTCGACGGGGCGAAGGGCATCAAGATGCTCTGGTATGTCGTGCTGCCGCAATTGCGCCCGGCCACCTTCATCGCGGTCGTCGTCACCGTGATCGGGGCGCTGCGCAGCTTCGATCTCGTCTCGATCATGACCGATGGCGGGCCCTTCGGCTCTTCGCGGGTGCTGTCTTACTACATGTATGAGCAGGCGCTGTCGGAATACGGCTATCGCATGGGCTATGGCGCGGCGATCGCGGTGGTGCTGTTCGCGATCATGATGATCTTCATTTCGGGCTTCATCTGGAAGATGTGGCGCGACGAAAGGGGCCTGTGAGATGTTTCCCAAACCCATTCAATCCATGAGCCCCGCCGCCCGGCTGACCTATCAGATCGCCCTTCCGGTGATGCTGGTGGTCTGGCTGCTGCCGCTTCTGGGCGTCGCCGTCACGTCGATCCGCCCGTCGAGCGATCTCGCGCAGGGCAACTACTTCGGCATACCGTCCTATCTGGCCTTCTCGAACTATCTCGACGTGTTCAAGAACTCGCCTTTCGCGAGCTACATGCTGAACTCGTTCAAGGTGACGATCCCGACGGTGATCGGGGCGGTCGCACTGTCCTGCCTCACGGGCTTTGCGCTCGCCGTCTACAAGTTCAAGGGCAACCTGCTGATCTTCTTCATCTTCGTGGCGGGGAACTTCGTGCCCTTCCAGATCCTGATGGTGCCGGTGCGCGACCTGACGGTGAAGATGGGGCTTTACGATACGATCACCGGGCTCGCGCTGTTCCATGTCGCCTTCCAGACCGGGTTCTGCACGCTCTTCATGCGCAACTTCATCAAGGCGCTGCCGAAAGAACTGATCGAGGCCGCCCGGGTCGAAGGTGTCGGCGAATGGCAGATCTTCTGGCATATCGTGCTGCCCCTGGTGCGGCCCGCGATCGCGGCGCTGTCGGTGCTGATCTTCACCTTCATCTGGAACGACTATTTCTGGGCGACGGTGCTGACCACGGGGGCGGATACCCAGCCGATCACCGCCGGGTTGCAATCGCTCAACGGCCAATGGGTCGCGGCGTGGCAATTAGTGTCGGCGGGCTCGATCCTTGCCGCGCTGCCGCCGGTGGCGATGTTCTTCCTGATGCAGAAACACTTCATCGCAGGGCTGACGCTCGGGGCGGTGAAATGATCCGCACGTGGCATTTGCAAGACGCCCGCCAGAGCCTCGTTCTGGCGGGTCACGACGACCGGCTTCCCGAGATCGTCTATTGGGGCGCGGCGCTACCCGAGGGGGAAGACCTCGCGGGTTTGGCCGCGGCGAGCGTGCCGGATGTTACCGGCGGGATGCTCGACCGCGCGCCGGAGGTCTCGATCTGTCCCGAGGCCAGCCAGAGCTTCCCGGGCGAGCCGGGTCTGATCGCGCGCGACGGGGCAGGGCGGCCGCTGCGGCCCGCCTTCCGCTTCGCGTCGGAAGAGCTTCGCGAGGATCGGCTTACGCTGGTCTATCGCGATGCGGCGTCGGGTGTGAGCTACAGGGCCAGCTTCGCGCTCGACGCCGACACTGGACTGATCGCGGCGCGCGCTGAGCTGGAGAGCGCCACGCCGATTACGCTTCATTGGCTCGCCGCCCCGGTTTTCCCCGGGCCGCAACTGGCCGACGAGATGCTTGAGTTCTCCGGTCGCTGGATCGGTGAATTCCAGATCGAGCCGACGCCGTGGCGCCCCGGTCAACGCGTGCGCGACAACCATACGGGCCGCACCGGGCACGAGCATTTCCCCGGCCTGATCCTGCCGTCGCGCGGGGCGACCAAGACGCAAGGCGAGACCCGCGCGCTCCACTACGGCTGGTCGGGCGGACACCGGATGGTCGCCGAAGAGCTGCCCGACGGGCGGCGCCAGATCCAGTTCGGCCACGCCAGTGACTCCGAGCCCGAACCGGCGATGCAGTTTGAGACCGCGACTCTATATGCGGCCTTCTCGGAGGCCGGCTCGAATGGCTGCGCGGTCGCCTTCCAGCGCCATTTGCGCAAATACGCCCCTTGGGCCAAGGCGCGCCCGGTGCATTACAACTGCTGGGAGGCGGTCTATTTCAAACATGATCTGGCCGAGCTGAAATCCATCGCAGAGCGCGCCGCAGCACTTGGCGCGGAGCGTTTCGTGCTCGACGACGGCTGGTTCGGCAAACGCGATGACGACACCACTTCGCTGGGCGACTGGACGGTCGATCCGCGCAAATATCCCGATGGGCTGACGCCGCTGGTCGATCATGTCCAAAGCCTCGGGATGGAATTCGGCCTCTGGTTCGAGCCGGAGATGGTCAATCGCGACAGCGATCTGGCGCGCGCCCATCCCGACTGGCTGCTGGGTCCGGAGGATCAGATCGAGGGCCGTCAACAGCGCGTGCTCGACATGGCGAACCCGGCGGTGCGCGATCATCTTTTCGCGGCGATCGACGCGGTGCTCTCGGCCTATGCGATCTCTTACGTCAAATGGGACCATAACCGGGTGCTGCCGCATCCCGACGCTGCGCAGGCGCGCGGCCTCTACTATCTGCTCGACCGGCTGCGCGCGGCCCATCCAGACGTGGAGTTCGAAAGCTGCGCCTCAGGCGGTGGCCGGATCGATTTCGGCATCCTCGAGCGCACCGGCCGGGTCTGGCTCTCGGACAGCAACGATGCTCTCGAACGCCTGCGCATCCAGCACGACGCGGCGCTGTTCCTGCCGAGCTGCGTCACCGGCTCTCATGTCGGCCCGCGCCATTGCCACACCTCGGGCCGGGTGATCGACATTCGCACCCGGGCCTGGGTCGCGGCGCAACGTCATATGGGCTTCGAGATGGACCCGCGCGAGCTGACCGCGGAGGAGGCCGAGGTTCTGACCTCCGTCACCCGCTGGTGGAAGGACAATCGCGACTGGCGGATGCGCGCGGATATCCTGCGGCTCGACAGCGCCGACCCGGCCGTGATCGCCGAGTTGCAACTGGCCGAGGATGGCAGCCGTTTCGTGGCCTTCGCAGGTCAGGCGGCGAGTTCCGCGCAGATCCTGCCGCGCCCCTTGCGACTGACGGGGCTCGATCCCGCGGCGCGCTACCGGTTGCGGCTGATCACCGCGGAAGATCTGCCCCGGTTGTCGCGTGGGACGCCTGCGCTCAAGACCGGACCGATTACGCTCAGTGGACAAGTGTTGATGGGGCAGGGGCTTACCCTGCCCTGGACCTTCCCCGAGCGCATTCACGTGATTGAAGGAGAAAGACTATGAGTGACGCGGCTCCCGACTGGATCGCCGCCGATTGGGGCACGACGCATCTGCGCGTCTGGGCGATGCGCGGGCGCGAGGTGCTCGACCGACGGAGCTCGGAGCAGGGGATGGGCAAGCTTACCCCCCCCGAGTTCGGCCCGGTGCTGGAAGACGCCGTCGCGGGCTGGGGCGCGGCCCCGGTCGTGACCTGCGGCATGGTCGGCTCGCGTCAGGGCTGGGCCGAGGCGCCCTATGCGCCGGTGCCCTGCGCCGCCCAACCGCGCCTCGTGCGGGTGCCCGATCATGCCGCGCGCCCGGTCTTCATCGCCTGCGGCCTGCGTCAGGACAGCCCGCCCGACGTGATGCGCGGCGAGGAGACCCAGATCGCGGGCTTCCTGCTGCGCAATCCCGATTTCGAGGGCACGATCTGTCTGCCGGGGACCCATACGAAATGGGTGGTCCTGCGCGCGGGCCGGATCGAGCGGTTCCGCAGTTGCATGACTGGCGAGATCTACGACCTGCTCGCGCATCGCTCGGTGCTGCGCCACACGATCGGAGAAGGCTGTCAGGACATGGCCGCTTTCGATGCGGCGGTGGCCGAGGCGCTGGCCGATCCGGCGGCAGCCTATGGCGCGCTGTTCGCGCTGCGCGCCGGGGCGCTTCTGGGCGCGCAATCGCCCGAAACCGCCGCCTGCCGTCTCTCCGGGCTGCTGATCGGCTGGGAGCTGTCCGCCACGCGCGATCTCTGGCAGGGCCAGCCCGTCGCGCTGATCGGAAGCCCCGTGCTCAGCCCTCTCTATACCCGGGCGCTGGCCGGTTGCGGCATCCAAGCTGCCAGCCATGACGCCGAAGACGTGACCCTCGCGGGGCTCTATGCCGCGCGCCAGACCATCGGAGCTGACACATGAGCCGACCCATCATCGCCATCCTGCGCGGGATCACCCCCGCTGAAGCCCTTCCCGTCTGCGAGGCGCTGATCGCCGCGGGCGTGACCCGGATCGAGGTGCCGCTGAACTCGCCCGATCCGCTCGACAGTATCGCCGCGATGGCGGAGCGCTTCGGCTCCGACGCGCTGATCGGGGCGGGAACGGTCCTGACCACGGATCAGGTCGCCGCCGTTGCTGCGACCGGCGCGAAGCTGATCGTCTCGCCCAATTGCAACACCGAGGTGATCGCTGCCTCCAAAGCCGCAGGGCTGCAGAGCTTCCCGGGTGTGATGACCCCGACTGAGGCCTTCGCGGCGCTCGCCGCTGGGGCGGATGGGCTCAAGCTGTTTCCGGGCGAGCTGATCGGGCCGATTGGTCTCAAGGCGATGCGGGCTGTGCTACCGCCCGAAGTGCCGCTTTACGCGGTGGGCGGCGTCTCGGCCGAGAACATGGGCGAATGGCACAAGGCAGGTGCGGCCGGCTACGGCATCGGCTCGTCTATCTACAAACCCGGCGACAGCGTAGAGACCGTGACCGAGAAGGCCCGCGCGCTGGTCGCCAGCTATGACGAGGCCTGCGGGGCATGAGTTTCGAGATTTACGACGACCGCGCCTGTTTCCTTGGCGAGGGGCCGTTCTGGCATCCCGAACGTAGCCAGTTGTTCTGGTTCGACATCCTCGCGGGTCGGATGCTCAGCCACGACGCGACCGGGTCGCGCGAATGGGAGATCGGGCAGATGGCTTCGGCTGCGGGCTGGGTCGATGCCGAGACGTTGGTGATCTCGACCGAGACCGGACTGCGCCGTTTCGACATCTCCACGGGTGCGCATGAGCCGCTCGCCGCGATCGAGGCCGACCGCACCGACACCCGTTGTAACGATGGCCGCGCTGACCCGATGGGGGGCTTCTGGGCATCGACCATGGGCAAGAACGCGGAGACGGGCGCGGGGGCGATCTATCGCTATTTCGAGGGCACGGTGGAGCGGCTCTTTCCCGAGATCACGATCCCCAACTCGATTTGCTTCGCGCCCGATGGGCGACGCGCCTATTTCGCCGACACCCCGACCGGAAAGATCATGACCGTTGCGCTCGACGCGCAGGGCTGGCCCGAGGGGGCGCCGGAGATATTCGTCGATCTGAGCGCGGAGCGCCTGAACCCCGACGGCGCGCAGACCGATGCCGAGGGCGCGCTCTGGAGTGCGCAATGGGGGGCAGGGCGCGTGGCACGCTACCTGCCCGACGGGCGCTTCGACCGGGCGATCGCGGTCGGCGGGCGGCACAGTTCCTGTCCCACTTTCGGCGGGCCGGAGTTCACGACGCTTTTCGTGACCACCGCGCAGGAAGGGATCGAGGCGCCCGACGTCGCGCAGGGCCGGGTCTATTGCGCCCCCGCCGGGATTGCAGGGCGACCCGAACCCGCGGTGCGACTGAACGGCTGATCGCAATGCGTGCAGCGAAGCTCGGGCGAACACAGCACGGGCTTGCTGCGCTTTCTCGGGGACGACCCGGCTTTCCGGATCGTCTCAGAAACGGAGTTCAGACCGGAGCCGCTCCAACTCGCCCTCGGGCAACGACTCGACACCCTTCGTCATCTCGTGAAGCTCTTCCAGGAGCGCTCGGGCTTCCTCGGCCTCGGCGTCTTCGATCTTACGCGAAGGGTGTGTGAAAAATCCAGCGGACCGGGAGGTCTCCCCGATCGCGATGGCCTTCCCGAAGCGCAGTCCGAATTCGGCGGCCTGACCGAACACATTGCTCTCGTCTTGATCCGCGAGCTCGGACCAATCACAAATCCCCGTATGGGTCATCGCCCACTTGACCGTCGGATCGACGAATACGAGGCCATTTGCGGTGTAGAAATTCATCCATTCTTGTGGATATGTCTGGTAGAGCAGCGTAGGATTGGCAAAGCGAATGTGCAGCCCTAGGGCGAATTTCCAATCCGATACTTCACCCAGACGTTGCAAGCTCTGGCGCATTTCATGCACGTCGATCATGCAGCTATCCTTGTATAAACTTGACAGAAATTCTTGACCAAAACGCCGCGGCACTAGCTTGGCCTAATTGAGCTCTCCTCTTTGGTGACTATAAATCCCTCGGAGGGAATGGAAGATCGAAACGACACGATGCTAAGTGATTTTCAAAGTCTTTTCGCCGAACGCGCGCCAGCCGGTTGCTACATCGCTTTGCGGGCGGGTTTCTTCGCGCCTGAGGCCGAGTTGAACCTGTTTCCGGCTGACTGGATCAATCATTATACCTTTTCTGGACTGGCGCTGGCCGACCCGCTGTTGCGTTGGTGTCAGGAAAATTCGGGCTATGCGCGATGGAAGGACATCGACAGCTTCGTCGGCACGGACTTCATGCGCGACTATCGGAAATTTGGCTTCGAATTCGGTAGTGTCGTGTCGATCCATGGGACGGAGGAGATGCCGAAGCGGAGCCTCGGGATCTTCGCGCGCGCTGACCGGGAGCTGCACGTCTCCGAAATGGAAGAGATCGAGACGGTGCTGGCCCGCATCCACGCAGCTGAGCCCGAGATGCCGACAGAGGCGCAGATGCAGGCCCTTCAACTCTATTCCAAGGGCTATCTGCACAAGCAGGTCGCTCACGAATTGCAGCTCTCCGTCGGCGGGGTAAAGGCCCGCCTCAGGGGCGCTGCGGACCGCCTCGGGGCCAAGACATTGAGAGAAGCTGCGAGCATCGCTGCAAGTCGCGGGCTGCTGTAAGCTTTGACGCTCCACCGGGTTTCCTCTTGCGAAGACGATAGCCGAACGCCGCGTTGCGCCAATCGGCGAGAGGATCGCCTGTAGGGACTGAGGAAGGTCCGCGTCACAGGCGCAGGCCGGTCTCGGCATCGAAGACCTTGGCCTTGCCCATATCGACCTCGAAGCTGAAGGGGGAGCCCGGGGGCAAGGCGTCTTCCGGGCGGACCCGGGCGATCACCTCGGTCTCGCCAAGGGCGAAGACGATCATCGTGTCGGGGCCGGTCGGCTCCACCAGATCGACCGGGCGTTCGAAGACGAAACGGTCGGGGCCGGGCAGTTCGGTTCCCGCCATGAAGATCGCCTCGGGCCGGAGCCCCAGAACGACCTTCTTCCCGTCGGGGGCGGTGACCCGCTCGGTGAACCTCGCGGGCAGGGGAAAGCGAAGCGCCCCCGCCGTGCCCTCGGCCACCTCCACCGACAGCGCGCCCGTCTGCGCATCGCGCCGCAGGGCGCCGGGCAGCATGTTCATCGACGGCGATCCCATGAAGCTCGCGACGAAGAGGTCCACCGGATCGTCGTAGATCTCTCCGGGTTCGGCCACTTGGCGGATATGGCCATTATCCATCACCGCAATCCGGGTCGCCAGCGTCATCGCCTCGATCTGGTCGTGGGTGACATAGACAACGGTTTTGCCGAGCCGCTGGTGCAGCTTCTTGATCTCGGTGCGCATCTCAATCCGAAGCTTGGCGTCAAGGTTCGACAAGGGTTCGTCGAACAGGAAGACCTCGGGCTTGCGCACAAGCGCGCGGCCCATCGCGACGCGCTGGCGCTGGCCGCCCGAAAGCTGACCGGGCTTGCGATCCAGATAGGGATGGATCTGCAAGAGCGTGCTGAACTCTTCGACCGCGGTGGCCTGTTCGGCGCGCGGGATGTGGCGGGTCTGCATCCCGAAGGTGATGTTCTCGCGCACCGTCTTGGTCGGGTAGAGCGCGTAGGACTGGAACACCATCGCGATGTCGCGGTCGCGTGGCGGGGTGTCGTCGACCCGCCGCCCGGCGATCTCGATATGGCCGTCGCTCAGCGTCTCGAGCCCGGCGATCAGGTTGAGCAGGGTGGACTTGCCGCAGCCCGAGGGCCCGACGAGGACGATGAACTCGCCCGCCTCGATCTCGAGGTCGATACCCTTGATCACCTCGTTCGTTCCGAAGCGTTTGCGCACGCCCTGAAGGGAAATTCCCGCTGCCATTGCTACCCTTTCACCGCTCCGGCCGAGAGCCCGCGCACGAACCAGGCTCCGGCGACGACATAAACCGCCAGCGTCGGCAGCGCCGCGATGATCGCCGCGGCCATGTCGACATTGTATTCCTTCACCCCCGTCGAGGTGTTCACCACGTTGTTGAGCGCCACCGTCACCGGGTTGCTGTCGCCGATGGTGAAGGCCACGCCGAACAGGAAATCGTTCCAGATCTGGGTGAACTGCCAGATCACGGTCACCACGATGGCAGGCAGCGACATCGGCAGCACGAGCCGGAAGAAGATGCCGAAGAAGCCCGCCCCGTCGACCTTCGCCGCCTGAATGATGCCGCTGGAAACCCCGATGAAGAAATTGCGGAAGAACAGCGTGGTGAAGGCGAGGCCATAGACCGTGTGTACGAGGATCAGCCCCGGGATCGTGCCCGCAAGGCCAAGCTGGCCCAGCACCCGCGCCATCGGCAGCAAGATCACCTGAAACGGGATGAAGGCGCCGAACAGCATCAGCGCGAAAATCGTGTCGGCGCCGCGAAAGCGCCATTTGGTCAGAGCGTAACCGTTGAGCGCGCCCAGTATCGTCGAGATCGCTACCGCCGGCACGGTCATCATCACCGAGTTCCACATATAGGGTGCCAGCCCGTTGCAGCGTACGCCCACGCAGGCGCTGTTCCAGGCTTTCTTCCAGGCGCTGAAGTCGAACTCTTTCGGCAGGCTGATCAGCGAGCCCTCCCGGATCTCGGTCAGCGATTTCAGAGAGGTCGAGATCATCACCAGAAGCGGGATCAGGTAGTAGATGCAGAACACCCCGAGCACGGCGAACAGCACGGCGCGCATCAGGCTGTGATGCAGGCCCCTGCGCTGGACGATCCCGCTTGTGTTGCGCCCGCTCATCCGCTTGTCTTCCTTAGTTCCGAGTAGAGATAGGGCACGATGATCGCGATGACCGTCATCAGCATCATCGTGGCGCTCGCCGCCGCCACGCCCAGCTCGCTGCGCTGGAAGGCGAAGGAATACATGAAGGTGGCCGGCATGTCGGTGGCATAGCCCGGCCCCCCGCCGGTCAGCGCGATCACCAGATCGAAGCTCTTGATCGCGAGATGGGCGAGGATGATGACGGTGGACAGGAATACCGGCCGCAGCATCGGCAGCACGATGCCGGTATAGGTGCGCCACAGCCCCGCGCCGTCGATCGCCGCCGCTTTCAGGACCTCGTCATCGACCGAGCGGAGCCCGGCCAGAAACAGCGCCATCGCGTAGCCGGAGCTTTGCCAGACGGCTGCGATCACCACCGTGTAGATCGCGTAATGGGAGTTCACCAGCCAGTCGAAGCTGAAATTCTCGAACCCGGCCTGATGCATCAGCCGCTCCAGCCCGAGGCCGGGGTTCAGCATCCATTTCCAGACCGTGCCGGTGACGATGAAACTGAGCGCCATCGGGTAGAGGTAGATCGTGCGGATCACCCCCTCGATGCGCACTTTTTGGTCGAGCAGGATTGCCAGAAGAATGCCGATCGCCATCGAGATCGAGATGAACAGGCCCGAGAAGACGAAGAGGTTGCGGATCGCCACATACCAGCGTGGCGTTTCCCAGAGCCGGACATATTGGCTCAACCCGTCGAACTCGTAGTTGGGCATCACCCCCGACCGTGTCAGCGAGATATAGGCCGTCCAGAGGATGAAGCCGTAAACGAAGAACAGGCTCGCCGCGAAAAGCGGCGAGACCACGATCGCGGGCAGGCGCCGTTCCAGCGCCCGCCCGAACCTTGCCATGGGCCCCGTGCCTCCGGGCATTGCAGGCCCTAGTTTTCCTGCGCGCGCTTGATCGCGGCCGCAAGTTGCTTGACCGCGTCCTCGGAACTCATGTCAGAGTTGAAGAAAGCGGTCACGAGATCGAGGAACTCGCCCCGCACCGAGCGCGGCACCGCCATCTCATGCGCCATCGAAGGCACCAGCGTGTCGTTCTCGATCGCCGCCAGCAGATCGGCATGCGAGCGTTTGGCGCAGGCGTCGAAATCGTCGAGCGGCACGTCGGTGCGCGCCGGGATCGACCCCTTGGCGAGGTTGAACACCTTCTGGAACTCGGGCGACATGATCAGTCGTGCGAGCACTTTCTGGCCCTCGATACGGTCCTCGCCCTCCACCTTGAAGAAGGTGAAGCTGTCCGAGTTCAGCACGAAGCCCTTGCCCGGCGTGGGCCAGCACAGGAAATCCTGTTCCGGTACTTTGCCAGCAGCGAGGAATTCGCCCTTCGCCCAGTCGCCCATGATCTGGAAACCGGCCTCGCCGCGCATCACCATCGCGGTCGCGAGGTTCCAGTCGCGCCCCGAGAAGTTCGGATCGACATAGCCGCGCAGCTTGCGCAGTTGGTCGAAGGACTTGACCATCATGTCCGAGGTCAAAGCCTCGGGATCGAGCTCCACCAGCGCCTTGCGGAAGAAATCGGCGCCGCCGATCCCCAGCACCACGTCTTCGAACAGCGTCGCGTCCTGCCACGGCTGACCGCCATGGGCGAGCGGCACGATGCCCGCCGCCTGCAGCTTGTCGGCGGCGGCGTTGAACTCGTCCCATGTCGTGGGCATCTCCTCGACGCCCGCTTTCTTGAGCGCCTCGGGGTTGGCCCACATCCAGTCGACGCGGTGGATGTTGACCGGCGCGGCGACGTATTTGCCCTGATATTTCATGATCTCGGCCAGTGCCGGGGGCAGCACCGAGTCCCAGTTGCCTTCGTCCGCGACGGACTGAACGTCGTTCAGCGCGCCTTGCTCGGCCCATTCCTGAATGCCCGGCCCCTTGAGCTGCACGGCCGTCGGCGGATTGCCGGCCACGACGCGGGCGCGCAGCGCCGTCATCGCGGCATCGCCGCCACCGCCCGCGATCGGCGAGTCGATCCATTCGCCGCCCTCGGCCTCGAAGGCTTTCTTCAGTTCTCCGACGGCCTTGGCCTCGCCGCCCGAAGTCCACCAGTGCAGGACTTCGACCGTGCCATCCGCCCGCGCCGCGCTCGCACAGAGCGCGCCGGCGACGCTCGCCGCCGCCATCATGGCTTTACAAATGTGCATGTTTTCCTCCTCCTCCCGGTCGAGTTTGCGGTCCATGATCGCAGCCCGACACGAGATTTAGGCTGAGACGACAGGCGCAGAACGTCATTGATCTCGATCAACGATTTGTGAATCACGGGTGAGGCGGACGGGGGCAGAGGCGCGTGTGACCCGTGGCGTCCTTACGCAAGTCCGGGCGATTGCGCTGCCTGCCGAAAGGCTTACCATCGCCTCGGGATGACTGAAGGCCTCGTGATGCAGGATACCGACGCCGCGCCAGCTTTTGCCGAAACCGCCGAGGCGGTGATCGCGCGTCTGTCCGTCCCCTTTCCGAACGGGCTGAGCGCTCAGGAGGCCGCCACGCGCCTCGCGCGCCACGGCCCGAACGCTCTGCGTCGTCCCAAGCCCCGAAGCGCATTGCGCATCCTGCTGCATCAGTTTCAGGGGGTGATCGTCGCGCTTCTCGTTCTGGCAACGGTGTTCTCGCTGGTCATCAACGATATCGTCGAGGCGCTGGCGATCCTCGTCGTGCTGCTCTTGAACGGCGCGATCGGGTTTTTCACCGAGTTGCGCGCCACCCGCTCGATGGAGGCGCTGTTCAGCGTCGCCGAGGTTCGCACCCGAGTCCGTCGGGACGGGATTCTGATCGAGGTGGATGCCCGCGATCTCGTGCCGGGCGATCTCGTGATGCTCGAAGCGGGCGATGTGGTGACCGCCGATTTGCGGCTCGTGGAGGCGTCGGGGCTTCATTGCGATGAATCCGTGCTGACCGGCGAGTCCCTTCCGGTGCTCAAGACCACCAAACCGCTGCCATCCGATGCGGTACTGGGGGATCGCACCAATATGGGGTTCAAGGGCGCGGCGGTCACACGGGGAGCCGGAACCGGCGTGGTGGTGCGGACTGGCATGGAGACCGAGATCGGCAAGATCAGCCAGCTTGCGATGGCGGCCAGCACGGAACCCACACCGCTCGAACATCAATTGACGCGGCTCGGGCAGCGACTGGTCTGGCTGACGATCTTTCTTGCCGTCGCGATCATCGTCACGGGGCTGGCGCAGGGCCACCCGCTCACCAGTATGATCCAGACCGGGGTCGCCCTTGCCGTGGCCGCGATCCCCGAAGGCATCCCTGTTGTGGCCACCTTGTCGCTTGCGCGCGGGATGTGGCGCATGGTGCAGCGCAATGCCCTGATCAGCCGCCTGTCCTCGGTCGAGACGCTCGGGGCGACGACGCTGATCCTGACGGACAAGACCGGAACCCTGACCGAGAACCGGATGAGCGTGGTACAGGTCTTGTTCGATGGGGGGAGCGTGGATCTGGATGGGCCGGAGACCGGTATCGCGGAGGACCGTCTGCGCGCCGCGTTGAAGATCGGCATGCTGTGCAACAATGCCGAGCTGGGCGACGGCGAGGCGGGTCGGATCGGCGACCCGACCGAGCTGGCCTTGCTGAGTGCAGCGCGACAGGCGGGGGTGACCGAGGACGAAGCGGAGCCACGCCTGCTCCAACATGCTTTCGAGAGCGACAGCCTGATGATGGCGACCGTCCATGCGTTGCCGGTCGGGGGCGCGCTCTATGCGGTGAAGGGCGCGCCGGAGGCGGTGATCGCCTCTTGCTCCGAGGTTCTGGGGGCGGAAGGCCCGCGCCCTCTGAGCGCCGAAGACAAGTCCGACTGGATCGCGCGGAACGCGGATGCCGCGAGCGAGGGGCTGCGTGGGATCGGCCTCGCGATGAAGCGGACGGACGGGACGGAGGACGCGCCCTATGAGGGGCTGACGCTTGTCGCGATTGCCTGCCTCGCCGATCCGTTGCGCAAGGATGTGCCCCCCGCGATCGCGGCCTGCCAGAGCGCCGGGGTCCGGGTGATCATGCTGACGGGCGATCATGCCGAGACCGCCGCGCGCATCGCGAAGGATGCCGGGATCAGCGGAAACGGCGCGGTGGCGATCGAGGGGCGAGACCTCACCGGGCTCGATCTGGAAAACGCCCCGGAGGAAACGCTCGACCGCCTGCGCAAGGCCAGCGTCTTCGCCCGCGTGGCTCCGGCGACGAAGCTGGACCTCGTCAGCTTCTATCAGCGCGAGGGGGAGACTGTCGCGATGACGGGCGACGGGGTGAATGACGCGCCAGCGCTGAAGAAGGCCGATATCGGCATCGCGATGGGCCAGCGCGGCACCCAGGTCGCCCGCGAGGCCGCGCATATGGTGCTCAAGGACGACGATTTCGCGACCATCGTCGAGGCGGTGCGACAGGGCAGGGTGATCTTCGGCAATATCCGCAAATTCATCGTCTACCTGATGTCGTGCAATCTCTCGGAGATCCTTGTGGTCGGGATCGCCGTGGGAGTGGGGCTTCCTTCACCGCTCCTGCCGCTGCAGATCCTGTTTCTCAATCTCGTCACCGATGTCTTCCCCGCGCTGGCGCTCGGTTTGGGGCATGGGGACGGCCATGAGATGCGCCGCCCGCCCCGTGACCGCGCCGAGCCGATCCTCGCACGCAGGGAATGGGGGCGCATCATTGCGCTCGGGACGATCGTCACGCTGGCGACGATGCTGGCTTTCGGGGGGGCGCTCTACGGTCTGCAGCTTGAGCCCGCCGCCGCCGTCACCGTGGCCTTCGTCACGCTCGCGCTGGGCCAGCTGTGGAACGTGTTCAACATGCGCGAGGCCGACACCCACGCCCTGCGCAACGATGTGACGCGCAACCCCTATGTCTGGGGGGCGCTTGTCCTGTGTCTCGTGCTGATCGCCGGGGCGCTGTGGCTGCCGGGGCTCTCCGATGTGCTGCAGCTTCCGTCGCCCGGTATCGCGGGGCTGACGCTCGCCGGGGCGATGAGCCTGCTTCCGCCGCTGCTGGGGCATCTGGTCGTATCGCGCGCAACCCGCAGATAATTTCCGCTCCCGCGTTGAGCCACATCAATGAAACTGCCTCCAGTCTTCGCCTAGGGAAGTTCATGGCCGTTCGTGACAGGGGCGGCCCATCGACTGGCATCACCTTGGGAGGAGGCGTGATGACTTGGGCGATTATCCGGAAGTCGGATGCCGAACGGGCAGCCGCCACGCTGACCGATGAGGTTCGCGAGGCGTTCACCTGGGACACCGCGCGGGCGATGCTCGACGGCTTTCCCGATGGCGGGTTGAACATCGCCTACGAGGCGGTGGATCGGCATGTCGCCTCGGGGCACGGCGGTGACGAGGCGATCCTGTGGCTCGGCAAGGACGGCGCGCAAGAAAGCCTGAGCTATGGCGACCTCGCCGCCCGGACCGCACGCTTCGCGAATGTGCTTAAAAGCCACGGACTGAAACCGGGCGATCGGCTCTTCGGTCTCGCAGGGCGCGTGCCCGATCTCTACGTCGCGGCGCTGGGCACGCTGAAAGCCGGGATGATCTTCTCGCCGCTCTTTTCCGCCTTCGGGCCCGAGCCCTTGCGCACGCGGCTCGAGATTGGCGAGGCCAATGCGCTGATCACGACCGCGTCGATCTACCGTCGCAAGATCGCGGCGTGGCGCGACCAGATCCCGTCCCTGAAACTGGTGCTGATCATCGGCGACGAGGCGCCCGACGATTGCGTCGCACTCGGCCCCGCGATGGCGACGGCCTCGGAGGAGTTCGAGACGGTCCGCACGGCACCCGAAGATCCCGCGCTGATCCATTTCACCTCCGGCACCACGGGCCGCCCGAAAGGCGCGGTGCATGTGCATAATGCAGTCGTGATGCATGTCGCCGCGGGGCGCTACGCGCTCGAACTGACGCCGGGCACGCGCTACTGGTGCACCGCCGATCCGGGATGGGTGACGGGCACCTCCTTCGGGATCATCTCGCCGCTGGTGAACCGGGTGCGGATGGTCATCGACGAGGCCGATTTCGATCTCGACCGCTGGTATGGCATTCTCGAGCGCGAGCAAATCGAGGTCTGGTACACCGCGCCCACCGCGATCCGCATGATGATGCGCGCAGGGAAAGAGGCAGCCGCGCCTTACGATTTCTCGAAGCTGCGGTTCATGGCCTCGGTGGGCGAGCCGCTCAATCCCGAGGCCGTGGTCTGGGGCAACGAGGTCTTCGGCAAACCCTTCCACGACAATTGGTGGCAGACCGAGACCGGCGGCATCATGATCGCCAATACCCGCGCGATGGATGTGCATCCCGGCTCGATGGGCAAGCCGCTGCCCGGGATTGAGGCGGGGATCGTCGAGCGTGTCGATGAGGGGCTGCGCGAGTGCAAACCCGGCGAGATCGGCGAACTAGCGTTGCGCCCCGGCTGGCCCTCGATGATGCGCGCCTATCTGCACGAAGAGGCGCGCTACAAGAAGTGTTTCGTGGATGGCTGGTATCTCTCGGGCGATCTCGCGATGCGCGACGCGGACGGGTATTTCTGGTTCGTCGGCCGCGCAGACGATCTCATCAAATCCTCCGGGCACCTGATCGGCCCCTTCGAGGTCGAAAGCGCGCTGATCGAGCACCCGGCGGTGGCCGAGGCCGCCGTGATCGGCCTGCCCGACGAGACCGCAGGCGAGGTCGTGAAGGCCTATGTCGCGCTCAATCCGGGGTTCGAGCCCTCCGAGGACCTCGAACGCGACATCCGGGGCCTCGCGCGCAAAAAGCTCGGCGCGGCGGTCGCCCCGCGCGAGGTGGTGTTCCGCAAAACCCTGCCAAAGACCCGTTCGGGCAAGATCATGCGCCGTCTGCTGAAGGCGCGCGAGCTGGGCCTGCCGGAAGGCGATATTTCGACGCTGGAGAGTGACGAGACATGACTGCCGATAAACCGCATCTGACCCATGACCACATCCGCGAATTACTCACGGCGATGATCCGTGTGCGCCATTTCGAGGATAAATGCGCCGAGCTCTACACGCAGGAAAAGATCCGCGGCTTCCTGCATCTCTATGATGGCGAGGAGGCGGTGGCCTCTGGCGTGATCCCGCGGCTTGGCCCCGAGGATCGCGTCGTGGCGACCTATCGCGAGCACGGCCATGCGTTGGTGCGCGGCGTGCCGATGGAACGCGTGATGGCCGAGATGTATGGCAAGGCTACCGGCGCCTCGGGCGGGCGGGGCGGCTCGATGCATATCTTCGACGCCGAGCGCAATTTCTATGGCGGCAACGCGATCGTGGGGGGCGGGCTGCCGCTGGCCGTGGGCCTCGCGCTGCGCGACCGGATGATGGGTGCGCCCAATGTCACCGCCTGCTTCTTCGGCGAAGGCGCGGTGGCCGAGGGCGAGTTCCACGAGTCGATGAACCTCGCGCAGCTCTGGTCGCTGCCGGTGCTGTTCGTCTGCGAGAATAACGGCTACGCGATGGGCTCGGCCCTGGCGCGAACTGAGGCCGAGACCGACATAAGGCGCAAGGCGGCCGCCTATGGCACGGTGACGGAACAGGTCGACGGGATGGATGTGGTCGCGGTCGAGGCCGCCACCCGCCGCGCGCTCGCCGCGATCCGCGAGACCGGCAAACCCTATTTTCTCGAATGTCTGACCTATCGCTTCCGGGCGCATTCGATGTTCGATGCCCAGCTCTATCGCGACAAGGACGAGGTTGCCGCGTGGCGCGAGAAGGGGCCGATCGTACGGTTCCAGACCTGGCTTTACGAGACCGGGCTGATGCATCCCGAAGAGGTCGCGCAGATCGAGGCCGGCGTCGAGGATGAGATCGCCGCCGCCGTGGCCTATGCCGAGGCGAGCGAGTGGGAGCCGCTCGAGACGCTCACTCGTCACGTCATGGCCGAGGATCGCCCGTCGCCGCCCGCGTCGCCCGAACCCAGCGCCGAGACCGTCGAGATGACCTATCGCGAGGCGGTCAAGCTGGCCATCCGCGACGCGATGAGCCGCGATGATCGCGTCTTCCTGATGGGCGAGGATGTGGGCGCTTACGGCGGCTGCTACGCGGTCTCGAAAGGGCTGATGGACGAATTTGGCGAAGACCGTATCCGCGACACGCCGCTCTCGGAATCCGGCTTCACCGGGGCGGGGATTGGTGCTGCGGCGGCAGGGATGCGCCCCATCGTCGAGGTGATGACGGTGAATTTTTCGCTGCTCGCGCTCGACCAGATCATGAACACCGCCGCCACGATCCGGCACATGTCGGGCGGGCAGTTCGGTGCGCCCGTGGTGATCCGTCTCGCCACTGGCGCGGGCAAGCAGCTGGCGGCGCAGCATTCCCATTCGCTCGAAGGCTGGTACGCGCATATTCCTGGGCTGCGCATCCTCGCGCCCGCCACGCTGGAGGACGCGCGCGGGATGCTCTGGACCGCGATTGAGGATCCCGACCCGGTGCTGATTTTCGAGAATGTCATGCTCTACAACATGACCGGGCAGATCGCGGCGAATGCGGGGCCGGTCGATATCGACAAAGCCGCGATCCGGCGCGCGGGCAAGGATGTCAGCCTGATCACCTATGGCGGGTCGCTGTGGAAAACACTTGAGGCCGCCGAAGCGCTGGCAGGCGAGGGGGTCGAAGCCGAGGTGGTCGACCTGCGGTCCCTGCGCCCGCTCGATGACGCGACGATCATGGCCTCGCTCGCGCGCACGCGCCGCGCGGTGATCGTGGACGAAGGCTGGCGGTCCGGTTCGCTCTCGGCCGAGATCGCGGCCCGGATCGGCGAGAAATCCTTCTGGCATCTCGATGCGCCGGTGGGGCGGGTGTGCTCGGCCGAGGTGCCGATCCCCTATCCCAAACATCTCGAGGACGCCGCCATTCCGCAGGTGCCCGCCATCGTCGCCGCCGTGAAGGCCGCGCTCGGGAAAGGGTGACGCGATGGCGGTTTTCAAGATGCCCTCGCTCGGCGCGGATATGGAGGCGGGCAAGCTGGTCGAATGGCTGGTGAAGCCCGGCGATACGGTCAAGCACGGCGATATCGTCGCGGTGGTCGAGACCCAGAAAGGCGCGATCGAGATCGAGGTCTTCGAGGACGGCGTGGTCGAGAAGCTGATGGCAGAGCTTGGGCAAGACCTGCCCGTCGGCGCGCCGCTCGCCGTTATTCAGGCGCCGGGGGAGGCTGCGGAGGCCCCAATGCAGACCGCGCCGCCAGTCGCGCCGCAGACCGCGACCGAACCCGTCGCGCCCGTGGCGAAAGCGGCGCCACCAATCACTCCACGCGCAGCCACCTCAGCAGGCATCGCCGCATCACCCGCCGCCAAGGCGCGCGCGGCGGAATTGGGGATCGCGCTGGAGAGCCTTACTGGAAGCGGGCCGGGGGGCGCGATCGTCCTCGCCGATGTCGAGACGACGAAACCCACCGCGGCACCGAGCCCGGCGCAAAATCGCGGCGCCTATCTCGCGGAGATGCGCAAGGCGATCGCCGCCGCGATGGCCCGGTCGAAACGCGAGATCCCGCATTACTACGTCACCCACAAGGTCGACCTCAGCGCCGCGAGCGATTGGCTGAGCGCCGCCAATGCGGACCGCCCGCCCGAAGAACGCATCCTGATGGGCGCGCTCTTGATGAAGGCCATGGCGTTGGCGGCACGCGAGGAAAAGGCGGTGAACGGGCATTTCGGGAAAGAGGGCTTTACGCCCTCCGCGGCAATCCATCTCGGGCTGGCCATCGCGCTCAGGGGCGGCGGGCTTGTCGCGCCCGCAATCCTCGATGCCGACAAGAAGAGCCTGCAGGATTTGATGGAGGCGATGCGCGAACTCACGATGCGCGCCCGTGCCGGGCGGCTCAAAAGCTCGGAGATGAGCATGGCGACGCTGACCTTTTCGGCGCTCGGCGAAAGCGGGGTCGAGGCGATGGCCGGTATCATCGTGCCGCCGCAGGTCGCCATCGTGACGGCCGGTGCGCCTGGCCCGCAGCCGCTGGTGCGCGACGGCGAAGTGATTGCCGCGCAGGCCGTGACGCTGACGCTGGCCGCCGATCACCGTGTGAGCGACGGGCGGCTGGGCTCGAAATTTCTGACCGCGATCGACGCGAAGCTGCAAACCCCGGAGGAGCTATGACCGAAGACGAAATCCGCAGCGCCTATATCGAGGAACTCGTGCGCGTCGCCCCTGATCTCGACCCTGCCGAAATCGCGGGATCGGACCATCTTCAGGACGATCTCGAACTCGACTCGATGGATATCCTGAACCTCGTGATCGCGCTCAACCAGCGCTTCGGCGTCGCGATTGCCGAGGCGGATTATCCCCAGATCGCCACACCGGATCTTGCTGCGGCGTTTCTCGCTCGGAGGCTAGGCACTCCGAATTGACCCAGCCGGACCACCCGCTGAGCATTCAACTCAGGGGGTATTTCGGTACGCCGTGAGTCAATTCACTGTTACCGCGGAAAAAACTGAGGAAATCCGCAATGCGCGGAGTCGCATTCCTTTGTTACCAGTGGGTTATTCGCAACAATTGTCTATTCGCAAAAATGTTATTTTCGGGAGGGCCCCGGCTGTATCGCGAGCCTCTTGCGCCCTTGACGAGTTAGAGATGGAGATCGTTATGATCGAAACGCGTATCGAAGTAGAGTGCTTGGAAGACGGGGCCATCCGGGTGCGCAGAGGTGCGTGGTCGGACCGTGTGCCGCGTGCGCGGATCGACCACTGGGCAGACCACTATGAGCTGATGCATCTCAATAATGGCAATGCCGGCTATCTCGAACTCGCGCATGCCCTGCGGGAGGCCAAAGCGAAACTCCTGTCTTGATTGAATTGGACAGGCTGTCGCGGCTGTTTTCGTACTGACCCTCTCTCCAGACGCCAGTCGCCCGTAGGCAGAGTTTTCCGGCTTTGCTCAGGGTGACGGGCTGCGACGCAAGCGATACGCTTGTTTGTCGAGAATGGAGACAAACATGAGAATCGCGCTCGTCCAGCCGCTGCCGCTTCCCTCTGACCCGGCGCAGATTTTTGCGACCATCGAGAAATGGGTGAGCGGTCTGTCGACGCTCGACGCCGATCTCGTCGTGCTGCCCGAGCTGATCCTGCCCGGCTATAATCGGCCCGAGGATCATCGCGTGCAGGGGCAGCCGCTCGGGGGAGAGTGGTGCACCACGATGGGCGATATCGCGCGTAAATACGAATGCGCGATCTGCTATGGCTGGGCCGAACGGCTGGGCGATGACGTGTTCAACGCGGCGTCTGTGCTCGACAAGACAGGCGCGCGGGTCGGGCACTATCGCAAGATCCAACTTTTCGGCGAGATGGAGCGTGCGAGCTTCGCCTTTGGCACGGAGGCGCCGCCCGTCTTCGAGCTGAACGGCATCCGGACCGGCCTGCTGATCTGCTACGATATCGAGTTCCCGGAACACGCACGGACCTTGGCGAGAGCGAAGGCCGAGCTGATCCTCGTGCCGACGGCGAACCCGGTTGGCTACGATCACGTCCCCGATCTGCTCGTGCGGGCGCGCGCGAATGAGAACGCGGCCGTCGTGGTCTATGCGAATTACGCCGGTCCTGATCGGGACATCGACTTCGGTGGCAAGTCCATCATCGCGGGCCCCGACGGACAGGCGGTGGCGCAGGCAGGAAGCGGGCCGACGATGTTGATTGCCGAGCTGCCGAAGCCCGCCGATTATCCCGGCGAGGCGATCTCGGTTCAGCTCGATGATCTGCGCAGCGTCGAATAGCCGAGGGGCTTCGCGGCATTTGAAATTCTGCCTTCCGAGCATAGCTCCGAATTACGCGCCGCTTAGGGGCGGTGCGACAGTCCAACCCGGGTTGGGGCAGACATTTCGGAGGGCACATGGAAATCAACGCGGAATTCTCGGAGCGCGTGCTCGTTCATTCCGACACGCTCGACTGGCACGGCTCGCCGTCGGCGGGTGTCGAGCGGCGGATGCTCGACCGGATCGGCGACGAGGTGGCGCGGGCGACGAGCATCGTGCGTTTCGCCCCGGGGCATAGTTTCTCGGCGCATACGCATGGCGGCGGCGAGGAATATCTCGTGCTCGAAGGCGTGTTCCAAGATGAGAGCGGCGATTATCCGGCGGGGACTTATGTGCGCAATCCGCCGCAGACCCGGCACCGGCCGGGATCGGAGGGTGGCTGCACGATCTTCGTGAAGCTCTGGCAGTTCGACCCCGACGACCGCAATCAGTTTCACAAGGATATCCGGGCCGATCTGACCCAGACCGGCGAGGGCGTCGAGTGCGCTGAACTTCATCGCGACGCGCGTGAGATCGTCCGCTATTTCAGGCTCGCGCCGAATGCGAGCCTCTCGCTAGATGATCCGGGCGGGATGGAGTTGCTCGTACTAGGCGGAACGCTGTCCGAAGGCGGCGATGACCTGCGCGAGGGATCGTGGCTGCGCTTGCCTGACGGGCAGCCGCTGCAGGTTCAGGCCGGGTCGGGCGGCGCCGAGTTCTGGATCAAGACGGGGCATCTGCGCTTTGTTGCCGCGCCGGATCAGTGACGGGAAACGATCTCTCACAATGACGAGGCTTCCATGAAAATGCAGGTCGCGATCGTGGGCGGCGGGCTCGCGGGCTTGGCGCTCGCGCGGCATCTGCACGCGCGCGGTGTCTCTTTCGAATTGTTCGAGGCGCGGCCGCGCTTTGGCGGTCGGATCAAGGCGCTTGAGACCGCAACGGGCAGGGTCGATCTCGGCCCGTCATGGTTCTGGCCCGGCCAGCCCCGGATCGCCGCGCTCACCGAGGCGCTGAACCTGCGCAAGTTCGAGCAGTTCGCGCGCGGCGCGGTGTCGCTGGAAGATGCGAGCGGCGACGTTCACCGCAATATGGGCTTTGCCAGCATGGCGGGGTCGTGGCGTCTCGAAGGCGGCATGGTCGCGCTGACCAACGCCCTCGCCGCCGACCTTCCCGCCGCGCAGCTTCATCCCGGGGCGCGCGTTGTCGGGATCGGGGCAGGGCCCTCTCTCACGCTCGAGGACGGCCGGACCTGCGAGGCGGAGCATGTCGTGCTGGCCGTGCCGCCACGCATTGCGGCGCAGATGTCTTTCGCGCCGCAGCTGAGCGATGCGGAGACGCAGGCGCTCCGCGCGATCCCGACTTGGATGGCGGGGCACGCGAAATTCGTCGCCCTCTACGAGCGACCGTTCTGGCGCGAAGCCGGGCTGTCGGGCGATGCGATGAGCCAGCGCGGGCCTCTGGCGGAAATCCACGATGCCTCGGGGCCGGACGGCACGCCCGCCGCTCTGTTCGGCTTTCTGGGTGTGCCAGCGCGGGTGCGGATCGGGCAGGAGGAGGTGGTCAAAGCTGCCGCCCTTGAGCAGCTTGGCCGGATCTTCGGGCGGGAAGCTGCCAACCCGCTGACCTATGCGCTCGAAGACTGGGCTGTCGCGCCCGAAACGGCGACGGAAGCGGATCTCGAGCCGCTCAGGTTCCACCCCGATTATGGCCTGCCTCCGGTGCTGCGCGGGCTCCATGACGGGCGGGTTCATTTCGCCTCGTCGGAGACCGCGCCCGAGATGGGCGGCTACATGGAAGGCGCGCTGGCGGCGGCAGAGCGCGTGGCGCGTGACCTCGTGGGAGGGTTCGCGGCGACCCCATAGCCCGACGCGCTCAGCCACGCCCCCCGTCACAACACGATTGACCCGCCCCGGATTGACCATATTCTTGAGTCTCGGGTGAATCTTGGTTCGCCTCGGCAATCGGATCTGAGGGAGGAGAGACGATATGTGCCATGTTTTCGCGGGTCAGGACCCCGAGCGGTATTCCAGCGAGACGCGCAGGCTGCGGCTCAACGGCCAGAGCACGAGCATCCGGCTCGAGAACGCGTTCTGGGACATTCTCGACGAGATCGCCGCGCGCGATGGGGTGTCCACGCCGACCTTCATCTCGACGCTGCATGCGGAAGTGCTGGAGCTGCGCGGGGAGCCCTCGAACTTCACGTCGCTGCTGCGCTGCGCGTGCCTGAAATTCATGGAAATCTCGAACGATCGCGCCCCGCTCGCGGTCGCTGCAGAGTAAGCGCAAGCCTGACGTCAAACATTCTTAAGGGGTAGTATAGACCTACTACCCGCCCCACCGCGGCCCGCTGCTAGGCTCTCAGGACAACTGACAGCACTACAGCGGGAGCAACCGGTGGCAAAACCCATTCATTCCATGATCCGTGTCCTCGACGAGGACCGCTCGGTCGCGTTTTACGACAAGGCTTTCGGCCTCAAAGTCGCCGACCGTCTCGACTTTCCGGATTTCACGCTCGTCTATCTGAGCAATCCTGAAAGCGAGTTCGAACTGGAACTCACCGTCAACAAGGGCCGGACCGAGCCCTATGACCTCGGCGATGGCTACGGCCATTTCGCGGTCTCGGTCGATGATCTCGAAGCCGAACACAAGCGCTTCGAGGCGGAGGGCCTCGCGCCTCGCAAACTCGTGGAATTCGCGCCGGCAGGGGAGGTCGTCGCGAAGTTCTTTTTCGTGGCCGATCCGGACGGATACCAGATCGAGGTGCTCGCGCGCGAAGGCCGCTTCAAGTGAGATTTTCCTAAGGGAGACATCAGGGAGGAGACGACAATGGCAACCAAGGCAAGCTCGAAAGGGCTGACCAGACGGCAGCTGCTGGCGCGGGCAACCGTGGCGGGGGCGAGCTTCGTCGTGGGTTCGGGGTTCATGGCGGCGCGCAATGCCGCCTGGGCCACCGAGCTCTCGGCGCTCAAGCCGACGACCTTCGCGACGCTCGTGCAGATGGCGCGCGATATCTACCCGCACGACAAGGTCGACGACCAGTATTATGTCATCGCGGTGAAGGGCTACGACACTGCCGATACAGCTGACGAAATCGAAGCGGGGATTGCCGCGCTCGATGCGGCGGCACGCGGCAAAGGCTTCGCGAATTACCTCGAGACGGGCTGGGAGAAGGATCGCGTTGCGATCCTGCGGGGCATGGAGGAGAGCCCCTTCTTCCAGAAGATCCGGGGCGGTCTGGTGACAGGTCTCTACAACCAGAAAGCGGTCGGGCCGATCTTCGGCTACGAAGGCGAGTCCTATTCCAAGGGCGGCTACATCAACCGCGGTTTTGACGACATCGACTGGCTGTAAGGGAGGCAGACATGGTTGCGAAATTTGATCTGAGCGACGACAGCGTCGTTGTCATCATCGGCACCGGCGCGGGCGGCGGCGTGCTGGCAAACGAACTGGCGCAAAAGGGCGTCAAGGTCGTGGCGCTCGAAGCGGGCGGTCGCTATCTGCCCGAGGATTACATCAACGACGAATGGGAAAGCTTCGGCCAGCTCGCCTGGACCGAGCCACGCACGACGAGCGGCGACTGGCGGGTGGCGAAGGATTTCTCGGGTCTGCCCGCATGGATCGTGAAAGCGGTCGGCGGCACGTCGATCCACTGGGCCGGGGCGAGCCTTCGGTTTCAGGACCACGAGTTCAAGACGAAGACCCATTACGGCAATGTCGATGGGGCGAACCTGCTCGACTGGCCGATCGATCCGGCCGAGCTTGCGCCCTATTACGACAAGGCTGAGGCCAAGCTGGGCGTGACCCGCACCGGCGACCGTCCGGGCCTGCCGGGCAACAATAACTTCAAGGTGCTGGAGAAAGGCGCGAAGGCGCTCGGCTATGCGGAAGTGAATACCGGGCATATGGCGATCAACTCGATCGACTATGACGACCGGATGGCGTGCCAGCAGACGGGCTTCTGTTTCCAGGGCTGCAAATGGGGCGCCAAGTGGTCCTCGGCCTATACGGATATTCCGCGCGGCGAGGCGACCGGCAATCTGGAGGTGCGCGATCATTGCCACGTCGCCCGCATCCTGCATAACGATCAGGGCATGGCCTCCGGCGTCGAGTATTTCGACAAGGAGGGCAATCTGCAGATGCAGAAGGCCAAGATCGTCTGCGTCGCGGGCAACTCGATCGAGAGCCCGCGCGTGCTCCTGAATTCGCATTCGGCAATGTTCCCCGACGGGCTTGCGAACTCCTCGGGGCAGGTGGGGCGCAACTACATGCGTCACACTACGGGCTCGGTCTATGGCGTCTTCGACAAGCCGGTGAAGATGTGGCGCGGGACGACCATGGCGGGCATTGTCCGCGATGAGGCGCGCCACGATCCCTCGCGCGGCTTCGTCGGCGGCTACGAGCTGGAAACGCTCAGCCTCGGTCTGCCCTTCATGGCGGCCTTCCTCGATCCGGGCGGCTGGGGGCGCGAGTTCACGACTGCGCTCGACAGCTACGAGAACATGGCCGGGATGTGGATCGTGGGCGAGGACATGCCGCAGGAGACCAACCGCATCACGCTCAACCATGAGGTCGAGGACGCCTACGGGCTGCGGGTGGCCAACGTGAACTACACCGATCACCCGAACGACCGGGCGATGCGCGATCACGCCTATGCCCGTGGCGCTGCGATCTACGATGCGGTGGGGGCGACCCGGACCTTCCCGACGCCGCCCTATCCCTCGACGCATAACCTCGGCACCAACCGGATGTCCGAGAACCCGCGCGACGGGGTGGTGAACAAACACGGCCAGACCCATGACGTGCCGAACCTGTTCATCTCGGACGGCTCGCAATTCACGACAGGTGCGGCAGAGAACCCGACGCTGACCATCGTGGCGCTCGCGATCCGGCAGGCGGATTTCATCGCCGGGGAGCTGTCCAAGGGTAACATCTGATCCCGAGAGCGTCAGCTAAGACAAAAGAAGATCGGGCTGCCGAAGGGTGGCCCGGTTCTTTTTGCGGAACCTTTGCCCATCTGCGCGTTTGCGCACAGGACATGCGGGACCTTCGCTAATTCAAATCTCCCGAGGAAGCCCCACACTATCACCAACGATATTTGGAGGCTCACATGACCTTTCGACCTGTCTCGGCGACCAGCAAGGCGCAACCCGCGCTCGAAGGCGCTGGCGTTCACTTGCATCGCGTGTTCGGCTTCGGCGACCCGTCGCTGACCGACCCGTTCCTGATGATGGATGATTTCCGCAACGACGATCCGCGCCTTTATTCCAAGGGCTTCCCGTGGCACCCGCATCGCGGCATCGAGACGATCACCTATGTGCTCGACGGCCAGGTGGAGCATGCGGATTCGCTCGGCAATCGCGGTCTTCTCGGCGCGGGCAGCGTGCAGTGGATGACGGCGGGCTCCGGCATCGTCCATCAGGAGATGCCCTCGGGCAATGAGAAGGGGCAGATGCACGGCTTCCAGCTTTGGGCCAACCTGCCCGGCGCGCTCAAGATGACGGCGCCGCGCTATCAGGACATCACCGGCAGCGATATCCCGATCGAAGGCGACGATGACGGCACGACCGTCAAGGTCATCATCGGCTCGTTCTGGGGCAAGACCGGCCCGGTCGACGGGATCGCCGCGAACCCGATGCTGCTCGACGTGTCGATCCCCGCAGGACGCCGCAAGGTGCTGCCGGTCGATACGCGCTCGAACGCGCTCGCCTATGTGTTTGCAGGTTCCGGCACATTCCGCGACGCCAGCGATCCCGTCGGCATCAAGGTCGAGAAGGAGTATCGCGGGCAGGAGCTGAATATCCGCGACATGACCGGCAACCGCACGCTGGTCCGCTTCGGCGCGGGCGACGAGATCACGGTGCAGGCCGGGGACGAAGGTCTCCGCTTCCTGCTGATGACCGGTCGCCCGATCCAGGAGCCCGTCGCGTGGCACGGTCCCATCGTCATGAACACGCAGGACGAACTGCGTCAGGCGCTGACGGAACTCAACAACGGCACGTTCATCAAACACGGCTGAGGGCGCCGTTGCCCCTCAGTCCCTTCCCAACACAGGAGTTAGAAATGGCACAACCGAAGATCGCAATCGTCTTTTATTCCACCTATGGCACCAACCATGCCGTCGCGTTGGCGGCTGCGGAAGCCGCTGAGGCTGCCGGAGCCGAAGTGCGCCTGCGCCGCATTCCCGAGACGGCCCCGAAAGCCGTCGTCGAAGGGCAGGACGCCTGGAAGAACCAGCTCGAGAAGATGAGCGATATTCCGGAAGTGACCGCCGACGATATGGAATGGGCCGAGGGCTATTTCTTCTCCGGGCCGACCCGCTACGGCGTCTCAGCAAGCCAGATGCGCGCCTTCATCGACACGCTGGGCGGTCTCTGGGGCGCAGGCAAGCTAGCCAACAAGACCTTCACCGCGACGACCAGCGCGCAGAACGCACATGGCGGGCAGGAGGCGACCATCCTCGGCCTCTACACCACGGCCATGCATTGGGGCTGCGTCATCGTTCCGCCGGGCTATACCGACGAGGCGATCTTCAATGCGGGCGGCAACCCCTACGGCTTCTCGACCAATGCCGGGGGCGTCAACGAAGCTGGCAAGGCCGCGATCGCCCATCAGGCGAAACGCCTCGTCGAGATGACGGCGAAACTCGTCGCCTGATCTGACTTAACGTCCATTAAGCGCCCCCACCTCTCTCGGCGGGGGCGTGCTTGTCTCCCGATCGCAAAGTGTCCAAACCTTTCAATTCCCCGTGCGTCCGCCGATCAGCGTGGTATTTCGACTGAATGGATATCGTCGTCATCACCACGATTGTCGCGTCGCTTTTCCTCGTCATCGGGGTGGCGGAGCCATTGGCGGCGCGGCTGCGTCTTCCGTTCAGTGTGATCCTTGCGGGCATCGGTATTCTCATCGGTGTGGCGGCTGTGTTTTTCCTCCGGACCGAGCTGACCGACGCGCTCAACCCGGTGGCGGAAGCGATCCTGAACCTTCCGATCCGCTCGAACGTGTTCCTCTACGTGTTCCTACCCACGCTGCTGTTTCAGGCGACGCTGGGGATGGACCTGCGCAGGATGCTGGACGACTGGGTTCCCATCCTGATGCTCGCGGTTGTGGCGGTCGTCGCGGCCACCCTCAGCGTCGGTTACGCGCTGTCCTGGGTCAGTTCGATCCCGCTCACCGCGTGCCTGCTCATCGGCGCGATCGTGTCCACGACCGATCCGTCCGCCGTCGTCTCGATCTTCCGCTCGATCTCTGCCCCGCGCCGGCTGTCGCGGATCATCGAAGGGGAAAGCCTGCTCAACGATGCCGCGGCCATCGCGCTGTTCGGGCTTTTCATGGGCTTCGTCATGATGGGCGTGCCCGATCCGAAGCTGGGCGATGCGCTCGCCCGGTTTCCGTATCTCATCCTCGGCGGCGCGTTCACCGGCTGGCTGGTCGCGCGTATCGCCGTCGGGATGATGTCGTTCTTCCGGCGCCATGAGCTTGCCCAGCTCTCGATTTCGGTGGCGCTGCCTTACCTGGCCTATATCGGCGCGGAGCAAAGCATCGGCGCTTCGGGTGTCATCGCGGTGGTCGCCGCCGGTCTGACGCTGAACCTGACCGGGCCCGGACGTCTGCAACCGCAGACATGGATCAATCTGCGCGAGCTCTGGGGAGTTCTCGCGCATTGGGCGGGGGCCCTCATCTTCGTCCTGGCGGCGCTGTTGATCCCGAGACTTCTCGAAGAAATCCGCATCGGGGATATCGCCCTCGTCGGTGTCGTCGTCCTCGCGTCGATTTTCGCGCGCGCGGTGATCCTGTTCGGGCTTCTGCCACTTCTCACGGCGCTGCGGGTCTCACCCACGGTCGAGCGGCCCTATCGGGTCGCCATCCTCTGGGGCGGGTTGCGTGGGGCGGTGACGCTCGCGCTGGCGCTGGCCGTGACCGAGAGTTTCCGCGTCCCCGACGAGGTTCAGCGCATGGTCGGCATTCTCGCCACCGGCTTCACCCTGTTCACGCTGATCGGGCAGGGCACCACGCTGCGCTGGATCATCGGTCGGCTGGGGCTCGACCGGCTGTCGCCGATCGACGATGCGCTGTCGCGCCAGGTCGTCGCCGTCTCGCTGCAGAAAGTGCGCGAAGACCTCGCGCGGACCACCGAGAACTACGAACTCAGCCGCGACGTCGTCCGCTCCGAGGCCAAGCGGTTCGGGGAGCGGCTGGAGGGCGCGGTCAAGGCCGCCGACGACAGTCAGGACATTCACGACCGCGACCGCATTACCTTGGGGCTCATCGCGCTCGCCGGCCATGAACGCGACACCATCCTGATGCGGGTGCGGGAGCGGACGATCGCCTCTCGCATCGCCGAAAAGGTTCTGTCGAACGCCGACCGTCTGATCGAGGGCGCACGCGCGGACGGGCGGCACGGCTATAACCGGATCGCGCGGCGCAGCGTCAAATATGGCTTCGGCTTCCGCGTCGCGAATATCCTGCATCGCCGCCTCCACCTGTCGCGCCCCCTCGCGCGGATGACGGCGGACCGGTTCGAGATGCTCCTGTCGCAGCGGCTGGTGCTGCGCGATCTCGGCAGCTTCATCAGCGGCCGCATCCGCCGCATTCATGGCAAGCGCGTGAGCGACCTGCTCTCTGACCTGCTATCGCGCCGCATCGAAATCGTCGAAACCGCGCTGCAGGGGCTTCGTCTGCAATATCCCGGCTACGCCGAAGAGCTCGAACGGCGCATCATTCGTCGGACCGCGCTGCGGCTGGAGGAGCGCGAATACGAGACGATGCGCGAAGACGGCCTGATCGGCGACGAGGTCTACACCAAGCTCCGGGCAGGCCTCGCGCAGAAGCGGTCGCGCGCGGAGGATCGCCCGAAGCTCGATATCGCGCTGCGGCGCATCGAGCTCGTTCGGCAATTTCCGCTGTTCTCCGGTCTCGATGCCCGGGACCAGAAACGATTGAGCCGGTTGCTCAAGGCGCGGCACGCCAACGCGGGGGAGGTCATTCTCGGCCGCGACAGCGTCGCGAAAAGCGTGTTTTTCATCGCCTCCGGGGCGGTCGAGGTTGAGGCTGCCAACCAGACGTGGCGGCTGGGTCGCGGCGAGATGTTCGGTCAGCTGTCGATCCTGATGAGACGGACGCGCAGGACCGAAGTGCGCGCGATTACCCCATCGACCCTTCTGGAATTGGACGAAGCCCGGTTCCGTCGCCTGCTGAGCCGTAGCAAGTCACTGCAGCAAGCCGTCCGCGCCAGTGCGGAGAAACGCGGGATCGCTCCTGACGCGCTCCTCGCGGATGTCGAGAGGGCGCGTCAGTAGCGGGTCGGCTTCGGAGCTGCGAAACGGCTCCGATCGCTTACATCGGGTTTTCGATGTTCGCCTTCATGTTCGGAACGTTTGCAGCGGTCGCCGTGCCTTCGGTTTGGCTGCAGGCGGCCAGAATGCCCATGGCGCAGCATGCGACCAGAGCGAGTACGGCTTTTTTCTTCATCGGGCTTTGCATGTCGGGTTCCTTTCAAAACGACTCGGGTCCTCAAAGTGAACGGACCAGTTCAACTATTTGAGGCGCACCGTGGCCTCGGCAAGATTTTTCTGTTGCTGTGGATGTATTTAGCCTCACTGACGCAGCGGCGCCACGCAGAGGATTTCCCGGCGCGCATGAGCGGGAGATTGCCGCAAGGGTATTTCTCGATGGCAGGCCCCGCAGATGGAGGCCTAATCGTCAGCTCGAAAGGTCACGCAGCGTCAGAAACTAACTTTGACATGTTTGCCCAATTCAAGTCACAACATCGCCGCTCTTGCATGTGATCCAGCCCTCGTCGGCGAGCCGCACAGGTCCATTCGGAGCCACTCGCGTCCAACGGAGGTATTGATTATGAATGTTAAACATGTGTCGCTTGAATTGTTGGTTAAGCTTGATGAGCGCGGTGTGGCTGACGTGGGCAAATTCTCCCTTAATTTCCAGGACGACACCCGTGACGCTCTCGGGGACTCGATCAACTTGAAAGGCCTGGCGACGCTGGCGCAGCCGGAAAAGGTGTTCACCCCGGCCTTGCGCACCGAATTGCTCGACCAACGCGCGACTTTCGACCCGCAGAAATTCTCGGTCTCCGTCAACGTCAGTTCTTTCGCCACCTCCGATCCCTATATCGAGATCGAACGTCGGTGGCGCATTGCCCTCGTCACCTTCCTCGAGGGATACATCATGCAGTCCCAACCGATGCTCTCGTCGCTCAAGGTTCGGGGCGCATATGCGGAACAGCTCGCGGCCTCGAATGCGCCGCTGCACTGATCGGTAGTCCTCACCCTCATCGACTTTCCTATCCCGCGCAGATGTCGCGGTAGTCCTCGGGTTCGCGGTGAAGCGCGAAGTTGAAGACGTTCTCGCGCAGCTCGCGGCAGCGGTCGAGGTCGATTTCGGCCATCGCCAACTCATCGCCGAACCCTTGGGTCTTGGCGATGATCTCGCCGGTGGGCGCGATGATGCAGGTGCCGCCGATCAGGTCGCAGCCCTCTTCGCGCCCCGCTTTCGCGGTGCCGATCACCCAACACCCATTCGCGTAAGCCCCCGCCTGCATCGACAGGTGGTTGTGGAAGTCCTGCAGGTGATCATGCTCGGGCGCGAGCGGGTAGTGCACCGGCGTATTGTAGCCCAGCATCACCAGCTCCGCCCCGCGCAGACCGAGCACGCGGAACGTCTCGGGCCAGCGGCGGTCGTTGCACAGGCACATGCCCAGCTTGCCGCCGAACCCGTCGAAGACGCCAAAGCCCAGATTGCCATGCTCGAAATAGCGCTTCTCCAGATGCTGGAAGGGGCGCCAGTCTTCGTATTCGGGATGGCCGGGCAGGTGGATCTTGCGATATTTGCCAATGATCTGGCCGGTCTTGTCGACGGTGATCGAGGTGTTGAACCGGCGCTTCTCGCCGTTCTCGTAGGCGATCTCCGCATAGCCGAGATAGAAGCCGACACCGAGGTCACGGGCAGTGTCGAACAGCGGCTGCACCTCCGTATTCGGCATCTCGGTTTCATAGAATGCGTCGAGCTCGGCCTCGTCCTCGATCAGCCAGCGCGGAAAGAAGGTGGTCAGCGCCAATTCGGGAAAGACGACCAGTTCCGCGCCGCGCCGATGGGCGTCGATCAAGAGCTTCTGCATCCGCGCCACGGCGGAGGCGCGCGGCTCGTCACGCGCAATCGGTCCAAGCTGTGCGGCGGCGGCAATGAATTTGCGGGTCATGGCAATTGTCCTGTCTCGATCGTTTGAAATTCGGGCGCGTCCTGAAGCTCCGCCTGCTGGCAGACGACATCCATCAGCACCTGTGCCCCGCCCGCGATGTCCGAGGGGGCGGTATATTCGTGAATGTTGTGGCTGACCCCGTCCTGCGAGGGCACGAAGATCATGGCCGAAGGGCAGTTCGGCGCGAACATCTGCGCGTCATGGCCTGCGCCCGAGGGCATCCGGCGATGGCCCAGACCGCGCGCATGGGCGGCGGCCTCTACGCTGTCCACCAATGCGGGGTCGAACTCCACCGGCTCGAAGCGGGCCAGCGTCCGGCGCGTGATCGCGCAGCCCCCGGCACGTGCGAAATCCTGCGCGGCGCGCCAGAGCCGGGTCTCGGCCTTTTGCAGCGTGGCCTCGTCGGTATGGCGCAGATCGACGGTCATCACCGCTTCCTGCGGCACCACGTTCACCAGATCGGGTGAGACGCGCATCCGCCCCACGGTCGCGACCTGCGGTGGGCCGTGATCTGCGGCGATCTGTTGGGCCTCGACCGCGATCCGCGCCGCCACCGCGCCCGCATCGTGGCGCAGCGCCATCGGCGTCGTGCCCGCATGGGCGGAGGCGCCTGTGACGGTGATCTCGGTCCAGGAAATGCCCTGCACGCCGGTGACGACGCCGATCTGCAGCTCCTCGGTCTCCAGCACCGGGCCCTGTTCGATATGCAGCTCCAGATAGCTGTGCGGTTTCAGCGCGCCGACCGGGGCGGGGCCTGCGGCATTGATGGCAGCGAGCGCATCGCGCAAGCGCACCCCGTCGATGCCTTCGACCTCCAGCATCTCGTCGAGCGGCAGCGCGCCTTGCGCCACGCCCGAGCCCATCATGTCCGGGGCGAAGCGCGCGCCTTCCTCATTGGTGAAGAACGCGACCGCAACGGGGCGGCGGGTGCGCGCGCCAGCCGCATTGAGCGCCTCGATCACCTCCAGCCCTGCCAGCACGCCGAGGCTGCCGTCATAAAGGCCGCCCGTCGCGACCGTATCGATATGTGAGCCCATCACGACCGGCGGGCCGTCTTCCTCGCCCGCGCGGATGCCCCAGCAATTGCCGATGACGTCCGTGGTGATCTCGAGGCCGAGATCGCGCATCCAGCGTATCACGAGGGCGCGGCCTTCGGCGTCTTCTGGGGAAAGTGCGAGCCGCTTCACGCCGCCACCGGGCAGGGCGCCGATCTGTCCGAGCCGCTCCAATCGCGCCATCAGGCGCTCGGTGTCGATCGCGATACTCATGCCGCGCCCCGCACTTCAGCAGCGCTGCGACCGACGAGGGTTTTGAACAGGGCAGCGTCGGTGTCGCCTTCCGTGCCGAAACACAGGATGCGGGAGTTCGCGTCGATCCCGAGGGCTTCGCGCGCCGCATCATTCTCGGCGGCGGCCAGGAAGGCGGCGAGCCCCGCCACGGCGGATTCCCCGGCGGCGACCGGCGGATCGCTCCCCTCGGGGTTGGCCAGCGCACGCATCACCGCGACGGCATCGGGGTCGGCCACGGACATCACCGCGAAGGTCAGCGGCTCCAGCACGTCCCACGCCAGCAGCGAGACCTCGCCACAGGCCAGACCCGCCATCAGCGTGTCCAGCTCGCCCTCGACGGCGGTGGGTTTGCTTTCGCGGATCGTCTCTAGCCAGCAGGCCGATTGGTCAGGATCGGCAAGGATCACGCGCGGGGCCTCGGGGCCATAGCGGCGCGAGAATTGCGCCGCGACCGCCGCCGCCAGCCCGCCGACGCCGGTCTGGATGAAGATATGGGTGGGCGGGGTGCCAAGCGTATCGGCCGCTTCCGCCGCCATCAGCTCGTAGCCCTGCATCACGTCCTTCGGGATTTCGGTATAGCCCGGATAGGAGGTGTCGGAGACGACGAACCAACCCTCGCGCGTTGCGGTCTCCTGCGCCTCGCGGACGCTGTCGTCGTAATTGCCTGCGCAGCGGCGGACCTCGGCGCCGTAAGCCTCGATGGCCTCCTTGCGGCCCTCGGAAACCGTAGCGTGGATGAAGATCACACAGCGGCAGCCGAAGCGTTGCGCGCCCCATGCGACCGAGCGCCCGTGATTGCCGTCGGTGGCGCAGCAGACGGTCAGTTGCGAGACGATATCGGCATATTTGCCCGCCACGATGTCTTCGGCGCTGGGTTCGGGAATGTCCTTGGCCTTCGCGATCTCGCGGGCCAGAAGGCGCAGCACCGCATAGGCGCCCCCCAAAGCCTTGAAGCTGCCGAGGCCGAAGCGCCCGCCCTCATCCTTGAACTGGATTTCCGCCACATCCGCCTTCGCCGCCATTGCGGGCAGCGACACGAGGGGCGTCGGCGCATAGCCTTCCCACGAAGAAATCGTGCGCTTGGCCAGATCGAAGGCCGCGTCGTTCAGAACGGCCTCCTGCTTGGGGCCATAGCCTTTCGCAGTGTCGTAATGCGGGTTCAGAATGAGCTCGTTGGATTGCCCCTCTCCGAGGGCATTTTCGAAAATCATGGTGGGGTCCTTGTGGTTGGTCATCGCGCTCAGGCCCCCGTCTTGGAGGCGCGGCGGCGGATCAGCTCGGCCAGCGCCACGAGGGCGATGTTGCCGAAGACGATCATCACGGCGAGCGCGTTGAGTGAGGGAGAGAGCGCGAAGCGGAAGTCGGAGGCGACGAGCACCGAAAGCGGTTGCGCGCGGCCCGAGACGAAAGCGGTCAGGACGTATTCGGCCGAGGACAGCACGAAGGCCACGACCCACGACGCCATCAGCCCGTTGGCCATCAGCGGCAGCACCACCCGGCGGAAGGCCGAAAAGCCCGAGGCGCCCAGATCGGCGGCCGCTTCCAACAGCCCGCGGTCGATGCGGATCAGCACCGAGGCGATCACCAGCGTCGAGAAGGGCAGCACGATCACCGTCTGCGCGGCGATCACCGTGAGCAGGCTGCGCTCCACCCCGGTCTCGTTGAACATGATCAGCTGCGCCACGGCGAGGATCAGCTTCGGGATCAGGAAGGGCGCGAGCAGCAGCACCGCGAAGATGCCGCGTCCGCGCATCGGGTAGAAGCTGATCGCAAGCGCTGCGAGCCCGCCCAGAAGCGTCGCGCAAATCGCGACGGGGAAGGCGATGCTCAGCGTGGTCAGGAAGCCCCCGCCCAGACGTCCGTCGCCCATCACCTCGGCATACCATTTCAGCGTGAAGCCCGAGAACGGCAGCGACATGATCTTGGAATCGTTGACCGAGAACAGCGCGATCATCGCGATCGGCAGATACATGAAGGCGAAGACCGCCCAGACCCAAAGCGTGGAGAGGCGCGACATGTCAGGACCCTCCCACGAGGCTGGAGCGGCGGATCAGCATCGCGCCCACGGCGAAGAAAGCCATCAGGATCGCGAGCATCGTCCAGGCGATGGCCGAGCCCAGCGGCCAGTCGAAGGCGGTGCCGAAGAGGTCGTTGATCGCCGAGATCACGGTGATCCCTGAAGCGCCACCCAGCAGCTGCGGTGTGAGGTAATCGCCGACCACCATCACGAAGACCATCAGTCCGCCCGCCACGAGGCCGGGGACGGTCAGCGGCAGGGTCACGCGGGCGAAGCGGCTGGGGCTGCGCGCGCCGAGATCGGCAGCGGCTTCCAGCCACGCGTCATCGAGGCTCTCGAAGGCGAGCCACAGTCCGATCACCATGAAGGGCAGATAGTTGTAGGTCAGCGCGATATGGGTCGCGAGCGGCGAGAACAGCAGCCCCTGAATGGGCGCGTCAGTGACGCCTGCCCAGATCAGCGAGCGGTTGATGACGCCCTCGGCGCCCAGAAGCACTCGCCAAGCAAACACCCGCACCAGATCGCCGGAATAAAGCGGCACGAGCAGCAGCGTCAGCAGCGCGGATTTCATCGCGCCCGCGCGTTTGGCGAGGAACCACGCGACGGGGTAGCCGATCACGGCGGTGATCGCGACGACGAACGCGCCCGAGCCGAAGGCTTTCAGGATCAGCCCGCGATAGGTCGCAGAGCCCGCGATCTTTGCGTAATTGGCGAAGGACGGGTCGTAGGAGATCGCGACGAAATCGACGCGGAAGAAACTGTAGGCGAAGAGGATCAGCAGCGGCGCCACGCAAAGCGCCAGCAGGAAGGCCGTCACCGGGGCGGCGAGGAGCGTGCCGACGCGCAGGCTCATGGCTTGGCCTCCGTGGCCCGGTCTGCATTCCGTTCGGCCTCGGGCCGCGCGATCCAGACCTGCGCGGGATCAAAGCCGATGCGGATCTCCGCACCGATCTCGGGCACGTCGTCATGGCCGACGGTCAGCGCCAGCGTGATGCCCGCGGCCTCGGCTTCCACCAGCCACTCCGCGCCGCGATAGACGGCGTGGGTCACGCGCGCGGAAATCCGGCCTTGCGGGTCGAGGAACAGTTGCTCCGGGCGCAGGCAGAGCACGGCGGGGGAGCCGGCTTTGAGACCGCGCACGCCGGGTGTCGCGAACTGGCCCAAGGGGGTCTCGATCTCATAGGCGCCGATGGCGGTGTCGATGATCTTGCCCGGCACGCAGGCCGCGCCGCCGATGAAATCGGCCACATAAGCGGTCTCGGGGCGGCGATAGATCGTATCCGGCGCGCCTTGTTGTTCAATGATCCCGTCACGCATCACGATGATCCAGTCCGAGAGCGCGAAGGCCTCTTCCTGATCGTGGGTGACATGGAGAAAGGTCATTTTCAGCCGACGCTGCAGGTCTTTCAGCTCGATCTGCATGTCCTTGCGCATCCGCCGGTCGAGCGCGGAGAGCGGCTCGTCCAGCAGCAGAAGGCGCGGCTCGTTGGCAATCGCGCGGGCCAGGGCCACGCGCTGTTGCTGCCCACCCGAGAGCTGGCGCGGGCGGCGGTCGGCCATCGCGGACATCTGGACGGTTTCCAGCGCCGCGCGGGCCTTCACGCGCTCTTCCTTGCGGCTCAGCCCCTTGTAGCGCAGGCCGAAGCCCACGTTTTCGAGAACGCTCAGATGCGGGAAGAGGGCATAACTCTGGAAGACGGTGTTGATCGGGCGGGCGCTTGCGGACACGTCGTTGATCTTCTTGCCGTCAAGCTCGAGCATCCCCTCGCTCACCTCCTCGAACCCGCCGATCATGCGCAGAATCGAGGTCTTGCCGCAGCCCGAAGGCCCCAGCAGCGTGACGTAGGAATTCTCGTCGAGCCGGAAATTCACACCGCGCACGGCCTGCACGGTGCCATATGTCTTACAAAGGGCACGCGCGCGGAGCAGGGGCATTGTCTGCCCCTGCCCACCCGTCGGCCCGGAACCTGCCTCGGTCATTCTTAGCTGGCCTTCACTTCGTTCCAGAGTGCGACCCAGTCGTTGTAGCGCGGGGGATTTTGCTTCCAGACGAAGTTATCCATCACCGACAGGTCCTTGATGAAGATCTTCTCCTGCTGGGCTTCGTCGATCTCGTCGCGCGCGGCGGAGGTCGATTGCGCATAGGGGCCGCCATAGGCGAGCATTTTGCCGTAGGTCGGGCCGAGCAGGTAGTTGACCAGTTCGAACACCGAGTCCCGACGCGCGCCCTCGACGCCCTTGGGCACGGCGATCGTGTCGCACCAGCCGATGACGCCTTGCTTGGGCTTGGCCATGCCCATTTCGAGACCCTTTTCCTTCAGGTCGTAATAGGGCGGCACCCAGGAGAAGGCGCAGACCACTTCGCCGGTCGCGAAGAGGTTGGTCAGGTCGCCGATGGAGTTCCAGTAAGTGCGCAGTTTGCTCTTCTGGATCATCAGCACCTTTTTCACTTCGGCGAGCTGCTTGTCGTCCATCGTGAACATCTCGTCGCGCGGAATGCCCAGATACATCGCGGCGATCATGATCCCTTCGAGCGCGTAGTCGCGCATCGCGAGCTTGCCGTTGTATTTGTCGCCCTCGAAGAAGACGGACCAATCGGGCTCTTCATCCATCAGGTCGGCGCGGTAGACGATCGGGTTGATGCCCCAATAGAAGGGGATTCCGTAGGTCTGGCCGTCCGTCTTTCCCAGATCGGTCTTCTTGAACGTGTCGTAGAGGAGTTTCGCGTTCGGCACCTTGTCGAAGTCGATCGGCTGCAGAAGGTCTGACGCGGTGTAGTAGGAAACCTTGTCGAGGCCGGGCGTGATCAGGTCCACCGAGGAGGCCCCGCCCGCGCGCAGTTTCGCGAATTGCTCGTCATCGGTGCCGATGAAGGTTTTGGTCAGGTCGACGTCATGGCTGTCGAGGAAGGGCGCGAGATAGTCGTCCTTCGCGAGGTTCTCCCAGGTCATCCAAAGAAGATCGGTCGCGGCCAGCGCTCGTCCCGCCGGGCCGAACGCCCCGAGAGCGGTGCCCGCAAGCGCAGATTTCAGGAATAGTCGGCGATCCATGGCATATCCTTTCGCTGCATGAGATGGCGAGGTCACCTTCGCAGGAAAGAATTATTTCACGAAACGCTAAAAATGAAAATACGCTTTCATTCGGGCCATGCGCAGTTTTTAGGCGCTATTTGTCCTGTTTTGCAGCCTTGGTGAGCGCCTCAAGGCTCTCCGGGGGCGGTCCGAGGTCGTCGAAACGCGCATGAAGGTCCTCGATCCGGGCGAGTCGGGCGCGCGCTTCGGGGCCGAGCGAGTCCACCAGACTCGAGCAGAGGAAGTTGATCAGGCTCATCGCGACGACCGTGCTGTCGAAGATGCCTTGCCCGCGATTGTGGCAGCGCAGGGTGATCGTCGCGTGGCGCGCGGTCTGCGCTACGGTGGGATCGCCGATCAGGATCGTCGGGATGCCCGCCTCGCGCGCGACGGTCATCACCTCTCCCAGCGCGCGCGGCCTGCGCCGCAGCCCGATCGCCAGCAGCACATCGCCCGGTGCGAACCCTGCGACATCCTCGGCGAGCGACGCGCCCTCATAGGGCAGAAGCTGCACGTCCGATTTCAGATTGAGCAGCAGGGCGCGGGCATAGATGGCGAGCGCCCGCGAATTCCGGTAGCCCAGCACCCAGATCCGGCGCGCCGAGGCGAGGTGCTCGACCGCGTCGGCCACCGCCTCTTCCGAGAGGATCTCGGTGCTGCGGGTCAGGTTCTGCATATCCTGCGCGAAATGATCGGCGAGCTGTCCCGGTTCGGTACCGTCGCTCAACTCGCTCAGCGGCGAGCCCCAGCTTCCGTTGCGCCGCGAATGCAGCCGCGCTTCGTTGTAATTGCGATAGCCCAGCCGCTTGAAGAAGCGCGCCGCCGTGGCAGAGGAAATCCCCGCGCTTTCGGCGAGTTCTGCAGCGGTGTAGCTCGACAGCGTCGATTGCGCTTCGAGCACGACCTCGGCGAGGCGTTTCTCGCTGGGGGTCAGCTCGGGAAAAATCGCCATGATCCGCATGTCGATCGGGTCATCTCCCGACCCGGGTTGCGCCTCGGGGGACATCTCTTGCGTCACATCGGCCTCGTTTCTGCTCGAGCCCAAGTCTTGTTGCATGCGCGCGCGCTTTTCAAGCGATGCCTGTGTGCGGCGGGGCTGTGGGGGCACATCTCAGCTGGACGTGACGCCGGCCGACAGCTCCAGAATCTCGGTCGTCACCGACTCTTGCCGCGAAATCCGCGCGGTCTGTTGCAGCGCGTCGAGCTTGCGTTCGGTCATCCCCTGAGCGGAGGCCATGGCGAGCATCCGGGCGGTGTTTTCCGCAGCCGTGGCATGCAGCGCGACGCGGCACAACTCCGCATGCAGCAGCTCGGCAAAGAGCGACGCGCAAAGCTGCGCGGGCGGCAGCGTCAGCAGGGGCGGCTGGCTTGGCGGCGGAGTCGACCGGGTCGGGCGGGGGAAGATACGGCGGCGGCGGGCTTTCCAGCTGCCATCCTCCGTCTGGGCGTAGAAGGCGTCGATCGGGGCTCGGCCCGCCAGTTGCAGGAGCGTTTCGGCCAGCCGGTCGGCGAAGGGCGGAACCGCCGGGCCGTGCGAGGGCAGGGGGAACTGCGCAAGCGCGTTCAGCCCCTGCTCGGCGGCCAGCGCCGTGCCGCGCGTGCCGATCACGACGAGACCGCCGGGCGGCGTGCCCAGCTCGCTCAGAAGCCGGGCGTTGAACGATCCCGCAAAGCCTTGTTCGGCGAGAAACAGAACGGTGAGCGGCGGCCCTTCGGGTTTGGGCGGTGTCGGCGCGAGCGACAGAACCCGGTCGAGTGCACGGCTCACCGTCGCCGCGTGCAGATCCACCGAGGCAAGCTCTCCCTCTGTCTGACGCACGCGCGCGCCCGCGATGGCGCGCATCGCCCGGATGACCGAGGCGAGCGTGCGGATGCTGCCGATCCGCGCTTCGATCTCGGCAAGCTGCTCGCTCATTTCGCAGGCTCCGGCAAAAGCCCTTTCAGGCACTCCACGATCTGGTCATGCAGACCCTCGCTCAGCGTGGCGGAGAAATCCGCCCCCGACAGCCCCGCCGCATCGAGCGCATCGGGCAGCGCCGCGCGCAGCGTGTCGATCTGCGCGGGCTCCAACCCGTCGAGAAGCCCCGTCTGCACCGCCAGAACCAGCGCCACCTCATCGGCGAGGCGCAGTGGCGCGTGCTGGATCTGCGCCAGCACCGCGCGCACCGCCCGCCCGCGCGCAAGCTGCGCCTTCACCCGCGTATCGGGCATCCCCCCGAAACGCGTGAAAATCTCCAGTTCAAGGAACTGCGCGTAGTCGAGCCGCATCGACTCCGCCGCGTCGCGCAGGCTGCGCGCCTGCGTCTTGCCGCCGACCCGGCTGACCGAAGTGCCTACATCCACGGCGGGTTTCTGGCCGCGGTTGAACAGTTTGGCGTCCAGCGCGATCTGCCCATCGGTGATCGAGATCAGGTTGGTCGGGATGAAGGCGGCGAGATTGCCCGCATCGGTCTCGGCAATCGGCAGCGCGGTCAGCGTGCCGCTGCCCAATGCGTCCGACAGCCGCGCGGCGCGTTCCAGAAGCCGGGCGTGAAGATAAAAGATATCGCCTGGATAGGCCTCGCGCCCTGGTGTCTGCCGGGTCAGCAGCGCAAGCTCGCGATGCGAGGCGGCGTGGCGTGTGAGGTCGTCGAGCACGATCAGCGCGTGGCCGCCGGTGTCGCGCAGCTCTTCGGCCATGGTCATGCCCGCGAAGGGGGCGAGCCATTGCATCCCCGGCGGCGTCGACGGCCCGGCCACCACGACGATGGTGCGCGCCAGCGCCCCGTTACGCCGAAGCGTCTCGATCACCCGCTCCACCGAGGAGGTCTTCTGCCCGATGGCGACATAGACCGAGGTCACGTCGCCGTCCTTCTGGTTCAGGATCGTGTCGAGCGCGATGGTCGTCTTGCCAGTCGCGCGGTCGCCCACGATCAGCTCGCGCTGGCCGCGGCCAAGCGCGAAGAGGGCATCCACCACGAGCGTGCCGGTCTGCATCGGCTCCACCACCGCCGCGCGGTCGATGATCGCCGGGGCGGGGCGTTCGACCGGGTGTTTGGCCGTGGTCGTGATTGGGCCGAGCCCGTCGAGGGGCCGCCCGAGCGGATCGACGATCCGGCCCAGCAGGTCCGGCCCGACCGGCACTCGCATCACGTCGCCCGTGCCGGTGACCGCATCGCCCTGAGCGACGCCCGCGATATCATCCAGAAGCACCGCCGCGAGGGTCTCTTCGTCGAGCACGTGCACGAAGCCCGATTGCCCGCCCTCGAAGACCAGCCGCTCCCCGGCGCGGGCCTCGGGCAGGCCCGACACCATCGCGACGCCGTCGGACACGCGCTCCACCCGCCCGCTGCGGCGCACGACGGGACCGAGCGGCGCACGCGCGATGGCCTCGAGGCTGCGGTCCAGCCACTCGTCGGGATCATTTGGTGTCATTGGCCACCTCCTTGCGCATCCGGGCGAGATCGGCGGCCCATGAGCTCTCGAGGTGCAGGTGCTTGGTCTCCAGCGCGAGGCCGCAGATCAGCTCCGCATCCGTCTTGATCGCGGGGCGGATATCTTCGCCCAAGGTCTTCCCGAGGCGATCGGCGAAGGCCTCTCCGTAGCCGGCCTCTGTCGCCTCGCTGATCCGCAGCATGAGTTTCTCCGAGCCGAGCGCGGCGCGATCCTCGGTGTCGAGGGCCGCCACCTGCGCCAGAAGATCCGTTGCGTAAGCTTCGAGCAGTGCGGGCCGCGACAGGCGCGCGCCGATGCGCTCGGCCATGCGCTGCGCCAGATCGGCGGCGCGCGCGGCATAACGCTTCTCGGCCTCTTCCGCGCGGGCGGCGCGTTCGGCCTCTGCGGTGCGGGCCATATCGGCGGCCTCTGCGCGGGCGTGATCCAGAAGCGCCTTGCGCGCGGCTTCGGCCTCGGTCTGCGCCTGCGCCAGCATCTCGGACTTGCGCGTGCCGACCTGATCGAGCTCGGCCTCGGCCAGCGCCTTTGCCTCATCGGCCTTGCGTGCGGTCTCGCTCGCATCGCTCAATTGCTTGTCCGCCTCGGCCTGTCGCGCCTGGATGGCACTCACGATCGGGCGCCAAAGCACCCGGCTCAGAAGCCAGATCAGCACCGCCGCATTGAGCGTCTGCAGCCCGAGCGTCCACCAGTCCAGTGTCATGATCAGCCGATGAACGGGTTGGCGAACAGCAGCAGAAGCGCGATCACGAGGCAGTAGATCGCCGTCGTCTCGATCATCGCGAGCCCGACGAAGAGCGTGCGCGAGATCGCGTTGGCGGCCTCGGGCTGGCGGGCGATCGCGTCCATCGCAGCCGCGACCGAGCGCCCCTCGCCAAGCGCGGGGCCGAGCGCCCCGAAGGCTACCGCCGCGGCGGCCGAGATAACGCTCGCCACTTCAATATATTCCATAGTCAGTCCTTTCCGGATCCGTGGGAGGTTTGGGATTCCGCCACTGCCGCCGCGATGAAAACCATGGCGAGGACGGTAAAGATGTAGGCTTGGACAAGGCCGGTCAGCAGATCGAGCGCCATGAAGGGGATCGGCACGAACAGCCCCGCAAGCGAGAGCACGATACCGATCACGAAGACCCCGCTCATGATATTGCCGAACAGGCGGATCAGCAGCGAGAAGCTGCGCGTCAGCGTCTCGACGAGGTTCAGCGGGATCATCAGCGGCGTCGGCATCGCGAAGCTGCGCAGGTAGCCACGCACGCCGCCCGCGCGGATGCCGTAGACGATCACCGCCACGAAGACGAGGAGCGCCAGTGCCGCGTCGGTTTCGAGGTTGGCGGTTGGCGGCTCCACCCCCGGGAGCAGCGAGGACCAGTTCGCGATCAGGATGAACAGGAACAACCCGCCGAGGAAGGTGCGGTAGCGCTCGGGCGCGACGCTCATCGTCTCTCGGATCTGGGTGTCGAGCACCGTCACCAGCAGTTCCAGCGCCGCTTGGCGTCGCCCGGGCTTGAGGCTCAGGTTTCGGGTCAGCGCGTAGCACCCTACCACGATCACCACCATCATCACCCATGTCGTGACGACGGGTTGCGTGATCGGCACAGGGCCGATCCAGAACAGGACGGTGGTCTCCAGCGGCGAATTCATGCGGACCTCGCGCGGCGCAGGGTGAGCATCCGCCCGACGCCGATCCCGAGCGCCGCCGCCAGCAGCGGCACGGCACCCAGAAGCGCGCAGCCCACGAGAACCCCGATCGTCAGCCCGAAGCGCAGCACGGTCAGCGCGATCGCCTTCAGCGCCTTGCTTTCGAGCAGCATCGCATCCGTGCCCGCCCGCAGCAGCGCGAAATGCAAGAGGCCCACGCCAATGCCGAGGGCGAGGCTCGTCAGACCCAGAAGAACCATCGTCCCGCTCATTGCTGCTGCACCCAGCGCCAGCCCAGCCAGCAGCCCACGACAAGCCCCACCATCATAAGTGCGGCGGTCCAGAAGATGCCCGACTGGGCGCTCCGGTCGATCCATCGTCCGCCCGCGGCCCCCGCCAGCATCGGCAGCACCACGATCCATCCGAGCACGCCGATCTGGCCCAGTCGTCTTGCCAGCGGGATGTCACCCTCCTCTCGGGCTTTCTCGATCCGGGCGGCGTGGCGGCGCGCGGCGCTCTCCATCGGCTCCTCCGTCTGTTCCGGGTCTTCCGGCGGGTGGGTCATGTCCAATCCTTCCGAGCCTGCGCGCCGTCGAGGCTCGCCACCAGCTGCCGGATCGCGAGCAGATGCAGCCGGGTGGAGTCGGCCTGTTTGGTCTTCGCGGCGTCATCCTCGGCCTGAAACCGTTTCAGGATCGTCTCGCCCAGATCGGGCAGATCGCCGGTCACCGCAGCGCGGGTCGAGACCGAGACATCGCTTCCATTCTCGACCATAAGAACACCGCCCTTCACCGCGCAATAGTGCCGTTGGCCCTCGACCACCCAGGAGATGACCGAGATGCTGAGGCTGGTAAGAAACTCGGCATGGCCGGGCAGGATGCCGAAGCCGCCGCTCTCGTCCTCGGCCCGGATCGCGGTGACGTCCTTGGCATCGACGACGATTTCGAGGGGCGTGGCGATGGTGAGCCTCATGCCGCGGCCTCCTCTCGCTGGCGGGCCTCGTCGATCCCGCCGATCATGTAGAGCGACTGATCCGACCAGTCGTCCGCCTCGCCCGCGAGGATCGCGCGGCAGCCCTCAAGCGTATCGGCCAGCGGCACCGAGCGCCCGGTCTGGCCGGTAAACGCTTCGGTCACGACGAAGGGCTGGGTGAGGAAGCGTTGCAGCTTGCGCGCGCGGCGCACCGCGAGCCGGTCGGCCGCGCCCAGCTCCTCGACGCCGAGAAGCGCGATGATGTCCTGCAATTCGCGGAACCGCGCCAATAGCGCCCGCGCTTCGCCCGCCAGCTGGAAATGGTCCGCCCCGACGATCTCGGGGGCGAGAAGTTGCGACGACGAGGCGAGCGGGTCGATCGCGGGGTAAATCCCCTCCGAGGCCAGCTGACGCGACAGCACGATGGAGCTGTCCATATGCCCCGAAATCGCGGTCACCGCCGGATCGGTGAAATCGTCAGCCGGGACGTAAACCGCCTGAATTGCCGTGACCGAGGCCCCGGCGGCGGAGGCGATGCGCTCTTCCAGTTCGGCTACCTCAGACGCGAGGGTGGGCTGGTAGCCCACGCGCGAGGGCAGGCGGCCCAGAAGCCCCGAAACCTCGCTGCCCGCCTGCACGAAGCGGAAGACGTTATCCATCATCAGAAGGACGTTGCGGTGATCGCGGTCGCGGAAATCCTCGGCGATGGAGACGGCGGTAAGCGGCACCCGCCAGCGCGCGCCGGGCGGCTCGTTCATCTGGCCGTAGACCAGCGCTGTGCGCGCGAGCACGCCGGACTCGGTCATGTCGGCGAGCATCTCATGGCCCTCGCGCGAGCGCTCCCCCACGCCCGCGAAGATCGCGATGCCCTGATATTTCTCGACCATCGTGTTGATGAGCTCCATCACCAGCACCGTCTTGCCCACGCCCGCGCCGCCGAACATCGCGGCCTTGCCGCCGCGCGCGAGCGGCAACATCAGGTCGATCACCTTGATCCCGGTCTCGAAAGCGGTGACCGCGCCGCTGCCCGAGAGGCGCGGCGGCGTGCCGTGGATCGGGCGGCGTGGTGTGCCCTTGGGCAGCGGGTCGCCGCCGTCGCGCATCGCGCCGGTCACATCCATCAGCCGCCCCAGAACGGCCTCGCCTACCGGCACTTCCAGCGGCTTGCCCGTGGCGCGCAGCTTGCGCCCGCGCGACAGGCCGAGCGTCGATTGCAGCGCGATGGCGCGCACCCGATGCGCGTCGAGATGGCCATGCACCTCGAAGCTGCCCGGCATGTCGTCATCCGTCAGCGTCAGGATCGAATGGACCGGCGGCAGCGGGCCATCGAAACTTGCGTCGATGACCGGCCCGCGCACCGCGATGATCCGCCCTTCCGTCGTGCTCATCGCGAGGTATATCCGCCGTCGACGAGGTGATAGCTGCCATTCACGAAGCTCGCGGCATCCGACAGCAGGAAGCAGGTCAGCGCCGCGACCTCCTCGGGCGTGCCGAGTCGTCCTGCCGGATGCAGCGCGACCAGCGAGTCCTTCACCTCAGGCGCCAGCCCCGACAGAAGCGGTGTCTCGATGAAGGCAGGGCCGACCGCATTGACGCGAATGCCCTGTGCCGCGTGATCGATCGCCGCCGCCCGTGTCAGGCCCAGAAGCGCGTGCTTCGCCGCGACATAGGCGCAGGCGCTCGGGAACGCGACCGAGCCGAGGATCGAGGACATGTTCACGATCGCGCCGCCGCCCGATTTCAGCATCGCGGCGATCGCGAAGCGCATTCCGTAGAAAACCCCATTCAGGTTGACGTCGATCACCTGCTTCCAGCCGTCGAGCGGATACTCCCCGAACGGCACCTGCGGACCGCCGATACCCGCATTGTTCACGGCAAGATCCAGCTTGCCGAAGGTCGCGACGGCCTTCTCGACCATCGCGTCGACCTCCGTGGCCGAGGTGACATCGACCGCCATCGGTTCGGCGGTGCCGCCCGCCTTGCGGATTTCCTCGGCCACGGACTTGGCCGCGTCTGCGTTCTGATCGGCAAGCAGGACCGAGGCCCCGCGCGCCGCCAATTCCTTGGCGATTGCCGCGCCGATCCCTGATCCCGCGCCCGTAACGATAGCTGATTTACCTTCGAAATCCCGTGTCATAGCAGTCCCGGCCTCCGTTTTGGATGCGCAGAGGGTAACGATCTCGGTGCTTTAGGACTTTGATGGGGATCAAGCGGGGCGGGCGCGGTTGCGGCGTACACGAACTCGTGATTGCGGCGCGTGGTTCGCGGCGTCTGGCGGCCCGCGAAACGGAAACCGCCCGCGGCTCTGCGCGAGCCGCGGGCGGTAATCTTTCAGCGAAGAGGGCGCGCTTACATTGCCCAGGGGCCGTGGAAGTCGCCGCCCTCGAGATCGGTGCGCTCGAACCCATGCGCGCCGAAGAAATCGCGCTGGCCCTGAATCATGTTCGCGGTGCCACGCGCGGTGCGCATTGTGTCGAAATAGCTCAGCGCCATCGACAGGGCCGGAACCGCAAGCCCGTGGGCTGCGGCGATGCTGACGACCTTGCGCAGCGCGCCGTGATGCGCCTTCAACAGATCCGCGAAATAGGGCGCATACATCAGGTTGCGATCGGGCGACTCGCTCAGCGCGCTCGCCATGTCGTCGAGCATCGCCGAGCGGATGATGCAGCCGTCGCGCCAGACCAGCGCGATGTCGGGCAGCGGCAGATCCCAGTCGAAGGGCGCATTGGCCGAGCGCAGCAGCTCGAAGCCTTGCGCGTAGCACAGGATTTTGCCCGCGATCAGCGCGTTCTCCAGATCCTCCGCGCTCAACGCGCCCTCGGGCAGCGCCTCGGGAGCCGCGCCGAACATATCCTCGCCCTGCTTGCGCGCATCGAGCCGCGACGACAGGTTGCGCGCCATCACTGCCGCTTCGATCACCGGGACGGGGGCGGCCAGATGCTGCGCCTCGATCACGGTCCAGCGGCCGGTGCCTTTCTGGCCCGCGCGGTCGAGGATGATGTCGAGCATCGGCTCGCCGCTCTCGGGATCGGTGGCGCGGGCGACCTTGCCGGAAATCTCGATCAGGTAGGATTTCAGCGCGCCTTCGTCCCATTTCGCGAAGATCTCGCCGCAGGCCTTCGAGTCCAGCCCCATGCCGTCGCGCATCACGCCATAGGTCTCGGCGATCATCTGCATGTCGGCATATTCGATGCCGTTATGCACGGCTTTGACGAAATGGCCCGAGCCACCCTTGCCCATGAAGCCGGCGCAGGGCGTGCCGTCGAACTTGGCCGCGATCGCGTTGAGGATCGGGGCCACGCGGTCCCAGTCCTGCTGCTCGCCGCCGCCCATGATCGCGGGCCCGTGGCGCGCGCCTTCTTCACCGCCGGAAACGCCGATGCCGAGGAAACGGGGCCCCGCCTTCGCCGCTTCTTCCGCACGGCGCTCGGTGTCGTGGAAATTCGCATTGCCCGCGTCGATGATCAGATCATCGGGGTCGAGATGGGCGCGCAGCGCCGCGATCTGCTGATCGACCGGCTCGCCTGCGGGAACCATTAGGATGATCGCGCGCGGTTTCGCGATCGAGGCCACCAGATCTTCGAGATTTTCGCAGGGCGTGATCTTCGACGCCAGCTCGCCCGCGTTTTCATGGAAGGTCTTGGTGACGCTGGTGGTGCGGTTGAACACCGAAATGTCGAACCCTTTTTCCGCGATGTTGAGGGCGAGCATGCCGCCCATGGTGCCAAGGCCGATCAGCCCGATTTGCGATTGTGCCAAGATACGGCCTCCGAAATTGTTGCATGCGGGCCACTTCAGGCGCCCGGATCGTGTCTCTTTCGCTGCGCCGGACCGCCTGATTGCGCGGCGCTGCGAGGGCGACCCGCACGAATTGCCCCAAGATGGCGGAAGTTGCAAATCGCCCGCAACGGCAGGGGCGAAGAAATGCGATAGCAAGAAACCGAGCAATTTACTCGGAAAAGGGGTTGCGCCCGCCGATCTGCGCCACTAACGAATACCCAATCAATTTACTCGGGAATCGACGGGGTGCCCACAGCATGTTGGCAACATTCATCATCGGCCTGCGCGAAGGGCTCGAGGCGGCGCTGATCGTCGGGATCATTGCGGCCTTCCTGCGCGCCCGGGGCGAACGTTTGACCGAGATGTGGCTTGGCGTCGCTGCCGCCGTGGCGCTGGCCGTCGGCGTTGGCGCGGGGCTCGCGCTGGTCGAGGCCGCTTTGCCGCATAGCGCGCAGGAAAAGCTCGAATGCGTGATCGCGGCCGTTGCGGTCGTCTTCGTGACGCTGATGGTGCTCTGGATGACGCGCCACGCCGCAGGTCTGAAGGGCCAGATCGAGCGCGACGCCGATGCGGCGCTGGGGCAGGGGAGCCGGGTCGCACTGGCGGCGATGGCCTTCCTCGCCGTGCTCCGCGAAGGCTTCGAGACCGCCGTCTTCCTGCTCGCCACGATCTCGGGCGCGCAGACCGGGCATTGGGCGGGCCTCGGCGCGGCGCTTGGCCTCGCGGCATCTGTCGCGCTTGGCTGGGCGATCGCGCAGGGCGGGATGCGGCTCAATCTGGGGCGCTTCTTCCGCTGGACCGGCGTATTCCTGATCCTCGTCGCGGCGGGGCTGGTGTTGCAGACGCTGCGCTCGGCCCATGAGGCGGGCTGGCTGCTCGCCGGACAACAACGCATCGCCGATCTGAGCTGGCTCGTAGCCCCCGGCACCGTGCGCTCGGCGCTGATCACCGGCGTGCTGGGCATTCCCGCCGATCCGCGCCTGATCGAGGTGCTGGGCTGGATCGCCTATCTGATCCCGGTCGCGGCGCTGACCTATTGGCCGCGTGCACTGCGTCCCGATTCCCGCACGGCGCAATGGCTGCGCGGTGGGCTGGCGGTCGCCTTCGCGGCATTGGCCGTCGGTATCGCGGCGCTTTGGCCTCAGCCGCAGGTGACGCTGCCCGATCATGCGCCGCGTGTGCTGGAAGGCGATGTCGACACCTCCGCCGGGCCCGATCTGCGCTTGCGGGGACAGGTGCTGGAGATGGGTGCGACCCGCGTCGATCTGACGGGCGCCGAGGCCACGCCGGAGCGGCATCTGGGCCTTCCGAGCTTGCATCGCCAAGTGCAGAGCCAGACCGAGATCCCGGGTGCGCCCGGCCAGATCGATCTCGCCACGCTTGCGCAGCTCGCGGGTGGGCGGCTGCCGGTGGGCGTCAGTCCCGCGCGCAACCCCGGGCCTTTCGTGGCCGAATGGACGCGGCTCGAACAGGTGACCGTCTGGACCGCGGGCGATGCGCTTCTCGATGCGCAGGGCCGTAGTGCCGTTACGCTGCGCCTCTCGGGCGGCGGGCTGACCACGGCACGCACATTGCGCGTCGACATGGCCCCTGGTGGCATGGCGACCGGCGCCTGGGTCATGGCCCCCGCCGCCGCGCAAGACGCCGCCGATGCGCTGCGCGCCGTGCGCCGCGCCCGTATCGAGCATCAGTTCTGGGCCCGCGAATTGCCCGTCATCCTCTTCCTCATCGCGCTCGCACTGGCGGCCTCCGCGCTCGCCCGTGCGCGCCCCGCACCGTTTTTCCCCGCCAGGTCCCTCTGACCAAGCCAAAACCGCAGAGCAAATACAGGAGCCTGACAATGAACATGTCGTCCCGCGCGCGCCGCCGCGCTGTCCCCCTTCTCGCCGCAACCGCGTTCTTCGCGCAGCCCGCACTGGCCGATGCGCCCACGAATAATGGGGCCGCGCAGGTCGCGATCACGCTGACCGGCGAGAATGGCGGCGCATGCGTGCTCGATCACGACAGCGCGGCGGCCGGGCCGATTACCTTCACGGTGACCAATGAATCCGCTCCCGCGATCTCCGAGTTGGAGCTGCTGTCGGACAGCCGCATCCTCGGCGAGAAAGAGAACCTCGCCCCCGGTCTGCCCGCGTCGAGCTTCACCGTCACGCTCGACGGTGGCGACTATCGCATCTATTGCCCGGGCGCGGCCGAAGACACCGTGGCCTTCACCGTGACCGGCGAGAGCAAGCAGCGCGCCCAAAGCGCGATCGGCGATCTGCTGGACGAAGGCACCGCAGGCTACGCCAATTACGTCGAAGGCATGGTCGGCGCGATGGTGACCGCAAGCGAACGCCTCGCCGCGAAAGTGGACGAAGGCGACGTGGAGGGCGCGAAGGCGGCCTATGCGCAGGCCCGTCCGTTCTACGAGCGGATCGAGCCCGACGTCGAAGGCTTCGTTCTGCCCGGCACCGACCCGACCGACAACTCTGGCAACCTCGATTACCTGATCGACATGCGCGCCTCGAACCTCGACCCGGCGGTCGGCTGGCACGGCTTCCACGCGGTGGAGCGCGACCTGTTCGAAAAAGGTGAAATCACCGACGAGACCGAGGCCTATGCGGCGGAGCTGGTGAAGAACGTCAAGATGCTCGCCGATCTGTCCGGCGGGATCGAATATCGCCCGGAAGACCTCGCCAACGGCGCGGCGGCCCTTCTGGAAGAAGTCCAAAGCGGCAAGATCAGCGGTGAGGAAGAGGCCTATAGCCATATCGACCTCGTGGACTTCGCGGCCAATATCGAAGGCGCGCATCAGGCCTTCGCTTTCCTCGAGCCGGGGCTGAAGCGGATCGATCCGGACGTGGCCGAAACCATCGCGCAGCGCTTCGCGGATGTGCAGACGATGCTCGAAGACTACCGCGATCCCGACGCTCTGGGCGGCTACAAGATCTACGATGCCGAGCTGCGCAAATCCGACGCGGTGAAGCTGAGCCGCGCGATCCAGATGCTGCAGGAGCCGCTGTCGCGGATCGCTGAAAAAGTCGCGACGGCAAGCTGAAGACGAAGGAGGCCATGATGCGCGGGCAAGACGATAAACCGGCAGGACTGTCACGGCGTGGGCTGTTTCTGGGCGCGGCAGCGCTTGGGGGCACTATCGCCACGGCGGGGCAGGCGGCGGAGACCGGCAAGGTCGCGCCCGACGCCATGCCCGATCCGGACCAGAGGCGCTATGCCTTTTACGGCACCGGGCCGCAGGCCGGGATCGCCACGCCGCCGCAGCAGCATCTGATGGCCATGGCCTTCGACCTGACCGGGACCGATCCGCGCGCATTGCAAGTGCTGCTCGCGCGCTGGTCGGCCTCGATCGGGCTGATGATGGAAGGGCAGCCGGTCGGTCCGGCAGAGCCCGACCGCGAGACAGCCACCGCGCTCGAGACCGGCGAGGCGCTCGGGCTTGGTCCGGCAGGGCTGACGGTGACCGTGGGCCTTGGCCCGCGCGTCTTCTCCAAGGAGATGGGGCTGGCAGCGAAAGCCCCGCCGCATCTGCGTCCGCTGGCCGATTTGCCCTCGGATGCGCTGCGCCCCGAGATCAGCGGCGGCGATCTATCGCTGCAGGCCTGCGCCGACGATCCGCAGGTCGCCTATCACGCGGTGCGCATCCTCGCACGGATCGCGAAACGCACCGGCGCCGCGACGGTGCGCTGGACCCAGCTCGGCTTCGGGCGCGCCTCGGCCGGGGCAGGGCAGGAGACGCCGCGCAACCTCTTTGGCTATCGCGACGGTACCCGCAACATCACCACGCCCGAGCAGCTCGCGCAGCATGTCTGGGCCAATGACGGTCCCGAATGGCAGCATGGCGGGACCTATCAGGTCATGCGCCGGATCGAGATGCATATCGAGAATTGGGACAACGCGCAGGTTAGTCACCAGAACGACGTGTTCGGGCGGCACAAGCTGACCGGCGCGCCGCTGACCGGCACGGACGAATTCGACACGCCCGATTTCAAGGCGAAGAACGCGCAAGGCGAGCCGGTGATCCCGACGCATGCGCATATTCGGCTGTCGGCGCATGAAACCAATGACGGCATCCGTATCCTGCGGCGCGGCTACAACTTCACCGGCGGGCTGAACGCGGTCGGACGGCTCGATGCGGGGCTGTTCTTCATCAGCTACCAGAACGATCCCGCGCATTTCGAGGCGCTGCAACGGCGGCTTGGCGCGTCGGATCTGCTGAATGAATACATCTCCCACACCGGGTCGGGACTGTTCTGGGTGCCGCCTGCCGCGCCGAAAGGGTCCTATATCGGAGCACCGCTTTTCGCGGCGGTCTAAGCCTCCGGGGCTGAGCCTGAGTTGAGGCCGTTGCGCGCCGTCGTCGCGGAGAGACCAAGAAGCATCAGAAACCTCAGGAAGTCTGAGCTGTGCCGGGGGCATAGGTGACGGGGGCTGGCGGTTTACAGCAGTTGACTCGGTCGGGGGAAAGGTCACTGTGTCGGGCCGGGCCATTTGGCTCCGCGCCCCGCTCATCCTCCCCCGCACATCGTCAGTACCGAGGTTTCCCCAGCATGTCGCTTCCCCCCATCGGCCTCGAGGACGCATTCGGCATTGCCGGGATCGGCCGCTGGGAATTCTCGGTCGAGGCGCGCCGCTTGGTAATCGACGAGCCGTGTCGTCTGCTCTTCGACATCTCCGAAGGAGAGATGGACTTGCAGGACGCAGTGCGGACCCGGGTGATCGAGGAAGATCGCGAGCGCGTTTTCGAGGCGCTCGACAGTGCCGTGAGCGAGGGCGACCTCTATGACGAGGTCTTCCGGATCACCCTTCCTTCCGGCGAGCAGCGCTGGATTCGTGGCGTCGGAAAATACCGCGCGCAGGCGGGCCAGCGCAAAGTCATCGGGGTCAGCTTCGACATCACCTCCGAGCAGGAGTTGCTGGCCGAGCGCGAGCTGCACCTCGCCGAGATGAACCACCGCATCAAGAACCTCTTTGCGCTCGTCTCCGCAATGATTTCCAGCGCGGCTCGCGCGAGCGAAACCAAGGAGGAGATGTTGGATGAGCTGCGCGGCCGCGTGACCGCCCTCGATCGCGCGCATTCCCTGATGCTGCGCACCGACAGCACGCAGCCGGTCGCGCTCGGTGGGCTGTTGGAGCGGGTGCTTGCGCCTGCGCGCGCCGAACAGACCATTCTGCTGTCGGGCCCAGAGGTCATGATCCCCGCGCGGGCGCTGACCTCGCTGGCCTTGATCTTGCATGAATGGGTAACGAACTCCGCCAAATACGGCGCGCTGCGCTCTGTGGACGGCCAGATCAATGTGACATGGGAGCCCTATGAGAACGGCGTCCACCTCACCTGGAAAGAGCAGGTCCCGGATTACGACGCGGCCGCCGAACAGGGCTTCGGCTCGCGCCTGATCCTCGCCTCGGCGATGCAACTGCGCGCCGAGAAAGAGCGCCGCTATGAGGATGGCTGGCTCATCATCGACATGAAGCTGCCGCTCGACGGGTACTGAAGCGCGCGACCCCCGGGGGGGAAATCGGGCAACAGCCGAGACTTTCTGCATGATCGGCTCCGCGATGCAGGAACAAGCGTCGCACCCATTGGTTCCCCTACACGATACGATTGAAGTCCCATTACCGAAACAGCCCGTTCATCGCCCGGAGCCCATGCGTTTCCGGGAAGGGAGGCACATGCGCATCGCTATCATTTCCCCAATTCGTCACCCCATTTCGGCGCCCTTCATGGGTGGGATGGAGGCCCATTCCTATGCGCTCGCAGGCGCCCTCGTCGCGCGAGGGCATGAGGTGACACTGTTTGCGTCGGGCGACAGTCAGCCGCCCGAAGGGGTGGAGCTGTATCCGGTCACGGAACAGCATGTCGACAGTGCCTATCCGTCGAAAGGCGGCCGCGAGTCCGATGTGCCCGATACCCATCTCGACAGCGCCTTCGCGGGCATCCTGCAAAAGTTGGAGACGGGGGGCTTCGACATCATTCACAACAATTCACTGCACCGCTATCCGCCGCGGCTGGCACGGCGAGAGCGGATCGCGATGCTGACGTCCCTGCATGTGCCGCCCCTCGAGACGCTGCGCGACGCCGTCCACGATGCCAGAGCGCCATGGTGTCGTTTCACCGTCTGCACGGGGGCGCAGCGCGAGCGTTGGGCCAAGCCCGACTGCGATCTGTCCTTCCATGTCGTGCCGAACGGGATCGATACCGGCGTCTGGGGCTTCTGCCCTCATGCCGATGGCTCGGCGGTCTGGTTCGGGCGCATCACTCCCAACAAGGGCACCGCCGAGGCCGTGAAGGCCGCGCGGATCGCAGAGGTGCCGCTGCGGATTTACGGGCCAATCGAGGATCGTGCGTATTTCGACGACACCATCGCGCCCTATCTCGGATCGCAGATCACCTATGGTGGCAATCTGACGGCGGAGGACCTGAGCGCCGAGGTCGCCAGGGCGTCGGTCTGCTTCTTCACGCCGGTCTGGGATGAACCCTTCGGGCTCGCCGCAGCCGAGGCGATGTCCTGCGGTGTGCCCGTCGCTGCCTTCGATTCCGGCGCGGTGCGCGAGGTCGTGGGCGAGGCGGGCGTGATCGTGCCGACAGGCGACGTGGCCGCGCTTGCGAGCGCTGCGCGCAAGGCGATGACCTGCGACCGACAATTCGTGCGCGACCGGGCGATCGCCCGTTTCGGGGTGGAGCGGATGGTCGACCGCTACGAAGAGCTCTATCGCATGTGCATGGCGGGGCTCTCGGAGCCCGCGCCCGAGGTCGATTTCGCGCCGGACGATCTGCCGCCGGCAGAGGTCGGTGTCAGGCTGGCGGTGGAATAGCGCGGGACTGAAAAAGGCGCGGACCGCTGAAGGTCCGCGCCCGAAAGCGTCTCGGAATTGGTACCTAGTGCAGCCGCTCTCTGGAGCGGTCGACCATCGCCTGCGTGATCAAATTGGTGTCACCGCTGCGGCGGAACCAGCGCATATTCGTGCGCCCGATCCCTTCCACGATCGTTCCGGCTGGCAGCGAGACATCGGGTGCCAGCAGCGTATCGGTCAGGTGGCAATCGCGCGAGACGGCCCCTTTTGCCGTCAACGCGGAGCGCCGACCGACCCCGATGACGCCCGGCTGCGCCTCGAGATGAAGGCAGCTCAGCGGCGGGCTTCCCCGTGTCGTGCCACCTTGCGGCGCCGCGAAATCCAGAAGGGCTGAGCGATAGTCGTCGAGCGTGTCGATATCGCGCCAATAGGCTTCGCGGCCGGTGTCGCTGCGCGGCAGACGGTAGGCTTGCAGGGCCTTCTCGCGCAGCGCGGCTTCCAGCAGGTCGGCCTCGATCGAAATATCGAACCGGCCCCGCGACAGCTCCGGGAGTTCCTTGCGAAGCCACGCTGTCTTGAAGAGGTAGATCCCCGTCGCGACCAAACTGCGCCCTGAGCTTTCGCCGATCTCGGCGGGCGCGCTCGGGCGATGGGTAAGTGCGCTGACATGCCCGTCCCGCGCGACTTCAAGCACCGAATGATGCTCCGCATCTGACGATGAGAGCGTTGCAGCGACCAGCGTCGCGGGCGCGTCACTCAGGCGATGGCGCTGGATGAACGGACGCAGATCGATGTCGCATATCTGATCGGCGGGCATCACCAGAACGTCGTTAACGCCTTCGCGCTCGAGCAGGTCGAGATTGGCGAGAAGCGCATGGGCCGTGCCACGATAGCCGCCGCGCGAGAGTCGCGTCGCGTCGCGAATCCCCAGCCCTTCAGGAAACGCATCCGCCCATTTGTCGCGCAGGTGCCGGATCAGCGGCGCGGGACGATATTGCGTCGCGATGATCGCCCGTGTGAACCCGGCAGCACGCAGCGAAGCAAGAGTGAAATCCACCAATCGCTGGCCGCCAGCGCCGAAGGGCAGGGCAGGTTTGCAACTCTCCTCGGTCAGCTCGTACAGACGCTTCCCGCGCCCGCCGGCCAAGACCATGGGAAGACAGCCGTTCAATAAATTGGGTCTTTTCTGAGTCAGCATCAGAGCTCCTCCACCGTGACGCCGCGACATGAATAAGCTTAACGCTTTTCAAAAATGAAAGCCATGAAACGGGTCCGCGGTTCCCGGATTTCCGCCGGTTCGCGGTAAGATTTCCGCGTGTGTTTTTTGACCATTTCGAGAGCTGATCGATAACCCTTTGAGTCTAGGGGACGGTCTCGGACGATGTGTCAAAAAGCAGGTCGCGCTGATCCGCCGATCAATTAGGCAGGCGGCGGAAATGCGAGGCGGGCGGCAGTATCCTCCGCTGCCGAATCGCGAATCTCGAAGAGCGCGCCATCGCTCAGATCGCGCAGGTCACGACGGAAGCGCAGGGTGATTTCGCGCCCGCCCGCGCGACGGGTGAGCGTAAAGATACCGTCACGCTCTGCCGCCTCGGCGGTGCCTGCGCGGAACACGTCCTCCGCCTGTCGTCGCAGCTTCAGAAGGCGCCGGGTGGCGTCTGATTTCGCCTGCTCGAAGGACGTCAGGGTTTCCGGCAAAGCGAAAGGGCGGCGATTGTCGGGATCGGTCAATTCGTAGAGGGCGCGCTCCCCGCGCTGGTAGATGTCGGGCATGCCGGGCAGCATCATCTTCAGTGCCAGTTGCAGCAGCGAAAGCCGCTGTCCCGTCGCGATCAGGGGCGCGAGTTCGGCTGGCGGCTGCGCCTCCCATGCCGCGCAAATCCGCCGCGCCGCGTCCAAGGCGGCCTCCTCGGCCTCGATATCGGGGAAGGACCAGCGCGTGATCTCCCCGCCCTCGCGCAGCGCTTTGCGAAGATGCTCGGTCAGGCGCTCGCACAGGTCCGGACCGGGCGCTGGATCGTCCCAGATGCCCAGAAGGCTTTGCGTAGCATACCAGACGAAACCGGCATCCGAGAGTGCGGCGTCTTGCATCGCGGTATCGAACAAAGCGGCAAAGGTCTCGGGATGGTGCGAGATCGCAGCGATCCGCATCCGTGTATCCTCGGCGCGTTTCGTGTCGTGGCTCGAGGTCAGCGTCAGCGCCGTGTCCCGCTGGCCCTGCGCACTGGAGAACCACGCGTTCAACCCCTGCGCATCCAGGAGTGGTGTGTCGGGTTCGGCGCCAACCTCATTTGCGGCGAGGTAACGGGTGTGGCGGAAGAAGGCGGTGTCCTCCTGCGCCTTGGCGACCACCGCGCCCGTCACCTGCTGAAACCGGATGCGGAACTTAAGGCTCAGCTTATTCTTCCCGTCGAGCAGCAGCCCGGCGAGCAGATCGAGCGCCTCGCGCTGCGGCAAGGTCTCTGCCGCAGCTTCCACCGTCTCTTCGATGATCGCGCGGTCTTCGGGTGTCGCGGGCGGCGTGGTGATATAGGTGCGATAGCGCGGGAAGAAAATCAGCAGCGCCAGCATCGCCTCGCGCAGCGTCTCGGCATCGGGCGGGTCGAGCCGATCCACCACGAGCGCCGCCTGCGCAAGGTCGATCAGCTGGTGCAACTCGGCCGCGAGGTCTTCGGGGATCACCTGCGCGCGCGCTTCACGGCTCATCGTCTCGTAATCGTCGCAGCCGCCGGTGCGCTCGCGCCAAAGTGCATCGAGCCGCGCGAAGCCTTCGGGTTCGGTGAGCAGGCGGCAAATCTGCCGTCCGGCCTCGTATCCGGTCGTGCCGTCGGTTTGCCACTCGGCGGGCATCGCCTCATCGTCGGTCAGAATTTTCTCGACCCAGATCGGGACTGCATCGCCGACAGTCTGGCGCAGCCGCTCCAGATAGGTGGCGGGATCGGCGAGCCCGTCGATATGATCGATCCGTAGCGCGTGGGCGAGCCCCTCGCGAACCAGCCGCGCGGGCAGCTCGGTCATCGCGGCGAATACCGCCGGATCCTCGATGCGCATCCCGATCAGTCCGGTGATGTTGAAGAAGCGCCGATGCGAGAGCGCGCCGCGTTCGCGCGTCCAGTCGCGCAGCTGCCAGTGCTGGTGCGTCAGGACCGCAGCGATGTCTTCCAGCGCCTCCGTGCCGGGCGCGAGCGGCAGCCAGCCACCTTCCCATTCCACCGCGCCACCGTGATCCTCAGTCAGTCGCAGCTCACCCTTCGCCAGCATGTCGTCGAGCGGCTCCGGCAGGAAAGGCAGGATCAGTTTTTGCGACCAGTCGATCGCGAAGTAATCGGCATAGGCGCTGTCGGGGCCATGGCGCATCGCATCGCGCATCCACGGATTATCGAGCGAGAGTGCGGTGTGGTTCGGCACGAGGTCGAGCACGATGCAGAGCCCCAGCGCCTGCGCCGCCTCCGACAGCGCACGAAACCCGTCCTCGCCGCCAAGCGCCGGGTCGATCTCCTGCGGATTGGCCACGTCGTAGCCGTGGGTCGAGCCCTCGGTCGCCGTGAAGATCGGCGACAGGTAGAGATGGCTCACGCCAAGATCGGCGAGATAGGGCAGAAAGGTTTTCGCAGCCGCGAAGTCGATGCCGTTTCGCAATTGCAGCCGGTAAGTCGCGATCATGGGGTGGGCAGTGGCAGCGGGCATATCGGACGGCATTACTCAATCCTCACGTCGATGGCGAAGGCGTCCCGGCGCGGGTCGCCCATCGAGAATAGCGCAGGCTCGCGGCGTGCAGCATTGGAGGCGGGTGCCCCGAGGCTGACGAGAATATCGAGCGTCCCCGCCGCGAAAGGCCAGCGCGCGTGGAAGGCCTTCGCCCCGTGGCGCGTGACCTCGCCGGGCCCGGTCTTGCCGCTGCGCAAAAGCGGCAGCACATGCGCCCGGCGCAGGCTCAGAAGCTGGCGCGTCAGCCGCAGCCACTCCTGCGCGCGCCGCCCGGTGTCACCGTAAGGGTAGCACAGGCGCGGCGTGTCGGGAGAGGCGGGGTCGATCATCGCCCCCGTGTCATAGCCGATGCCTTGCAGCTCTTTCGTCCGGCCTGCGCGCAGCGCGGCGACGGCGTCCGGCGGCGGATCGGCGAAGAAGGGGAAGGGCGCGGTCGAGCCGACCTCTTCGCCCATGAACAGCATCGGCGTGAAGGGCATCAGCAACAACAGCGCATGGATCACCGCACCCGCCTCGTCGCCGATAAGGCTCAGGAGGCGTTCGCCCTCGGGACGGTTGCCCGCTTGGTCATGGGTGAGGTTGGCGTTCACGAAAGCGGACCACGGTAGATGGGCGGCGGGCGCGCCGCGCGCTTTCGTCCCGTCGGCCCGTGTCTGGCCTTCCTCGATCTGACCCCGCGCCATCGCCCGCGCCAGATCGCCGAACGGATCGGCGCCATGGGCCGCGTAATAACCCTGCGTCTCGCCGGTCAGCGCAACATGCAGCGCGTTATGCCAATCGTCGTTCCACTGCGCGTCATACCCGGCGTCGCGTAGATCGGGGAAGTTGCGCTCGTCCTCGAGGATCAGGTGGATCGGACGGCCTCGGTCCTGCGCGCGGATCGTTTGCAAAAGCTCGATCAGGAAATGCGGCTCGGACGGATCGCGGATCGCATGGACCGCATCGAGCCGCAGCCCGTCGAGACGGTATTCGTCGATCCATCCCGTCGCTGCCTCGCGCAGCAGGGTGCGCACTTCGGGTCGCGTAAAGTCAATCGCATCGCCCCAAGGCGTGGCCTCCCCGCCGAAGGTCTGGGGCGCATAGGCGTGCAGGTAGTTCCCGAAGGGACCGAAATGGTTCAGCACCAGATCGAGGATCACCATGATCCCGTGGCCCTGCGCTGTGCGAATGAAAGCGCGCATCTCGTCGGGACTGCCGTAGGTCGGATGCGGCGCGCGCAGCAAAACCCCGTCATAGCCCCAGCCATGAGCGCCGTGGAACTGCGAGACGGGCATGATCTCGATGGCCGTGATGCCAAGCTCTGCCAGTTGGGGCAGGCGTTCCGCGGCAGCGGTGAACGTGCCCTCGGGGGTGAAGGTGCCGATGTGGATTTCGAGGATCACCGCCTCGTCCCATGGCCGCCCTTGCCATGGGTCGCCCCAATCGAAAGTGGCCGGGTCGTGGGTCAGGGAGGGGCCGTGAACATCGCCTTGCTGGCGGCGTGCGGCCGGATCGGGGTAGTTGGTGCCGTCGAGGCGGAATGCGTAGGGCAGTCCGTCGCGGGCCGCGACTGAGGCCTGCCTGCCGCCGTCTCCGACCGGTGTCATGTCATGTGCCGCTCCGTCCAGCACCAACTCTGCGCGCTTCGCGGCAGGGGCCCAGATGGCGAAGTCCCAGTTACCCTCCGCCCCCGGATGCGCGCCCCAGCGAAGGGGCTGCCGATCGCCTGCCGCCGTCACGCGTCGCCCTCGTCGCTCGCAGCTTCACCCTCACGACAGAACGCGTGCAGCGATTGCCACGGCAGCGACTGCACTCCGTCGACTGCCTCGTCGCAGCGCGGATCGTCCCGGGTCGTGTCGAGGATATGGTGCCAGCCGTCGCCGGGCAGGGTGAATTCGCATGCATCGCCCGCATTGGCAACGATCAGCAGCTCGGGGTAGCCCGCCAACCGGTGCCGCAATCCGACGCAGCACAGCCCCGCTTCCTGCCAGTCGCCATCCTTCATCTGCCGTCCCGACGCGTGCCACCAGTCGCTGACCGGGGTCGCGGCGTTGGGTGCGAAGGCGGGCGGGGCGAGGTGGTAGCGCCAGTCCTGCCGGAATGCGACCATCGCGCTGAGGCTGTCGCGCAGATCGGTCCGCGCGCCCTCCCAGTCGATCCATGTCGTCTCGTTGTCCTGACAATAGGCGTTGTTGTTGCCGTTCTGGCTCTGGCCCATCTCGTCGCCTGCGAGGATCATCGGCACGCCGTGGCTGACCAGTAGCGAGCCCAGCATCGCGCGCGCCCTACGCAGGCGGGCGGCGTTGATCTCGGCGTCGTCGGTCGGTCCTTCGACGCCCATATTGTCGGACAGGTTATGGTCGTGGCCGTCGCGATTGCCCTCGCCATTGGCCTCGTTGTGTTTGTGGTTGTAGCTCAGCGTATCCCAGAGCGTGAAGCCGTCATGGGCGGCGAGAAAATTGATCGAGGAGGTCGCAGGGCGGTGCGTGTGGTCGAACTGCACCGGCGAGCCCATCAGCCGCTGGGAAATCTTCGGCAAGAGCCCCGGATCGCGCCGCCAGAACGCGCGGGTGTCATCGCGGAACTTGTCGTTCCATTCGCGGAAGGGCCAGGGAAAGCCGCCCACCTGATAGCCGCCTTCGCCGATATCCCACGGCTCGGCGATCAGCTTCACGCCGGACAGCACCGGGTCCTGCCGGATTGCGTTGAAGAAAGCCCCCTCGCGTTCGAAGCCGGCGGGTTCGCGACCAAGTGTCGAGGCGAGGTCGAAGCGGAAGCCGTCGACATGCACCGCCTCCACCCAGTAGCGCAGGCTGTCCATCACGAGGCGCAGCACCATCGGATGGGCGACGTTGAGCGTGTTGCCGGTGCCGGTCGTGTCGAAGCCGTGGCGTTTGTTTTCCGGCGACAGCAGGTAGTAGCTGCGATTGTCGATGCCCTTGAAGCTGAGCGTCGGGCCGAGCTCGTTACCCTCGGCGGTGTGGTTGTAGACCACGTCGAGGATCACTTCGATCCCGGCCTCGTGGAACCGTTTCACCGCGGCGCGCACCTCGCGCACGTCCTCGCCGGCGAGATAGCTGCGATTGGGTGCGAAGAACCCGATGGAGTTATATCCCCAGTAGTTCGACAGGCCGTTCTCGACCAGGTGGCGATCCTGCACGATGGCATGGATCGGCAGCAGTTCGATCGTGGTCACGCCGAGCGTCAGCAGGTGGTCGATGATCTGCGGAGAGGCGAGCGCGCGGAAGGTCCCGCGATCGGCCTGTACGACGCCCGGATGGCGCATCGTCAGGCCCTTCACATGGGCCTCGTAGATCACCGTCTCGGACCACGGGCGGTGCAGAACCTGATCCTGATCCCAGTCGAACTGCGTGTCGACGACGATGGCTTTCGGCATGAACGGGGCGGAGTCGCGGGTGTCCTGTTTCAGATCGGAGCCGCCAATGGGATAGCCGAACAGCGCGTCATCCCATTTCAGATAGCCCCGCATCGCCATCGCATAGGGGTCGAGAAGCAGTTTGTTCGGGTTGAAGCGCAGACCTTCCTCGGGGGCGAACCGCCCGTGGACGCGGTAACCATAGGCGAGGCCTTCCTGCGCGCCGGGCAAATGGCCGAACCAGATCCCGCCCTCCTGCTGCGGCATCTCCAGCCGCGCGAGTTCCTCCTGGCCCTCATCGTCGAAAAGGCACAGCTCCACCTTCTCGGCCTCTTCGGAGAAAATCGCGAAATTCACACCGTCTCCGGTGACGCGCGCGCCAAGAGTGTCGGGTCGCCCCGCATACGGATCGAAACGCAGCGAACTGGGGGGCATAGGGGAGGCTCCATGTGCGGAAGAAACGGCGATGCGCCAACGGGATCAATGCGCTGCAGTGGAATCGGTTCCCAAGCGTAAGTCGCTGAGGGCCGGATCGGGACGGGCTGCACCCATTTCGACCAACATATCGGAGCCGTGAATTCAGTCGTGGAAACTTCAAGGAACTGCGCCACGCCCCCTGCGTTTCCGAACCGATATTTTCCAAAATTAGAGGTTCCGACATGACGCACGACAAGCGCGGACGCCCCGCCACCACAGACGGGGGAGCCCCCGTCCAAAGTCTCGAACATTCGCTCACGGTCGGTTCCGACGGCCCGATCGTTCTGAACGATCACTACCTCATCGAGCAGATGGCGAATTTCAACCGCGAGCGCATCCCGGAGCGCCAGCCCCACGCCAAGGGCTCGGGCGCGTTCGGCCATTTCACCGTGACGGGCGACGTCTCGAAATACACCAAGGCGAAGGTGTTCCAGCCGGGTGCGAAGACCGACATCGTGGCGCGGTTCTCGACCGTCGCAGGCGAGCGCGGCAGCCCCGACACTTGGCGCGACCCGCGCGGCTTCTCGGTGAAGATGTATACCGAGGAAGGCAACTTCGACATGGTGGGCAACAACACCCCCATCTTCTTCGTGCGCGACCCGCTGAAGTTCCAGAGCTTCATCCGCAGCCAGAAGCGCCGTGCCGATAACGGTCTGCGCGACCACGACATGCAGTGGGACTTCTGGACCCTCTCGCCCGAGAGCGCGCATCAGGTCACCTATCTGATGGGCGATCGCGGCATCCCGCGTACCTGGCGTGAGATGAACGGCTATTCGAGCCACACCTATTCGCTCGTCAACGAAGCGGGCGAGATGTTCTGGGTGAAGTTCCACTTCAAGACCGATCAGGGCGACGGCAACGCGCATTTCACGCAGGAAGAAGCGGACGAGATGGCAGGCGCCGATAGCGACTATCACCGCCGCGACCTGTTCAACGCGATATCCGAGGGCAACAACCCGAGCTGGACGCTCTACTTCCAGATCATGCCCTTCGAGGATGCCAAGACCTATCGCATCAACCCGTTCGACCTGACGAAGGTCTGGCCGCACAAGGACTACCCGCTGATCGAGGTCGGCAAGATGGTGCTCGACCGCAACCCGACCGATTTCCACACCGAAATCGAGCAGGCGGCCTTCGAGCCCAACAACATGGTCCCCGGCGTCGGCCTCTCGCCCGACAAGATGCTGTTGGCACGTGGCTTCTCCTATGCCGATGCGCACCGCGCGCGGCTCGGGGTGAACTACAAGCAGATCCCGGTGAACAAGCCGCAGGCCGAAACCAACGCCTACACCAAGGACGGCGCGCTGCGGGTCAACAAGTCCGAAGACCCGGTCTATTTCCCGAACTCCTATGGCGGCCCGGAAGCGCATCCGCAGAAATCCGAAGCCGGTCTGTGGTACTCCGATGGCGAGATGGTCCGGCAGGCCTACACGCTGCGTGAGGATGACGACGACTGGAGCCAGGCAGGTTCGCTCGTGCGGGACGTGATGGACGACGCGGCGCGCGAGCGTCTCGTGAACAACGTCACCGGTCACCTCTGCGACGGTGTGAGCGAGAAGATTTTGCAGCGTGCGTTTGAGTACTGGCGCAACATCGACGGCGATATCGGCGCGCGCATCGAGAAAGCGGTCCGCGACAAGCTGGGCGGTGAATCGAAAGCGCCGGGCATGGCCTCGGCGAAAAGCATCGGCCGCTAAGCTGAACGTAAGACAGACCAAAGGAAAAGGCGGGGCCGCGGCCCCGCCTTTTTGCTATCCGCTTAGCTTAGAAAGGCGTCACTCCTCGCCATCGACATAGAGTGCGACGACATCCTCCTCCAGCACGCCGCCGATCGCTTCGAAGGCTTCGCCTGCGTCGCGGAATTCGGTCAGCGTCAAATCGGGGAAGACGAAATACTTCCCCGCGACATTCTCCTTCTGCGCGCCGAAGACGATCCGCTTGATCCCGGAGAACCGCGCCGCCGAGAGGCACATCTCGCAGGGCTGCAGGGTCGTCAAAAGCACGCAGCCCTCGAGCGACGGGTCGTCCTGCGCCCGTGTCGCCTTCGCGATCGCCACGATCTCGGCATGGCGGGTTGGGTCGCAGTTCAGATGCACCTCGTTCTCCCCCTCGGCGATGATCTCACCGTCGCGCAGGATCGCGGCGGCGATCCCCGCCTTGCCCGGCTCCTGCGCGGCCTCTTTCGCCTTGGCGATCAAGCGGGCCATCGCCTCGCGTTCGGTCGGGGTGGGGGGCTCGGGCATGGATGCGATCCTTTCGGCGGTCTGAGGAAGAGGGGTGGGCGCGGCGGGCGCGCAGGGACGAACGTCCACGGCTGCGCGCTGTTCCCCGCTTGCGGTTGCGACCAATCCCACACGCGCGCCGATTTTTTCGGGAACCCATGTCGACATTCGGCGTTGGACGAGACTTACAGGTGACCGAAAGGCGCGCCGCGAAGCTGCTGCGTCTTCGTGGGGTCCAAGTCTCCACGGGGCGAATCGGGTGGTGGTTTCAGGTGCGGTGACGTGTCCGGAAGCCAAAAACCGGCCTCTCCCGCGTGTGAGGCTGTCCTCGCGCTTCCTCGCGCCCGCGTGACCTGCAAGGGCTGCGCGGGTTTCAAGAGGTAACATCCGGTCAGATGACCTTGAGGTGAGGGCGTCTGTCGGCAACTCCCTGCTAAGCTCTCGGCATTTGGCTGCCGGTTCCATCGATGGAACCCAGTGCGGCCCTTTTGTTCGTCCCCGAAATTTCGAATTTGCGCCCTTCGACACGCATTCGAAGGGACAACAATCATGGCAAAGGCAACAGGACTGCTCCGTCGCGAGTTTCTCCTGGGCGCGGCGGGCGCCCTCGCAACCCCCTACATCGTCACCCCGGCACAGGCAGGCCAGACGGACGAGCGCCGCCTGCGCTTCCACAATCCGCATACCAACGAGAATTTCGACGCGGTCTATTTCGCGAAGGGGCAGTATGACGACGACGCGATGCGCGAGTTCTACCGGATCGCCCGCGATTGGCGTCAGGAAAAAGAGGTGAAGATCGACAACCGCACGGTCAACATCGCCTACAACATGCAGAACATGCTCGAGCAGAGCACGCCGCTGATGCTGGTGTCGGGCTATCGCACGCCCAAGACGAACCGTCTCGTGCATGGCGCGACGCATAGCTACCACATGCGGGGCGAGGCGCTCGATCTGACGCATCCGCATGTCTCGACCAGCACGCTGCACAAAGTGGCTCTGCGCATCCGTGGCGGCGGTGTGGGCTACTATCCGAGCGAGCATTTCGTGCATGTCGATTGCGGCCCGGTCCGCACCTGGCGCGGCTGAGCGCAGGCCTGCCAAAGACCATCGGCGCGGCGCGCGGTTTCCCTGCCTTCACGGGATCGACACGAGGGCAGGACGCCCCGCCGCGCTGACGCGCCGGCACCCCCGGCGGTTCCATCTTCTCGCGAAGTTTTCACGAAAATTTAGTGCCTCGCGCCACTCGTGCCCTAGGTGGAGAGCGGCCAACCAGCGCCGCGCGAGCGCTCACCGATGAAACGGCGAGGAGGAATTCATGAAATTGAAAATCAACGGCAAGTCCGTCGACGTGCAGTCCGGCCCGGATACCCCGCTCCTTTGGGTGATCCGCGACGAGCTCGGCATGACCGGCACGAAATTCGGCTGCGGGATCGCACAATGCGGCGCCTGTTCGGTGCTGCTTGACGGCACGGTTCAGCGCAGCTGTGTCCTGCCCGTCAGCGCCGTCGGCGACAGCGAAGTCACCACCATCGAAGAGATCGAGAACGACCCCGTCGGCAAGCGTGTCGTCGAAGCCTGGGTCGACAAGGAAGTGCCGCAATGCGGCTATTGCCAGTCGGGTCAGGTGATGGCGGCGACCTCGCTGCTGAAGTCGAACGACAAGCCCACCGAAGATGACATCACGGCAGCTATGACCAACCTGTGCCGCTGCGGCACCTATAACGCGATCAACGACACGATCGCCTCGATTGCCGGCACCGATGCAGAGAAAGCGGGGGATGCGCAATGAACGACCACGATCCCAAAATCTCCGATCCCGGCTATCCGACCGGCGCGCCCGAGAACGTCTCGCGCCGCCGCTTCCTGCTGGCCTCGGCCGGTATCACCGCAGGCTCGCTCGTGCTGGGCTTCGGCCTTAGCGTCGCGCCGAACAAGGCAGCCGCCGCCGCTGCGAAGGACATGCCGCCCGGCTCGAACGTCCCGGCCTTCCTCGAGCTGCGCAAAGACGGCAAGGTCCGCCTGCTGAGCCCGTTCAACGAGGGCGGCCAAGGTGTCTTCACCGCGATGGCGCAGATCGTGGGCGAGGAAATGGACGTGGCCCCCGAGAGCTTCATCGTCGAGAACGCGCCCGCGGGCAGCGATTACCTCGTGGTCTACGGCAAGATGCGGATCACCGGCGGCTCGATGTCGGTGCGCACCAGCTACGACACCATGCGCAAGCTCGGTGCGGCGGCGCGTCAGATGATGCTGGAAGCGGCGGCGAAGAAGCTCGACGCGCCGGTGTCTGACCTGTCGACCGAGCCGGGCAAGGTGGTCCACAAGGCCTCCGGCAAGTCGCTGGGCTATGGCGAGCTGGCGGGCGACGCGCTCGACCAGGAGGTGCCGAGCCCCGACTCCGTGACTCTGAAAGACCCGAAAGACTTCAAGTGGATCGGCGAGCCCGTGAAGCGCGTCGACGTCTATGAGAAATCGACCGGCAAGGCGATGTATGCGATGGATGCCAAGGTCGACGGAATGCTGCACGCCGCCGTCCAGCACGCCCCGCGTCTGGGTCTCAAGCCCGGCGACATCAGCAATCTCGAAGAGGTGAAGGGCATGGCCGGAGTCATGTCGGTGCACAAGCTCGACGGGGCGGTGGCTGTCGTGGCCGAGCGCTTCTGGGATGCGAAAACGGCGGTCGAAGCCGCCAAGGTCGACTGGCAGGAGCCGAGCGAGGACGAGAAGTCCAAGATCCGCTACATGCCCGCCGATTTCTCGACCGAGGAGTTCGCAAAGCAACTGGCCAACACCAAAGGCGACGGCACCGAGGCCGAGAACGAGGGCGACATCACGTCGGGCTTCGACGGCGCGGCCAAGACGGTCGATGCGACCTATCAGAGCCAATACCTGCACCACGCCCAGATCGAGCCTGCCTCGACGCTGGCGCGGTTCAACGAGGATGGTTCGCTCGACATCTGGCTGCCCAATCAGGCGCCCGAGCAGTTCCAGGCCCAGATCGCGGATGCGGCTGGCATCAAGCCCGAGCAGGTGAAGGTCAACTCGCCGATGCTCGGTGGTTTCTTCGGCCGGCATTTCCTGTACCCCTCGGCCAACCCCTTCCCGCAGGCGGTTCAGCTTGCGAAAGAGGTCGGCAAGCCGATCAAGGTGATCTGGACGCGCGAGCAGGAATTCCTGCGCGACCCGATGCGCCCGATGGCGGCGGTGCGTTTCCGTGGCGCGCTGGACGAGAACGGCATGCCGGTGGCGCTCGAGGCGATCTCCGCCTGCGAAGGTCCGACCGAGGCGCTCAACGGCCACAACCCTGACAAGGTCGATGCGATGGCCGTCGAAGGGCTGACCGGCAAGAGCTACGCGATCCCGAACCGCCGCATTGCGCAGAACTTTGTCGAGAACCCGACCTCGCTCGCCTATTGGCGTTCGGTCGGCCATTCGATGAACGACTTCTTCTATGAAGCCTTCCTCGATGAGATGGCCGATGCGGGCGGTCAGGACCCCTATGAGCTGCGCATGAAGCTGCTCGAAGGGAATGAGCGTCTGACTAATCTGCTCAAAGCCGTGGGCGATCTCTCGGGCGGCTGGAAGCGTGGCCCCTTCGACGCCGAGGACGGCACCCGCCGCGCCCGCGGTGTCGCGATGGCGTCGCCCTTCGGCAGCGAGGCGGCGGCGATTGCCGAGGTCTCGATACAGGACGGCCAGATCGTCGTGCATGACATCTGGGACGTGCTCGACCCGGGCAGCATCGTGAACCCGTCGATCATCAAGGCGCAGATCATGGGGGCGGCCACGCTCGGCACCTCCGAGGCGCTGATCGAAGAGGTCGCCTACAAGAACGGCGAGCCGACCGCGCGCAACTTCGACTACTACCCGATCCTCGGTGGGGCGCGGGCGCCGCGCATCCATGCGAAGGTGATCGAGAGCGGCGCGAAGATGGGCGGCGTGGGCGAGCCGCCGCTGCCCGCCGTGCCGCCGGCGATCGCCAATGCGGTCTCGGCGCTGACCGGGCAGCGCGTGCGTTCGATGCCGATGGACAAGCTCGACCTGAAGAAGGGCTGAGCTCGTCCGGACGGAAAGAATTGGGGGAGGCGGCGCGATCCGCCTCCCTTTTTCAGTCCTGCGGGGCGACCGCCTTGCGGGCAAGCGCAATGAACTGCGCGGCCTCTTCCTCGCTCAACCCTTCCAGAATCTCCGCCTGCAGCCGCGTCACTACGGGCCGCGCACCCTCCAGTGCCGCGGTCCCTTCCGGCGTCAGATGCAGGCTGCGGGCGCGCCGATCCGTCTCGCTGACGGCCCGCGCCACCAGCCCCTTCTGCACCAGCCGCTTCACCACGTCGCCGATCGTCGCGCGGTCATAGGCGATGCGCGCGGCCAGCTGCGCCTGATCCATTCCCGGCTCACGCGACAGAGCGTCGAGCGCCGCGAATTGCACCGAGGTCAGTTCCACCGGGGCGTGCTTGATCCGCTTCTGAAACACCGCCGTCGAGCGCTGATTGAGACGTCGGATCAGGTGGCCGGGCAGGGTTTCGAGATCGCGTTTCATCGAGGGCGCTCCGGTTTGGGGTTCTATTCGGTATGTATACTTACCATATTGACGTGACGCCAGCCTTTCCGCTAATGATAAGTATGCATATCAATTGGGAGGGCGCGCTATGCAGTTTCATCTGAACGGGTTCACTACCGGCGATCCGGCCATCGCGCCGCGTCATCCGCAGGCGGGGGAGACGCTCGACAAGGTCGATGTGCTGATCGTCGGATGCGGCCCGGCGGGGCTGACCCTTGCGGCGCAGCTTGCAGCCTTCCCCGAGATTTCCGTGCGCATCACCGAGCGCAAATCCGGCCCGCTCGAAGTCGGGCAGGCGGACGGCATCGCCTGCCGCTCGGTCGAGATGTTCGAGGCTTTCGGCTTCGCCGAGAAGGTGATGAAGGAAGGCTATTGGGTGAATGAGGTCGCCTTCTGGCGGCCCGGCGTGCAAGGCGAGGGGCTGCAGCGGGCCGACCGGATTCAGGACGTGGCCGATGACCTCTCAGAGATGCCGCATGTCATCCTCAATCAGGCGCGGGTCCATGATTTCTACCTCGAGAAGATGCAAAACGGTGCACGCCGTCTGACCCCGGATTACGATCGCGCGCTGACCACGCTCACCCGCGCCGACGACCCCGATTATCCGCTCGTCGCGATATTCGACTGCCTCGATGCGCCGGGCGAGACTGAGACGATCCGCGCGCGCTATGTCGTCGGCTGCGACGGGGCGCGCAGCACGGTGCGCAAATCTATCGGGCACGAATTGCACGGCGAATCCGCGCGCCAGCTTTGGGGCGTGATGGATGTGCTGCCGGTCACCGACTTCCCCGATATCCGGCTCAAGGCGGCGATCCAGTCGGCAACCGAGGGCAGCATCCTGATCATCCCGCGCGAAGGCGGCTATCTGGTGCGGCTCTATATCGAGCTCGACGCGCTGCATGGCGACGAGCGCGCCGCGGATCGCAATGTCAGCGCCGAGATGCTGATCGAGAAAGCGCAGGCGATCCTCTCCCCCTACAGTCTCGATGTGAAGGAGGTCGCATGGTGGTCGGCCTATGAGATCGGCCAGCGTGTCTGCGACGGGTTCGACGACAGCGACGGGGGCGGCGACGGCGTGACCGAGCCGCGCATCTTCATCGCGGGCGACGCCTGCCACACCCATAGCCCGAAGGCGGGGCAGGGTATGAACGTCTCGATGGCCGACACGTTCAACCTCGGCTGGAAACTGGCTGCCGTGCTGCGCGGACAGGCGCGGCCAGAGCTGTTGCGGACCTATTCGGCGGAGCGGCAGGCCAAGGCGCAGGAACTGATCGACTTCGACCGCGACATGGCGCGGCTGTTCAGCGCGAAGCCGCAGACTAAGGAGGAAGAGGCGCAGTTTCAGGCCTATTTCCAGAAACACGGGCGCTATACCGCCGGGGTCGAGACGCAATACGCGCCGGGGCTCCTGATCGGCGACGCCGCGCATCAGGCGCTGGCCGCCGGGCAGGTCGTGGGCAAGCGCTTCCACTCCGCTCCGGTGGTGCGTTTGGCGGATGCGAAGCCGGTGCAGCTGGGCCATGCGTTCAAGGCGGACGGGCGCTGGCGGCTTCTGGCGTTTGCGCCGACGGGCGACACAGGCGAGACGGGTGGGGCGATCGCGCAGCTATGCGACCGGCTCGATGGGCCGGAGGGACTACTTCACCGCTTCACGCCCGAGGGCGCGGATATCGACAGCGTCGTCGACCTGCGCGCGGTCTTCCAGACGCCCCATCGCGAGATGCGCATCGAGGCGCTGCCCGCGCTCCTGCGTCCCAAGAAGGGGCGTTACGGGCTGGTCGATTACGAGAAAGCCTTCTGCCCCGCCGTCCCCGGTCCCGACATTTTCGATCTGCGCGGCATCGACCGGGCGCAGGGCGCCTTGCTGGTGCTGCGGCCCGATCAATATGTCGCGCAGGTATTGCCGCTCGATGCGGTGGACGCGGTCGCGGATTTCTTCGACCGCATCCTGATCCCGCAATCGGCAGGCTGAGGGCGCCTCAGTCGCGGTTCACCTGCACGACGCCGGTCATGTTCTCAGCGCCATGACCGGCCTCGCTTGCCCGCGCAAAGAGACGTTTTGCGGCCTCGGTCATCGGCATCCGCGCTTCGCCGCCCTCGGCGATGGCATAGCGGAAGTCTTTCGAGATCAGGTCGACCGGGAATTGCGGCGTGAAATCCGAGCGCTGCATCGTGCCGGTGATATAGGGCGCGTTCGGCGTCCAGATCGGGGTGGAAGACAGCGCCTCCAGCGCAAGATCGACATCCATGCCGCCGCGCTCCAGCATCGGAATGATCTCCGCCCAAGCGGCGACCTGAACGCCCAGCATCGCATTCGTGGCGAGTTTCATCCGCGCGCCCATGCCCCAAGTGCCGACATGGTGCTGCGCCTTGGCCAGCGGGTCCAGCACGTCATGCACACGGCCTGCTGTCTCGGCCTGGCCGCCGAGGAAATAGACCAGCACACCGTTCTCCGCCTGCGGCAGCGTGCCGGAGACCGGCGCTTCGAGAAAGCGTCGCTGCTGCGCGGTGGCGTAGCTGCCAAGCTCCGCGGCCCCCTCTGGCGTGATAGTCGAGCTTTCGATCGCGATGGCATCCTCGGGCAGCCCGGCGAAAGCGCCGGTTTCCGGGTCGCACCAGACCTCGCGCGAGACCTCGGTGTCGCGCAGCATCGAGATCGTGAACTCGGCCTGTGCTGCTGCGTCGCGGGGGGTGTCGGCCTGCGTGGCCCCGGCCTCGACGAGCGGCGCGCAGCGCTCGGGCGTCCGGTTCCAGACGATCAGATCGTGGCCCGCATCCAGAAGGGTCCGCGCCATCCGCGAGCCCATCGCGCCCATGCCTAGAAATGCGATTTTTGCCATGCTCTGCTCCTGTTCGTGAGGGTGTTGCTGGCCGAATGCGACGTGCCTTCGCGGGGTTCCGGGCGTGGCGTGCACATCCCGGTGACCGGGCCGATTTCAGACGCGGCCGCGTTCGTTTGCGAGAAAACGTGAGGGCTTATCGAACGCGCATCCCGCGGCCTTTGTTCCTTGACGATAACGTGCGGTAGCGGGCGGTTGCTGGCCCCGACTGCGGCCCTACCGTCAACCTACGCCACCCCGAATGCGTGAAAGCGTCACGATTATGACGAAGGCAGCCACGATCCGACCGCTCCATCCGCGCGATTGCGCGGGGATTGAGGGTCGCTGCGCATGGCTGTTGCTTACGCTCCGTTTTTAGCCCCGGGAGGAGGATGCCATGAGCCTCGACCGCAGACGTTTCCTGATCGCCTTGGCAGGCACCGTGCCACTTGCAAGTTTGACACCCGGTTTCGCCCGCGCCGCCGATAGCACCGCGCCCAGCGATGCCTTTCTTTCCGTGAGCCGCGCGATCTGCGGCAATGACAGCCTCTCGAAGGAAACCGCCGCGCGGATCGAAAAGCTGCTGAGCAAGGACGATGCAGGTTTTGCCAGCAAGCTGGACGGGCTCGCAAAAGCGTTCGACGGCAAGGACCGCGCCGCCGCGATCGACGGGCTGAGCGACGAGCAGACCACGCTCGCGCTGAGCATCGCGAAGCCGTGGTATCTCGGATTCACCGGCTCGCCCTCGGCGCGCATTTTGAAAGACGACGCCGAATTCGCGACCTTCCTCGAGGCGCAGGCGCTGACGAAGGTGAGTGACATCGTGCCCCTGCAGACTTACCCCTCCGGCGGGGCGGGCTGGTGGCAGGAGGTGCCCAAAGGTGTGGATGCCTCGGACCTGCCCGAGGAGGCCACGAGCTGGGAGTACCAGCCGAAATCCAGCTACGAGCTGCAAGATCCCGATGCGGCATGGCTGGCCTATGCCAAGGGCGAGGTCGACAGCGTCGACGCCGCCCGCAAAGCGCAAGGCGCGGACAGCGGAGGCGGCTCCGGCGCGAAGGCAGGCGCCAGTGGCTCGCCCAACCCCGCATCCAATTCCGACTCCCAGCAGGAGGCACAGTAATGGCTGATTTCGATGCTGACGTGATCGTGGTCGGGTCGGGCTCGCTCGGCGGTCTGGCCGCGCAGCAGATCGCACAGGCGGGCCATTCGGTGATCGTGCTGGAGGCAGGCCCCGACATTCCCGACTGGAAAGTCACCGAGAACTGGCGCAACTCGCCGCGCAAGAACAACTTCAACGACCCCTTCGGCGATGTGCCCTATGCGCCCAACAGCTTCACGCCCGGCTATGTCGATCCGCATCTGACCGGCGGGCTGGAGGTGTTTCCCGGCACGCTGCGGGTGTTGGGCGGTACGTCGCGGCACTGGACGGCGGCGACGTGGCGGCTCTTGCCCGAGGACATGGCGATGCACTCGACCTATGGCATCGCCGAGGACTGGCCGATCAGCTACGACGATCTGGAGCCGTTCTACACGCAGGCCGAATACGAGATCGGCGTGAACGGGCAGAAAGGCTTCGACGAGAGCGGTCTGGGCAAGGGCGAGACCTACCCGCCGCGCTCGAAACCCTATCCGCTGCCGCCCGAGGCGAAACCCTATGCGACCCAGAGGTTGCAGCAGCAGGTGGCGTCGATGGGCTTTCGTGTCGATATTGCGCCCTCGTCACGGCTGTCGCAGCCCTACGACAACCGGCCTGCCTGTATCGGCAACAATATCTGCAACTGGAACTGCCCGATCGGTGCGAAACATTCTGGCTATCACGTGGTCCAGAAGATCCGCGATCTTGGCGTCGAGATCCGCACGCAGGCCATCGTCGACAAGATCGAGACCGGCGACAAGGGCAAGATCACGGCGCTGTCCTATATCAACCCCGAAGGCGACCGCACGCGACTGACCGCGAAGATGTTCGTGATCGCCGCGCATGGCTACGAGACGCCGAAGCTCTTGTTGATGAACGATCTCGCGAACAGCTCCGACATGGTCGGGCGGCGGTTGATGATCCACCCGACGATCGACATGACATGGCTTTCGCCCGAGCCCTATTGGACGGGGCGCGGCCAGAATATTCACGGTGCGATCATGCAGCGCCGAGCTTTGCCCGACCGGGACAAGGTGCCATCGACGCGCTACGACCTGCTCAATGCGCCACCCGAGAAAGGCATCGCGCAGGGGCTGTTGAAGGATGGCACGCTCGGCCCCGAGCTCGACGCGAAAATTCGCGACCACTCGGCCCGCGTCTTCACCGCCGAGGCGCTGACCGAAGACCTTCCCGATCCCGCGAACCGGATCGAGGTGAATCCCTCGTGGAAAGACGCCGTGGGCCTGCCCGGCATCAAACTGACCTACAAGCTCTCGGATTACACCAAGGCGAACCTGCCGCGGCTGATGGAGGATTACGCGCGCTTTTTGCAGGCGACTGGCGGCACCCGTGTCTCCGCGCCCGAGAAGTTTATTTGCCAGCAGCACGTGATGGGCACGACAGTCATGGGCAGCAAGGCCGAAGAGGCGGTCTGCGACGCCGATCTGCGCTGTTTCGACCACGAGAACCTGTTCCTTGTGACGACCGGCGTGATGCCGACGGCGGGCGGGGTGAACCCGACGCTGACCGGCATGGCGCTTGCGATCCGTGCGGGCCAGACCATCGCGAAGGAGCTTTGAGATGCGTGTTCTGATCCTGGCCACCGCCGCCTTCGCCGCGATCTCCCCGCTTGCGGCGAATGCGCAATCGGGCTCCGATGCTTCGGCAGGCGAGCTCGTGAAGCGCGGCAAATACCTCGCCATCGCGGGGGATTGCTCCTCCTGTCACGCGGAGAATTTCTCGGGCGGCGAGAAGATCGAAAGCCCTATCGGCGCGATCTATGCGCCCAACATCACGCCCGACCAGAAGACCGGGATCGGCGACATGACCGAGACCGAATTCGAAGGCGCCCTGCGTCGCGGCAAGTCCGACACGTGGCTTTATCCCGCGATGCCTTACACCCATTACACCGGCCTGACCGATGCCGATGTGAAAGCGCTCTGGGCCTATTTCAAGCAGGTCAAACCCGTCGAGAACGAGGTGCCCGAGACCGATCTGGGCTTTCCCTTCGTGCGTCCGGCGATGATGGGCTGGAACACGCTGTTCCTCGACAAGGGCCATCCGCCCGGCGCGGTGGATGTCGCGGGCGATCAGCTTCAGCGCGGGCGCTATCTGGTGGAGACGCTGGAGCATTGCTCCTCCTGCCACAGCCCGCGCGGGACGCTGATGCAGGAGGATACCAGCAAACACCTCGCCGGGGGGATGCTGAACGGTTGGTATGCGCCGAACCTCACGCCGTCTGACAAAGGCGGTCTGGGCGACTGGAGCGAGGCCGATATCGTGGCCTATCTCAGCAAGGGCCGAAATGCGCACGCCGTCGCGGGCGGCGAGATGGGGCTCGTGGTCTCGCGCTCCACCTCGAAGTTGTCGAGCGACGACCTCACGGCGATTGCGAAATACCTGGAGGCTGTGAAGCCGGTCGACACGCAGCCCGAGGCCAGCGGACCCGACGGTCAGGCGACGCTCGACCTTGCCGCGCTCGAGGTGCCCAACGGCGATTGGCAATCCGTGGTCGGCCACGACACGACAGACGGGGCGACGCTCTATCAAGGTGCTTGTGCGACCTGCCACGGGATGAATGGGCAGGGGACCGCCGCGCCACCGCTGTCCGAGATCTCCGACGTGCGCGCGGCGAATGCGGCAAATGTCGTGCAGGTGATCGCGCATGGGATCAACATGCCGGGCGATGCGCGCCACGTCGCCATGCCGGGGTTCCAGCGCACGATGAGCGACGCGCAGATCGCTTCGGTCGCGAGCTATGTGCGCACCAATTTCGGAGGTGTCGACGGCGAGGTGACCAAGGGCAGCGTCGCCACTATCCTGAGCGGCAAGCAGCAGGTCAGCTGGATCATCGCGAACGCCGCGCAGTTGGCTTGGGCGGCGATCGCCGTGGCGGTGCTTCTGGTACTGGCGCTGATCGGTTGGGCTGTGATGCGGACGCGGCGCAGGGCCTGACGCCGCGCCTCACGCAGCAGGCAGATCGACCCGGGTATGATGCCCGTCCGGGCGCATCTCGAAGCTGAGCGTACCGCCCAGACGGGTGAGCGCGTCGTGCGCGATTGAAAGGCCGAGGCCCGAGCCATTCGCATCCGCGCCCTTGCCCTTGACGAATTTCTGCCCCGCCTGCTGCGCGATCTCGGGCGGCAGGCCCGGTCCGTGGTCGTGAATGTCGACGAGGAGCGTATTGCCGGAGGTGGTCACGCTGACCTTGATCGCCTCGCCGTCCGGGCTCGCCTGCACCGCGTTCTCGATCAGGTTGCGCAGGGCGAGCGATAGAAGCAGCGGGTCGCCTTCTACCGTCGGCGCGTCCGGCGCGCTATCGAGTTCCAGCGTCACGCCGCGCCGCGTGGCCAGCCCCGCCAGATCGCCAAGCACCTGCCGCAGAAGCCCGTTCAGCTCCACCGACGTGGCACGCGCCTCGCGACTGTCCACCTGCGCCAGATCGAGAAGTTGGCGCACCATCCGATCGGTCCGGTCCACCGAGGTCGAGATCGCGGCGAGCGCGTGTTCGCGCGTATCGGTATCGGGCGCGTGGCGCGCGATATGGGCCTGCGTTTTCAACCCGGCGAGCGGCGTTTTCATCTCATGCGCGGCATAGGCGATGAATTCCCGTTCGCGCCCGCGCGCGGCCGCCAGACGTGCCAGAAGGTCGTCGAGCGCACCGGCGAGCGGGCGGATCTCGCGGGGTTGTCGCGCGGTGCCTGGCAGGGCGCGCAGATCCTCGCTGGGCCGCGCGTCCAGATCGCGGGCGAAGCGGTCGAGCGGCGCCAGACCGCGCGAGATCGCAAACCAGATCAGCCCCCACATCACCGGCAGGATCACCAGCGCGGGCCAGAGGAACCCTTCTATCACATCGCGCACAAGCCGGTTGCGCATCGCGAGACTGTCGCCCACCGTGACCTGCCCGCCCAGATCGGGATCGATGATCGTGTAGACCCGCAGGTCCTTGCCGTCGCGTGTCACATCGCGGAAGCCGGTCGCATCGGCGGGCACCAGCTGCGCGCTCGGCGCCCCGTTCGAGCGCCCGACGAGCCCTTGGGTGAAAGACCAGATCTGGCAGAATTGCTGATGCTCGTAACTCTCGTCATGCGACAGCGTGATCTGTGCGGGACCGTCCCGATTCAGCGAGATCTGGTTCTTCGACACCAGCGACGAGACCATGCGCGCGGCCTCCACTAGACGTGCGTCGAGCACTCGCGTCACCTCGTCGCGGGTGGAATTCTCGATCCAGAACACGGCGGACAGCCAGACGGCCAGAGTCGCACCCGTGAGGATCAGGAAGAGGCGGAGGCGGAGCGAGATGGCGAGGTCTCCTCTGGGCGCAGCCGGTAGCCGATGCCACGCAGGGTTTCGATGAAATCGCGCCCGAGTTTGGCGCGCAGGTGGTGGATATGGACTTCGACGGCGTTGCTCTCGACCTCCTCGTCCCAGCCGTAGAGCCGGTCTTCGAGGTCCGATTTCGCGAGCACCCGTCCGGGGCGTTCGGCCAGCGCCTGCAACACCGCGAATTCGCGGCGCGAGAGTTTCAGCGGCTGGCCGTTGAAGGCCGCGCTGCGGGTGCCGGGGTCGAGCTCCAGCCCGGCATGGGAAATCTGCGCCGCGGCCCGCCCATCCGACCGGCGTGAAAGGGCGCGCAGCCGCGCGGCCAGCTCGTCCAGGTCGAAAGGCTTCCCGAGATAATCGTCCGCGCCTGCATCCAATCCTGCGACCCGGTCCTCGACCTGATCGCGCGCGGTCAGTAGCAGGACCGGCAGCCCGGCGCGGCCCGCGCGCAATTCGCGTAGCAGTTCGAGGCCGGAGCCATCGGGCAGCATCAAATCCAGCACGAGCGCGCGATACTCCGCCCCGGCCAGCGCGGCGCGGGCATCTTCGAGGCAGGACACGACATCGGCGGTGAACCCCTCCATGCCGAGCCCGACCCGCAGGCCGTCCGCCAATATGCTGTCATCTTCGACGACGAGTATGCGCATCTTTTCTCCTTCGCGGCGGATACACCGCACGAATCTTAAGACTGACTTAAGCTTCGCCCGCGATCCGGCCAACATGAACGCAAAGGCTCTTTCCCGTCTATCGCTGCGCGCCCTCTGGGGCGTGTTTCTGGTCTCATTGCTACTGCCCGGCCTCGCTGCGGCGCAAAGCTTCGATCTTCTGAAGCCCAAGGGGGGCAGCGGTCCGCTGTCACCGGAAGAGGCGTTTCAGGTCGAGACCGCGTGGCAGGATGACGGGACGCTTGCGGTCTCCTTCTACATCGCGCCGGGCTATTACCTCTATCGCGACCATCTGACGGTGAGCGCCGAGGGCGGCGACGCGCCGGTGATCGAGACGCAGCCGGGCGAGATGAAGGACGATCCGAATTTCGGCACGGTCGAGGTCTGGCACGATCACACCGAGGCCGTGGTGAGCGACATCACCGGCCCGTTCACGCTGCACTGGCAGGGCTGCGAGGAAAAGGGTCTCTGCTACCCGCCCCAAAGCCGCGAGATCGTGCCGCCGGGCGGGGCTGCGACTGCGTCTGCATCCGGCGCGGCGCAATCGAACCAAGCCACCGGAGTGCCGGATTATGCGCAGAGCGCCGCGCCGTCCGAGCCTACCGCGACTTCCGAGGCTGATACTCCCACGCCTCCCGTAGCCGCCTCCAAGGGCGACGGAAACCGCCTGAACCTCTCTTCCGATGACGGTCTCGTCGCGGGGATCGCGGCGAAGGGCGGTTGGGCTCTGGTCGTGGCGTCCTTCTTCGGCTTCGGTCTGCTTCTGGCTTTCACGCCTTGCGTGCTGCCGATGGTGCCGATCGTCGCCGGGATGCTTGGCGCGCAAGGCAAAGACCTGACGCCCGCGCGCGGATTGGCGCTGACCGGGACCTATGTGCTGGCGATGGCCGTGGCCTTCGGGCTTCTCGGCATCGTGGCGGCGTGGTCGGGGCAGAACCTGCAATTCCTGATGCAGGCGCCTGCAACGGTGATCGCGCTGGCCCTGCTGTTCGCCGTCCTCGCGCTGTCCTCCTTCGGCCTGTTCGAGCTGCGTCTGCCGCAGGCGCTGACCAACAAGGTGAGCTCCGTGCAGGGGCCGCGCGGCACGCTGGCGGGGGCGGCGATCCTCGGCTTCACTTCGACGCTGATCGTCGGGCCGTGTGTGACGGCCCCGTTGGCAGGGGCCTTCCTCTATATCGCGCAGACGGGCGATGCGGGGCTCGGAGCTTCGGCGCTGTTTGCGCTGGGGCTGGGGCAGGGCGTGTTGCTGATGGCCGTCGGTCTTTTCGGCTCGGCGATCCTGCCGCGCATGGGCGAATGGATGGTCGGCGTGAACCGCGCCTTCGGCTTCGTCTTCCTTGGCGTCGCGATCTGGCTCTTGAGCCGCGTCGTCGCGGGACCTGCGATCCTCGCGCTCTGGGCGCTGCTGCTGATCGGCGCGGGCGTGGCCTTGGGCGGTCGCGACCGGTTGGGACCGGAAAGCTCGGGCCTGCGCCGTGTGGGCGGCGCGCTTGGCGTTGCGGCGCTGCTGGCCGGTGCGATCGAGGGTGTCGGTGCGGCGAGCGGGGCTGCCGATCCGCTGCGACCCCTCGCGCCCTTCACGGCAGGCCAGACCGTCATGGCCTCCACGTCTGACGTGCTGACGGAGGATGACTTCACCCATGTCGAGACGCCTGAGGCGCTCGATGCCGCACTGAACGCAGCGAAAGGCGAGCCGGTGATGCTCATCACCACGGCCGAGTGGTGCACCGAATGCGCCACCATTGCGCGCGAGGTGATCCCCGACCCGCAGGTGCAGGCCGCGCTGCGCCACGTCACGCCCATCGCGGTCGATGTGACCAAAACCGGCGCACCGCAGCAGGCGCTTCTCAAGCAGTTGGGCGTGATCGGCCCGCCGACGCTGATCTTCCTCAGCCCCGACCATTCGGAGGCGCAGGGCACCCGGCTGATCGGGGATGTGACCGCGCCGAAACTCACGACCTCGCTTTCGGAGATCGCTCAATGACCCTCACCCGCTTCGCCCCTCTCGCGCTGATCGCCCTCGCGGCCTGCGCGCCCGAGCCGCCCAGCCCGGCCCCGCAACCCGCGCCGCAAGCGCCGCAGTTGAGCGCGCGCGTGAAGGCGATCTACAGCCAGATGGAGGATGACGGCCGCACGATCCCGGCGGTGGACCCGAAACTGCTGAGCGAAGAGAAAGCCCGTCAGGAGGTCGATTACTGGACCGACGAGCCGCCCGGCACCATCATCGTCGATCCCTGGGCGCGCAAGCTCTACCTCGTGCAGAAGAACAACCGCGCGCTGCGCTACACGGTCGCCGTGGGCGAGGACGGGCGCGGCTTTTCCGGCGAGGGGCGTATCCCCTACCAGCGCGACTGGCCAAGCTGGACGCCGACGCAAAGCATGATCAAGGAAGACCCCGAGCTTTACGGGCCGGTCAAGAATGGGCTCGACGGCGGGTTGGACAATCCCTTGGGTGCGCGGGCGCTCTACATTCACCGCGGGAACAAGGATACGTTCTACCGCATTCATGGAACGATGGATGACAGTTCAATCGGCAAGGCGACCTCGGCAGGCTGCATCCGGCTGTTCAATCAGGACATCATCGATCTGGCCGATCGCGTGCGTTCCGGCACCGATGTCGTGGTGCTGACCCGCGCGGAAAGCGGCAAGGGCACCGTGCCGCCGGGCCAGCCGCTGCCGCCCGTTCCCTACTCCCCCGAAGATTTCCCCCAAACCACAGGAGACGACACATGATCGATCGCCGGAATTTCCTCACCCTCGCAGGCGTCGCGGCGGGCTCCACGCTGATCCTGCCGACGGCGAGCCTCGCGCAGGCCGACATTTCGCCCGAAGCCGTGTTCCACGACCCCAAAGCGCCCGCGCTCGGTAACCCGGATGGCGACATCACGCTGGTCGAGTATTTCGACTACCAGTGTCCCTACTGCAAATCGAACCACCCGGTGGTCGAAAAGGTGACGAAGGAAGACGGCAATCTGCGCGTCGTGATGAAGGACTGGCCGATCTTCGGCGCGCCGTCCGTCTACGCCTCGCAACTCGTGCTGGGCGCGCAGAGCATGGGCAAATACGAAGCGGGTCTCGAGGCGCTGATGGCGACACAAGGAAAGCTCTCGAACGACCTGATCGAGAAGACGCTCTCCGAAGCCGGAGTCGACCCGGAGAAAGCGATGGCGGGCTACAAGGCCAACCGCAAGGAGATCGACGCGCTGCTGTCGCGCAATGATGCGCAGGCGGTGGCGATCGGGCTGCGTGGCACGCCCGCCTATATCGTCGGGCGCGACGTCTATCCCGGCGCGGTGGATGCCGACACGCTGCGCAAGGCGATCAGCGACGCGCGCCAGGCCTGAGCCGAGCCACTTCGCCGGACAGACAAAAGGCCCCGGGGGTGAAGCGAACCCCGGGGCCTTTCACATCGCGGGCCTCCCCCAGACGGGGAAGACGCCTGCGATCAGCTGTTGTCGCCGTCTTTCCAGATGCGCAGCGTGCTGACCTTCGCGCCGCCGTTCAGGCCCGAGCTGTCGAAGACATAGACGCGCGGTTTGCCGGTCTCGACATTCGCGGTCGCATTGGCATTGACGACGGTGATGCCCGCGCCCGCGCCGACATGCCATTCGCCGCCATTCTCGACTTCACTGACCGATTTCTTGGTCGGGAAGACGTAGATCTGGCTCGCCTGTTTGGCGCCGAGCTGAAGGCCGACCGAGGCCTTGCCGATGTCGTAATAGCCCTGAACCTTGCCATTCTCGATCAGCGCGCCGGAGCCGCCCGAACCGCCAATGCCGAGATCGACCGTGGTCACTTCGGGGAAGACCAGAACGGCTGCGGAATTGGTCGCGACCTGCTGGCAGGTCTCCTGGAGGCTCGCGCATTGCTGCAGTGCTGCAGCGACGTGCTTGTCGAGATCCGGACGCGGCTTGACGCCTTTCGCGTGGTCCATCGCATTGGCGGGCGAGCCTGCGAGCGCCATGGTGCCCATCAGGGTTGCGGCGATACCAGCGGTGAGGGTGCGGGTCTTGGATTTCATGAGATGCCTCCTTTTGAAATTACGAAAATGAAACGGCCTCGCACGCTCAACGTTCCTTTTCGGATCAATCACATAGGGCAAAAAATCGTGTCGGAACCGAAGGCGCGATCCGTGAATTCGCGCGCCCGGAGGTAAGAGGCGAAATCGCCCGATTTTCGGTGCAGCTCAGAGGCTGTCCAGCACCGACCCCATGATCGCCGCTGTGTCGCGCCAATCCGGCAGGGCGGTGCCCGCCACCGCCGAGGCCGCGCCCATTCGCTCCCGCAGATCTGCGTCTTGGAGAAGCTGTCGCAGCGCCTCGGCGAAGTCGAGATGCGCATCCACCGGCACGAGGATCCCGGCATCGGGCGGCACCGTGTCGGGCACCGCGCCCGTGCGGCAGGTTACGATAGGCAGCCCGTGCAGCATCGCCTCGCCGAAGACGATCCCGTAGCCCTCGTAGCGCGTGGCAAGCGCAAAGATAGAGGCTTCGCTATAGGCTGCATTCAGAGCGTCGCGCTCCATCCGTCCGGCAAGCTGCACGCGCTCGCTCAGCCCGAGCCGTGCAATCCGCGCCGCGAGCGCATCGGCAACCTCCGGGTCGTGGGCGCTGCCCACGATCTGCGCGCGCCAGTCCAGATCGGCGATCTCGGCCAAGGCGTCGATCAGCACGTCATGGCCCTTGCGCGGCGTCAATAGCCCGACCGCGAGGATCAGCGGCGGGGTCGGTTTCGCGCCCTCAACGACCGGCGGACGGTCGAAGCCCGGAAGCGCGATCGAAATCCGTTCAGGGGCGACGCCGAACTCCTTTTGCAAAATGGCGCTGGTATGCGGGCTCGGCACGACGACATGGGCAGCGCGGCGCAGGTTCTCTGCCTCACGTGTCAGCAAGTGCTGCGCGCGGTCCTCGGTCAGCCCGGTCTCGAGCCCCAGCGGATGGTGCAGCATCGCCACCACGGGCGCTGACATCGCGTCGAGCACCTCCGGGTCGATCGAGCCGAAGACCGACCCGTCGAGGATCACCGGCACATCCGCGGGAATGGCGGTCAGTTGACGTCGCGCGGTCTTGGTCTCCTCGGGCGTCGCATCGGGAAAGCCGGGCGGCAGTTCCAGATGCTCCACGCGGCGACCCTCGGCCCGCAGCGCCTCGAGCAGCTTGCGCTCGTAGATGAACCCGCCGGTCAGTTGCGTGATATCCCCCGGAATGGCGAAAACGGCTGGCGTCATGTCATGTCTCTCCCGATCTTATCTGGCGCGTTGCTCTGCCCCGTAGCGGCGCAGCACCACGCGCTCGACCCGCTCAATTCCGAGATAGGCCGCGACCGCCACGAGGGCGAGGAGAACGACCGAACTCCACAGCATTCCGTATTCCGAGGTCGCGGCGGTCAGCGCCTTCAGCCCGCTTAGTGCCCGCGCGTGGATCGACGTTGCATGACCTGGAAGCCGAGGTCGACGACCTTTTCCTGCGCCGCACTCCCCGATAGCGCATCTAGGATCAGTTGCACCGCGCCTTCGCCCATTTCGCGGCGGAAGGTGCGCACCGAGGAAATCGAGGGCTCCGCGGCAGCCATCATCTCCATGTCGTTGAACCCGCAGATGCCCAGATCGTCGGGAATGCGCAGGTTGCGGCGCTGCGCTTCGAACATCGCGCCAAGGGCGAGGTCGTCATTGATGCAGAAGATCGCGTCGGTCTCGGGGGCGAGATCCATCAATTGCGCGAGCAGATGACTGCCCAGCGTCACAGAGGAGGGGCGAGTGGTCGTCTGGATGCGCTTGCCTTCCTCGATGCCATGCGCGCGCAGTTCGTCGCGAAAGCCGTGCAGGCGGCGCTGCGTGCGCGGGTCCATCCGCGCGCCCAAGAAGCCGGGGCGGCGATAGCCCTGCGCGATCAGATGCGCGGTGGCGGCGCGGGCGGCGTCGTAATGCGAGAACCCGATCATCCGGTCATAGGGATTGCTGCCGGTCTCCATGATCTGCACCACCGGGCAGCCCGCCTCGCGCAACAGCGCCTGCGCGGCCTCGGTCTGATCGACCCCGGCCACGATCAGCCCGGCGGGGCGCTGGCGCAGGAAGACGCGGATCAGGTTCTCTTCCGACAGCGGCGCGTAGCGCGAATAACCAAGCTGCACCGAATGATGCGTGCCCTCGACCGCGGAATAGATCCCGTCCATCACATCGGCAAAGACGTTGTTCGACACCGAGGGCAGGATCACCCCGATAATGTCCGACCGTGTCGACGCGAGGGCGCGGGCCGCAGGGTCCGGCAGGTAGCCGAGCGATTCGATTGCGGCGGCGATTTTGTCCCGCACCGCCGGCGAGACGACCTCGGGATTGCGCAGGGTGCGCGAAACAGTGGCAACGCTTACACCGACATGATCGGCGACGTCGCGCATCGTAACTGATTTGTTTACATTGTTTTTATTCATTGCCCCTCCCCGTGGCCGCACCCCTTTTTTAAAAGGGAGATTGACGAATGTAACCGCTTACATTACGCCTCTGTGTCCAAGAAACACCTGCGAACCCGGTAAGGCAAGATGGTAAACAGCAGCAGCGCAAACGCGACACCGGTCCTTGTGATGGGCGTTTGCGGCACCGGCAAGACGACGGTGGCGCAGCGCGTGGCGCAAGCGGTGGACGGCGTGTTCCTTGATGCTGATGATTTTCACCCGCCCGAGAATGTCGCGCATATGGCTGCTGGTCTGCCGCTCAACGACGAGATGCGCTGGGACTGGCTCGACCTCGTGGCGAAGGGCGTGATCGAGGCGGGGCGCGACGGCAGGACGGTCGTTTTCGCCTGTTCGGCGCTCAAGCACTCGTACCGGGATCGCCTGCGCCAGAGCCTCGGCGTGATGCATCTCGCGCATCTCACCGGGCCGCGCGACCTGATCGCCGAGCGGATGGCTGCGCGCGAAAACCACTATATGCCGATCGCGCTGCTCGACAGTCAGCTGGCCGATCTGGAAATGCCGGGGCCCGACGAGGCCCCGCTGAGCTGCGATATCCGCGAAGCGCCCGAGGCGCTTTGTGCGCAGATATTGAACGCCTGGGGCCTCACGGCTCCTCAAGTTTGATTTCGTCTTTTAAGGGAGGACACCATGACGAAACCGATCCGTAAAATCGCCCTCGCGAGCGTCGCCGTCGTGGCGCTGGCCAGCGCCGCGAATGCCGAAACCCACAAGTACAAGTTCCAGAGCTCGGACCCGGCGGGTAACCCGAACTTCGAACTGCAGCAGAACTGGGCGAAGGACCTCGCGGAGCGCACCGACAACCAGATTCAGGTCGAGATGATGCCCGTGGGCTCCGTCGTCGAGCATAACGAGACGCTCGACGCCACCGGCGCCGGCATCATCGACGGCATCGTCACCGACATCTCCTATTTCGCGGGGAAAGACCCGGCCTTCTCGCTGCTGGGTAACCCGGTCGGCGCATGGTCGAGCACCGATCAGCTTCTCGACTTCATGAACAATGGCGGTGGACAGCAACTCGCGAACGACCTGTTCCAGCCCTATGGCCTGCACTACGTCGGCTCGACCACGACGGGCCTCGAGTCGCTCGTCTCGAAAGTGCCGCTCGACGGCGTGGCGGACCTGAAGGGTCTGAAGATGCGCGCGCCGGAAGGTCTCGTGCAGGACGTCTTCGCAGCGGCTGGCGCGGCTCCGGTGAACCTGCCGGGTTCGGAAGTCTACACCGCGCTCGACAAGGGCGTGATCGACGCGGCCGACTACACCGTGTTCTCGACCAACCAGGCGCAGGGCCTCAACGACATCGCGCCGAACCCGGTCTATCCGGGCTTCCACTCGATGCCGCTCGTGGGCGTTGCGATGAACAAGAAGGAATGGGAGTCGCTCTCGCCCGAGCTGCAGAAAGCCTTCGAAGAGTCGGTGAAGCAATTCGCGGACAAGGAAGTCAGCGACCTCGCAGCGGCCGACAAGAAGGCCGTGGCCAAGGCTGAAGAAGGCGGCAAGATCCACATCCACGACTGGTCGGATGAAGAGCGCGCCAAGTTCCGCCGCATCGCGATCACCCAGTGGGAAAAGGTTGCCAAGAAGTCGGACAAGGCGCTGCACGTCTATGACGTCCTGACCGACTACCTGAAGAAGAACAACCTTCTCTGATCTCCTATCGGTGCGGGGCTGCGATCGCGGCCCCGCATCTTTTCCAGTTTTCTGACAGCAGCGGTTTTTGCAATGTCACAACCCGAGAATAACGGGGTGGATCACCCCGCACATGATCCGCACACGCCGGAACCGGTGCAGACCGAGGACGAGGCGGCGACCATCCCCGAAGCGGGCATCCTCGGCCGCGCGATCAACGCGGTGGGCATCGTCTTCGCGCTCGGCATCATCGCCTCCGCGCTGATCCTCCTGAACGAGGTCGTGCTGCGCTACGGCTTCGACAGCCCGACGATCTGGGCGCATGAGACGACGATCTTCCTCTGCGCGATGGCCTTCGTCTATGGCGGGCTCTACTGCGTCGTGCGCAACAGCCATATCCGCGTGGTGCTGATCTACGACATGGTCACCGGCCGGGCGAAGCGCATCCTCGACGCGATCATCTCGTTGATCTGCCTGTTCGCGGCCGGCTTCTTCGCCTGGGCCGCCTACGGCATGGTGATGAAGGCGACCTTCCGCCCCGGTGGCGATGTCCATTTCGAGACCTCGGGCAGCGCCTGGGATCCGCCATTCCCGGCCTATCTCAAGATTTTCCTTCTCGTGGTGCTCTGCCTCATGGTTGTGCAATTCATCATCATGGCGGTGAACTACCTGCGCGGCGCCTTCGCATCGGAGGCGGGTAAATGATCGAACATCTTCTGAGTTTCGACCTCTCTGCGCTGGGTATCGGCTATGGGACGGTTCTACTGTTCGCGCTGTTGATCGGTCTTCTGCTGACCGGCATGCCGCTGGCCTTCGTGACGCTGCTCGTCGCGCTGATCTTCGCGCTTGGCTGGTTCGGGCCGATGGCGGTGCCGCTGATCACCAGCCGCGTCTATTCCTTCGTCTCGAGTTTCGTCTTCGTCTCGGTGCCGATGTTCGTGATGATGGCGGCGTTGCTGGACCGATCGGGCATCGCGCGCGATCTGTTCGAGGCGATGAAACTCGTTGGCGGCCGGATGCGCGGCGCGGTGGCGGTGCAGACGATCTTCGTCTCGGTCATCCTCGCGGCAATGTCGGGTATCATCGGCGGCGAAATCGTGCTGCTGGGTCTTCTGGCCCTGCCACAGATGATCCGTCAGGGTTATGACCGCAAGCTCGCCATCGGCGTGATCTGCGCGGGCGGCTCGCTGGGCACGATGGTGCCGCCGTCGATCGTTCTGATCATCTATGGCCTGACCGCAAACGTCTCCATCGGTGACCTGTTCACCTCGGCCTTCATACCGGGCTTCATGCTCGCGGCCTTCTACGTGATCTTCGTGATCATCCGGGTGAAGCTGAACCCCGATCTGGCCCCCATGCCGGAGCCCGACGACCGTCCGTGGTCCGAAAAGATCAAGCTGCTGAAAGGCCTGATCCTGCCTGTGCTGGTGATCGGTTTCGTGCTGGGCTCGATCTATGGCGGGATCGCCTCGGTGACTGAGGCCTCGGCGCTCGGTGTGGCGGGCGTGATGCTCTCGACGATCATCCGAGGCGAGCTGACGCTCTCGATGCTCAAAGGGGCGGCGCTGCAGACGCTCGCGACCTGCGGGATGATCGTCTGGATCGGCATCGGCGCCTCGGCTCTGGTCGGCGTGTTCAACCTGATGGGCGGGATCGATTTCGTGTCGTCGCTGCTGAAAGGCGTGTCGGACACCCCGATCATCGTGATCCTGACGATGATGGCGATCCTGTTCTTCCTCGGCATGTTCCTCGATTGGGTGGGGATCGCGCTTCTGACGATGCCGATCTTCGTGCCGATCGTGAAAGACCTCGGCTATGACCCGGTCTGGTTCGGCGTGGTCTTCGCGATGAATATGCAGGTGAGCTTCCTGTCGCCGCCCTTCGGGCCAGCCGCGTTCTACCTGAAATCGGTCGCCCCGAAGGACATCTCTCTGGGCGAGATCTTCCGCTCGCTGCTGCCCTTCATCGCGATCCAGATCTTCGCGGTGGGGCTGCTGGTGGCCTTCCCGGCGATCACCGGGCACTGAAGCGAAACGGATCGAAACGAAAAGAGGCGGGCTTTCGGGGCCGCCTCTTTGTATGTCTGAGTGTCGCGCCGTGCCTCAGGCCGCGGCGGGTTGCTCGCGAAATTCGCTCAGGACCTCGGCGGCGATCTTGAAGGACTTCTGACGCGCATCCGCGTCGTGGATCATCCCGGTCACCATCAGCTCGTCGGGCTCGTATTGCGCGATCAGGCGCGCCAGATCATCGCGCACCTTGTCCTTGGATCCCGTGGCCGAGCAGGACAGCGCGCGCTGCACCTGAACCATCATCTGCGGCGGTACTTCGGACAGATCGTCGGTCGGGTGCGGCAACTTGCCTGGCATACCCGAGCGCAGCCGCGCGAAGGCCAGCACCTGAGACGAGCGCAGATATTGCGCCTCCTCATCCGTGTCGGCGGCGAAGACCCCTGCGGCCATCATCGCGTAAGGCTTGTCGAGATGGACCGACGGGCGGAAGCTCCGGCGATAGATGTCGAGCGCGTCGCCCAGCATGTCGGGCGCGAAATGCGACGCGAAGGCGTAGGGCAGGCCGAGATAGGCGGCAAGCTGCGCGCCGTAGAGGCTCGAGCCGAGGATCCAGATCGGGACATGGGTGCCTGCGCCCGGAATGGCGCGCACCCGGAAAGTCTCGGCCTCGTCGCTGAAATAGGCGAGCAGCTCCTGTACGTCCGCAGGGAACGTGTCCTCGGGCGACATGTTGCGGCGCAGCGCGCGGGCGGTGCCGCCATCGGTGCCGGGCGCGCGGCCCAGACCGAGGTCGATCCGGTCGGGATAAAGCGTGGCCAGCGTGCCGAACTGCTCGGCGATCACTAGCGGCGCGTGGTTGGGCAGCATGATGCCGCCCGCACCGACGCGCATCGTCTTGGTCACCGAGGCGACATGGCCGATCAGCACCGAGGTCGCGGCGCTCGCGATGCCGGGCATGTTGTGATGCTCGGCCAGCCAGAAGCGGTGATAGCCCGCGTCTTCGGCCATCCGGGCCAGATCGGCCGTTCCCGCCAGCGCATCGGCTGCGGTCTTGCCTTCGGGCACGGGCGACAGATCGAGAAGTGAGAATTGCTGCATGGGGAACCTCCGTCGGGGCAGAGCTAGCGCGCCGCGCAGTGCTGTCCAACGCCGCGCGGCAGTTGATCCCTGACTTATGACCCCGCGTTCCGCTTTGCGAGGGGGCGGCGGGTCTGCATAGTGCGCAGACCTAAGCGAGGAGGATGGACATGGCCGACCCGGTGCAGATTTCGGTAAGCGCGCAAGGCGTGGCGGAGGTGACCCTCAACCGCCCCGAAAAGAAGAACGCCTGGACCTTGGAGATGTTCGACGCGCTGGCTGACGCGGCACAGAGCCTGTCGCAGCAAAAGGGTCTGCGCGCGGCGATCTTGAGCGGCGCGGGCGGCTGTTTCTCGGCCGGGCTCGACCTGACCGTGATGCAAAGCTTCGCCGCCGATCTGGCGGGGGTGAAGGCGCAGATGGCCGAACGCGATGCGCAGGGCGCGAACCGCTTTCAGCGCCCGGTGACACGATGGGCCGAGCTGCCCGTGCCGGTGATCGCCGCGATCGAGGGCGTGGCCTTCGGGGCGGGGATGCAGCTGGCTCTGGGCGCGGATTTCCGGATCGCTGCGCCCGATGCGCGGCTGTCGATCATGGAGGCGAAATGGGGGCTGATCCCCGATATGGGCATCTCGCAGAGCCTGCCGAAACTGACCCGCGCCGACGTCGCGAAAGAGCTGATGATGACGGGCCGGGTGCTGGAGGCCGAGGAGGCGCAAGCGCTGGGGCTGATCACACGCGTGGCCGAGAGCCCGCTGCAGGCGGCGCGCGACATGGCCGCCGAATTCGCTCTGCGCTCCCCGGAGGCGCTGGCGGCGAGCAAGGCGCTGGCGGAGACGGCATGGACGATGCCGCCCGGCGACGGGCTGGCGCTGGAAGCCGAGCTGCAGGCCGAGATCATCGGCGGTCCCGCGCAGATGGAAATGGTGATGGCGAACCTGCAAAAGCGCCCGCCGAATTTCTCTCAAGGATAGAATGTCAGCGAAATGTCTATAAGGTGAGGGCGTAAACGCACGAAAGGAGAGCGCCACTCATGCCCGCAGGAGAACGCCGCATCGTCTCATCCCGCCATCTGGCCGAAGGGCCGGGCTGGGAAGCCTCGGAATTCGAATACGGGATGATCATCGCCTACAACTCCTTCGCGCGATGGATGCAGCGCTGCATGGCGGCTTCGGGGATGGAGCTGTCGCCGCTCGAAATCCTCGTGCTGCACAACACGAACCACCGCGACCGCGAAAAGCGGCTCAACGACATCACTTTCCTTCTGAATATCGAAGACACGCATACGGTCAATTATGCGCTGCGCAAGCTGTTGAAGCTGGGTCTGCTGGATTCCGAAAAGCGCGGCAAGGAAGTGTTCTACCGCACCTCGGAAGGCGGGCGCGAGCTGTGCGAACGCTATCGCAAAGTGCGCGAGGAATGCCTGCTCGAGCCGATCCAGAAAGGCGGCATGGCGGGCGAGGATCTGCGTGAGATCGCCTCGGCCCTGCGGGTGCTCTCGGGCTATTACGATCAGGCGAGCCGCGCGGCCTCGTCGCTCTGAGGCCGCGCGTCGGTTCGGTCAGTTGCCCATCAGCGAGGGCAGGTAGGTTACGATCCCCGGCACCAGCGTGATCAGCAGGACAGCCAGCAACAGCAGCCCAAAGAAGGGCAGCGCCGCGCGGGCGACCTTGAGGATGTTGTAGCCTGTCAGGCCCTGTATCACGAAGAGGTTGAAGCCCACGGGCGGGGTGATCTGGCTCATCTCGACGACCAGCACGAGGTAGATGCCGAACCACAGCGGGTCGATCCCCGCGGCCTCCACCATCGGCAGGATGATCGAGGTGGTCAGCACCACGACCGAGATTCCGTCGAGGAAGCAGCCCAGCAGGATGAAGAACACCGTCAGCACTGCAAGCAGCGCGGTGGGCGACAGACCGAAGGTGCCGATCCACGCCGCGAGGTTGCGCGGGATGCCGGTGAACCCCATCGAGACCGACAGCACCGAGGCCGCCAGCAGGATGAAGGCGATCATCGCGCTGGTGCGGGTGGCCGAGAACAGCGCCTCTTTGAAGTCGCGCCAGCGGAAGCTGCCCGTCGCCATCGCAAGGATCACCGAGAAGACCACGCCCACGGCAGCCGCATCGGTGGGCGAGGCGACACCGGTATAGATCGAGCCGATCACGCCGCCGATCAGGATCACGATCGGGATCAGGCGACGCGAGGCCCGCAGCTTCTCGCGCAGGTTCAGGGTGATGTCCTCGCGCGGGATCGACGCAGGGTTCATCCAGGCGCGCAGCGCGACATAGCCGCCGAACAGGCTCACCAGCATCAGCCCCGGCAGGATGCCCGCGATGAAGAGGCGCGCGATGGATTGCTCGGTCGCGACGCCATAGACGATCAGGATCACCGAGGGTGGGATCAGGAAGCCAAGCGTAGCCGAGCCCGCCAGCGTGCCGAGGATCAGGCTTTCGGGATAGCCGCGGCGGGTGAGCTCGGGCACCGACATCCGCCCGATCGTGGCCGCCGTCGCCGCGGACGAGCCCGAAACGGCGGCGAAGATCGCACAGCCCAGCACGTTCACATGCAGCAAGCGGCCCGGCGCGCGGCCCAGCCACGGGGCGAGGCCGGAGAACATATCCTCGGACAGGCGCGAGCGGAGCAGGATTTCTCCCATCAGGATGAACAGGGGCAGAGCCGCCAGCGGCCAGCTATGGCTGTGGCCCCAAAGCGTGGTCGCCATCACCAACCCGGTCGGCGCGCCGGAGAAAAAGGCCAGCCCCGCCAGCGCCACGATCAGCAGCGACAGTGCCACCCAGACGCCGCCCGCAAGCAGCACCAGAAGTAGCCCCAGAAGAATTGCGAAGGTCATCGGATCGGACATGGTTTACTCCGAAACATCATCGACGAGCACGGGGCGCTTGGCGCGGAGGCTCTCGATCAGCGTGTCGAGGAAGGCGAGCGCCAAAAGGCCCAGCCCTACCACCATCGTGCATTGCGGGATCCAGATCGGGATCGCGACGATGCCGGTGGACATATCGCCGTAATGCAGGCTCTCGAGCATCAGCGAGGTCGCGAACCACACAGCATAGGCGCTGGCCGCGAAGCCAAGCGCGAGCGCCACGATCTCGGCGACCCATTGGCTGCGCGCGGGCAGGCGGGTCAGCACGAGATTGACGCGGATATGGCTGCCGTGGCGCAGCGTATGGGCCAGCGCCATGAAGCTTGCCGTCGCGAGGAAGTAGCCCGCGAAATCGGCATAGGAGGGGATCGTGTAGGAGAGGGCGGGGCCGCCCAGACGGGCGAGCACGTTCAGCCCGACCTGTGCCGTGACCAGCAGGCAGATCGCGAGGATCGAGACGGCCGCGATCCCTCCGGACAGAAGATAGACCTGATCGAGCAGGCGACGCATGGCGAAAGCTCCGAACGCTTGAAATGGGGATGAGCATCGAAAAAGGCCCTCCCGCGCGGGACGCGGAAGGGCCGGATCGGGCGGGCTCAGTTGCCCTGATAGGCCTTGAGCACCTCAAGCGCGTCGGGGCTGGCTTTCTCTTTCCAATTGGCCAGCATCTCGTCGCCGATCTTCTTCAGCCCTTCTTCCAGCTCGGGGCTCGGATCGACGATCGCCATACCGTTTTCCTTCATCACAGCGGTCTTCTCGGCGGCCTCTTTCTGCGACATTTCCCAACCGCGCGTCTGCGCGGTGGCGGCGGCATCCATCACGGCCTTCTGCTCGTCTTCGCTCAGACGGTCGAAGGCGCGCTTGTTCACCACGACGATGTTCTTGGGCAGCCAAGCGTCGATCTTGGTGTAGGTGTCGACGAAGTCCCACGCCTTGGAGTTCGCACCGGTCGAGGGCGAGGTGATCATCGCCTGCAGCTGACCGGTCGAGAAGGCCTGCGGAATGTCGACAGCTTCGACCTGCACGGGCGCGGCCTTCGCGAGCGTCGCAAACTCTTCGAGCGCCGGGTTGTAGGCGCGGAAGCGCAGCCCCGCGAGGTCGTCCACGGACTTGATCTCGCCATTGGTATAGAGGCCCTGCGCCGGCCACGGCACCGAGAACAGCGGCATCAGGCCCTGCTTGTCGAGCAGCTTGGTGATGACGGGCTTCTGCGCCTCCCACAGCTTTTCGGCCTGATCGTAGCTGGTGGCGAGGAAGGGCTGGCTGTCGACGCCGAAAGCCAGATCCTCGTTCGAGAGCGTCGAGAGGAAGAATTCCCCAAGCGGCACCTGACCCGAGCGCACGGCGTTCTTGATCTCGGAATGCGGGAAGAGCGAGCCCGCCGAATGCACCTTGATCTCCAGTTTGCCGTCGGTCGCTTTTGACACGTCCTCGGCGAAATCGCGGATGTTCACGGTGTGGAAGGTGGTGTCGCCATAAGGCGTCGGCATGTCCCAGGTCTGCGCCTGAACGGCCGTGCCCAGCCCCAGCGCAACCGCGAAGCTTGCAGCAAATCTGATCATATCTCTCTCCTGTCGGGTCGCGGCGGAATTCGTGTCCGCCTCCTTTTCATAACGTTGACAAATTGTCAGTAAAATGAAATCAAAGTCAACGATAAGTTTCAAAATCGCGGTCTGAGCCATTGGAGATGCCCTGACATGACGCTCGAAGAAGCATTGCGGCCCGGAACGGCCCAAGCGCATCGGCCGCAGATTTTGCCGGCGGGCGGGAACGGGCTGCTCGTGCGGTTCGCGCTGGTCGCAGAGCCGCGCGCGATCGCGGCGGCGCAGAGCTTTCATCAGCGCGTGACGGAGAGCGATCTGCCCGGCCTGCGCGAAATCGTCCCGAGCCTCGTGTCGGTTCTGCTGCGCTTCGATCCGGAGGCGGTAACGCGGGCCGAGATGGCCCAGCGGCTGGAGACCCTGCTGTCCGAGGCCGATTGGCTGAGTGCGGCGCCGCATCCCGCGCAGCGCGTCTGGCATTTGCCCGTGGCGTTCGGCGGCGACCACGGTCCCGATCTGGAAGAGGCGGCGAAGCTTGCGGGTCTTTCCCCTCAAACGGCCATCGACGAGATCACCGCGACCCCCCTGAGTATCCTCGCCATCGGCTTCGCGCCCGGTCAGCCCTATCTCGGCCTTCTGCCCGAGCATTGGAATCTCGCGCGCCGGTCCGAGCTGAACCCGCGCGTTCCGAAAGGCGCGCTCTGCGTGGCGGTGCGCCAACTGGTCCTGTTCGCGAATGCGTCGCCCACCGGCTGGCATCAGATCGCGCAGACGGCCTTCGACGTATTCCGCCCTGACCAATCCGACCCCGTGCCGCTGCATGCGGGCGACGAGGTTCGCCTCGCGCCGGTCTCCGGCACCGAAATGGACGCGCTTTTGAAAGCGGGCGATCCGATGGGCGGCGCGCACTGCGAGGTGCGGTCATGAGCGGCGGATCGGTGATCCTGCGCGCCCTGGGACCAAGCGTGAGCGTGCAAGATATGGGCCGCCCCGGCCGCATGGCGCAGGGCATCTCGCGCGGCGGCGCGGTCGATCCGCTGGCACTGGTCGAGGCGGCGGCGCTACTGGGATCGCGCAGCCCGCTTTCTGCGCTGGAGATGGCGGTGAGCGGCGGACGGTTCGAGGTCACCGCGCCGACGCGGATCGCGCTGACCGGGGCGCCGATGCAGGCGGAGCTTGACGGACGCCCCCTGCGCTGGGGCGCGAGCCACAGAATGGAACCGGGCGAGGTGCTGTCGATCGGTGCCGCGCGAGCAGGCATGTTCGGCTATCTCACCTTCGCGGGCGGGATCGAGACGCCCGAGGTTCTGGGCAGTCGCTCGGCCCATCTAGCCGCCGGGATCGGATCGGCGCTGGATTCGGGCGCGCGCCTGCCGCTGGGCGTCGACCCCGAGCCTGATGCGCCCGCGATGGTTCTCACGCAGGACGACCGTTTCTCGGGTGGCACGCTGCGGATCATCCCGGGGCCGCAGACGGGCCTGTTCGACGAGGATACCTTCGCGCGACTTTCCACGACCGAATTCACCCGCGCGCGGCAGGGCAACCGTCAGGGCGTGGCGCTCGAGAGCGATGCGCTTGCGCTGACTTCGGACAAGGCCAAGGGGCTCGCCTCGGACGTGATCTTCGAGGGCGATATCCAGATGACCGGGGCGGGCACGCCCTATGTGCTGCTCGCCGAATGCCAGACCATCGGCGGCTATCCTCGGATTGGCACCGTGCTGCCCTGCGATCTGCCGCGCGTAGCCCAGGCCGCGCCGGGGACGAAGCTGCGGTTCAAAGCCGTGACGTTGGACGAGGCCGACGCGCTGGCGCCGCGCTGGGAGACGCAACTGCAGGCGCAACGCGCCAAGCTGCGCCCGCTGATCCGCGATCCGCACGACATCCATGACCTGCTCGGCTACCAATTGATCAGTGGCGTGACGGTAGGGCGCGAGTTGGAGGAAGAGAATGGCTAAGATCGACCTGAACGCCGATATCGGCGAAAGCTTCGGCCCGTGGGTCATGGGCAACGACGCGGCGCTGATGGAGGTGATCTCCTCGGCCAATGTCGCCTGCGGGTTCCACGCGGGCGATCCGGATGTGATGGCGCAGACGATGCGCGCGGCGGTGGCCAATGACGTCGGCATCGGCGCGCATCCGGGCTTTGCCGATCTGCAGGGCTTTGGGCGTCGTCGCCTTAACCTCAGCGCCGAGGAACTGACCAATCTGGTGACCTATCAACTGGGCGCGGCGCAGGCGATGGCCCGCGCGGCGGGCGGCGCGGTGCGGCATTTCAAGCTGCACGGGGCGCTGTCGAACATGGCCTCGGAGAATGCCGAGATCGCCCGCGCCTGCTATGCAGCGGCGCTGAGGGTGCAGCCCGACATCATCCTCGTCGTGCTGCCGCAAACCGCGATGGAGCAGGTCGCGCGCGACTTGCAGGCCAATTGGGCGGGCGAGATTTTCGCCGACCGCGCCTATGAGGACGACGCCTCGCTGGTGTCGCGCTCAAAACCCGGTGCGGTGCTGCATGACGCCGAAGAGGTCGGCGCGCGGATCGAGACGATGCTGCGCAAGGGTGCAATCGTGACCGCGTCGGGCAAGGAAATCCCCTGCAAGATCGACACGGTCTGCCTGCATGGCGACGGGGCGGAGGCGCTGGCGATGGCGCGCGCGCTGCGCGGGCATCTGACCGGGGCCGGGTTCGAGATCGCGCGTTTCGGCTAAGGCCGGTCTGCGGTCAGATCATTCGCGCGCATCGCATCACGCGCGGCCCGTCATGTCCTGTGGGCACAGATCGTGGCGCTTCGCCCAATGCAGGAGCGTGTCGTCGAACTTCTCGGGCGGCACGCCTTCGAGCCCGGGAAATTCATGCAAGATGATCCGCAGCGCGCGGCGCTGATCCTCCGTGAGCCGGTCGTCGTGCCAGAGCCGATAGATGCCGCGCGGGAGGCGGCGTTCGGGTCTCGCGGTGCTGTAGAACAGCGCGAAGGGAATGGATTTCACCTGCGCCACGTAGCTTGATAATTGCGGCAGGAACTGCCCGGTGAACTCGTCGGAGCCGGGCGGGAAGACCTCGGCCAGCGCCATCACCGCACGGCCCTGCGCCGCCGCCTGCGTGGTGGAGAAAACGAAGCTCACCGCGAGCGTCAGCACCAGCATCCCTGTTACCCCTGTGATGACCGAGATCAGCGACCAGCCGGTGCCTGCGGGCGTCGCGTAGCCCCCACCCAGCGTCGAGAGCAGATGCCCCGCATAAGAGAGGCTGTCACCGAAGCTCGCCGCGGGGAGCCCCTTGGTCGTCTCCAAAGATCGGGTCGTGGCGAAGAAGATCAGGCTCCAGCCGAAGGCGACCATGATGATCCAGACGCCGCCGAGCCATGCCATCGTCACCGGGCCGCAGATACGATGCGCGATCCGCGTGTGCCCGAAGCTCCGGATGCGCTTGAAGCCGAACCGCGCGATGGCCAGCGAGATCGCCCCGGACTGCCCCGCACCGAGCGCGCAGAGCAGAATATCCCAAAGCGAGATCGCAACGATGGCGGCGCCGAGGAGGATCAGGAAAGTCGTCAAAACGGGCTCCGGAAGTTGGAAAAGAGTGTGCGGTCAGGCGGTCTCGGGCCTGACCAGCGGCAGGTAGTGGCGCCGGGTCATCATCATCAGAATGGCCAGCAGCGGGGTTGCCAGCGCAAGGCCGAGCAGGCCGAAGAGGCTCCCCATCAAAAGCTGGAAGGCGATAATCAGGGCCGGGGGCAGCGACATCGCCTTTTCCTGAATCTGCGGCGTGATCAGGTTGCTCTCGAGCGCCTGCACCGCGAGGTAGAGGACCGCGACCCAAAGCATCGTCATCGGGCTGACCGTCAGGCCCATCGCCAAGGCGGGGATCGCCGACAGGACCGGGCCGATATTCGGAATGAAGGTCAGAAGCCCTGCGAGGATCGCGAGGATCGCCGCCAGCGGTACGTTCAGTAGCCACAGCCCGACAAAGGTCAGCAGGCCGATCACCGTCATTGAGATCAGCTGCGCAAACAGCCAGCCCGACAGCGCAGCCCAGCCGGTCGCGAAGCTCGCGACGACCCAGTCACGCTTGGAGGCGGGGAAGAGTGCTGCAATCCCGCGCCGGTACAATTGCGGCTCCACCGCGCCATAGACGCCGATGAACAGGATCAGCATCGCGTTCCCGATCACGCCGATCGACATCATCACGGTCGTGGCGGCCCCCTTGCTCGACGGCGCGATCGAACCGAGGTCGATCGAACGCGTGATCGAATGCAGCCAGCCATGCGAGTCGATGAAATCCTGCACCTGTTTCATCGCCTTGGGCAGGGCGGTCGTAAGCTGGTCGAGCTGATCGGACAGGCCCTGCGCGGCATAGAGAAAGAAAAGAACCGCAAGGCAGACCAAGATGATCGAATAGAGCGCGAGCCCCCAGCCTTCGCGGATGTGCAGCCTGCGCGCGATGGCGTTGCCGCCCATCCGCAGGAAGACCGCGACCAGAAGTCCGGCGAAGACCAGCAGCAGGATGTCGGGCGCGATCAGCACCAGAAGTGCAAAGATCGCGATCGGCAGCCAGAAGGCGATCCGCTCACGCGAGGCCTTCGCGCGCAGTCCGGCCGGCTTGGGGTCCGCATGGTCGACGCGATGCGGTCCGGGGTCTGACATGGTGCTCTCCGTCGCGGCTTGTGTCGTGTGACAGGCCAACCTGTCGCGCGCGCCGTGGTTCCGTGCCCAAAGCGCGTCGCGGCGGAGAAATTGTTACCCGCCATGTGTCCGGCGCCGCATGCGCGCGAGCTGGGAGAGATGTCACAAAACATCGCGGAAGGGCTTGAAAATGTGTAAAAAAATGCATCCCGGTGAGCCGGTTGATTGTCTTATGTTAAAGATATGAACTTTTTTCGGCCGAGAGGCTGTTTTCGCCCTCAGAGAGAGGAACTGCCATGCGTAAGGAGGAGTTGCTCGGGCGAAACATCCCAACAGGGACAAATTCATTCAGCCGCCCAATTTCGGAGGTCTCTTTCGCCATGTCCGCCCGCCTCATCGTCGTCTCCAACCGTATCCCTTCCGAGGCCACGCCCTCGGGCGGGCTCGTGGTGGCGCTGCATGAGGCGCTGCGTGAGAAAGGCGGCATCTGGATCGGGGCGCATCCCGAGACGGGCCCCGAAGAGCCCACCCTTATCGATATGGGAGGCACCCAATATGACAAGCTCGCCTTCCGACTGACCGAGGAAGACCGCGCGGCCTATTACCTGGGATTCGCGAATTCCGTGCTCTGGCCGATCGCGCATCACCGCACCGATCTGGTCGAGATCAATCGCAGCTTCGACGAGGGCTACCTGCGCGTGAACCGTCGGATCGCCGAGCAGATGGCCGAGGTGATCTCGCCCGAGGACCACATCTGGATTCACGACTACCATTTCTTCCCGCTGGCGGAGGAACTGCGCAGGTTGGGTGTGACCAACCGCATCGGCTTCTTCCTGCATATTCCTTTCCCCAACATCACCGATCTCGATGTGTTGCCCGACCCGCCCGCCTTCGCGCGCTGGCTGGCGCATTACGATCTGGTCGGCCTGCAGACGCGGGCTGACGTGGCGCGATGCCTCGAGATGTTCCGCGCCGATCCGAGGGCAGAAATGCTGCCCAACGGCGCGATCAAATTCGGCGCGCAGGAGGTGTCCGTCCGGTCTTTCCCGATTGGCATTTCAGCTGAGAGCTTCGCCCGGGCGGCGCAGGACTGCGCGCCGCCGCCCGCGCACGAATTGTTTGGCGACGCCTATGTCATCGGCGTCGACCGGCTCGACTACTCCAAGGGCTTGCCGCAGCGCTTCCGCGCGTTCGAGCGCTATCTGGAGACCTACGACACGGGGCCGCGCGCCTCGCTGGTGCAGATTGCGCCACCCTCGCGCGAAAGCGTGCGGGCCTATCAGGAGATCACCGCCGATCTGCAGCAGATCGCGGGGCAGGTGAACGGGCGCTTCGGCGAGGTCCATTGGGCGCCGATCCGCTTCCTGCACCGCCCGGTGCCGCGCGACGAGATCGCGGGGCTGCTGCGTGGCGCACGGGCGGCACTTGTGACCCCGCTCGCCGACGGGATGAACCTCGTGGCGAAGGAATATGTCGCAGCGCAGGACCCGGACGATCCGGGCGTATTGGTGCTGTCGCGCTTCGCGGGCGCCGCCGAGGACATGACCGAGGCGCTGCTGGTCAATCCGCATGACGTCGACGAGACCGCCACGGCGATCCGTCGTGCTCTGACGATGCCGCTGAAGGAACGTCAGGCGCGCCACGCCGCCTGCCTGAAGGTGGTGGAGGCGACCGATACCGGCGCCTGGGCGCGCAGCTTCCTCGATCAGCTCGCCGCCTGCACACCCGCTTTGCGCATTACCGGACGCGCCGCCGAATGGCTGCGCGGCGAAGAGGGCCGGGAATTCGACCCCGCCGCGCATCGCTCTATCTCTAAGGAGGAGGTCTGATATGACTATGATGTCACGAAATATGGAGATGACCGCGTCGGAGGAGGGCGCGCTCGTCTTGATGCTGCACCCCGGAAATTGCGATCTCGATTGCCATGGAGCGTTCATCGAGGCTCTCAAGGGCGATCGCGCGCATATCGTTTGCCTGTCTCAGGAAGGCGGCGGGCGTGGCGAGCTGATCGCCCGGCTTGGTGCCTGTGGCGCAACGCCGATCTGTGCGTCGTTCCTGACCTATGAAGATGGGGCGCTGTCCGATCCCGAGGAGCATGGTTCGATCGCGCATGTGCTGTCCTACATCATGCAGGCGCACAATCTCACGCGGATTTTCGTGCCCAAGCACAATGGCGATCATGCGTGTCACGCCGCAATCGAGGCGATCGCGCAGAACCTGTCGCGGATGACCGATGCGCCGGTCATTCATGAAGATAACCTGCCGCGCCAGAGCGAGGCCGTGCCGGGCAGCGGCGATCCGAGCGGAAGCGACTCCCTTCTGAGCGCCCACGCCTGACCGGGTCCGATCCGCGCCCTCGCGGCCCGCCTGAAAAAGAAACCGCCCGCACATCCGAAGCTGCGCGGACGGTCCGAGGTCGATCTGCCGTGAGGGGGACCTTCCGACAGACCTCCCCGTCACTTGGGCGTTTCACATAAGCCCATCACTCGGGCATGATCACCTTGTCGATCACATGGATCACGCCGTTGCTGGCTTCGATATCGGCCTGCGTGACGCTGGCTTCATCGACCATCACGGCGGGGTCGGTTTTCACCGTAATTTCCGAGCCCTGCACGGTCTCTGCCATCATCCCGTCGCTCAGATCGCCAGACATCACTTTGCCGGGCACGACGTGATAGGTGAGGATCGACGTCAGCGTGTCCTTGTTCTCGGGTTTGAGCAGATCGTCGACCGTGCCTTCGGGCAGGGCTGCAAAAGCCTCGTCGGTGGGTGCGAAGACGGTGAAGGGGCCTTCTCCCTTGAGCGTTTCAACGAGACCAGCGGCCTGCACGGCGGCCACGAGCGTCTCGAAGCTGCCAGCGTTCACGGCGGTGTCGACGATATCCATTCCGCCATGATTGTCGGCATGGGCGGGGGCGGAAACGAGCGCGGTCCCGGCGAGGACTGCGGCCATGAAGGTTCTTCTCAGCATTCTCTTTCTCCCTGTGTTGGATCGTGGGCAGATCCGGTGGTGGATCATGCAGGAGATACGGGAGATGGGGCGATATGGATCACGCGGCGCTCGCGAATTCGCACCGAAGCGTGAGGTGGCGTGGACCGGGGCGCTCAGCGCATGCCGCCGTCGAGAAGGTGAAGCAGTTGCGCCTCGGCCTTGCGCAGCCCGTCCACCGCAGGGGCGGTCTGCGCGAGGGCGGAAAGTGCCTCCGGCTCTGCCTCGCTCAGCGCGATCACCTGCGGGTGGATGTAGGAATTTCGCGCGATCGTGGGGGTGTTGTGCAGCCGCTCAGAGGCGGCGTCGGCCATCGCCTTGATCGTCACCCGTCCATCGGCCGCCTGACGCAGCGCGGCCTCCAAGGCTGCCGCCGATCCGTTCCACGTGCGGAAGGTCTTTGCGGTGAGCCCCTCGGCGCCGGTGCGGTCGGCGAGGAACGCGTTCACCTCTTCCGAGCGCACCGAATGCGGGTCGCCATCCTCGTCGACCCAGGTGATCAGCTCCGCGCCCGGCAGGTCGTCGAGCTTCGTCAGCGCGCGCTCCAATGTCCGGTCGCGCAGCTCGCTTTCGATCTTCGTGCCGCCCTTACCGGTAAAGGCCAGTCGCAGCGTGCCGCCGTCGAGCGTCATATGCGCCCCGCGCAGCGTGGTCGCCCCGAAGCTGCGGTTCTCGCGCGCATAATCGGCATTGCCGACCCGGATCGCGGCGCGGTCCAACAGGGCGAGGACTGCGGCCAGCGCGAAGGCCCGATCCCCGGGGTCATGGCCGCGCAAATCGCTCAGGATCGCCCGGCGCAGACGCGGCAGGACGGTGCCGAATTCCGCGAGCCGGTTGAACTTCCTCTGCGACCGAAACTCGGTCCAGTCCGGGTGATAGCGATATTGCTTGCGCGCCCGCGCGTCGCGGCCCGTCGCCTGCAGATGGCCGTTCTGCCGCGGGCAAATCCAGACATCTTCATAGGCGGGCGGCACGGCCAGTGCCTCGATCCGTTTGCGCTCGGTGCCGCGCGCGATGGTCGTCCCGTCAGGGGCCATATAGGAAAACCCGCGCCCGCAACGCCTGCGCGTGATGCCGGGTCGGTCATCGGGATAATAGACGAGATCGGGCAGGTCTTTCATGGAGCAAAAACGCCGGGCGTATCGGCGCAGTTCCCGTTCCGCAGGCCTATTGTGGGGCGTTGCGAAGATCTTCAGGCCGGTCGATATCGCGGAGCGTGCCGGGCGGTAGCGCAACGCGTCGCAGATCAGGGGCGCGGCGCAACAACGCCCCGGCGCCCCGGTCGCCCGTCAGCCGCAAAGCCGCACCGAACAGCCTGCGCGGGATCAGCGCCGGGGGCGCGAGGCGACCGCCCGAAGTGGCCATCGCCGGATGGGGGCCGGGTGTCTTGAGAAGCTGGCGCAGATGCGCGCGCGAGACTTCGGGCATATCGCCGAGGACGATTAGCAGATGGCTCGCGCCACTGGCTTGAGCGGCGTGGATCGCGCGGTGCAGGCTCGCGCTCTGGGCGCGCCTCGCTCCGATGCAGAGAAGGTCGAGCCTCGCGCCGCGTAGCTCTTTCGGCAATCGCGGACTGCGCGTGATCGCAGCGCGTCGGTGAAGACCAAGACCTTGGAGCTTTTTCGCTGCGCGCAGCACAAGCGCGGCCTCTCCGCCCGCGCGCGCGGCCAGCTTATCCCGCGCGCCGAAGCGCCGCGACGCGCCCGCCGCCAGGACCACGCCCATGATCTTGCGCGTCAAGTCTCAGACCCGCGCCAGTTGCAGCACTTCGGCCAGCACCGAGACCGCCAACAGCCGCGGCTCGCGCGCCTGTTCGATCAGGCCGACCGGTCCGCGCAGCCGCGAAATCGCGGCCTCCGAGAGGCCCTTGCGACGTAGCGCCACTGCGCGCTGACGCGCCGTGCGACGGCTGCCCTGCGCGCCGATGAAGAAGGCGTCGCTTTCCAGAAGCTGCGCGAGGATCGGGATTTCCCGGTCGTGATCGTGGAAGAACAGCAGCGCCGCCATGCGCGGGTCGGGTGTGATGTCGCCAAGCGGATCGCTGCGCCGGAATTCGTGGCTCGTCACGCCGGGCAGGCTCACGGGATCGGGCATGATGAGATCGGCCTGATAGCCTGCGCCCGCGGCGAGCTGCGCAAAGGTCTCGGCCTCCACCCCGGTGCCGAAGATCACGAAACGCGGCTCGGGCACGAGATGCAGGCTCAGATCGGTTTCGGGTTGCGGCTCGAGCATCAGGGTGCCCTGCGTGCCCGAGAGGTGCAGCGACAAAGGCATCCGTGCGTCGATCGCTTCGGCCATGCGCTCCTGATCGACGACGGGCGGGGCAGGGATCACCGTGATGTCGAGCGCCCCGCCACAAGGCAGAACGAGGTCGATGAAAGGCGAGCCCTCGCCGTAGCGCAGATGCCGGGTGCAGCCGTCCTGCGCGACCTTGTTCAGGTGGTGTTCGATATCGGCATCGATGCAGCCCGCCGAGAGATGGCCGCGAATGCCGCCCCGATCATCGAGGCTCATCGCAGCACCGAGGGGGCGATAGCCCGCCCCCTCGATCCGTGTCAGAATGGCCAGCGCGGCGAGCCGTCCCGGCGCGGGCAACGGCATTTCCGCCATGCCCAACCGAGTTTCAGCGCGCGCACGCTGACGAAGCGGACTACCGTCCATTGGCAAACCCCTTGAGAACTTTGTCGGGCGTGGCCGGATAGTCGTATAGCCGTACGCCCGTCGCATTGTGGATCGCGTTGATCACCGCGGCCCCTGCGCCCGAGATGCCAAGCTCCCCCACGCCTTTGGACTGGATCGGGTTCGCCTCGTCATCGCGCTCGGGCAGGAACACCACTTCCATCTCGCGCGGAATATCCGCGTGCGACGGGACGTGGTAATTCGCCAGATCGCGGGTGACGATATGGCCGGTGCGCGGATCGTGGCCAAGCTCCTCGTGCAGAGCCGAACCGACGCCCCAGACCATGCCGCCGACGGCTTGACTGCGCGCGGTCTTCTCGTTGAGCACGCGACCGATGCCGAGCACGCCGAGCATCCGACGCACGCGCACCTCGCCCGAGACCTCGTTTACCGCGACTTCGGCGAAATGCGCGCCGAAGCCCGCAGAGAAGTGGCTCTTGGCGGTCTTGCCGCCTTTGATCTTGCCCTCGGCGCTGATCGGATCGCTCAGCAGATCGACCAGTTTCGCGGTCTTGCCGCCGCCCGAAACCTCGCCATTGCCAAGGCTCAACTCTTCGAACTTGCAGCCGAGCTTGTCCGCAAGCTGCTCGCGGATTTTGCGTGCGGCGAGGAACACCGAGGAGCCCGACGACGACGCCCCGAAGGAGCCACCGGACCCGGAGGCCCCCGGCAGGTCGCTATCGGCCAGATGGACCGAAACCTTGTCGATCGGCAGGCCCAGCATCTCGCCCGCGATCTGGCCGAGGATCGCGTAGCTGCCGGTGCCGATATCGGTCATGTCGGTCTCGACCAGAGCGCCATCCGCGCTCAGCGTGACGCGCGCCGCCGACGGCACGAGGAAGTTTGCCCGCCCCGCAGCCGCGACGCCCATGCCGATCAGCCATTCGCCTTCGCGACGCGTTCCGGTCTCGGGGCGCTGATCCCAGCCGAAGCGCTTCGCGCCTTCGCGCAGGCTGTCTTCCAGTGCGCGCGCCGAGTACGCCTGACCGGTGTCGGGGTGCTTTTCGGGGATGTTGCGCAGGCGCAGTTCCACCGGGCAGAGACCCAGCTTCTCGGCCAGCTCATCCATCGCGGTTTCCAGCGCGAAGGTGCCAACCGCCTCGCCCGGCGCGCGGACCGAACCCGTAGGCGTGCGGTGATTGCGCGAGATATGCTGACGCATGACCCGGTTGGGCGCGCCATACATGAAGCGGCTCGCGGCGTTGACCGGTTCGGAGAAGGTTTCCTCTTCGAGATTGGAGACACGATCCTCGTGCCCAATCCCGGTCAGCTTGCCGCTCGCGTCCGCCGAAAGGCGCAGGCGCTGCCATGTCTCGGTCCGGCGCAGCACGGCATCGAAGACGGTCTGACGGCTCAGCACGATACGCACCGGACGGTCGAGTTCGCGCGCGGCAAGCGCCGCCGCGACATGCTCGGAGGAAATGCCCAGCTTGGAGCCGAACCCGCCGCCCACATAGGGCGCGAGGATGTGGACCTTGTCGGACTCGATGCCAACCGCATCGGCCAACTCCTCCTTGTTGAAACGGACCATTTGCAGTGAGCCATGTAGAACGAGGCGACCGTCCTTCCACTCGGCGATACCCGCATGGGGTTCCATCGCCGCAGCGACGTGACCGGCGGTGGTGTATTCGAGATCGACCGATTGCGCGGCCTTCTCCATCGCGGCGTCGAGATCGCCTTGGATGCTTTCGCGATCTTCGTTCAACTCAAGCTCCACGCCTGCCGGATCGACTGGCGCGCCTGGGTTCTGCTCGTAGCTGATCTTGATCCGGGCGGCGGCGTCGCGCGCGGTCTCGAAGCTGTCGGCCACGACGAGCCCGATCGGTTGGCCGTGATAATCGACGCGGTCGCCGGGCTGCACCGGCGCGGCGCCTGCCATGCCCTGCGCCGGATTACGCACGAATTCCGGGCCATGGAACAGACCCAGATAGCCGGGGAGCTTCTTCGCCTCCGTCTCATCAAAGCCGGTGACCTTGCCGCGCGTGATCGTGGCGCGCAGCATCACGCCATGCACCATGCCTTCAGGCTTGAATTCGGCCGCATAGGTCGCGGTGCCGGTCACTTTCAGCTTGCCCTCGGGGCGGTCGAGCGGAGCGCCCACCAGCCCCTGTTTGGTTTCGTCGAGCAGCCGCGGCTGCGCTTCATCCATCGTGAACGTGTCGCTCATGCCAGCGCCTCCACCTTGACCGTTCCGGTCGAGGCCGGGGCCATGCCCGTCGCCTCGCGCATCACCGCGATCAGCGCGCGGCGGGTCATTTCGCGTTTGAAATCGTTGCCCTCGTCGGTGACCGCTTCGGCCAGAAGAGTATCGGCGGCCTTGCCGAACAGCTCCTCCGACGGGGTCTCGCCTTCGAGCATCGCATTGACTTGCGCATCCGCCCAGGGGCGCGCGCCGATGCCGCCGAACGCAAGCGAGGCCTGCTTGATCGTGTCACCGTCCATTTCAACCACGGCGGCGACCGAGACGAGCGCGAAGGCGTAAGACGCCCGGTCGCGGATCTTGCGATAGCTCTGCGTGGCGTTCGGCTGCGGGGCAGGGAGGATCACCGCGGTGATGATCTCGCCCGGCTTCAGACACGTCTCGATCTCGGGCGTCTCGCCGGGCAGCTGATAGAGTTCGTCCATCGCCACGGTGCGGGTTGCTCCATCGGTGCCACAGATTTCCACCTGCGCATCGAGCGCGCGCATCGCCACCGCCATATCGGAGGGGTGCGCGGCACTGCAGGCGGCCGAGGTGCCCAGGATTGCGAGCATCCGGCTCACACCGCCCTTGGCGGCGCAGCCCGCACCGGGGTCGCGCTTGTTACAGGCCATTGCCGGGTCGTAGAAATAGGGGCAACGCGTGCGTTGCAGCAGGTTGCCGCCCGTGGTCGCCTTGTTGCGGATCTGGCCCGATGCGCCCGCCAGCAGGGCGCGCGACAGCACCGGATAAGCGCGGCGCACTTGAGCATCGGCGGCGAGGTCGGCATTGCGCACCAGCGCCCCGATCTTCAGCCCGCCCTCATGCGGCTCGATCTTGTCCAGCCCGTCGATAGTGTTGATGTCGATGACCGTCTCGGGGGTCATCACCTGCAGTTTCATCAGGTCCAGCAGGTTGGTCCCGCCCGCGATGAACTGCGCGCCGTCACACGCCTTGGAGGCCGCGTCATCGAGTGCGCTTGCGCGAAGATAGTCGAAAGGTCTCATTACTTCTCCTCCGCTTCGGCCACGCGCGAGATGGCCTCGCGGATGAAGGGATAGGCCGAACAGCGGCAGAGATTGCCGCTCATCCGCTCGGCAATCTCGGCGTCGCTCAACTCGGCCTTTCCGGTGAGGCTGTCGCTGACATGGCTGGGCGCGCCTTCGGCGGCTTCGGCCAGCATCCCGGTTGCCGACATGATCTGCCCCGGCGTGCAATAGCCGCATTGGTAGCCGTCGCAGGAGACGAATTCCTGCTGAAGCGGGTTGAGGTTGTCGGGCGTGCCGAGCCCCTCGATGGTGGTGATCTCGGAGCCTTCATGCATCACCGCGAGGCTGAGGCAGGAATTCACCCGCCGCCCGTCGACAAGCACCGTGCAGGCGCCGCATTGGCCATGATCGCAGCCCTTTTTCGAGCCGGTGAGTTCGAGATGGTCGCGCAGTGCGTCGAGCAGCGTCACCCGCGGGTCGAGGTCAAGCGCGCGGGCCTCGCCATTGACGTGAAATGAAACCTTCATGGGGTCCCCCTTGTCCGGAATTCAGGTTTGGCGCAGCCGTCTGGGGAGGCGGGCGTTCAAACCAGCTTAATGGGGAACACCGCGCACGCGGAACGGTTCCTGCGAGAAAACCCTCACGTTGCGGTGAGGGCTTCGCGGACGCGGTGCGCGTCAGGGGCGGGGGCGTGGTTGATGCCACGCCGCCCGCGATGTGTGTTCGCGCCGCGATCAGTTCTCCGGCAGCGCGTAGACGGCCACCATATCGCCCACGGTGGGCTTCAGGATCGAGTTGCCGCCCGAGATGAAGGCCACGTATTCGCGCCCTTTGTACTCGTAGATCGCCGGGTTCGCGACGACCGGGGCTTCAAGCTGCGAGGACCACAGCTCTTTACCGGTCTGGATGTCATAGGCGCGCGCCTTGGCATCCATCGTCGCGCCGATGAAGATCAGCCCCGACTTGGTCACCGCCGGACCGCCGATCGTGGGCGAGCCCATGCTCTCGGGCATGAAGAACCCGTATTTCTGCGAGCTGCCGAGCGGCTTGCGCCATTTCACGTCGCCGGTATGCATGTCGATCGCGACCAGTTCGCCAAACGGCGGTTTCCAGCACGGCATCCCGAGCGAGTTCAGCGCATTGCCGAGGCTCATGCCGTAGGGCGCGCCTTTCTGCGGGTAGAAGCCGTTCTCGTTGCCCGAACCACCGGCGTTTTGCTCGTAGTCCTGACGCTCCCAGAGCTTGATGTATTGCACGATGTGGCTCGTGTTCACGACCGCGATCTGCGCGTCGGGATCGAAGGCCACGCCGCCCCATTGCACGCCGCCCGCACTGTCGGGATAGGCCAGCGTGCCTTCGCCCTTGGTGGTGGGCGGTGTATACATCCCCTCATAGGTGAGGTTGTCGAACAGTTTCGAGCAGGCCCCACCCGAGACGAGATCGGCAATACCCCAGACCTCGGGCTTCTTCGACTGGTCAAGAAGCGGCGCGGGTTTGGTCGGGAAGGGCTGGGTCTTGGCATAGACCTCGCCTTTCACGCTGCCGTCGCCTTGCGGGACGGGACGTTCCTCGATCGGCCAGACATCCTCGCCGGTCTCGCGGTTCACGACGAACAGGAATCCCATCTTCGTGCCCTGCATCAGCGCCGGGATTTCCTTGCCGTCGACGGTGATGTCCATCAGCGTCGGCGCGGAGTTGATGTCATAGTCCCAGATGTCGTGATGCACCCATTGGCGCGACCAGACGACCTTGCCCGTGTCGAGATCGAGCGCGGTGGTCGAGGTGGCATAGGGGATCTGCTCGGTCCGGTTGCCGCCCCAATAGTTCGGCGAGGGCGAGGCCACCGGCAGATAGACCATGTTCAGGCCCGGATCGACGGACATCGCGGTCCAGACGTTCGCGGTACCGGTCTTGCGGCGGATGTTCTCGGGCAGGGTCTCGAAGGACCATTGCAGCTCCCCGGTCTGCGCATCGACCGAGAAGACCGCGCCCGGAGGAGCCTCGGCCGACTCCCAGTCCTGACCGGCCCAGCCGAGGATCAGGTGATTGCCCGCAACCGTCGGCGGCTGCAGCACGGAAAGCGGGAAGCTGTCATTGACCGTGTTCCACTTGTCCACGTTCAGCACGCCATTATCGCCGAAATCGGTGCAGGGCTTGCCGGTATCGGCGTCGAGCGCGAAGAGCTGCGCATCCATCGTGCCGATATAGACGATCTTCTGGCACACCTTGCCTGCGACCGGGTTCTCGGCCTGCCAATAGGCGACGCCGCGGTTCTTCAGCGCAGGCTGGGTCAGCGCCTCGAGTTTGGATTTCGTGTCGAAGGCCCATTTCTGCTCGCCCGTGGCCGGGTCGAGCGCCAGCACGCGGTAGAAGGGCGTGCCGATATAGAGCGTGTCATTGGCGAAGATCGGCGTGGCTGACCAGACCGTCGCGGGCTTGTCGCCCGAACCGTCCGAGACGTCGCCGGTATGGACCTGCCAGACCTTCTCCAGATCGCCCACATTGTCCGGGTTGATTTGGGTCAGCGGCGAATATTTCTGGGCGGAAAGCTGGCCGTGAAAACTGTTCCAGACGGGCTGCTCGGGCACCAGCGGGGTGCCGTTACGCTCGCGCGAGCCGCTGGCGATCATCGGCTGAGCCACGCTATCCGCAACCGGCTTGGCCTGTTCGGCGCTGGCGTCGGGACCGGGAGGGGTGTCCTCGTTGGCCGCGGGATCGTTGGTTTGTTGATCAGTGCTGCTCTGACTGTCCGACTGGGTGGCAGTGTCCGCCGTGGTGCCGGTATCGGTGCTCGTGCTGGCGTCCGTACCCGTGCCGGAGGTGTCCGATTGCGTGCTGGTATCCGTCGTTGCCGAAGTACCGCTGTCAGTCGAGTTCGCGGTGCCGCTATCGGCTGCGGGTTGAGACGTGTTGTCGGTTGCGGTGCTGTCGGTCGCGGTCGTGTCCTGCGCATACCCGGCGGCAGCAAAGAAGGCGAGGGCGAAGGCGAGCGAGACGGTCTTGCGGTTCATGCGTAGGCTCCTTTCGAACGCGCGCCCCGGCTCGAGGCGATGTCGTAGATGAGGCCGATCAGCACGACGCCCATCGCCGCGATCAGCCACCATTCGTGGAGGAAATAGGCGGCCGCTGCGGTTCCCAGCAGGCCGAGCGCGACGAGGACGCGCAGGATCGTGCGGATCGCTCCGGGTTCGGTCATCTGGATGACGATCCCTGCGAGGGCGATCAAAATGGAGGAGGCGATCACCAGCCCCGCGCCGAATGTGCCGGTCACGCCGGTCAGGGGGGTGACGAAATTCCAGATCGCGATGGCGGCGCCGATCAACGCCCCCAGAACAATCAGGATGCTGCGTGGCCGAGATGCTGAGCGGGAATGTGCCAAAGGAACTCTCCTTGGTAAGTGCTTTCCCGCTCAACGCGCTCTGTGTCTTTTGAGGTCCATGAAAAAGTGAACCGATTTGAGGCCGCGACGTAAGCGCGCACCGATTGCGGCTCCGGTCGCAGACATGAAAAGGCGCGCCAAGGCAGGGTTGGCCAGGCCAACACCCGCCCGGGCGCGCCGATCGGTTCGCTGCGTGTTCAGCGCTGGCGGTAGCCGCCCTGACGCTCCAGCATCCAGCCCGGATATTCGGCGGGCAAGGCGCTGACCTTGTCGAGGGTTTCCAGCTCTTCCGCGTCGAGGGTGATCTCGGTCGCGGCGATGTTGTCGGTCAGCTGGTCCTTGCGCTTCGCACCGACGATGACGCTGGTGACGACCTCCTGATGCAGAAGCCATGCCAGCGCGATCTGCGCGACACTCGCGTCACGCTTCTCGGCCATCGGTCGCATGGCGTCGATCACGTCATGGGCGCGGTCCTTCTCGACGGGCGGGAAGTCGAAATTGGCGCGACGCCCGTCGGAGCCCTTGCCGTCACGGTCGTATTTGCCCGACAGCAGACCGCCTGCCAGCGGGCTCCAGACCATCAGGCCCATGTCGGTGTCGCGCAGCATCGGCACCACTTCGCGCTCCAGATCGCGCCCGGCGATCGTGTAATAGGCCTGCAGCGAGAGGATCGGGGCGAGCTTGCGCGCCTCGGCGATACCCACCGCTTTCATCACCTGCCACGCGGCCCAGTTCGACAGGCCGATATAGCGGACATGGCCGTGCTGCACGAGCGTGGTCAGCGCCTCCAGCGTCTCCGAGATCGGCGTCATCGGGTCGAAGCCGTGGATCTGGTAGAGGTCGATATGGTCGAGCTGCAGCCGCTCGAGGCTCTGCTTGCACTGCTCCATGATGTGATAGCGCGAGGCGCCGCGCTGGTTGATGCCCTCGCCCATCGGGCCGAGCACCTTGGTCGCGATCACCACCTCGTCGCGCGCGATGCCGAGATTGCGCAGGCTCTGGCCGAGGATGCGCTCGCTCTCGCCGCCCGCATAGACATTCGCGGTGTCGATGAAGTTGATGCCTGCATCAACGGCGGTTTTCACGAGGCCGTCGGCATCGTCCTGACGCAGCTGGCCGATCTGGCCCCACATGCCCTCCGAGCCGCCGAAGGTCATCGTACCGAGGCAAAGTTCCGAGACGAGAAGGCCGCTGGGGCCAAGAGGTCTGTAACGCATGGATCGCTCCTTTCGCATCTGTCGGGGGCCAGGTTCGGACGGCCCCTCTGGTCTGGGTAGATGGGGCGCGCGGCGCTCGGGGCGAGTGTCGCGTGACAGTTGAGGCGCACGATCGTGTCATCGTGCGAGACAGCGATGGGAGCGGCGCGGGGCGCGCTGTCCGCTCAGTCTTTGGCACGCTCGATCTTCATCGGCGTGAACCACGGTGTGAGGATCACCACGCTCGCGATGACCATTGCGTAGCCGATCGCGGACATCATCGCGCTGCGATAGGCCTCGTGATCGCCCGGCTCCGCGCCGCCCAGCATACCGAAAAAGATCCCGCCCATGATTGCGATGCCGAAGGAGATGCCGACCTGCCGGATCGCCTGCACCGCGCCCGAGGCCGAGCCGCTGTCGTTGCTATCCGCTGCCGAGAGCGAGACCTGAAACAGCGGCGAGACGGTGTTGCCCAGGCCGAAGCCGCCAAAGAAGAACCAAGGTGCCATTCGCCACCAGCTGATCGTGTCGCCCATCGTCCAGATCGCCCAGAGCTGCCCTGCGAAGCCCGTCGCGATCAGGATGCCGCCGCCCATCACGCGCCAGCGGACCCAGCGCGACCCGAACCAGCCGGTCGTGGCCGAGGCCAGCAGTACGCCCAGCGGGAAGGGCGTCGTCGTCAGGCCCGATTGCAAAGGCGTGAGCCCGTAGCCCGCCTGAAGATAGAGCGCCATGGTGAAGAAATAGCTCGGCACCGCGGTGAACAGCGCCGCGTTCAGAAGGCTGCCCGACAGGAACGAGCCCGAGCGCAGCAGCCGCATCGGCAGAAGCTGGGGCGCGTTGCGTTCTTCCTGATGCCGCTGCCAGCGGATGAAGACCCAGCCGAGGATCGGCGCGGCGATCACCATCGGATACATCCAGCCCTGCCAGCCGATCGACGGGGCTTCGACTAGCGGGAACAGAAGCGCCAACGTCGCCACGGCGGCGATCGCGATGCCCACCTTGTCGATGCCTAGCTTGCGATTGCCCTCGCCCTTTGGCACCAGCATCAGCGCCGCGATGAAGGCCGCGATGCCCAGCGGAATGTTCACGAGGAAGATCGGACGCCAGCCTAGCCCGTAGATATCGGCGGTCAGCAGCAGCCCGCCCACGATCGGCCCCGCGACCGAGGCCAGCCCCGCCGTCAGTGCGAACAGGCCGAAGGCCGCGCCGCGTTGCTCTGGCGGGAACAGGCGCGGCACCAGCGCCAGCGTCTGCGGCGTCATGATCGCAGCGCCCACGCCCTGCACGATGCGCGCGGTCACCAGCGTCCCGATCCCCGGCGCGATGCCGCAGACCAGCGAGGCGGCGGTGAACAGCGCGATGCCCGACACGAACAGCTTGCGCCGGCCCAGCAGGTCGCCCATCCGTCCCGCCGGCAGCAGCAGGATCGCGAAAGAGAAGGTGTAGCCCGCGACGATCCACTCGATCAGGTTCGGCGGGGCCGCCAGCTCGTTCTTCATCGAGGGCAGGGCGACATTGACGATCGTGATGTCGATCAGGTTCATGAAATTCGCCAGCAGCAGCACGGCTGCAGCCGCCCAGCGGCGTGCGGGCGAAAGTGGGGTCTTCTGGTCGGTCTCGGCCATTCGGGGTCCGTTCTGTCGGGGCTGTAACGCCAAGGGTAGCTAGCAGGGGGGCGAGGCTGGTCAATAGCACACCCGAAGGCGAGCCCGCGCGGAACAACCTGCAGATGTGTCAAAATACATAGAAAGTAAGGCGCGCAAGCGGATGTGTCGCGGGCGCAGAGATTCGGTCGCGGAGGGCCGGGAGAGAGCCTTGGCGTCCGCGACGGAGCTTGGCGTTCGTTGCAAATTTCAAGGGCGCCACGCAAGTTTCAGAAAGATTTCGCCGAGGTCCGAGAAATGCGCTCTCACATGGGTGTGAGCACCGTGACGTCAGACTTGCGCCGCGCCCCGATCCTGCCCTTGATGCCCCATCAACGAAAAATCGGGGCCCCGCGCTCACCCCTGCGTTGCGCGCGACCGGACCCCGGAAAACTGGAGGTATCCCTTGAAGTCGATTGCCGCGATTTCCGCTTTTGCCCTGATGCTGGGCAGCGCCGCACCCGTTCTCGCTCAGTCGAGCAAAGTGCCCGAAGGCACCAAGCTCGCCGCTGACCAGACCTTCACCTACTGGCTGCAGGACGATCTCAAGACGCTCGATCCCGATCTGAGCACCTCGAAGGACGGCAACGACGTTCTTCAGCAGATGTTCGAAGGTCTCTACCAGCAGGACGATCACGGTAAACTCGTGCCCGCGCTCGCGACGAGCTACGAGGTGTCCGACGACAAGAAGACCTACACCTTCCACCTGCGTAACGAGAAGTGGTCGAACGGCGATCCCGTCACCGCGCAGGACTTCGTCTACGCATGGCAGCGCCTCGCCGATCCGGCGACCGCCTCGCAATACTCGTGGTATATCGAGCTGATGCAGGTGAAGAACGCCCATGAGGTGATCGCGGGCGACAAGAAGCCGAGCGAACTGGGCGTGAAGGCGCTCGACGACCACACGCTGCAGGTGACGCTCGACAGCGCGATCCCCTATTTCCGCCAGATGCTGGTGCTGTCCTCGACCTTCCCGGTGCCGCAGAAGGTCGTCGAGGAATACGGTTCCGACTGGACCAAGCCCGAGCACATGGTCGTCAACGGTCCCTACAAGCTGAAAAGCTGGAAAATCGGCAACTCGATCGAGCTGACGAAGAACGACGCCTATTACGACGCCGCGAACGTCACGCTGACCGATCTGAAGTTCATCCCGATGCAGGATAACGACCAGGCGCTGACGCGCTACGAGGCGGGCGAACTGGACTTCGTGCAGACCCCGGCCGGTCAATATCCGCGCCTGAAGAAGGAATACCCGGATGCGGCCCACGCTCCGCCGCGCTCCTGTGTCTATGCCTACCGCTTCAACGTCGGCCCGAACGGCCCCGAGGCGCTCAAGGACGTGAAGGTCCGCAAGGCGCTGTCCTATGCGATCAACCGCGACATCATCGTCGACAAGATCCTCAAGGGCGGCCAGAAACCGGCCTACACTTGGACCCACTGGGCGACCGCGAACTTCAAGGCGCCGGACGTCGCTTATGCCGACATGACGCAGCAGGAGCGGATGGACAAAGCCAAGGAGCTTCTGAAGGAAGCCGGCTACGGTCCCGATCATCCGCTGAACCTGCGGATCATGTACAACACCTCGGCCGACCACAAGAAAATCGCGATCGCGGTGCAGCAGTTCTGGAAGCAGCTCGGCGTGCAGTCGACCCTCGAGAACTACGAGTGGAAGGTCTATCTCGACAAGCTCAACGGTCAGCATGACTTCGACGTGGCCCGTACCGCATGGTGTGCCGACTACAACGAAGCCTCGACCTATCTCGACGTGAACACCTCGTGGTCGGATCAGAACTCGGGTCAGTGGAAGAACGCCGATTACGACAAGCTGATGAAGGACTCGAAGACGGCGGCCGATCCGCAGGAGGACTACACCAAGGCGGAGAAGATCCTCGCCGAGGACATGCCGCTGGCACCGATCTACGCCTACTCGCTGCCGATGCTGCTGAACCCGCAGATCAAGGGCTACCCGTTCGATAACGTCCAGCTGAACTGGTACGCGAAGAACATGTACAAGGTCGCAAAGTAAGCCGGCTGAAACGATAACGGGCGGGCCGCGCAATCGGCCCGCCCGACCTATTTCGGGACATTCTTATGATCGTCTACATTCTCAAGCGTCTCGCTATCGCGATTCCGACGCTTCTGGTGCTCATCATCGCGAGCTTCTTGCTGATGCACACGGCGCCCGGCGGGCCGTTCACCTCCGAACGTGCCGTGCCGCCCGAGGTGCTCGCCAATCTCAACGCGAAATACGGGCTCGACCAGCCGCTATGGAAGCAGATCGCGACCTATCTATGGAACGTGGTCGCCCATTTCGATTTCGGGCCTTCGTTCTCGTATAAAGACCGCTCGGTGAACGACATCATCGCGCAGGGCTTCCCGGTCACGCTGACCTATGGCTTCCTCAGCTTCATCGCCGCCGTTCTGGTCGGTGTCACCCTTGGCGTGACCGCCGCGATCAAGCGCAACTCCTGGCTCGACTATCTCGCCGTGGGTATTTCCATCGGCGCGCAGGTGCTGCCGAACTTCGTGATGGCGCCGATCCTCGTGCTGATTTTCACGCTGAGCCTGCACTGGCTGCCCGGCGGTGGCTGGAGCTTCGACGATCCGCGCTTCTGGATCATGCCGGTGATCGCGCTCTCGACCTCTTACATGGCTTCGATCGCGCGGATCACGCGCTCGTCGATGCTGGAGACGCTGAGCTCGAACCACATCCGCACGGCCCGCGCCAAGGGCCTGCCGAAGCGCAAGATCATCATGCGCCACGCGCTGAAGCCTGCTCTGCTGCCGGTGATCTCCTATCTCGGTCCGGCGTTTGTCTCGATGATCACCGGCTCGGTGATCGTGGACGTGTATTTCACCACCGGTGGGATCGGCAAAAGCTTCGTGGATAGCGCGCTTAACCGCGACTACGCGGTGATGATGGGGATCACGATCCTGCTGGGCACGCTGACCATCCTGTTCAACCTTGTCGTCGATATCGTCTACGGATGGATCGACCCGAAAATCCGGTACTGACATGGTCATAGATGAATCCAAGATGACCTCGCTCGCCGAGGCAACGAGCCGCGAAGACGTGGCGGGCCGCTCGCTCTGGGCGGACGCCCGCAGGCGGTTCTTCAACAACAAGGCCGCGATCTTCGGGCTGGGGCTGCTGGCCTTCGTCGTGGCCTTCGCGCTGTTCGGCAACCTGATCGCGGCGTGGAACAATTCCGACATCGATTACAACGTGATGGGCGATGCGGCGGCCTCGGCGCCGTCGCTCGCCAACGGGCATTATTTCGGCGCCGACGATCTGGGCCGCGACCTGTTCGCGCGCACCGTGCAGGGCACGCAGATCTCGTTGCTGGTGGGTGTGATCGGCACGCTGATCGCGGTCTCCGTGGGCACGGTCTACGGCGCGATCTCGGGCTATTTCGGGGGCCGTGTCGATGGCTTCATGATGCGCCTCGTCGATATCCTTCTGGCGATCCCTTACATGTTCGTGCTGATCCTGCTGCTGGTGATGTATGGCCGCTCGATCGGGATGCTGTTCGTAGGCGTTGGGTTGATATCCTGGCTCGAGATGGCGCGGATCGTGCGGGGGCAGACATTGACCCTGAAGAACCGCGACTATGTCGAGGCCGCGCGCGCCATCGGCGTGCCCGCACCGACAATCATCCGTCGTCACATCCTGCCCAATCTCGTGGGCGTGGTCGTGGTCTTCGCGACGCTGCTGGTGCCGCTGATGATCCTGACGGAGAGCTTCATCTCCTTCCTCGGGCTTGGCGTGCAAGAGCCGCAGACCTCGCTGGGGGCGCTGATCTCGGAAGGGGCGGGGACGATGAGCTACGGCACGCTGTGGCAGCTGGCTTTCCCGCTGTTCTTCTTCGTCACCACCCTGTTCGGTTTCTATTTCGTAGGGGACGGGCTGCGTGACGCGCTCGACCCGAAGGAGCGCTGATATGCCATTGTTGGAAGTCAACGACCTCAACGTCCGGTTCGCAACGCAGGAGGGCGAGGTTCACGCCGTCAATGGCGTCAGCTTCGCCTTGGAGCGCGGCGAGGCGCTGGGCATCGTGGGCGAGTCCGGTTCGGGCAAATCGCAGCTCAGCTTTTCGATCCTCGGGCTGCTGGCCGCGAATGGTAAGGCCTCGGGCTCGGTGAAATTCGAGGGGCGGGAGATTTTGAACCTGCCCGAACCCGAGCTGAACAAGCTGCGCGCCGACCGGATATCGATGGTCTTTCAGGACCCGATGACCGCGCTCAACCCCTATATGCGCATCTCGGACCAGATGGCCGAAGTGCTGATGCTGCATAAGGGGCTGAGCAAGCGCGCCGCCGTGGCCGAAGCTGCGCAAATGCTCGAACTGGTGAAGATCCCGGACGCGAAGAACCGCGTGCGCCTCTTCCCGCATGAATTCTCGGGCGGGATGCGCCAACGCGTGATGATCGCGATGGCGCTTCTGTGCAAACCAGATGTGCTGATCGCGGACGAGCCGACCACCGCGCTCGACGTGACCGTGCAGGCGCAGATCATGGACCTGCTGGGCGAGCTGCGCCGCGAGCTGGGCATGGCGACCGTGCTGATCACCCACGACCTCGGCGTGGTCGCGGGCTTCTGCGAGCGCGCGATCGTTATGTATGGCGGTCAGGTGATGGAGCAATCGCCCGTCGATCCCCTGTTTGCCAACCCGACCCATCCCTACACCAAGGGTTTGCTGGCCGCGCTGCCCCGTCTGGATGCGGATCGCGCGATGACCCCGATCCGGGGCAATCCGCCGAACATGACCGGCGCGCCGAAGGGCTGCCCGTTCTGCCCGCGCTGCGATTTCGTCGAAGAAAAATGCGCCGACGTGATGCCGCCGCTGGCGGAGTTTGCGCCGGGCCGCGCCCGCGCCTGTCACCGTTCCATTGAAACGATCGAGGAGGCCGCCGCATGACGACCCCGCTGATCGAGGCTCGCGACGTTCGGGTCACCTTCGACATCCGCCGCGCCTCGGACCTGCCTTGGACCGAGCCGCCGAAACTGCGCGCGGTCAATGGCGTGAGCTTCAAGCTGGAGCAGGGCAAGACGCTCGGCATCGTTGGCGAGTCCGGCTGTGGCAAGTCCACGCTGGCCCGCGCCCTGATCCAGATGCTGCCCGCCGAGGGCGAGATCATCTGGCAGGGCAAGACGGACCTTCTGCCGCTCTCGCCGCGCCAGATGCTGAAATACCGCTCCGACATCCAGATGATCTTTCAGGATCCGCTGGCCTCGCTCGACCCGCGTATGGCCGTGGGCGAGATCATCGCCGAGCCACTGCGCACCCATCGCCCGAAGATGGGCCGCAAGGAGCGCAAGGAGAAGGTCCGCGAGGTGATGGAGAAGGTCGGCCTGCTGCCGAACCAGATCAACCGCTACCCGCACGAGTTCTCGGGCGGTCAGTGTCAGCGTATCGGTATCGCCCGCGCGCTGGTGGTGGAGCCGAAGCTCCTGATCTGCGACGAGCCAGTCTCCGCGCTCGACGTCTCGATTCAGGCGCAGGTGATCGCGCTGCTCGAAGACCTGCGCCGCGATCTGGGGCTCACGATCATCTTCATCGCCCATGACCTGAGCGTCGTGCGCCATGTCTGCGACGAGGTGATGGTGCTCTATCTGGGCCAGATGATGGAGGCGGGCGCGACCGAGAAGCTCTTTGCCGAGCCGCAGCACCCTTATACGCAGGCGCTTCTGTCGGCGGTGCCGATCCCCGACCCGGAGATCGAGCGCAACAAGGTGCTGATCGCGCTGGAAGGCGACCTGCCGAGCCCGCTCAACCCGCCATCGGGCTGCCCGCTGCGCACCCGCTGCCCGCGTGCGAGCGAGATCTGCGCCACAACCCCGCCCACCGAAGAGGTCGCCGGACGGCAGGTCTTCTGCCACCACCCCGGCCCTGCTGCGGAAGTGCAGGCGGTGCTCTCGGAGAGCTGAATTCTTGTGCGGCGGGCGGGGTTTTCCCGCCCGCTCACACCAATTTGTGCGAGCTTACGTCGGGATACTTATCCGGACGGTCAAAGCACTGTTACGATCCTCGGATAGAGCGCTCCGGCAAGGAGCCAATTGTCTCGGAGGATCCCCCTTATGTCGCTTATTTCGCGTCGCCAATTCCTGATCACCACCACCGCTGCGGGCGGTCTCACGCTGGTCCACCCGTTCACGGCGCGCGCCGCCGAAGGGCAGGCCCACCTGCGCCTTCTGTGTACCACCGATATTCACTGCCACATCCGGCCCTATGACTATTATGCCGACAAGCCCGTCGACACGGTCGGCCTGTCGCGCACCGCGACGTTGATCGAAGGCGTGCGCGCGGAGGCCGCCAACACGATGATGTTCGACAATGGCGACTACATGCAGGGCAACCCGATGGCCGATTACATCGCCTATTCCAAGGGGATGAAAGAGGGCGACACCCACCCAGTCATCGCGGGGATGAACCTGCTGGGCTACGATTGCGGCACGCTGGGCAATCACGAATTCAACTACGGGATGGATTTCCTCAAGAAGGTGAATGACCGCGCGAATTTCCCGATGGTCTGCGCGAACTTCGCCCATAAGCTCGGGGCCTCTCCGCGCGAGGATGACCTCTACCTGTCGCCCTACCTGATCCTCGATCGCGACCTGACCGACGGTGCGGGGAACAAGATGCCGATCCGCATTGGCGTGATCGGCTTCGTCCCGCCGCAGATCATGCAATGGGACCGCGCGCATCTCGAGGGCAATTACCAGACCCGCGACATCGTGGAGGCGGCGAACGCCTGGGTGCCGCAGATCAAGGAAGAGGGCGCCGATCTCATCGTGGCGCTCGCCCATACGGGCATCGACAACGGCCCGCAAAGCGACGGGATGGAGAACGCGGCCTTCTACCTCGCGGGTGTGGACGGGATCGACGCGGTGATCACCGGGCACCAGCACCTGAACTTCCCCGGCAAGGATTTCTCCGGCCCCGGCATCGACAACGACAAGGGCACGCTGCAGGGCAAGCCGGCGGTGCAGGCAGGCTTCTGGGGCAACCATATGGGCCTGATCGACCTGATGCTGAGCCGTGACGGCGGCAAGTGGAAGATCGACACCCATACCTCCGAGATCCGTCCGATCTTCGCACGCGGCGAGGATCGCTCGATCACGCCGCTCACCACGGATTACAAGCCGATCCTCGCCGCCACCGATCAGGTGCATGAAGAGACGCTGAAATATGTCCGCGCCAAGGTGGGCGAGACCGAAGCGCCTCTTTACTCCTACTTCGCGCTGGTGGCTGACGATCCGTCGGTGCAGATCGTCTCGAATGCGCAACTTTGGTATGTGAAGAAGCTGCTGGAGGGCACGCCCGAAGGCAAGCTGCCGCTTCTCTCGGCGGCGGCGCCGTTCAAGGCGGGCGGGCGCGGCGGCCCGGATTACTTCACCGATGTTCCCAAAGGCCCGGTGGCGATCAAGAACGTCTCCGACCTCTACCTCTATCCGAACACGTTGCAGGCGGTGAAGGTCACCGGCGCGCAGGTGAAGGACTGGCTGGAGCGCTCGGCGGGCATGTTCAACCAAGTTGAGCCCGGCGCGAAGGATGCGACGCTACTGAACCCCGATTTCCCGTCCTACAATTTCGACGTGATCGACGGGGTGACCTATCAGATCGACATCACCCAGCCTGCCAAGTTCGACAAGGACGGTGCGGTGGTGAACGCCGATACGAACCGTATCGTCGATCTGAAATATGACGGCAAGCCGATCGACCCGAAGGCCGAGTTCGTGATCGCAACGAACAACTACCGCGCGTCGGGTGGCGGCAGCTTCCCCGGTGCGGATGGCTCGACGGTGATCTACCGCGCGCCCGACACCAATCGCGACGTGATCGTGCGCTACATCCACGACAAGGGCACGATCAATCCGAAGGCCGACGCCAACTGGTCCTTCGCGCCTGCGGGGGGCGCCACGGTGTTGTTCGAGACCGGGCCGAAAGCGCAGGACTATCTCGAAGACGTCAAATCGCGCGGTCTGGATATCGAACCGGCCGGCGACGGCGAGGGGGGCTTCGCGCTCTACCGCATCACGCTGTGAACGGCTTCGGACAGGGATCGAGAGGGGCGCCACTGGCGCCCCTTTTTTATGCGCTTCGGTCGTGAGGCGGTTTGTGGCTCTCATCTCGCGAATACGTGAACTCCGCGAGGGGCGCGATCTGACGCTGGAATTGGGGCGCGGATATCTCGAGTGGCTGCGTTCAGGCGGAAATTTTATTTTTAAAACAATGGGTAAGCTGGGTCCCCATTTCCTTGGCTCTAAGGCTCGCGGCATTTGTTTCCGCATTTCCGGCCGCGTGCGAGTGGCGACAGAATAGCGCGGGCCTATCGTAGAAATGGAACAACGCCGGGAAAACCGGGCTGCGGACAGGAGTTTCAGTATGAGCATTGGTCGGATGGCGCGTCGCGCCGCGTTTGGGATGCTGCTTGCCGGCGGGTTCGCTGCGCAGGCGTTGGCGCAAGGAATGCCGGGTGGCACTCAAGGCCCGACCGAGGTCGGCGTGACGCAGGTCGAGACGCAATCGGTGCCTTACACAGTCACCCTGCCGGGCCGCGCCGTGGCCTATGAGCAGACCGATATCCGCCCGCGCGTCGCGGGCACCATTGCCTCCATCGACTACGAGGCGGGCCACAAGGTCGCGACGGGCGACGCGCTGTTTCACATTGACGACGACACTTATCAGGCCGAACTGACCGCAGCCGAGGCCGAGAAGGCGAGCGCCGACGCCAATGTGCAGGCCGCGCAGTCGCAGGTGGACCGCTACACCAAGCTGGAGAAGACCTCGATCTCGGTGAGCGATCTGGAGACGGCGAGGGTCGCGCTCGCACAGGCAAAAGCCTCCGCGCTGAGCGCCGAGGCCGATCTGCAGACCGCACAGCTCAATCTCGACCGCACGGTGATCCGCTCGCCCATCGACGGCTACCCGGATGTGGCGAGCGTCTCGGTGGGCTCGCTGGTCACGGCGAACCAGTCCGATGCGCTGACCACGGTGACGCGGCTCGATCCGATCTATGTCGATGTCTCGGAAAGTGCCGCGCGGATCATGCGGGTGCGCCAGCGGATCGATCAGGGCACGCTGCAGCGAGGGGACCAACTGAAGGTTTCGCTGCTGCTGGAGACGGGTGAGGAATATGACGGCACCGGCACGCTGGTCAGCCCTGGTGCGACTGTCTCCTCGACAACGGGTACGGTGGATTTCCGGTTCAAGTTCGACAATCCCGACCGAATGATCCTGCCGGGTCAGTTTCTGCGCGCGAAGATCACGCTGGGCACGACGCAGGCGATCCTCGTGCCGCAGCGCGCGACCACGCGGGAAGGGGATGGCTCCCTCTCGGCCTTCATCGCGGCCGATGGCGCGGCGAAGAAGGTGACGCTGACGACGGCGGGCACCTATCAGAACGCGTGGATCGTGACCGACGGCATCGAGAGTGGCGATCAGGTGATCCTCGACGGGCTGAAGAACCTGCGCGACGGGGCCGAGATCAAGACGGTGCCGGTAACGATCAACGCGCAGGGCGTTGTGAAGGATGCCACGGATAGCTCCGACAATACCGCCGACGCTGCCAACGACACGGCGAAGGCGGAGTGAACCCGACATGATCCGTTTCTTTATCCATCGCCCCGTCTTCGCGATCGTGCTTGCGTTGGTGACGATGCTCGCCGGCGGCTACGCGATCACCCAGCTGCCCGTGTCGCAATACCCGGAAGTCGCGCCGACCACGATCCGCATTTCCGCCAGCTATTCCGGGGCTACCGCGCAGGCGGTCGAGAACTCGGTGACGACGCCTATCGAAGACTCGCTGACCGGGCTCGACGGGCTCCTTTACATGGAGAGCTCGTCCAATCAGGGGTCGGCGCGGCTGACGCTGACCTTTGACGGCTCGGTCGATCCGATCGACGCCGAGAACGAGGTGCAGACAAAGATCCGCAAGGTCGAGAATTCGCTGCCCGATGCGGTGCAGACCTCCGGGGTGAGCGTGTCGCGCTCCTCCTCGGATATCCTGATGGTCGGCGCGCTGGTCTCGACCGATGGGAAATATTCGACCGTCGAGCTGGGCAACATTCTGGACACCGAAGTGAAAGGCGCGATCGAGCGCACCTCGGGCGTGGGCGGGATCAATGTCTTCGGCTCTGGCTACGCGATGCGGGTCTGGCTCGATCCCTACAAGCTCGAGCAATATCAACTGACGCCGACCGACGTGACCTCGGCGGTGCAGGCGCAGAACACCACAGTTTCGGTCGGTTCGCTCGGCGATCTGCCCACCACTGAGGGCCAGCAATTCACCGCGACCATCACCGCGCAGAGCCAGCTGACCTCGGTCGAGCAGTTCGAGAAGATCCTTCTAAAGACCGAGCCCGACGGCTCGGCGGTCTATCTGGGCGACGTGGCGCGGATCGAGATCGGGCAGGAGGATTACGGCAGCAACTCCAGGTTCAACGGGATGAATGCGGCGGGGTTCGGTGTGAACCTCGCGAACGGCGCGAATGCGGTGGATACGGCCTCTGCGGTGCGCGCGACGCTGGACCGGATGTCCTCGTCGCTGCCCGAAGGCGTCGAATTCCAGATCGCCTACGACACCTCGCCCTTCGTGCAGCTCTCCATCGAGAAGGTCTATCATACTCTGGCCGAGGCGATCGTGCTGGTGCTGCTGGTGATCCTCGTCTTCTTGCAGAAATGGCGCGCGACGCTGATCCCGATCGTCGCGGTTCCTGTGGTGCTGCTGGGCACATTCGCGGTGCTGCTGGTCGCGGGCTATTCGATCAACACGCTGACGATGTTCGCGATGGTGCTGGCGATTGGCCTCTTGGTCGATGACGCGATCGTCGTGGTGGAGAACGTGGAGCGTGTGATGGAAGAGGAGGGGCTCAGCCCCCTCAAGGCCACCGAGAAAAGCATGTCGCAGATCACCGGCGCACTGATCGGGGTGGCGCTGGTGCTCTCGGCGGTGTTCCTGCCGATGGCCTTCTTCCCGGGCTCGACGGGGGTGATCTACCGGCAGTTCTCGGTGACGATCATCACGGCGATGGTGCTCTCCGCCGTGGTTGCGCTGATCCTGACGCCTGCGCTGGCGGCAAAGCTGCTGCGGCCTTCGAGGGGTCGCGCGATTGCGCCTGCGCGCGCCTTCAACACGGGCTTCGCGAAAATGCAGGGCGGTTACGCCAGCGCGGTGGCCCGTATCGTGCGCAAACCTTTCCTGATGGCGCTGGTTCTCGTGCTGGTCTTCGCGGGGGCGTGGGGCGTGATGACACGGCTGCCCTCGTCCTTCCTGCCGCAGGAAGATCAGGGCGTGCTGATGGCGATGGTGAACCTGTCCGAGGGGTCGACCACGGCGCAGACCTCGGATGTGGTCGATCAGATCACGCAATACCTGCTGACGCAGGAGAAATCGGATGTGTCGTCGGTCTTCGCAACGCTCGGGTTTTCCTTTGGCGGCGGCGGGCAGAACACCGCGATGGTCTTCGCCAAGCTGAAGGATTTCGACGAACGCACCGGCGCGGATCAGACCGCTGCCGCCATCTCGGGCCGGGCCAATGCGCATTTCGCGGGGCTGCGCGCGGGGCAGGTCTTCTTCCTGCAACCGCCCGCGATCCGCGGCATCGGCAACTCCTCGGGCTTCCAGATGTATCTGGTGGATCAGGGCAATAATGGTACGACGGCGCTGAAGGAGGCGGGCGAGCAGCTCGTGGCCGCGGCGAAATCCGACAGCCGCCTGACCAATGTCCGCGTCAGCGGCGACGAGAACAAAGCGGCGCTGCAGCTCGATATCGACCAGCAGAAGGCCGAAAGCTTCGGGCTGACGCTGAGCAATCTCAATTCGATGCTCTCGGTGATCTTCAGCGGCAGATCGGTGAACGACTTCGATCTCAACGGCAACCTGCGCCCGGTGATCGTGCAGGCCGATGCGCCTTACCGGATGCAGCCGGAGGATATCGACACTTGGTATGCGCGCAACGCCTCCGGTGAAATGGTGCCGTTCTCGTCTTTCGCGACGACGAAATGGGTCTCGGTCGCGCCAAAACTGTCGCGCTATGACGCCGCCAATGCGATCGAAATCTCGGGCCAGGCGTCGGACAGCGCAAGCTCCGGCGCGGCGATGGATGCGATGGAGCAGCTGGTGAGTGACCTGCCCGGCGGCTACGCGGTCGCATGGACGGGGCTGAGCTATCAGGAACGCCAGTCGGGCGATCAGGCGCCCTATCTCTATGCGCTCTCGGTGCTGGTCGTCTTCCTCTGCCTCGCCGCGCTATACGAGAGTTGGTCGATCCCGCTCTCGGTGATGCTCGCCGTACCGGTGGGGGTTCTGGGGGCGCTGGTCTCGGCCTGGGTCTTCGGGCAGTCGAATGACGTCTATTTCAAGGTGGGCATCCTCACGACGATCGGTCTGGCGGCGAAGAACGCGATCCTGATCGTGGAATTCGCCAAGAACCTGGAGGCCGAGGGCAAGGAGCTGATCCCCGCGACCATCGAGGCGGCCCGGCTGCGCCTGCGCCCGATCCTGATGACCTCGCTCGCCTTCATGCTGGGCGTGGTGCCGCTGGCGATCGCGACCGGGGCAGGGGCCGCGGCGCAGAACGCGATCGGCATCGGCGTGCTGGGCGGCATGGCGGCGGCGACCTTCATCGGCGTCTTCATGGTGCCCGCCTTCTACGTCCTGATCCGCAAGCTCACGCCGGGGCGCTGAGCCGAAGGCGCGATCCCAATGCCAAGGCGGCCGCTGTACGCGCGCGACCGCCTTGGCGATCAATCACTTCCGCTTGAAACGGGGAAAGCAGGGAACAAAGCGCTGAAGGCGCAAGTTTCCCTGCCAAGGAACGCCGGTAAGTGCCGGAAAAAACCGATAAAGGAGTGAAGTTATGCTGAGCATGATCGGGGGCCTCGTCGTCCTCATCCTCGATATCTGGGCCATCGTGTCGATCCTTGGCTCGGGCGAATCCACCGGCAAGAAAGTGCTGTGGATCCTGTTGATCGTCATCCTGCCGATTATCGGCTTCATCATCTGGCTGCTCGTCGGGCCGAAAGGCGCCAAGGCGACAGTGTAAGTCATGCAGAGCCGGGAGGGACGATATGAACAGCATCATCCGCAACATCGTCCCTCTCGGCTCGCTCTTGATGTCTGTGCTGGCGCTCGCGCCGGCCGTCTGGATCAGCCCCTGGTGGCTGATCCTTTTGCTTGTGACGGTGCCGCTTCTGGCGCTCGGCCTCTACGACTACTTTCAGAAGGACTGGACGATCACGCGCAACTATCCGGGCGCGGCGCGCATCCGCTGGCTCGCCTACGATCTGCGGCCTTTCCTGCGCGCCTATATCGTCGAGGGCGATCTGGAGGGCAAACCCTACCCCTACGAGGCGCGCAACCTCGTTCATGCGCGGGCGCGGGGCCAGACCGATACCCATCCCTTCGGCACTGAGCGCGACGTGGCAGGCGCCGAATATCAATGGGTGAACCATTCCATCGCGCCCGCTGAGCATCCCGACAAAAGCCCCCGCGTGACGGTCGGCAACGAGCAATGCGCCAAGCCCTATTCGGCGTCGGTGCTCAATATCTCGGCCATGTCCTTCGGCGCGCTGTCTGCCAATGCGGTCGAGGCTCTGAACCTTGGCGCGAAACAGGGCGGGTTCTACCACGACACGGGCGAGGGCGGCTTCTCGCCCTATCACCAGAGCCATGGCGGCGACATCGTCTGGGAACTGGGCTCGGGCTATTTCGGGGCGCGCGACGATGCGGGGAATTTCGACCCGGAGCTGTTCGCCGAGCAGGCCAGCCGTGATCAGGTCAAGATGACCGAAATCAAGCTGAGCCAAGGCGCGAAGCCCGGCCATGGCGGCCTGCTACCTGCGGCGAAAGTCACCGAGGAGATTGCCGAGACCCGCAAGGTGCCCGCGCATCAGGATTGCCTCTCGCCGCGCGGCCACAAGGCGTTTTCGACGCCCGCGCAGATGATGGAATTCGCCGCCCGGATGCGGGATCTCTCGGGCGGCAAGCCGGTGGGCATCAAGCTGTGCATCGGCCAGCCGCACGAGGCCTTCGCGGTCGTGAAGGCGATGCAGAAGACCGGCATCTATCCCGATTTCGTCGTCGTCGACGGGGCCGAGGGCGGCACCGGGGCCGCGCCGCTGGAGCTGTCGGATCATGTCGGCATGCCGCTGATCGACGGGCTCGTTCTGATGCGCAACGCGCTGGTCGGGGCGGGCGTGAAGGACAAGGTGCGGCTTGCGGCGTCCGGCAAGGTCTATTCCGGCTATGGGCTGGCAAAGAACCTCGCGATCGGGGCGGATTGGTGCAATGCCGCGCGGGCCTTCATGTTCTCGATCGGCTGCATTCAGGCGCAGCGGTGCCACCTGGGCACCTGCCCGACGGGCGTGACCGCGCAGGACAAGGCGCGCCAGCGCGGATTGGTCCCCGAGGTGCAGGGCCCCCGCGCGGGGCGCTTTCACGCCAAGACGCTGGAGGCGCTCGCCGACATCGTCGCCGCCGCCGGGCTGGAGCATCCGAGCGAGCTGCAGCCCCATCACATCGTGCACCGCCCCGCCGTGCGCGAGGCCCGCACCATCGACAAGATTTATCCCTTTTTGCCCGCGAATATCCTCAACGACGATCCGGGCAGCACCGATTACGCGGACTGGTGGGAAGCGGCCGATGCCGACAGCTTCAAGCCGCGCATCGACCTCGATGCCAAGCGCACCAGCCTGCATCACAAAGCCGATTTGAAAGAGGCCTGACATGAGCAAGAGCGTATCTGACATCATCGCCGAAACCCTCGTCTCGGCGGGGGCGCAGCGCGTCTACGGGATCGTGGGCGACACGATCAATCATTTCACCGATGCGGTGCGCCGGTCGGATCTGAGTTGGGTCCATGTGCGCCATGAAGAGGTCGGCGCGCTGGCCGCGGGTGGCGAGAGCTACATGACCGGGGAGCTGTCGGTCTGCGCGGGAACCACCGGGCCGGGAAGCCTGCATTTCGTGAACGGCATCTTCGAGAGCCACCGCAACGGCGCGCCCGTGGTGCTGATCGCCTCGAATATCGAGCGCGCGGAGGAGGGTTTGGGCTTCCCGCAGGAGGTCGATCAAAAGAAGGTCTATGAACAGACTTCGGTGTTCTGCGAGCGGATCAGCCATCCCGATCAGGCGCGCCGGATCACCGCGCAGGCGGCGCAGGCGGCGCTGACCAAGGGCGGCGTTGCGGTGGTCATCGTCAATGGCGACATGTTCCGCGAAACGGCGAAGGACGATCTGCAATGGGCCGTGCATCGCCCGCAGCCGGTGATGCGCCCGTCGGAGGCGGAACTGGACGCGCTGGCCAGCATGATCGCCGAGGCCGAGCGGATCACGATCTACGCAGGCATCGGCGCGCGCGGAGCCGCCGCGCAGATCCGGGCGCTGTCGGAGCGCCTCGCCGCACCGGTCGCGCATACGACGCGGGCGAAGGAATTCATCGAGCCGGACATGCCCAACAATGTCGGCATGACCGGGATCCTGGGCAATCGCGCGGGCATGGAGGCGATGGGCGATTGCGACCTGCTCCTCTGTCTGGGCAGCGATTTCGCCTATACGCAGTTCTATCCCGGCAAGGCCAAGATCGTGCAACTCGACATTGATCCCACCCGGCTGGGACGGCGCGCGCCGATCCATCTGGGACTAGCGGGCGATGTCGGCGACACGATCGACGCGGTGCTGCCGCGCCTTGCCCCGCGCGAGCCCGGCAAGCATCTGGATCGGGCGCTGAAAGCCTATGCCGAGGACCTCAAGGGCTACCTCGATAGCGCGGAAGAACCCGACCCGAACCTGATCCACCCGCAGCACCTGACCGAGCTGCTCGACCGGTTCGCGGCGAAGGATGCGATCTTCACCGCCGATGGCGGCTCGCCCATGGTCTGGCTGCTGCGTCACCTCAGTGCCAATGGCGAGCGGCGCTTCCTGACCTCGCTGCTGCACGGCACGATGGCCAATGCCTATCCGCAGGCGCTGGGCATTCAGGAGGCCTACCCCGAGCGGCAGGTGATCGCGATGTGCGGCGATGGCGGAATGAGCATGCTGATGGGCGATCTGCTTACGCTGGTGCAGGAGAAGCTGCCGGTGAAGCTCTTGGTCTATAACAACGCCTCGCTCGGCTTCGTGGAGATGGAGCAGCGGGTGGAGGGGATGCTCGACGCCTTCACCGAGCTGCACAATCCCGATTTCGGCGCGATGGCGCGGGCGATCGGCATGGAAGGGATGCGGGTCGAGAGCGCGACCGACCTCGACGGCGCGGTGCGCGACTGGCTCGCCGCTCCGGGGCCTGCGCTGCTCGACGTGAAGGTGAACCGGATGGAGCTGGTGATGCCGCCGAAGATCAAACCGGCGCAGGTGGGGTCAACCGCGCTCTTCGGCGTGAAGGCGGTGCTCAACGGGCGTTCCGATGAGGTGGTCTCGCTGATGCGCGACAACTTCCTGCGCTGACCGGGGCCGGGGCTAAACGCAGCCGCCGCAAGGGGTTCGCGGCGGCTGCTACCCGACGGAGACGAGTGTGGGGATATCTCCGTCAGGGTCTCGTGTTGCCCCCCGAGGGACAGAAACGGACAAATCCTCCGGCCCGAGCGCGCTGCACGCATTGTCTCGGCACGAAGGCGTCCAAAATGTCTATGCTGCACGAAGGACTGACCCGCCATGGGGAGGCTGATCGACGGCAACATTGGGCATTTGCACCGGATGGAACCCGTCACGCAACCGTAATCCTGTCGTACAGAGCGGATATTCGCCTGTGGTGCCGCAAGAAAAGGCAAACGACCGAAAACAGGAGGGCGACATGGACGAAACGGCGCGGATATTGGCAGAGGCCGCGCGCCTCCTGGAAATCACGCCGCGACGGGCCGAGCCGTTGGCGGGCGGCGATCTGAGCCCGGTGCTGGCGCTGGACCTGCCGACGGGGGAACGCGTGATCGTCAAGGGCGGGCCTTCCCCCGAAACCGAGGCGGCGATGCTGCGTGCGTTGGCCGAGGCGGGCGCGCGAGTGCCGAAGGTGATCGCGGTCTCTCGGGTCTGCCTCGTGATAGAGGCTTTGCCGCAGAGCGGTGGGCTGCGGGGCGCGGGGTGGCTGGAACTGGGCGAGATGCTTCGGCGCCAACACCGCGCGCCGGGGGCGCTGGATGAGGCGCCCTACGGCTGGCCCGACGAGTATGCTTTCGGTCCGGTGCCGATCCCCAACGCAGCGCGCCCGACATGGCCTGAGTTCTGGGCCGAGGCACGGCTGCGCCCGTCGCTGCCTGCCTTGCCCGCGCCGCTCGCGCGTCGGGTCGAGACGCTCGCCGCGCAGGTCGACGAGCATCTGCCGCCGCGCCCGTTCCCGTCCCTGCTGCACGGCGATCTCTGGGCGGGCAATGTCTTGGCCGATCAGGGACATCTGAGCGGGTTGATCGACCCGGCCTGCTATTACGGCGACGGCGAGGTCGATCTCGCGATGCTCCATCTCTTCGGCGCGCCCGGGCCGGAATTCGCCGCTGGCTACGGCGCGCTTGAACCCGGCTGGGAAGGGCGCCGGGCGATCTATCAACTCTGGCCCGCGCTGGTGCATCTGCGCCTGTTCGGTTCGGGCTATCACGGAATGGTGGCGGGGCTTCTGGACCGGATCGGCGTCTAGCGGGGAACCAGCGCGTCGGTAAGGCGCTTTGCCTGCATCGAAAGGTGTTACGCGGTGTCTCTGTCCGAACTTTCAATCTCGCAGCTTTCCAAGCTGAACTGGTCGCGCGGCTTGCCTGCGGCGCTTGCGCTGAGCGGTTTGGTCGCGATCGTGCTGTCACTCGATCTGCCGCGCGGGCAGGAACTCGCGGCGCTTGGCGCGGGCTTCGCCACCTCGACAGGGCAGGGGAAATCGATCCGCAACCGGCGCTGGCCGGTCACGTTCCTCGACATTGCGGGTAAGCTGGTCGGCATATTCGCCGGGATGATCGCGGCGAAAGTCATGATCGGGGGCGTCGCGCTGAGTGTGCCGGGGATGTTGCTTGGCGCGTTCGCCGTGGGCCTTCTGTCGCGCCGGGATATGAGCCTGTGGTGGCTGTTTCTGCAAAGCTGGCTGTTCTTCTCGCTCTCGACCTTTCTCGTGCAGTTCATCCCGTCGCCCGGGCCGGTGCTGCTTGCTGTCGGCGGCGCGATGGTCTGGGTCCTGGCGGTGGAAGAGGCGGTGCGGGTGATCTGGAAACACATCGCGCCAAAGACGGGGCCGAAGCTCGATGGGCAGGTGCCGCCGGACGGTGTCGCGCCGCTCAACTCGCTGATCGGTCAGGGGCTGCAGGCGATGGGAGCGGTGGGCTTGTCCTACGGCGTCGCGGTCGCCTTCTCGATCAACCATCCCTACTGGGCGCCGCTCTCGGCTCTGTTGATGCTGCGCCCGCGTCCCGGCATGACATGGGACCGGGTGCTGGTGCGCAGCCTAGCGACCCTCGCAGGCGGGCTGGGGGCGAGCCTGCTTGTGCTGTGGCTCGGGCCAGACAGTGTCGTGATGCCGGGGCTCTATGTGATCTTCGGCGTGACTGCGATCCTGTTTGCGCCGCCCGCGCATTACCCGACCTTTGTGGCCTTCCTGACCGCGCTGATCGTGGTGATGGTCTCGATGGGCAATGATGCGCCTTTGTCGAATGCTTGGGGCCGGGTCGCGGGGACGGTGCTGGGCGGGGTCTCGGCCTTGGCGATGAGCTACCTCGCCCATGCGATCCGCAAGCGGCTCGGTTGGGAAGAAAGCCTGCCCGAAAGCGATGCCGCCTGAATGAAAACGGCCGCCCCGAGAGGCGGCCGTTCCAATTCGCGTTAGGGTGCGATCACTCGGGCAGGATGCGCACGCCACCCTTCGCCGCCGAGCTGGCCAGCAGCGCATAGGCCTTGAGCGCGGTCGAGACAGCGCGCTTGCGCGGCTCTGCCGGTTTCCATGGCAGCGGCCCCATCGCCTCACGCCGCGCGGCCAGAACATTGTCGGCCACGGCAAGGTTGATCGTGCGGTTCGGGATGTCGATCTCGATGATATCGCCGGTCTCGACGAGGCCGATCGTGCCGCCTTCTTCCGCTTCCGGGCTGACATGACCGATCGAGAGGCCCGAGGTGCCGCCCGAGAAACGCCCGTCGGTCAGCAGCGCGCATTTCGCGCCGAGGCCCTTCGATTTGAGGTAGGAGGTCGGGTAGAGCATTTCCTGCATTCCCGGACCGCCGCGCGGGCCCTCGTAGCGGATGATGACCACTTCGCCCTCGACGACCTTGCCGGTCAGGATGCCCGACACCGCGTCGTCCTGGCTCTCGAACACTTTCGCGGGGCCCGAGAATTTCAGGATCGAGTCGTCGACGCCCGCGGTTTTCACGATGCAGCCCTGCTCGGCGATATTGCCGTAGAGAACAGCCAGACCGCCATCCTGCGAGAACGCATGTTCCGCGGTGCGGATCACGCCGTTTTCGCGGTCGCGGTCGAGCTCTTTGTAGCGGTTCTCGGTCGAGAAGGCCTGCGTGGTGCGCACGCCGCCCGGCGCCGCGCGGTAGAACTGATCGGTGGCGTCGTCATTGGCGACCATCACGTCCCATTTCGAGAGCGCCTCGGCCATCGTTTCCGAATGCACGGTGCGCACATCCTGATGGATCAGACCGGCGCGGTTCATCTCACCAAGGATGCCCATGATGCCGCCCGCGCGATGAACGTCTTCCATGTGGACGTCCTGCTTGGCAGGCGCCACCTTGCAGAACACCGGAACCTTGCGCGAGAGGCGGTCGATGTCTTCCATCGTGAAGTCGACCTTGCCCTCATGTGCGATCGCCAGCAGGTGCAGCACGGTGTTGGTGGACCCGCCCATCGCGATATCGAGGCTCATCGCGTTCTCGAAGGCTTCAAACGTCGCAATCTCCCGCGGCAGCAGGCCCTTGTCTTCCAGCTCGTAATGGCGGCGCGTGATCTCGACGATCTTGCGGCCGGCTTCAAGGAACAGCTCCTTGCGGTCGGCATGCGTCGCCAGCATCGAGCCATTGCCCGGCAGCGCCAGACCCAGCGCCTCGGCCAGACAGTTCATCGAGTTCGCGGTGAACATGCCCGAGCACGACCCGCAGGTCGGGCAGGCGGCTTTCTCGATCGCGAGCACATCCTCGTCGGAATATTTGTCGTCGGCAGCCGCCACCATCGCATCGACCAGATCGAGGTCGTGACCGATGATCTCCGCGCCTTCCTTGCCGGCCTCCATCGGGCCGCCGGAAACGAAGATCACCGGGATGTTCAGGCGCATCGCGGCCATCATCATGCCGGGGGTGATCTTGTCGCAGTTCGAGATACAGACCATCGCATCGGCGCAATGCGCGTTGACCATGTATTCCACGGAGTCCGCGATCACTTCGCGCGAGGGCAGCGAATAGAGCATCCCGTCATGGCCCATCGCGATCCCGTCATCGACGGCGATGGTGTTGAATTCCTTCGCGACACCGCCCGCGCTCTCGATCTCGCGCGCGACCATCTGGCCGAGGTCCTTGAGGTGGACGTGGCCGGGCACGAATTGCGTGAAGGAGTTCACGACCGCGATGATCGGCTTGCCGAAGTCGTCATCGGTCATGCCGGTGGCGCGCCACAGACCGCGCGCACCCGCCATGTTGCGGCCATGGGTGGATCTACGGGAACGATAAAAGGCCATAAGATTTCCGTTTCTGTCGCGCCCGAGGGGACTCGGGCAATTTCCTGTCGCGGGCCTGAATATAACATGGATCGCCCAATGAACAGTGGCGAGATGGCGCGGATGGGGTGTGCGATGGTGCGAGATGTTGGGGAGAGCCGCGTCGCGACGCAAAGGCTGATTGCTTTAAAGAAGGGGCGGGCGCGGCCCGGGCTAGCCGCCCGCGCCAAGAGCTGTCGCAAAGCTTGCGCATCCGCTCCTCACGCCTACCTTTCACGCGATGCCCGACACCGCCGCCACGCCCCTCCTGCCGCAACGCTTCGCCGACTGGTTCGCCAGCCGGGGCTGGCAGCCGCACAGGCATCAGCTCGACGTGCTGTCGGCGCGCGAAGATACGCTGCTGATCGCGCCGACCGGGGGCGGCAAGACGCTGGCGGGGTTTCTGCCGTCGCTCGTCGATCTGGCCGAGGGATATGAGGGGCTGCACACGCTCTATGTCTCGCCCCTGAAGGCGCTGTCCAAGGACATCGCCCGCAACCTGCGCGCGCCGGTGGACGAGATCGGGCTGGACCTGCGGATCGAGGATCGCACCGGCGACACATCGGCCACGCAGCGCCGCCGTCAGCGGGTCGATCCACCGCAGATCCTGCTGACGACGCCGGAGAGCCTCGCGCTGATGCTGTCCTACCCGGAAGCGCCGAAGATCTTCGCAGGGGTCAAGCGGGTAGTGCTCGACGAGATCCACGCGCTGGCTGAAAGCAAACGCGGCGATCAATTGATGCTGGGCGTCGCACGGCTGCGCAGCCTGTCGCCGGACCTGACCGTAACCGGGCTCTCGGCCACGGTCGAGGCTCCGCAGGCGCTGGCCGATTTCATGGGCGGCGCGCGGGTGATCATGGCCGATCCCGGCCCGGCGCCTGATATTGAGATGCTGCCGACCGCACGTCCTGCACCTTGGGCAGGGGGCGGCGGGCGGCACGCCGCTCGCGATGTGATGGCGGCGATCGAGGACGCGCGGCTCAGTCTCGTTTTCCTGAATACCCGCGCGCAGGCCGAGCTGTTCTTTCAAGCGCTTTGGGAGGTGAACGACAACGCCCTGCCGATCGGGCTGCATCACGGCTCGCTGTCGCGCGAGGCGCGCCACAAGGTCGAGGAGGCGATGGCGAGCGGCGAGTTGCGCGCGGTGGTCTGCACCGGCTCGCTCGATCTGGGGCTCGACTGGGGGGATGTCGATCTCGTCCTGCAGGTCGGCGCGCCGAAGAACGTCAAACGCCTCGTGCAGCGGATCGGGCGCGCCAATCATCGCTATGACGAACCCTCGCGCGCGCGGATCGTGCCCGCCAATCGCTTCGAGATCGTCGAATGCGCCGCTGCCTTGGAGGCCGTGCGCGAGAACGATCTGGACGGCGGCGGGCGGCGCTGGCGCGGTCCGCTCGACGTGCTGTGCCAGCATATCCTGCTGACCGCCTGCGCCGGGCCGTTCGAGGCGGATGCGCTTTATGCCGAGGTGCTGCGGGCAGGGCCCTACGCCCAACTGCCGCGCGCCGATTTCGATGCCTGTCTGGAGTTCTGCGCGACGGGCGGCTACGCGCTGCGCGCCTATGACCGCTGGCAGCGCCTGTTGCAGCGCGACGGCAAATGGCAGCTCCGCGATCCCCGCGCGACCCGCGATCTGCGGATGAATATCGGCACAATCACCGAAACCGAGAAGCTGAAAGTCCGCCGCAAATCCCGACGCGGCGGCACGCCCTTGGGCGAGGTGGAGGAAGGCTTCGCCGCGTCGCTCACCCCCGGCGACACGTTCCTGATCGGCGGGCAGGTTGTCCGCTACGAAGGTCTGCGCGAGATGGTCGTGGAGGTGACGAACGCCGCCACGCGCGAGCCGAAGATCGCCGTCTTCTCGGGGCTGAAAATGGCGACCTCGCTGGAGCTGTCGCAAAGGGTGCAGCGCCTGATCGCCACGCCCGAGGACTGGGATCAGCTGCCGCCTGACACCCGCGACTGGCTGGCGCTGCAGCGTGAGATTTCCACGCTGCCAGCCCCCGGCACGCTGACCTGCGAGTCCTTTCTGCGCGGCGGGCGGGCGTTCTTCTGCCTCTACGGTTTCGCCGGGCGCAACGCGCATCAGACCCTCGCGCTGCTGCTGACTCACCGGATGGAGCAGGCGGGGCTCGGGCCGCTTGGTTTTGTCGCCACCGATTACGCGCTGCTGATCTGGTCGATCGATCCGGTCGAAGACCCCGCGCCGCTGCTATCTGCCGAAGGGTTACGCGACGGCCTGCGCGACTGGCTCGCGAGCAACGCCGTGATGAAGCGCGCCTTCCGCTCCATTGCCACGATCGCGGGCCTCATCCAGCGCAACCTGCCGGGGCAGCGCAAATCGGGCAAACAGGCGACGTTTTCCTCGGACATCCTTTACGACACGCTGCGCCGTTACGACCCCGATCACCTCTTGTTGCGCATCACGCGCGAGGAGGCGAGCCGCGGCCTCGTCGATTTCGAACGGATCGAAGAGATGCTGGCCCAGGGTAAGAGAATCGTGCATATCCGCGCCCCGCATGTGACGCCTCTGGCCGCGCCCCTGTTGCTCGAACACGGGCAAGTCGGCATTCGCGGCGGCACGGGCGAGGCACGGCTGATGGAAGAAGAGGCGCAGGCGATGATGCGCGAGGCGGGGCTGGAATGAGAGAGATCACCTTCGCGGGGCAACGGTTCATCGCGCAACCGTCGGGCGCGCTCTATTGGCCCGAGGAAGAGGCGCTGATCGTGGCCGATCTGCACCTGGGCAAGTCCGAGCGGATGGCGCGGCGCGGTGGTGCGCTGTTGCCGCCCTTCGAGAGCCTCGACACGGTGATCCGGCTGGAGGCCGAGGCTCTGCGGCTGCGGCCCTCGCGCCTGATCAGTCTGGGCGATGCGTTCGACGATGATGCGGCGGCGGAAGAGATCGCGCCCGAGATCGCCGGGCGTCTGACCCGGATCGCGGCGCAGACGAAGCTGCTATGGATCGCGGGAAACCATGATCCGATCGGCTTGGGCCGGACCGTGGAAGAGACGCAAATCGGCCCGCTCACGCTGCGCCATATTGCAGGGCAGGGGCCGGACCTGTCGGGCCATTACCACCCCAAAGCGCAGATCGCGCGGCGGTCGTATCGAGCGTTTCTGGTGGGGCGCGATCACCTGATCCTGCCCGCTTTCGGCACCTATACCGGGGGCTTGGATTGCGACGGGCCGGAGCTGTCGTCGCTGGTCGGGGCAGGCATCGCCGTGCTGACCGGGCCGGGGATGCCGGTGCGCCCGATCGGTCAGAGCGCCGCGCGCCAGTCGCGATAGCCCGCGCGGACCAACGCTTCGCGGGCGGCGATGAAGCCGGGGCGGTCGGGCTCTGGATCGGGGATTGGCGTGACATGCACCAGATCGTCCAGGCCCAGCCCATGTTCGCGCCGCCCCGCCCGGATCAGCGCGAGATACCACTCGAACGGCGCGATCCCGTTCTGGCGCTGGAGCGCGCGATAGGTGAAGGCGCGCTGGCCATCTTCGAGCGTGAGCGCGATCTTCTCGTAATGAAGCCCCGCGCCTTCGGCAGCATCGAGCGCGGGGATGTCGCTCTCCGTGATCTCGAACAGCACCCCTTGGGTGCGCGCGTCGCCTTCGGTGATCGTGGCCTTCGCGCTCCCGTCGCGCCCGCGTTTCGAGAAATCGAGCGCATGTCCGGGGACCTCCGCCAACCCGAGCACGCGGGCCGAAGGGCAGCGCGCGGCAAGCCGCGAGGTCAGCAGGTTGGAGCCATAGGCGAGGTAGGGGATCATCCGCTCACCGCCAAGGTCATCGCGAATGTCTCCTGCGCGCCGGGCGGCAGCATCATGCTATCGGGTCGCGCGGCCAGTTCCGGCCCGGCGCCTTCCGCCGCAGGCAGCCCGTGCCACGGCTCAACGCAGATATAGGGCGCACCGGGCTTCTGCCACAGCGCGAGATTGGGCAGGTTGGAGAAGCGGAAATCGAGCACCGGCGCCCCGTCGGCGTGGTAGCGCAGCCCGTCGCCCGCGCCTTCGGGGAAGATCATCGCATCGTCCTCATACTGCGCCGGATCGAGGGTCAGCGCGCCCGCCGTGAAGGGCGAGGGCATCCGCGCGCGCCCCAGCATCCCTTCCGCGAGCCGCGCCAAGGCAGGCTCCGCCCCGTTGCGCAGCTCGATCCGATGCGGGCCGGTCGCGCCGGGCAGCGGCCAGCGAAATGCCGGGTGAAAGCCGAAGGAAAACGGCATCTCCCGGTCGCCCGCATTGCTGACCGTGGCGGTGATGCTCAGCTCCGCCCCCACGACCTCGTGGACGATCTCGAGACGGAATTCGAACGGATAGGCCGCGGTCTCCTGCGAGGGTTCGAGCAGGTGGCAGCAGCGGTTTTGCGTCAGCTCGGTCACGCGGAAGGGCAGATCGCGGGTGAAGCCGTGCTTGGGGATTGCGTGGGGCGTGCCGTCGATCGTCACCCCGTCGGGCGCGGGAAGGCCGACGATGGGGAACAGGATCGGGGCCTGCCCGCTCCACCAGGCCGGGTCGCCCTCCCAGAGCAGCTCCTGCCCCTGATAGCACAGCCCCTGCATCTCGGCGCCCAGATCGGCAATGGTGACGCTGAGGCTTTGGGACGAAATCTGAGGCATGTGTCGGGATCCGGAGCTTTTGACGTATCGCGCCTTGGTATCGCGCCGCCGGAGATGATCCAAGCCCGTGTCCGTTTCGTGCCACGCGAGGAGGGGTGAGCCGGGACTAGCGGCCTTCCAGTGGAAGGACGCCCCGGCGAACGCCCGGAGCGCGAGCGGAGGGCCGGACGGGCGCGTGTGGCGAGAGACGAGGGCAGCGCCCGACCCTTGGGGTGAGCCGCGTCTCGGAAGGCTTCCAGTGGAAGCCTTCAGCGGCGAACGCGCCGCGTGTCGCGGCGCAGGGGGCGCTGTGCTGTCGTCTGATTTGGGAGGTTTATCTTGCAAGCCCGGAGGACGGGGAGGCTGTGAACTGCATCGCCAATGCGCCCTCCCGGGGGAGGGGCGGGCGCTGCCCGGGCTGGTCGCCCGGGCATGAGTTCAACTGTCAATGCAGGTCAAACATCCAGCTCCTCCACGAACTGCGCGTTCTCCTGAATATACTGGAACCGCAGTTCGGGTTTCTTGCCCATCAACCTTTCCACCAGATCGCCGGTCTCGTTCGGCTCGTCGTCGTGGATCGTCACCCGGATCAGCTTGCGCGTGTCGGGGTGCATCGTGGTTTCTTTCAGGTCCTTCGCGTCCATCTCGCCCAGACCCTTGAAGCGCTGCACGTCGATCTTGCCTTTGCCGCCCAGACCTTTCTCCAGCATCGCGTCCTTCTCGGCGTCGTCGGCTACGTAGACACGCTTGGCGCCCTGGGTCAGGCGGTAGAGCGGCGGGCAGGCCAGATAGAGGTGGCCCTGGTCGATCATCGGGCGCATCTGGGTGAAGAAGAAGGTCATCAGAAGCGAGGCGATGTGGGCTCCGTCCACGTCCGCGTCGGTCATGATGATGATCTTGTCGTAGCGCAGATCGTCGACGTTGAACTTGGTGCCGAGGCCCACGCCGAGCGCCTGCGTCAGATCGTTGATCTCCTGGTTTGAACCGAGCTTGGAGCTTGCCGCGCCCAGCACGTTGAGGATCTTGCCGCGCAGCGGCAGCAGTGCCTGGTTCTTGCGGTCGCGCGCCATCTTGGCCGAGCCGCCCGCCGAGTCGCCCTCGACGATGAACAGCTCCGTGCCCGAACGGTTCGTGGCCGAGCAATCGACCAGCTTGCCGGGCAGGCGCAGCCGCTTGGTGGCCGATTTGCGCTGAGTCTCTTTCTCTTGCCGGCGCTTGAGGCGTTCCTCGGCGCGCAGCACGAGGAAATCGAGGATCGCGCCTGCGGATTTCGTGTCCGAGGCCAGCCAGTTGTCGAAGTGGTCGCGCACGGCGCCTTCGACCAGACGCTGCGCCTCGACGGTGGCCAGACGGTCCTTGGTCTGACCCACGAATTCCGGCTCGCGGATGAAGCACGAGACCAGCGCGCAGCCGCCGGTGATCAGGTCGTCGCGGGTGATCTGCGCGGCCTTCTTGTTGTTCACCAGCTCGCCATAGGCGCGGATGCCCTTGAGGATCGCCGACCAGAAGCCCGCCTCGTGGGTGCCGCCCTCGGGCGTCGGCACGGTGTTACAATAGGACTGGATGAAGCCGTCGCGCGACGGCGTCCAGTTGATCGCCCATTCGACCGAGCCCGGCACGTTGAACTTTTCGCGGAACTCAACTTTGCCCGAGAAGGGGCGGTCGGCATAGGTGCTCGCGCCGCTCAGCGTCTCGGTCAGGTAATCTGCGAGGCCGCCGGGGAAGTGGAAAGTCGCTTCGGTCGGGGTCTCGCCATCGTCGACCTCGGACTTCCAGCGAATCTCCACGCCCGAGAAGAGATACGCTTTCGAGCGCACCATCTTCAGCAGGCGCGCGGGCTTGAACCGGTGATGGCCGAAGATCTGCTCGTCGGCATGGAAGGTGACGGTGGTGCCGCGACGGTTCGGCGCCGCGCCGATCTTCTCCACCGGACCTTCGGGAATGCCGCGCGAGAAGCGCTGTTCATACAGTTCCTTGTTCTTGGCGACCTGAACGACCATCAGGTCCGACAGCGCGTTGACCACCGAGGCACCCACCCCGTGCAGACCGCCCGAGGTCTCGTAGGCGTCGCCCGAGAATTTGCCGCCCGCATGCAGCGTGCAAAGGATGACTTCCAGCGCGGATTTGCCGGAGAATTTCGGGTGCGGGTCGATCGGGATGCCGCGCCCGTTGTCGCGGATGACGACGGAATGATCGGCGAGCAGCTCGACCTCGATGCGGTTGGCGTGACCGGCCACCGCTTCGTCCATCGAGTTGTCGAGGACCTCGGCCACCATGTGATGAAGCGCGCGCTCGTCCGTGCCGCCGATATACATGCCGGGGCGTTTTCGCACGGGTTCGAGACCTTCGAGCACCTCGATCGAGGAGGCGTCATAGGAATCGGTCTGGGGCGTCAGAAGATCGTCGGCCATGCTGCTCGCTTTCTCTTGTAGTTTTCTAAACAAGAGATACCGCAGGTTGGGGCGGAGGAGCAAGAAGACCCCACCGCCCCGATCCGCTTCGAAAGCCCCACACCCCCGAAAACGTCCGGCCCTTACGCGACGCGCGCCATGAGCAGCATCGACCCCACCGCCATCGCGATACCGAAGACTTCCCGCAAGGCGAGTTTTTCACCGAACAGGACGACTCCCATCGTCACCAGAGCCATCAATGTGAAAAGCGCCGGGGCCACGCCCGTTTGTGCCAGCGACACATGCCGCATAGCCAGAAACCAACCTGCTGCCGAAGCGGCGTAAAGCACGCAACCTAGGAAGACAGACGGCGAATGCAGCGCGTGGCCCTTCTCACCGGCAGATTTCAGAACGAAATCACCCGCGATCACGATCAGCGTCGCACCCAAACACAGGCTGTATCCAAGCAAAGCAGACATGGTTACCTCGAACCCTCTTCACCCCGACAAAATGACGTAAGGGAAGCTGCATTGCTAAGAGGAATTCACCCCGCTGCGGAAAACCCGACCACTTGGTCAGGGAGACCTGACTGAAAGGCGAAGTTGGGTTGAGCGCCTGCCCATCGCTTGAGCAGAGCGCGTATCCGCGCCGTCTTCGCATACACCTTTCGAATTAGGCGCGACGCGAGGTTCGCCGAATCAAACCGCCTCGGCCTCGCGCTTCTCCCACATCGCGCGGAAGGCTTTGCGGCTCTGGCACAGCTTGATCCAGCTTTGCAGGCGCGGGTAGGGGGCGAGGAACTCCGGGTGGTCCTGCCCGTAGCGCAGAACCTCGGCCAGATTGAGATCCGTCACGGTGAACCGGCCGCCCACGATATGGCTATGCGTCTCGAGATGGGTCTCGAGCGTGGTCAGCGGCCGGGCGAGCTTCGAGCAGAGAGACGCGATCTCGGCCTTGCCTTCCGGCGTGTCCTGCTCCTTGCGGCGATAGACGAAGCTGAGGGCGAGCGCATCGGTCTCGATCCAGGTGGCGGCGAAGAGCGCCCATTGCTCCATTTGCGAGAGCTCGCGCTCGTGCGCAGGGGCGAGCGGCCCTCCCGCCTTGCGTGCGAGATGCAGGTTGATCGCGAGCGACTCCGTCAAGATCAGCCCGTCTTCCTCCAGCACCGGGATCGCGCCCATCGGCGAGAGCTTGCGAAATTCGGGCGAGCGGGTGTTGAGCGGAACCTCCGGCGCGAGCGGATCCTTGAAACGGTTCGCCTGCACGACTCGGCGCAGACGGAACGGCAGGCCCAACTCCTCGAGCAACCACAGCGCCCGGCTCGCCCGCGAATGATAGTTGCCGTAGATCGTGATCATGTCCGTTCCTTCGTTTCGCTCGATTTTGTGGCGTTTTTGCCGCCGGAGGCCCAGCAGACACGGGTTTTTGATGCGTATCAAGGCACATCACGCGGGATTGCGCGATGCTCCGCAAGGTTCAGCCAACGGAGGGATACGCATGAAAGATCAGCTCATGAGCGACGCGACGAAACCGGCCAAGGCCGCAGCCGGGAAGGCAGAGGCTGTCGTCAAGCCGATTGATCCCGCCGAGGCGCATCCCGCGATCACTCCGCCAGAGCCGAAGGCGACCGGCCCGAAGAGCTTCCCGCGCGTCGATCCCAGTGCGGTGCGGCTGGCTTTCGAGACCGGGAAATACCCCTACAAGCGCAAGATGGCGCGCGCCGCCTATGAGAAAGAAAAGGCGGAGCTTCAGGCCGAGTTGCTGAAGGTCCAGAAATGGGCGCAGGAGAGCGGCGAGAAATTCGTGATCCTCTTCGAGGGCCGCGACGCGGCGGGCAAGGGCGGTACGATCAAGCGCTTCACCGAACATCTCAACCCGCGCTTTGCCCGGGTCGTCGCGCTCAACAAGCCCTCGGAAGAGGAACTCGGTCAGTGGTATTTCCAGCGCTATGTCGAGCATCTGCCGACCGCGGGCGAGATGACCTTCTACGACCGCAGCTGGTATAACCGCGCGGGCGTGGAGCGCGTGATGGGGTTCTGTAAGCCCAACGATTACCTCGAATTCATGCGCCAGACCCCGGAGCTGGAGCGTATGTTCGTGCGCTCGGGCATCCGGCTTTACAAATACTGGTTCTCGGTCACCCGCGAAGAGCAGCGCCGTCGCTTCCAATCGCGCGAAACCGATCCGCTCAAGCGCTGGAAGCTGTCGCCGATCGATCTGGCGAGCCTCGATCGCTGGGACGATTACACCGAGGCGAAAGAGGCGATGTTCTTCTACACCGACACCGCCGATGCGCCGTGGACCATCGTGAAGTCGAACGACAAGAAGCGCGCGCGGCTGAACTGCATGAAGCATTTCCTGTCGACGCTGGACTATCCCGACAAGGATCCCACGATCGCAACGCCGCCCGATCCGCTGATCGTGGGTCATGCGAGCCATGTCGTGCATTCGTCCGAGCATATTCTTGGCGCATCTCTTCATCCCGATCAGCGCCGCGTGACCAAATCCTGAGCATGTGATCGCCGGTGGCGATTTCGGTGACCGGTGGGGCTTGTCCCTCCGCCGGTTGCATTCCATGTGAAAGGTAACAACCGGAGGAGAGCATGGGCTGGAACGAAAGATTCGCCGGAGAAGAATTTCTCTATGGCACGACCCCGGCGGATTTCGTGGCGCGTCAGGCATGGCGTCTCGCTCCGGGGGCGCGGCTTCTGAGCATCGCTGACGGCGAAGGGCGCAACGGCACCTATCTCGCCAGCCTCGGAGTGCAGGTCACAGCCCTCGAACCGTCGGAAAACGCGCGCCGCAAGGCCGCTGAACTGGCGCAGGAGCGGGGCGTGTCGATGCAGACGATCGACGCCGATCTTCGCGGCTATGACTGGCCACGCGGCGAATATGACGCCGTTCTCGCCTGTTTCATCCAATTCGCCGATACCGCCTTTCGGGCGGAGATTTTCGACGGCATCGCGACCGCGCTCAAACCGGGCGGGCTCGCATTGATCCACGGCTTCGCGCGACGCCAGCCGCGCTACGGGACCGGCGGGCCGGGGGTCGTGGAGCAGCTCTACGATCTCGATCTCCTGCGCGACGCCTTCCCGCGCTGGGAGGTGCTGCATCAGGCCGATTACGATGCCGATCTCGACGAGGGCGCGGGCCATTCCGGCCGCGCCGCCCTGATCGATTTCGTCGCCCGCAAACCCGAGCGCTGATTCCGCAGATTTCGGCATAAAGTCAGGGTTTCGCGCGGCTTATACGCGGGGTGCCTGACGTTCCGTCGCAACTTAAGTGCGATTTCTAGGCGATTTGCGCGTTCGATCGGCAATAGGCCGGAACCTGCCTAAGACCCGGTGCCTCCCTATCGTCCCGGTAGGGGAAATGTGTGCCTGCGCACATAGGAGTGTCTTCGGATTGACACGAATGCGTGTAACCTCAAACCTGTACGTTTCTTGCCATCGCAGATTGGAGTTCCACATGCGTAAGCCTCTCCTCGCCCTGACCTTCACCCTCGCCGCCAGCGCCGCTTTCGCGCAGTCGCCCAAAGACGCTGTCGAAGCGCGCCAAGGTTTCTTCGATTTGCTCGGCGCCCAGATGGCCGTGCTCGCGCCGATGGCGCAGGGCAAGATGGACTTCGATGCCGCCAAGGCACAGACCGCCGCCAACAACATCGCGGCGCTCGCGAAGGTCGACATCTCGCCGCTCTTCGTCGAAGGCACTTCGGTCGACGACATGATGGAGACCCACGCGAAGTCGGAAATCTGGTCGAACATGGACCTGTTCATGGAAAAGGCGGATGCCCTCCATCAAGCCGCGGCGGAAATGCCCGATGCGGCAGGCAGCCTCGAGACGCTGCAGCCGGCGGTCGGTAAGCTCGGCGGCACCTGCAAGAGCTGCCACGACGAGTTCCGTTCGAAGTAACGCAGAATGAAGGACACCGCCGCCTCCCCCGCGAAGAAAACCGTCACGGTCTGGGACCCTGTCGTGCGTCTGTTCCACTGGCTTCTGGTGGCGGCTTTTGCCGCCGCCTGGGGTCTCGGGGAATGGGGGCCGAACCAGATGACGTGGCATTTCTATGCCGGCTACGCGATCGCGGGGCTGCTGGCGGTGCGTCTGATCTGGGGGTTCGTGGGATCGCGCACGGCGCGGTTCTCGCAGTTCCTTTATGGACCCAAGGCGGTGGCGGATTATCTTCGCCACCTGCCATCCAAGGAAAGCTCCGGCCATCTCGGGCATAATCCGCTGGGCGGCTGGTCGGTTCTCGTCATGCTCGGGCTGCTGATCGTGCAGGTCGTGACCGGGCTGACCTCCGATCCGCAGGATTACATCAACGTCGGTCCCCTGGCGGGCTCCGTGCCGGAAAGCATCAGCACGAGCTGGGCGCCGAAAATCCATGAATTCGTGGCGACCCTGCTGCTGATCGTCGTCGGTATCCATATCGCGGCCATCGTCTATTACCGGACGTGGAAGGGTGTGAACCTCGTGAAGCCGATGATCACGGGTAAGAAAGAAGTGGGCGAGTAACCGCTCTCTTGACCGCCGCGTCGGGCGGGGCTAGCGCTCGCCCATGACGAGCACCGACCCCCATCAGAGCGCGCCACCGCCTCAGTCGCAAAAGCAAGCGATGCCACTCGCCCGCCATGTGCGGGCGATCTTCACTTTGGGTCTACCGCTGATCGGCTCCAACCTCGCGCAGATGCTGCTCAACGTGACCGATACGGTGATGGTGGGCTGGTATGGCGTCGAGGCGCTGGCGGCGCTGGTGCTGGGTACCTCCTATTTCTTCTCGATCTTCATGCTGGGCAACGGGATCGCGCTGGCGGTGATGGGGCGCGTCTCGGCGAGCCTGGGCGCGGATGACGAGGTGCAGGCGCGGCGCGACACACGAATGGGGATCTGGCTGTCGATCCTGTTCGGCCTCGCGATGCTGCCGGTCTTCTGGAATTCCGGCGCGGTGCTGGAGATGCTGGGTCAGAAGCCCGAGATCGCGGCGCTCGCACAGGAGTACCTGCGCATCCTCGGCTTCGCGCTCGCACCCGGCCTCGCAATGATGGTGATCCGTTCGTACCTGTCCGCGCAGGAGCGCACGGCGGTGCTGCTCTGGATCACGCTGGGGGCTGTCCTGTTGAACGCGGGCGTCAACTGGATCCTGATCTTCGGCAATTGGGGCGCGCCGGAACTGGGCGTGCGGGGTGCGGCCATCGCCTCGCTGAGTGCAATGGTGCTGAACCTTGTCGCGCAGGCGATCTATGCCGCGCGTGCCCCGGGCCTGACCCATATCCGGCTGTTCCAGCGGTTCTGGCGGCCCGATTGGGAGGCGTTCTGGATCGTCGCGAAAATGGGCCTGCCGGTGGGGCTGACGTCGGTGGCGGAAGGCTCGATGTTTCAGGCCTCGGCGCTGATGATGGGCTGGATCGGCACGATCGAACTCGCCGCGCACGGGATCGCGCTGCAGGTCTCCTCGATCACCTTCATGGTGCATGTCGGCCTGTCGAACGCGGCCACCGTGCGGGCGGGGCGGGCGCATGGGAAACGTGACCCGCGCCTTCTGCGTGACGGGGCGCGGGTGGTGACAGGGCTCTCCGTGGGCTTCGGTCTGCTGACGGTGGCGGTCTTCGTCTTCGCCGGTCCCTGGCTCACGCGGCTCTTTCTCGATGCCGACAATCCGGCCACGCCCGAGATCGTCCTTTACGGTGTGCGCTTCCTGATGGTCGCGGCGATTTTCCAGCTCTTCGACCTGATGCAGGTGATGGCGCTGGGCCTGTTGCGCGGTGTGCAGGATACGCGCGTGCCGATGTGGATGGCGGTGGCGAGCTATTGGCTGATCGGTATCCCGGCCAGTTACTTTCTCGCCTTCACGCTGGATTTCGGCGGCGTCGGGCTTTGGCTCGGCCTCGTGCTCGGCCTTGCCTCGGCGGGGGCGATGATGATGCGGCGGTTCTGGCGCGGGCCGTGGTTGCAGCCGCGCCAGTCAGTCGCTTAACGCACGCCAAGCCCCGCCTTCATCAGCGTCTTGCGCACCGGCCCGAGCGAATAGAGCGCGCCAAGAACGCCTGCGCGCAGGTCGCGCAGCGGTTGGGCTTCGACCATCGAGGCGCGGTTGAGCAGATCGATCCCGACTTCGCGCGCCTTCACCTCCGGCCAGCGGCGACGGTGATAGGCGTCGAGCATCTTCGCCTCGCCCAGATGCACCGGGTCTTCCTCGGCCAGTTTCAGAAGGCAGGCGAGATCGGCGAGGCTCATATTCAGCCCCTGCGCGCCGATCGGCGGAATGACATGGGCGGCCTCGGCGATCAGGGCCACGCGCTGGCCCGAGAACCGATCCGCGATCTGCGTCATCATCGGCCAGACGGCGCGGCGGGTCTCCAGCTTCAGCGGCCCGAGAAGCCCGGTCGAGCGTTCCATGATCGCCGCTTCGAACTCTTCCGGGGGCAGCGTGGCGAGGCGTTCGGCTTCGGCGGCGCGCTCCATCCAGACGATCGCGGAAGAGGGCTTGCCGTCACGATCAGGTAGCGGCACCAGCGTGAACGGCCCGCCCGAACGGTGGATCTCGGTCGAGACATTGTCATGCGGGATCGGGTGGGTGACCGCGAAGGCCAGCGCCTTCTGCCCGTAGCGGATCGTCTTCACGCCAAGCCCTGCCGCTTCGCGCACGAAGGAATTGCGGCCATCGGCCCCGATGACGAGACGGGCGCGCACATGGGTGCCGTCGGACAGCGTCACCTCGGCGCCGCTTTCGCGGGTCACGAGGCCGGTCGTCGCGACGCCGGGGCGGAAATCGACGAGCGGGTTGTCGGCCAGCGCGGCCACCAGCTCGCGGCGCAGCAGCCAGTTCGGGAAATTCCAGCCGAAGGGTTCGTCGGACAGGTCCGCCGCGTCGAAATCGCGGGTCAGGCGCGCGGTCGGGCTTTCGCCGCCCGCATCCACGATCCGCATGATCTGCAGCGGCGCGGCATAGGGCAGGAGCCGATCCCAGATCCCCGCAGCCTGCAGCACCTCACGCGACGGGCGCAGGAACGCGGTCGAGCGCATATCCGCGCCCTCTGCCGCCTCTTCCGTGACCGGCGGTGTGGGATCGACGCAGATCGTGGTGAAGCCCGCCTGCCCGAAGGCTGCGGCTGCCGTCAGACCGGCGACGCCGCCGCCGGAGATCAGGATATCGGTGTCGATGGGTGTGCGGGTCTCGGCCATGGGGCGCCTCCGTCAATGTCAGTGCCACTTTGCCCTCCGGCGCGGGCAGGTGCAATGATCCGCCGCCGGGATGCGACGCGGCGACACAGCGAAACGCAAGCCGGGGGCGTGGAGGTCCCCGCAACGCGGGGCGCAAAAAGAAACAGCCCGGATCGCGCGGATCCGGGCCGTGTTCGCCGAGGGCGAGAATTCTTCTAATGCGACGTCAGCCGCCTGCAGTCATCACCACGATGAGGGCGAGCATGATCCAGGTGGCGCCCACGGCCCAGAGGATCAGGCCGCCAAGGCCCATGATCGCGACCATGCCCGCGGCCAGAGCCACGACGACAAGCGCGAGGGTGAACATGAAAGCCGGCGAAATCTGCTTGTGCTCGGTTTCGGAATGATCGGCCACATAGGCCGAAACGCCGGAATCGGCGGTCGTCATGGTCATAATCGAATCTCCCGTTTGCTGTCTCCCTGACAGGCCACCGTGATTTAAAGATGCATCTCGTTTCGATAAAGATGCGAAGCCGTGCCATATTGTCGCAGCGCCGTCACTTTCCCTTCATGCGCGCGTGATTTTGCGCAGGAACCCGGCGAGATCGGCCGTGTGATAGTGGATGTGATCCTCCGGCGCGGGAGCGGGGGCGACATGCACGGTCTTCATCCCGATTGCATGGGGATGGCGCAGGTTGCGGGCGTCATCCTCGAACATCGCGCCGCGCTCGGGCGCGATCCCGGCCTGCGCGAAAACACGGTCGAAAGCTTCGGCGCGCGGCTTGGGATGAAACTCGGCGTGCTCGACGCCATAGATCCCGTCGAACAGCCCGGTCAGCCCGCGCGCCGCGATCACCCGCGTCGCATAGGGGGCCGAGCCGTTCGTGTAGACGATCTTGCGGCCCGGCAGGGCTTCGATACCTTCGCGCAGCGCCTCATCCACCATCAGATGGTCGAGCGAGATCTCGTGCACCTCGTGCAGATAGGGGGCCGGGTCCACGTCGTGCTCGTGCATCAGACCCGCCAGCGTGGTGCCGTAAAGCTGCCAGTAGTGGTTGCGCAGATGGTCGGCCCGCGCGCGATCGACGCCCAGCGAGCGCATCACGAAATCGGTCATCTTCACTTCGATCTGGTCGAAGAGCCGCGCCTCTGGCGGGTAGAGCGTGTTGTCGAGATCGAACACCCAGGCGTCGACATGCGCGAACTCGGCGGCGAGATCGCGGTCGGCAGGGGTGGCGGAGGCGGGGGCAGGCGCGGAGCTGTCTGTCATGGGCTGCAAGCTAGGTCGCGGGGCGCGCAGGTGCAATCTGCTTGTCACCGGGGGCGGCCCGCGCCTAATCTCTGGCAGAACGCGAAAGCAGGTTGCATGCAAAAAGACGCCTACACTCTCATACTCGACGCCATCGACGAAGGCGTTTACCGCCCCGGGGACCGTCTGGTCGAATCCGAATTGGCGGAGCGGTTCGGAGTGTCACGCACCCCGGTGCGCGAGGCGCTGCAGCGGCTCGAAACCCAGCAAATGCTGGCCCGCGACGGGCGGTCGCTGATCGTGGCCTCGCTCGATCACAACCAGCTGGCGGAGCTCTATATCGTGCGCGCCGAGCTGGAGGCTTTGGCCGCGCAGCTGGCGGCGAAACATGCGGCCCCCGAAGAGGTCCGCGTGCTGCAGAACATGATCGACGAGGATCGCGGGCAACTGGACGATCCCGAGGCGCTGAGCCGGGCCAATCGCCGGTTCCACCACCAAATTCACCTCGCCTCGCATAATCGTTACCTCGTCCAGCAGCTCGACCTCGTGCACCGCTCGATGGCGCTTCTCGCGACGACCTCGCTTGCGGTGAAGGGCAGGGGCGAGGCCGCGCTCGATGAGCATCAGGCGATTGTCGATGCGATCCGCGAGGGCAATGGCGATGCGGCGGCCTCGGCGCTGCGCGCCCATATCTCGCGTGCTTTCGAGACGCGCCTCACGCTCGACGCAGCGCATCACGGGACGGCGGGCCATTGGGCTGAGGCGCTCTGATCAGCCGATAAGCGGCGCACGCGCCAGACGCTGCGGTTCCGGGTCCGCCTTGGCCTGTGTGGCTGCGATCTCATCAAGAAGCCTGTGCTGCGCGCTGTCCGGCGCTGTGCTGCTATGGGCATCGAAAATGCCGTGGCTCGTCTTGTCCCAGTAGAAGGGTCGCGCGACCAACTCATACAGCGCCTTCCAGCTCGCTAGCGCGCCCAGCGGATAGTAGAAATGCAGCGTCGGCACCCATTTGATCAAATGGCGATGTTCCGCACCGCGGCAGGCCCAGGCCGAGGTCGTGATCGCGATCAGCTCCGACAGGAGGAAGGTGGCCATGACAAGCGCGAAGGCCGGGTCGGGCAGGGCACTCGCAATCGGATGCCAGACCCCGAACAGCGCTAGCCAGAAACTCCACAGCACCGGGGCCAGAACATATTGCGAGAGCGATCCGAGGATCAGGATCTGCACCCCGATGAAGCGTTTCGTTCCGAGATCGCGCCAGAGCTGCACGGGATCGCGCATATGGACCGCCCAGGTCATCGCATAGCCCTTGAGCCAGCGCGAGCGTTGTTTGACCCAAGGCAGGGCGCGGCAGTTCGCCTCCTCATAAGTGGCGGCCGGGATCAGTTCGGTGCGGTAGCCATGCCGCGCCAGACGCACGCCGAGATCGGCATCTTCGGTCACGTTATGCGCGTCCCAGCCGCCCAGTTTCTCCAGCGCGTCGCGACGGAAGAACAGGGTCGTGCCGCCCAAAGGCACGACGAAACCGAGCCGCGCGAGCCCCGGCAGGAACATCCGGAACCAAGTCGCATATTCCACGGTGAAGCAGCGTGCGAGCCAGTTGGTGCGCGGATTGTAATAGTCGAGGATGCCTTGCAGACAGGCGGTCTCGGGCGGAGCCTCGAGAAAGCGTTGGGCGGCGATCTGCAGCTGGTCCGGTTCGGGCGCGTCCTCTGCATCCCAGATCCCGATCACCGATCCGCGGCAGAAGTTCAGCGCGTAGTTGAGCGCGCGCGGCTTGGTCTTGATCGGCCCGTCCGGCACCGTGACCACCCGCATCCAGCGCGGCAGATCGGCGCCGGAAAGGGCTGCCAGAGTCATTGCGTCGGTCTGCTCGACGACGAGGATCACGTCGAGCAATTCGCGCGGATAGCGCAGCTTGCCGAGCCGTTCGACCAGTCGTGCGGCGATGTCCGTTTCGCGAAAAAGCGGGACCATCATCGAGATGATCGGGAGTCGGCCCCTTGGCGCGCTACGGTCGCACGGGTCAGGGGCGGGACGGCGGCGGGCGGTGAGTTCGCTCGCGAAAGCGGCCAGTTTGAGCGCTATGGAGCCTACGAGCGTGAGCATCACCCATGCGAAGAGGATGCCGATCAGGAGAGAAGGTGCGAGCCACAGGCCGAGACCCGTTACCACGAGAAACCCCGCCGCAATCCGGCTTGCACGCTGTTCGTTATGGTCACGGCAACTCTCGGTCGGGTCGACCTTGATCTCGGCGCGGCGGATCAGGGCGGTTTGGCGGCGGGCCAACAAGCTGTCATGGATGCAGGGTTCCGGGGCGAGCACCAACCGATAGGGCGCGTGGCGCGCGGGCAGGGCGTCGCGCAGCGCTTCGAAATCTTCGGGCCGAGCGGTCGCGATCAGGGTGATACCGCCCACGCGCCGCCATGGCACCATCGCATGTCTCAGGCACAGTTCCGCCCCGACAGCGTCGATCAGGCGTGGATCGGGGGGGGAGGCCTGAAGATCTACGACCGAAGCGTGCCATTGCTCGGCCAAGGCCGCTAGCAGATCGGCCTCACGCACCCAGCCATTCGCAAGGAGAATGTCGCCCAGCCGCACATCCTCGCGTTGCCTCAATGCTGCGGCCTTGAGCAGATCGCCCGGGTCGATCGCACCTCGGTCCAGCAGAATTTGCCCCAAGGGCGGTCGGTCGGCACGGCTGGGTTTGCGGTCGGGCTTGCCCAGCGGATCACGCTTGGATCGCACCAGCGCGCCAGACAAATTCGCCGGTGAAGCGCGCTGCGCGCGTTCCGCTGGTTCTGCTATCGCCGCCGGTATTTCGAGAAGCTGTCGCCGCGCGCCGCCCATGCCAATCCTCGCATCTGTCCCGCAGGGCAGAATGCGAACGCTTGGTTAACATGGTGTTAACGCCCGCCGGAGCCGGTTAGGCATCACGGCGAGCGATTGGTCGGAGTGCAGCTTACGCCTTGCGCGCGCGCATCGCGGTCGCGAAGCGCTCGAACAGGTAATAGCTGTCCTGCGGGCCCGGGCTCGCCTCGGGGTGATACTGCACCGAGAAGACCGGGCGATCGGATATGGCGATCCCGCAGTTCGAGCCGTCGAAGAGCGACACGTGGGTCTCGGAGACACCCTTGGGCAGGGTCTGGCTGTCGACCGCGAAGCCGTGGTTCATCGAGGTGATCTCGACCTTGCCGGTGGTCAGGTCTTTCACCGGGTGGTTCGCCCCGTGGTGGCCGTGGTTCATCTTGATCGTCTTCGCGCCGAGCGCGAGCGCCAGCATCTGGTGGCCGAGGCAGATGCCGAAGACCGGCAGCTCGGTTTCCAGAATGCCCTTGATCATCGGCACGGCATATTCCCCGGTGGCCGCCGGATCGCCCGGACCATTCGACAGGAAGACCCCATCGGGCTCGAGCGCGAGCACGTCTTCGGTGGTCGCAGTCGCGGGCAGCACCGTCACGTCGCAGCCAGCCGAAGCGAGGCAGCGCAGGATGTTGCGCTTCGCGCCGTAGTCGATGGCGACCACTTTCAGATCGTTGCCTTCGGCCTTCTTGTAGCCCTCGGGCCAGGCCCAACGCATCTCGTCCCAGCGGTAGCTTTGCGAGCAGGTCACGTCCTTCGCGAGGTCGAGCCCTTCGAGCCCGGACCATTCACGCGCCTTGCGCACCAGCGCCTCGATGTCGAAGACGCCATCGGGGTTGTAGGCGAGCGCGACATGCGGCGCACCCTGCTGGCGGATCGCGCGGGTGAGGCGGCGGGTGTCGATGCCGCCGATGCCGATCCGGCCGCGCTTTTCGAGCCACTCGACCAGCGTCTCGGCCGCGCGCCAGTTCGACGGCTCGGTCGGGTCCCATTTCACCACCATGCCAGCGGCGACGGGGTCGTTCGTCTCGTCATCTTCCGGGTTCACGCCGGTGTTGCCGATATGGGGGAAGGTGAAGGTCACGACCTGCCCCGCATAGGAGGGATCGGTCATGATTTCCTGATAGCCGGTCATCGAGGTGTTGAAGACCAGTTCGGCCACTGTCTCGCCCGGGCGGCCGAAACCCTTCCCGTAAAACAGCGATCCATCAGCAAGCGCGATCAACGCAGTGGGCTTTTCCGATGCGGACTGGCTTGCAGGCATGGCGCGACTCCCCGATGTCAAAATTCGCCGGAACCTAGACGCGCTGAACGCGGGGGTCAAGAGGCCATGAGATAATTGCGAATTGCTTATTTATCAATGACTTGCGGATGTTGTGCGTGTTTCGCAATGCCGCTATTCTGACGCCTTCACTGAAGTAGGGACACGATGTGATGCAAATGCGCGATAAGATCGCCGCCGCGTTGAAAGCGGCGATGAAGGAAAAGGATCAGGAGCGGCTCTCGACGCTGCGGCTGGTCAACGCCGCCATCAAGGACCGCGAGATCGCGATGCGCGCCGAAGGCGAGGGCGAGGGCACTGTCGGCGACGCCGAAGTGCTTGCGATCATGGGAAAGATGGTGAAGCAGCGTCAGGAAAGCGCACGCGCCTATGAAGAGGGCGGTCGGCTGGAGCTGGCCGAGAAGGAGCAGGCCGAGATCCGCGTGATCGAGGACTTCCTGCCGCGTCAGCTGAGCGAAGATGAGGTCAATGCCGCCATCGAAGCCGCCATCTCGAAACTCGGCGCGGAGTCGATTCGCGACATGGGGCGCGTGATGGGCGAGCTGAAGGGCCAATATACCGGACAGATGGATTTCTCGAAGGCTGGCCCGATGGTGAAAGATCGCCTCGCCTCCTGATCTGACTTGGGTTTCTCGAGACTGGGAACAGCGCCCCCTTGTGGGGCGTTTTCTTTTGCAGATGTTTCAAGGAGGCCTGCGATGAAGGCGCAATCGAAAGCACAGCAGAAAGCCGCGGGTGCCGCCTTGGCCGCGAAGCGCGGCGAGGCGAAGGTCGGCGATCTTCAGGGTGCGTCGAAGGAGATGTATGACACCATGTCCGAGAGCGAGCTCGACGAGATGGCGAGTACCAAGCGCGAAGACCTGCCTGACAGCAAGGACGACTGAACGCCGCGGCCAGCCAAGGCAGCGTTCGATAGTGCGAAACGGATGATGTGTTTGGAGGGTTTGATGGGGCGTCTTCCGGGGGTGGCGGTGATTGGGACGGCTGTCGGGCTGGCGGGATGTGTCCCGCAGCCGGGCTTGCAGGATCTGAAGCGAAGCTATCCCGACCGCACCCTCTATCATTTCAATTCCGCTGCCTTGGGAGGCGAGGTGAGCTATCTCTGCGCGCCGGGCAACACGCCGAGGGCCACCAAGGCCCGCGCGCTCAAGGCCCATGCCGCCTATGAGGCCGAAATACAGAGCTATGGCGACAGGTTCGCCGAGACGCTGGTCTCCGCTCTGGAAGCCGGAACTGGGGCGAGTTCCGCCGCGCAAGAGGTCAACCGAGACACCGATGCCTGGGCGCGTGAAGCCGCGTTGAGGATCGAAGGTCAGTATGTGTGCCTGCCCGTGGCCGCGCCGGGGGTCGGTATCTCGAAGTGAATTTCACGGTGGTCAGGGCGCGACAGGCGCACGTGCGGCAGCAAGGCGGATCACCAGTTCGCGGTGCAGCTGGCGGCGCTCTTCCGGGGTGAGGAATGCGCCGATCTCCACCTCGCGCGGGCCGCCGCGCAGCGTCAGATAGGCTTCGACCGGCCCGCCCTTCCCATGCAGATCGGCCTGCACCCAATGCGGATTGGCTGCCCAGTCGCGCGAGGGTTTGCCCGGTTCGTGGCGGATCAGATGCAGGTCCGGCCCGTTGAAGGTCAGAACCTCGAGCACCTCCCCTGTGCGATAGCTATGCGAGATTGCCCACCACACGCCTGCGATTGCGAGCGCGATGAAGGGCAGCAGCCCCCACAGCTCCACATGGCCCAGCAGCGACAGCAGCGGCAGGCTGACCATGACCACCGTGGCCCCGATGAAGAAGACAAAGCCTTTGCGCGGCAGGGAGCGGTAGGGCCACAGGTGCAGCTGATCGGGCAGGGGCGCAGCCTCGGAGCGGGGCGCCTCCATGGTTTGGCCTTCGGTATCTGTCCAGCGATAGGGCATGATCCGCCCGGTCCTTCCTGCAACGCCTCGCCCTTTTGCAAACGGCCCCGGATCGCTCCGGGGCCGTTCTCGTTATCAGGAGATCTAGATCACTAGTGCGCGTGGGCGTGATCCCAATCCTCGCGCTTCGGGAGCTCCTCGAAAGTGTGCTCCGGCGGCGGGGAGGGAAGAGTCCACTCCAGCGTGTCGGCATACTCGTTCCAGTAGTTGTTCTCGGTGACGCGCTTACCCTTGAAGAGGGTGTAGAACACGATGCCGATGAAGAACACGAAGCTGGCGAACGAGATGAACGCACCGATCGAGCTGATGTAGTTCCAGGTGGCGAAGGCCTCCGGATAGTCGATGTAACGGCGCGGCATGCCCTGACGGCCCAGGAAGTGCTGCGGGAAGAAGATCATGTTCGACCCGATGAACATCATCCAGAAGTGCAGCTTACCGGCCCATTCGGGATACTGACGGCCCGACATCTTGCCGATCCAGAAGTAGACGCCCGCGAAGATGGCGAAGACCGCCCCAAGCGACATCACATAGTGGAAGTGTGCCACGACGTAATAGGTGTCGTGATAGACCCGGTCGAGCGGGGCCTGCGACAGCACCACGCCGGTCACGCCGCCGATGGTGAACAGGAACAGGAAACCGATCGCCCAGAGCATCGGCGTCTTGAACTCGATCGAGCCGCCCCACATCGTCGCGATCCAGCTGAACACCTTCACGCCCGTTGGCACCGCGATCACCATCGTCGCCACCATGAAGTAGCTCTGCTGGGTCAGCGACAGGCCCACCGTGTACATGTGGTGCGCCCAGACGACGAAGCCCAGCACGCCGATCGCCACCATCGCATAGACCATCGGCAGGTAGCCGAAGACCGGCTTCTTGGAGAAGGTCGCGATGACGTGGCTGATGATGCCGAAGCCCGGCAGGATGATGATGTAGACCTCGGGGTGACCGAAGAACCACAGGATGTGCTGGTAGAGGATCGGATCGCCGCCACCCGACGGATCGAAGAAGGTGGTGCCGAAGTTACGGTCCATCAGCAGCATCGTGATCGCACCCGCCAGAACCGGCAGCGACAGCAGGATCAGCCAGGAGGTCACGAAGATCGACCAGGCAAACAGCGGCACCTTGTGCAGCGTCATGCCCGGCGTCCGCATGTTGAGGAAGGTCGTGATCATGTTGATCGCGCCGAGGATCGAGCTGGCGCCCGAGACGTGCACGGCGAAGATCGCGAGATCCATCGAATAGCCGCCCTCGTTCACGGACAACGGCGGGTAGAGCACCCAGCCCACGCCCGAGCCTGCGCCGCCACCACCACCGGGGGCGAGCAGCGAAGCGATCCCGAGCGAGGTGCCCGCGACATAGAGCCAGTAGCTGAGGTTGTTCATCCGCGGGAAGGCCATGTCCGGCGCGCCTATCTGGAGCGGCATGAAGTAGTTGCCGAAGCCCCCGAACAGCGCCGGAATGACGACGAAGAACATCATCAGAACGCCGTGATAGGTGATCATCACGTTCCAGAGGTGCCCGTCGGGGGTGCATTCCTCGGCCGAAGCGATGAAGCGCGCGCCCTCGGCGCACATGTATTGCACGCCCGGCTCCATCAGCTCGAGGCGCATGTAAACTGTGAACAGGACCGAGATCAGCCCCACCGCGCCTGCGGTGAAGAGATACAAGATCCCGATATCCTTGTGATTGGTCGACATGAACCAACGGGTAAAGAACCCGCGCGTGTCATGTGCGCCCTCGCCGTGAACGGCTGCGTCCGCCATAGTGATCTCCCATTTCTCCCGTCAGACCCGGGTCTCCCGTCCCTTTGGGCCTGAATGAACGGAGGTTATGAATATTTCGATGGCAGGGCAAGAATTCTGCACACGCATCCGTGAAAAAATGTCGCAGCGCTGTCAGGCGTGAGTGATGTGTGATCTCACGCCCTTTGCGGGCTGTGCGAGCGTCGGGGTGGCGCCGTGCGGGCGTTGCGAATCCGCGACGCTGGCACAAAAAAAGCGGACCCTCGAAAGGGTCCGCCAGCGAACGCGTGATGCGTTTATGTCGTAATCAGGACGCGGGCGCGTCGGGCGACACTTCTGCCGAACCGAGGTAAGCGGCGATGTCTGCCTGGTCCTTGCGCTGTTTGTAGGCCATCCCCGATTTCGCCTTGGGATCGCCGGTCTGCTCCTCGAGGAACTTCGACGGATCGGTGATGTATTCGGCGAGCAGCTCTTCGGTCCAGACGGCGCCGGTATCGGCGTATTCCTTGATCCCGTCCTTGTATTTATAGCCATCCACGGATGCGACCTTGCGACCGATCACGTTGTAGAGGTTCGGGCCGACCTTGCCGCCTTTGTAGATCGCAGTGCCATCGGGGGCGACGATCGAGTGACAGGCCTTGCACCGCTTGAATTCGTTTTTGCCTTTCTCGACGTCCTGCGCAAGCGCGGGGCTCGCAACGGTGACGGCGGTGATCATGGCAATAAGGCTGAGTTTCATCGCGTCTTCCTTGTTCATTTTGAGACGAAGCTCGGGCCCTCCCGACCCGGCTTTCACAGGGCAGTCACGCTGCCTTGAAGGGCGTTCTAACATGCATGATTACCTATGTGTCCACTAAACTTCTAAGGTCGCATTTAGTTTACTCACAAAAATGCGACAGAATGTCGCACGTAGCGCCAGGTCGAGATCCGCCATTTCGACCGGCAGGCCGAGATCGACGAGGCTGGTCACCCCGTGATCGCGAATCCCGCATGGCACGATTCCCTCGAAATGCGACAGGTCCGGCTCCACGTTGATCGAGATGCCGTGGAAGCTGACCCATTTGCGCAGCTTCACCCCGATCGCGGCGATCTTGTCCTCGCGCAGGCTGCCATCCGCCGCCTTCGGCTTGTCGGGACGCTGAACCCAGACGCCGACGCGACCGTCGCGAATCTCGCCCTTCACGTTGAATTCGTCGAGCGCAGCGATCACCCAATCCTCGAGCTGGCGCACGAAGCAGCGCACGTCGCGTCCGCGCTTGTTCAGGTCGAGCATGACATAGGCGACGCGCTGGCCGGGACCGTGATAGGTGTATTGGCCGCCGCGCCCCGCCTCGAAGACGGGAAAACGGTCGGGATCGACGAGATCTTCGCGCTTGGCCGAGGTTCCCGCCGTGTAGAGCGGCGGGTGCTCGAGAAGCCAGATCATCTCCTCGGCCTCGCCCGAGGCGATCTTGGCCACGCGGTCCTCCATGAAGGCCAGCGCCTCATGATAGGGGACCGGGCTGTCACTTACGCGCCATTCGACCATTTCTTAACCTCACCCGCCGGAATTCCTCACCCGGCGTCAATATTCCTTGCCACATCACCGATTCGGAGCGCAAACTTGACCTATTGGTAAGGTCGCGCACCCCCCGCGCCGGTCACATTCCGACCGGTCCTGTCGTGCAGAAACATCGAATTTGCGGGGCAACAGGCAAGACCGGAAGTTATTTGATTGGAGGGTTCAGGGATGAAACACAAGTTCGTTCTGGCGGGTCTTGCGCTCGCTGTCGCTACGGGCGGACCGGCAGGGTCGGCGCTCGCGGGCGGCTCGGATATCGTAGGCGGGGTGATCGGAGGGATCATCGGCGGCGCGATCGTGAACGAGGCCAACCGCCAGCCGCGCACGGTCACGAAGCGAACCTATTACAAGAAGCCGACCATGTCGTCGGCGCAGCGCGAGGCCAATCGCGAAGTGCAGGTCTCGCTCAACCACTTCGGATGGAATGTCGGCACGCCGGATGGGGTGCTGGGGCGCAACTCGCGCGCGGGCATCTCGCAATATCAGGCCTTCATGGATTTCCCGATCACGGGCAAGCTGACCGATCTGGAGCGAACGATCCTGACCACGTCGTATCAGAAGGCGAGCCTGGGCGGCGCTGCGGTCACGCAGACGATCTCGACCCATCCGCAGGGGATGCGCGGGCTTCTCTTGCAGACGCGCGAGCAGATGCTGGGCACGGGGAAATCGACCTACGCTGGCAATTCGATCGGGGGCTTGCCGCCTCAGATTTCCGAGGCCGTGTTCGAGATCGCGCGCAGCTCCAACGTGGAGCCGCAGCAGCTGATGGCGCGGTCTGGTTTCGTGCAGCTGGCCGATCTGAACAACGACGGGCGCACCGATTATCTGCTCGATACGTCGGTTCTGGGGCCGGGCTTCTGGTGCAACGACAAGAGCTGCGCGGTGCGGGTCTTCGCCTCGACGCCGAGCGGCTTCTCGCGCAACGACTTCCAAGCCTATAACGCGACGCCTGCGATGTTCACCTGTCAGGCGGGTACGTGCCAGAAGACCGGCGCGAGCGCCCAGAGCAACGCGCCGGTAACGGCTGCCGCGCCCGCGCCTGCGCCTGCTCCAGCCGCGCCGTCCTTCGCGACGCAGATGGCCTCGCAGCCGGCGCCCGCGATGCCGTCCTTTGTTGCACCCGCGCCGGTTACGGAACCCGTGCCGGTGTCGCTTGCGTCTTTCTGCGCGAAGACCAGTCTCGTCACCTCGTCCAATGGCGGCTTCGCGACCGAGGCTTCGCTCACCGATCCGGGGCAGGCCTTGGGCGAGCAGTTCTGCCTCGCGCGCGGATATGCGCTGGACGAAGGCGCGGAGCTGGAGGCCAATATCGGCGGCTTCACGCCCGAGCAGATTGCCGCGCAGTGCCGCGATTTCGGCGCGCTTCTCTCCGAGCAGGTGGCTGCCGTCGGCACCACCCCGCGCGAGGCGACGCTTGCCAAGGTGAAGAGCTTCATCGACGGCTCGGGGATGAGCCCGGCGCAGCTCTCGGGCACCGCGAAGGTCTGCCTGTCGGTCGGCTACCGCACCGACGACATGGATGTGGCGCTGGGCTCGGCGCTGGTTCTGGGTGGTCTGGGCGAGGGCGCCTATGACGAATTGGTCGGCCATCACCTGATGCAGGGAATCGGTACGGCTGAGCGCGCCGATCTCGCGATGGGCTGGTATGAGAACGCGCTTTCGGCGCAGCCGGTCTTCGCGCCCGCGCAGCCTGAGCGCAGCGGTCTGATCCGCAAGGCGGCTCTGATGATGAACGGTCGCGCCGACGCCGCCACCGCGCCGAAGCCTGCGATGGCGCTGCCGAGCTTTGCGGCGAAGGCAGCGGAGCTCGTGGAAACCGCAGCGCCGCAATAAACTGCACCCTGCACAGGCCGGGACCGCCCGGCCTGTCGCAACGGCAAGAGCGCGAATGCGAAAAATTCTCGCCAATCCCGAAATACCCCCTTTTCATCCCCCAAGCCTTTGGCTAATACGCGCCACACCAAGCCTAGACAGTGCGGTCGTGGCGGAATTGGTAGACGCGCAGCGTTGAGGTCGCTGTGGGGTAACTCCCGTGGAAGTTCGAGTCTTCTCGACCGCACCATTTCTCTCCCTGAGAGAAATCTGACAGACCCGAGGCGGGTATTCCCTAGATCGAAATATTACGTCGCGCCGTAGATGCGCGCGCATTTTTTCACATCTCCAGCTTTGGCGGTTTCCATTTGTTTTCAAGGTCCTGATGGCCTCGGGCGGGCGCCGTGCGCTCGGTTCAAGGCTCGGTAGGGCCTCTTGCTGATCCTATCCCTCGACAGCGGCTTACCCTGAGCGAGGATCGCATGACCTGCCACATCACCGGAATCGTCACATCCCCAGACGGGACGATTAGCGCCAATTGCACCGTCAGCTTCGAGCGGCTGGGCGGAATCGTCTCGACCGTCGAGCAAGGCGGCGTCACGGTGCGCGTGCCGCGGATCGTCTCTGCCCAGACCGACGCGGAAGGCGCGCTCGCGATCGATCTGCCTGCGGGCGACTATCACGGCACCTGTTTCGGTGACGCGTGGGAATTGCATTGGGAGTTTCTGGCTTGGGTGCCCAATGCGCCAAGTGAGAGTTTCGCCAATTGTATCGCGACTGCCCCAGAGCAAGCGCCCGCAGATACGCCGCCCTCGGAGGCGAGCGCGGTCTATGTCGCGCTGGCGCAGGCTTGGGCGGAGGGCGCGGCCCCGGGGGGGCCGGGCACGCAAAGCGCGCAGGCCTGGGCGGAGGAGGCGCAGGCCGGGGCACAAGCGGCGGGCACAGAGGCGACGGTGGCGGCGGGGGCCAGCGCGTCCGCTGCGGAGAGCCGGGCGGCGGCGGAACTGGCGCGTGATGCCGCGATGCTGAGTGGAGGAATTTATGCGAGCGTTGCCGACGGGCTCGGGGCCACCGCGGAAGGCACGCATTTCAGTGTGGCGGGCGAGGGCGCGCGTTTCGCGACGCTCTACCGTCACGCGGCTGGAGGCATCGCCGAGGAGGTCGCGAGCTACCCGTCTTCTGAAGCGCTGGCGGCGCGGAAGTTTACCGGTTTGCGCTCGGTCTTCAGCGGCAACGACTTTCGCGACGGTGCTGCAGGATGGGCCATCTCGGGGGCGGATACTGTAAGCTGGGCCCCCGAAGGCGCAGAGGTCGCGCGCAGCCTGTCGGGGCAAAGCTTCGGCGCGATGCTGATCTATAAGGACGTCCCCGGCGCGGGCGTTGATCTGGTCGCGGGGCATCGCTACGCGCTTTACGCCGATTTCGACGTGGAGGGCGATGTCACCGCAAGCGGTATCGACACGCTCGGCTGGCGTCCCTTCGTGCTGCAATCGACGCCGGGATCGGCGATGGACGCGCTGCGCGTGCAGGTGGGCGAGAGCGGTGCGCCGATCCGCCACCGCGTTGCGCGGTGCTTCATCGCCGAGGCGAGCGCGACGCGCGGCAATCCCTATATCGAATTCGCGAGCCCGCGCGACGGGAGCGATCAGAACCTCCTGACCCTGTCGCTCAAACTCACGCTGCGCTGCTTCATGCTGGTCGATCTGGGCGTGGCCGGCGAGCCCGCATTCGACCTCAGCGAAACGGAGGTGGCCGAGGCGCTGGCGCGGCTTGGTGCCCCCTATCATCCGCTGCCCGAGATCGCGCAGGCGGTCAGCTTCGACGCGGTGCGTGCGGTCCAGACGGGCTACGCCCAGCAGGCCGGGCAGGCGGCTCGTGCCGATCTTGCGGACATGGCAGAGGCGCTACGCTCCCCTTGGGTGGGCAAGCGGGTCATCACTTTGGGCCATTCGCTGGTCTCGCAGGTCATGTGGCAACCGCATCTGCGCGAGATGCTGTCGCTCGAGGGGCACTCGGTGCGCGGGATTTCGGGCGGTACTTTGCAGCCCAAGCCGGGCGAGGGTGTGGCAGGTATGTTCTCGCGCGACTACATGGCGGGGCTCGCGAACGACCTGATCAATTTCAGCGATGCGACCGCAGGAAACGCGACGACGCTGGGTCTGAGCGCGGAAATCCGCGACCGGAGTGCGGCGACGATCTTCTGGCTCGGCGCGAATGACGGTGTGATGGATCTGGCCAATGCCGGGTATCAGACCCTCGCGCTCGATGGGGCGCAGATCGCGGGGCTGGCGGCGAAGGCGGCGGCGCTCTCCGTCGGGCATTTCGCAGGCCCCGCAGAGGGGCTCGCAGCGACGCAAGCCGGGGCCTATTTCAGGGCCCCCGGTACGCAGCCCGGCTTCGATATCCTCTACGAGCATCGCAATACCGGCAGCGCCGAGGCGCGCGCGGTCTATCACGTTGCGCAGCCCGGCATCGCCTATAGCTGCGACCGGATCATGACCGAAACAGAGCAGGACGAGTTCGAGGCGCGCAACGCCGCGGATGGTGCGGCGGCCTTCCTGTCGGCGCCGCTGAGCACTGGGTATATCGTGACCTATGAAGGTCTCTGGCACACGATGATCGCCAATTATCTTGCGGCGAGCGGCTTCGACGGGGTGCCCGATCATCGGTTGTTCATCGTGCGCGAGCCGCAGGCCTTCTGGACTTTCGACGGGACGCTCGACTGGCCGCAAGGGCATTTCGAGCGCAACGCGGTGCATGCGCGTGTCGCCGATCGTTGGGGCATTCCGCAGATCGATCTGTGGGGCGAGAGCGGCATCAACCTAGCGACGCGCGGCTGGTATCTCGCGGTCGAGGCGGGGGGCGATCTGCTGATCCATCTCAACGACCGTGGCGGACGCCTCTGCGCGAACCGGGTCGCGACGCGGATGGCGCAGTTTCCGCCGCTCGATCCGGCGGGGGCATCGAATGGCGCGGCGCTGGCGCTGCCCCTGGACGCGTCCGGGCTCGCGCCGTGGCAACCCGACAATACGGTCAAGCCGGGCTGAACTCCGGCCGATTTATCTCAAATCGCAAGAACTCTCTCGCGCGCGTTAACCCTGCCTTGGGAGACGCGCGCGATGATCGCTCCGGGTGAAACCGTGTGTGGGGCTGATCGGGCGGTCGGGCGATGGCGAGTTACGTCTTTCATGGCTATTTCCGATCGGATTTCCTGATCGAGGGCGGCGGCTCGACCGTCGTCACCGGCAGCCGTCTCATGATCGACCCGAGCTGGGACGTCGATACGAGCGGACGTATCTTCACCTTCACCGACGACGGCTCGACTCTCTCCGGCGACACACTTCTCGACGAGATCGGCAACGACCTCACGCAATCCGTCTCGGTGACCGATGCATATGGCGCGCCGATTGCGTCCGGTCAGGTCTATATCGAGAATGAGTTCACGCTGCTCGCTCCGGACGGCACGACGATCACAATCTATATCCTCGAGATCGGCGGAACGATCGTCGGCGAGGTCGCCGACCAACCGCTGCAGCCCGGCGTCACCTATGAGGTCACATCCGTCAGCGACGTCTCTACCGGTCCGGCCTATACCGAGCTCTTCAACGCAACCTACGACCCCGACGACGCCAACGCGATCCAGGGCGGCAGTCTGGATGACACGCTTCAAGGGGGCGCGTCGAACGACCTGATCGATGGGGGCGCTGGCGCCGACACGATCGACGGTGGCGCGGGCGACGACACGATTAACTACGGCGCCGGCGGCAGCACGCTGGCCGAGGGCGATCTGGTCTATGGTGGCGATGGCAATGATCTGATCGATGACGTCCCGGGCATCTCCTACGACTATGATGACACGCTTGATGGCGGGGCCGGGAGCGATACGATCTGGGCCGGGGGCGGTGCGGATTCCGTCCTTGGCGGGGCCGATGACGACGTGCTCCATGGCGAGGCCGGGGATGACACGATCCTTGGTGGCTCGGGGAACGACTATCTCTATGGCGAGGACGGCAACGACTCGATTCTGGGCGAGGCGGGCTCGGATACCATCCTCGGCGGGACGGGGGGCGACACGATCTCGGGCGGGGACGGGGCCGATCACCTCGCGGGCGAGGCCGGGAGCGACCTCCTCTACGGCGATGCCGATGCCGACACGTTCTACCTGAGCGACGGCTGGGGTAGCGATACGCTTTTCGGCGGCGAGACTGTTACCACGGGCAACGAATTCGACCTGCTCAACTTCACCTATTACACGGCGAGCGGCGTGGCGGTCACCTTCTCCGGATCGGAGAGCGGCACGGCCAGTGCCGGTGGCAACACGGCGAGTTTCAGCGAGATCGAAGGGGTCGTCGGGTCGCAGCAGGGCGACGTGATCGACGCTACCAATGACGCCAGCGGCGTCTCGATAGACGGTGGCGGCGGCGCCGACACGATCAACGGCGGATCGGGCGCGGACACGCTTTCGGGGGGTGACGGCAACGACACGATCTGGGCGCTGGGCGGCGACGACCTGATCTCGGGCGGGACGGGCGACGATACACTACAGGGCGTGGGTGGCAGCGATACGCTCACCGGCGGCGCAGGGGCTGACGAGCTGCATGGCGGCGACGATGCCGACACTTTCCTGCTTTATGCCGGTGACGAGGCCGAGACGATCTTAGGCGGCGAAGGCGGCACCGATTGGGACGTGATCGAGCTTGGTCCGGGTGAGGCCGTCGTCCTCTGGACGGGTTGGGAAACCGGTGCCATCAGTTATGACGGCGGCATTACCGTCACCTATTTCTGGGAGGTCGAGGAGGTTCGGGGCTCCGCCGACGCAGAGGCATTCGATGCCTCCGCCGCGGGGAATGCCGTCTCGATCGCAGCAGGCGACGGGGCTGATACGCTGACTGGCTCGGCGCTGGGCGATACGCTCGATGCGGGCGCTGGCGATGACGTCATAGATGCCGGTGCAGGGGCCGATACGATCACCACCGGGTTTGGGGCCGATACGCTCAGCTTCAGCGATGGCGACGGGCAGGACATCGTCACCGATTTCGATCTGACGGATGACGGGACGGGCTTCATGCTCGATCAACTCGATGTCTCTGACCTGACCGATGGCACCGGCAATCCGGTCAATGCCTGGGATGTCGCGGTCAGCGACGATGGCGCGGGCAATGCGGTTCTCAGCTTTCCCAATGGTGAGAGCCTGACGCTGACCGGTATCGCGCCCGCGCAGGTGGCGGGGGCGCCGCAGCTCTACGCGATGGGCATCCCCTGTTTCACCGAAGGCACGCGGCTTGCGACGCCGCGCGGGTCGCGCCGGGTCGAAACCCTGAAACCGGGCGATCTGGTCACGACGCTGGATGATGCGCCGCAGCCGGTGCTGTGGCATGCGCGTCGCCGGTTTGGCGCGGCGGCGCTGGCCGCCGATCCGCGGCTTTGCCCGGTGCGACTGCGGCCCGGCGCCTTCGGCAATCGCGCGGCGCTGGTTCTCTCCGGGCAACATTGCATCTGGGTGCCGGAGGGGCAGGGCGCGCTCGCGCGCGCGCGCCACTTAGCGGCAACGGGATGGGGCGGGGCGCGGGTGATGCGGGGCTGCCGGGAGGTGACCTATCACCACCTGCTGCTGCCGCGTCACGCGTTGGTCAATGCCGAGGGCGCCTGGGTCGAAAGTTTCTGGCCCGGACCGCAGGCGCTGCGCGCGCTGACCCCCTCAGATCTGACCGATCTGCTGCGCGCCCACCCCGCCTTGGCGCAGGTCCATTTCCTCGGCGCGGCGCCGGAAGCGGTCTACGGTCCACGAGTTCGTCCACCTCTTACGTGGCGGAAGCTAGATCGTTCCAAATGCAAGTCGTGGTCGCTCCTTGCGCGACAAGCGACGCAAAACGGCAATTTTTCAGGCGAAACCGTGCTGTGATGCGTCGGTGACGTGGGTTTTTGATTTCCGGGTTGAAAAACGCAAATGCCCTTGCTTTAGTCACATGCACGGGAATTGACCAACGACAAAAAACAACGGGGAGCCCGCTTTGAACAACGCAGCTAGCGACGATGGATTCGTCGTATTCGACCGCGTGCAGAAGAGCTATGACGGCGAAACGCTCGTCGTGAAGGATCTCAATCTCTCGATCGGCAAGGGCGAGTTTCTGACGATGCTCGGACCGTCCGGTTCAGGGAAAACCACCTGCCTGATGATGCTTGCAGGTTTCGAAACCGCCACCAACGGCGAGATCCGCCTCGACGGCCAGAACATCAACATGGTGCCTCCGCACAAGCGCGGCATCGGGATGGTGTTCCAGAACTATGCACTCTTTCCACATATGACCGTGGGCGAGAACCTCGCCTTCCCGCTCGAAGTGCGGGGCATGGGCAAGGATGAACGCGAAACCAAGGTCAAGCGCGCACTGGATATGGTGCAGATGGGGAGTTTCATCCATCGCCGTCCGGCGCAGCTTTCGGGCGGTCAGCAACAGCGGATCGCACTGGCCCGCGCGCTGGTCTTCGACCCCGAGCTGGTCCTGATGGACGAACCGCTCGGCGCGCTCGACAAACAGCTTCGCGAACATATGCAGTTCGAGATCAAGCACCTGCATGAAAGCCTCGGGATCACCGTGGTCTATGTGACCCACGATCAGGGCGAGGCGCTGACCATGTCTGACCGCGTGGCGGTGTTCAACGACGGGCGCATCCAGCAACTCGCACCGCCGGACGAACTGTACGAACGTCCGCAGAACAGCTTCGTCGCGCAGTTCATCGGCGAGAACAACAAGCTTCCGGGCCGGGTCGAGACGCTGAATGGCGACACCTGCACGGTGCGTCTGGAAACCGGCGAGATCATCGACGCGACGGCGGTGAACATCCGCGAGGCGGGGCAGGAGACGCTGGTCTCCATCCGTCCCGAGCGGGTCGAATTCAAGCCCGAGATGATGCCTTCGGGCGCTCATACGATCAACGCCGACGTGCTCGAAGTGATCTATATGGGGGACATCCTGCGCACCCGTATGAAGGTTGCCGGGTCGCCGGAATTCGTCATGAAATCGCGCAATACGCTCGATCAGGTGCGGCTGACGGAAGGCCAGACGGTCAAGATCGGCTGGCACCCGCAAGACGCGCGCGCGCTCGATCTCTAAAGAATGCGGAACGTGCGGCCCAAGCTCCGCACGCTCCGAACTGCCGCAAAAAGCGGCCAAGCGGCGAAAACGTCGCGAAACCACAAAAGCTCAACCAACTGGGAGTAAGACCAAGATGAAAAAAGCAATGATCCTGAGCACCGCGCTCGTCGGCCTCGTGGCTGGTGCGGCGCAGGCCGAGGAAGTCACTGTCCTTTCCTGGGGCGGCGCTTACGAAAAAAGCCAGGTCGAAGCCTATAACAAGCCCTTCGCGGAAGCGACCGGCATCGACGTGAACATGGAAGCCGCCGATAACCCGGCGACCCCGATCAAGGCACAGGTCGAAGCGAACAACGTGTCGGTCGACGTGGCCGATGTTGAAAAGTCCGACGCGATCCGCCTGTGCGACGAAGGTCTGCTCGAGCCGATCGACCCCGACACCGATCTGGCCGCGTCGCCCGACGGCACCCCGGCGAGCGAAGACTTCATCGATGGCTCCTTCACCGATTGCGGTGTGGCGAACATCGTGTGGTCGACCGTGATGTCCTACAACTCGGACAAAGTTGACGGTGAGCCGACCTCGATCGCCGACTTCTTCGACACCGCGAAGTACCCCGGCAAGCGCGGTCTGCGCAAGTCGGCCAAAGGCACGCTGGAATTCGCGCTGATGGGCGCAGGCGTTCCGGCTGCGGACGTCTATAAGGAACTCGGCACCCCCGAGGGCGTCGACAAGGCTTTCGCCGAACTCGACAAGATCAAGGGCGACGTCGTCTGGTGGGATGCCGGTGCGCAGCCGCCGCAGCTTCTCGCCGACGGCGAAGTCGTGATGTCGACCGCCTATAACGGTCGTATCTTCAACGCTGAAGTCGCCGAGGGTCAGCCCTTCAAGATCGTCTGGGACGGCCAGCTGATGGACTTCGACTTCTTCGTGATCCCGAAGGGCGCGCCCCATATGGAAGCCGCGAAGAAATATCTGAAGTTCGCGACCGAGACCCAGCAGCTCGCCAATCAGGCGAAGTGGATCTCCTACGGTCCGGCACGTAAGTCGTCGGCTCCGATGGTCGGTATGTATCAGGACGGCAAAACCGAGATGGGCCCGCATATGCCCACCGCGGAAAACAACATGACCAACGCCCTGGTCAACGACTCGGAGTTCTGGGCTGACCACGACACCGAACTGAGCGAGCGCTTCAACGCTTGGCTCGCTGGCTAAAGCCACAAGGGCCGCGCGGCATTTCCATGTCGCGCGGCTCGACCTGTTCGATGTCAGGAGCCCCGCGGATGTCAGCTTTCCGGTCGTCACTGGCCTGTTTGTGCATCGGTCTTTGCCTGTCGTTACCCGCTGCCTTGCACGCTCAGGCGCAAGACGATGCGGTCGTCGGCTACGAGACCGGCGATACGAAGATGAACACGGCGATCGGCCAAGCCCGCGCGACCTATGAAAGCGTCTTCATTCCTGCGGTGCGTGCCCGGTCCGGCTCGCAATTCATGCTCAAGGCGGGGATCGAGACGCCCGCCAATGGCCTCGAACATATCTGGATCGCGCCGATTTCGATCTCCGCGCAGAAAATCACCGGCACGTTGATGAACGAGCCCGTGCATTTCAAAGCGCATGCGGGAGACGAGATTACCTTCGCGCCGAACCAGATTTCCGACTGGAGCTTTAGCCGCGATGGCAAGCTTCACGGCAACTATACGACGCGGGTGATGCTGCCCGATATTCCCGCCGAGCAAGCCGCGAATTTGCGCGCGCAGCTCGCCCCGCTGCCCTGAGGGGCCAAGGAGACACGATGAGCGACGCAACGATGGATGCGAGCCTGAACGGCCCCGAACCAACACAGTTGAAGACCGCCGACGGGCTGCCGCTGAAGGCCGCCCTAGCGAAATCTCAACTCCGCGCAAAACGCCGCGCCTTCCTTCTGGTCGCGCCGCTGTTCCTCTTCGTTCTGATTACCTTCGTCGTTCCGATCGGGCAGATGCTGCTGCAGTCGGTCTATAATGACGGGTTCTCGAAGAACGCGCCGGCGCTGGGGCAATGGTTCAACGAACACCCTCTGGGGTCGCCGATCGACGAGAGCGCCTATACCGCGCTCGCCTCGGACCTCAAGCAGATGAAGGAAAACCGCACGCAGGGCGAGGCGGGGACCCGGATCAATTATGACGTGGCGGGCACGCGCTCGCTGTTCACCTCCACCGCGCGCAAGATCGAACGTCTCGAGCCGCCGTGGAAAGAGTCGATCCTCGGCGTGAACGAGGGGTGGAGCGACCCGAACCTGTGGCGTGCGATGCGCTCCGCGTCGAGCCCCTACACGGTGGATTTCTACCTCGCCGCAACCGACCACACCCGCGACAAGGACAACAATATCGTGCCCGTCGATCCGCAACGCGCGATCTACGGCAAGCTGTTCATCCGCACCGCGATCCTGTCGCTGGTGATCACCGTGCTCTGCATGTTCCTCGCCTTCCCGATCGCGCATCTGCTGGCCTCGCTGCCACTGGCGAAGTCGAACCTTCTGATGATCTTCGTGCTGCTGCCCTTCTGGACCTCGCTGCTGGTGCGGACGACCTCATGGATGGTGCTGTTGCAGCAGCAGGGCGTGATCAACGACCTGCTCGTCTGGTCGGGTCTGATCGGCAACGATAACCGGCTGGAGATGATGTATAACCAGACCGGCACGATCGTCGCGATGACACATATCCTGCTGCCTTTCATGGTGCTGCCGCTCTATTCGGTGATGCGGACCATCCCGCCGAGCTATGTCCGCGCGGCCCGCAGCCTTGGCGCCACCTCGTGGACCGCCTTCCGCCGCATCTACCTGCCGCAGACGCTGCCGGGGATCGGGGCAGGGGCGCTCTTGGTGTTCATTCTCTCGGTCGGCTACTACATCACCCCCGCCCTTGTCGGTGGTGCAGACGGTCAGCTGATCTCGAACATGATCGCCTTCCACATGCAGAAATCGCTCAACTGGTCGCTTGCGGCTGCACTCGCCTCGATGCTGCTGGGCGGCGTCATCATCCTCTACTGGCTCTATGACCGGCTGGTGGGCATCGACAACATGAAGCTGGGCTGAGGAGAAACACAGATGGCCGTTCCCGCATATGCAAGCCCGCTCGAGAGAACCTGGCACTACGCCTATCTCGTGATCTGTGGCCTGATCTTCTTCTTCCTGATCGCGCCGATCGTGGTGATCATTCCGCTGTCCTTCAACGCGGAGCCTTACTTCACCTTCACCGAGAAGATGCTCGCCTTCGACCCCTCCGGCTATTCGATGCGCTGGTATGATCTGCTGCTGACCTTCGGGATGCAGGAGCCGCAGGTGGAGCGTGGCTGGTCGTGGTGGATGGATGCCTGGCAGCATTCGACCTGGATCGACGTGGCGAAGAACTCGGTGATCATCGGTTTCTTCTCGACGATCCTCGCGACGGTGCTGGGCACGCTGGCAGCCCTCGGCCTGTCGCGCCCCGAGATGCCGTTCCGCCGCGCCATCATGGCGGTGCTGATCTCGCCGATGATCGTGCCGATCATCATCACCGCGACGGGGCTGTTCTTCTTCTACTCGAAGACCGGGCTCGCGCATTCCTATCCGGGCATCATCATGGCCCACGCGACCTTGGGCATTCCCTTCGTGATCATCACCGTGACCGCGACGCTGGTGGGCTTCGATCACTCGCTGACCCGCGCGGCGCAGAACCTCGGGGCGGATCCGCGCACGACCTTCTTCAAGATCGTGATGCCGCTGATCCTGCCGGGCGTGGTCTCGGGCGCGCTGTTTGCCTTCGTCACCTCCTTCGACGAAGTCGTCGTGGTGCTCTTCGTGGCAGGCTACGACCAGCAGACGATCCCGCGTCAGATGTGGAACGGTATCCGCGAGCAGATCAGCCCCGCGATCCTTGCGGTGGCGACGATCCTCGTCTTCGTGTCGATCGCGCTGCTGACCACGGTCGAACTGCTGCGCCGCCGCTCCGAGCGCCTGCGCGGGATGTCACCGGGCTAAAGCGTCCAGCGTCAGCGGGCAGCGCTCGCCCTCGTAAAACGTCTCAAGGAGCCGGGTGAACACCGGCTCCTTTTTCTTTGAGGCGGCTTCGAACAGCGTCGCGCAGGAGCGCAGCTTCAGCGCATCGACCGGCCCCATGATCTCCTCGATGGGCGTGCGCGCATGGGCGAGCACCGCCTCGGAGGCCTCCACCAACCGCGCCCGCAACACCGGATCGGCGAGATAGGCCCGCGCCTCGGCCAGATTCGCGATCCCGTATTCCACCGCCCGAGGCGAACGCCCGAGCGAGGCCAGTTGCGGAAAGATCCACCAGATCCAATGGCTGGTCTTGCGACCTTGGCGGAGTTCCGCGAGGGCGGTGGGATAGTCGCGGTCTTGGGGGGCGTGGAAGCGTTGGTTCATGGGATGAGCCTAACACGCTCTGGCCATCGCGAGGAGGGCCGCGTCCGACCCGAGGGTGGGCGCAATCGCGCCTGCCCTGGGGGCGGGTCGGGCGCGGCCCGGCCTAGGGCCGGGCGGGTGTTGAGTTGGAATGTTCTCGCAGTATGGTAGAAAGACGAAAGATAATCTGGTGATGTGTTGTCGATAAACCTGCGGAACGTAAAAAAGCGTCGACGAGTTACTCCGAGCAAGCCTCCTGATAGAATCAAGAGGACTTTTCTTGGGTTAAAGTTTCTGTATGGTTTTTTTGGATTTGTCTTGGGGTTAATGACTCAAGTACTCGGTATTCCGGAAAAAATCGCAAATTTTAAGGAGAACTGGCCGAAAGCCAAGTCATACTATTACGAAGTCTTTTATCAAACTCCGCGTTGGTCTGGTATATTCGATTCATTCCCCGAAGGCGTAGTTGATATGGCGGACTACGGTCTGACCGAAGAGAACAAAGCTGCCGTTGACTTGGTAGTGGAGGGAAATTGGGTGAATGGTACCATTTGGTGGGATCAATCGTGCAATCTAGGCTTGCCCTGGTCAGGAATCCTTATTCAAGGGTACATCAACTTTGGAGGAAAATCCGCTGAAATGGAGATATTCGATTTTGTGGGCGGCCACAAAGTCACGTTCATGACCGGAACCTTCCGTGTGGATGATCAGATCCTCGAAATGTCAGATTTTCCCGTAGAAACCGATCTTAACGGAAGCAGATTGTTCCATAATCCTGATCCGGCCACCATTGAGGACTGGCCGAGCAATTACTGTAGTGATTTCATGTTTAAGGGGCAGGTGTCCGATAGCCTGAAGCAGGATTACCCCTGAAGCACCTCTATTTGCACGCCCTCGCTTGCGCTCGGGCGTTCGGCACTGAAAACGCTCCACTGGAGCGTTTTCGCCCCGGATCAAGATCCGGGGCCGTGCCTCACCCCCAAATCTCCGTAAACTCCCGCCACTCCCCTTTGCTCATGCCGGAGGTCTCCTGCGTGATCTCCTCGCCCGCCAGACGGCGCTTGAGCAGTTCCACCGCCTTGCCCGACAGGTTCACCCCGCCCAGACGGTAATCCTCGAAGGCCGAATAGGCCGCGGGGACCCAGTCCTTGACGATGTCGCACATGGTCTCGGCATAGACGCGGATCTCGTATTGCGCGTGGCTGTCGGCGCGCAGGCGCAGGAAGTGGAAGAGGTTGTGCAGGTCCACCTTCCAATACCATTGCGTGTAGATATTGGTGGGCAGGTTCATCCGCGCCAGTTCCCGCGCGAGGCCTTGTTTGCCCGCATCCTCGTCGGGCGTCAGCATGTCCTCGTAATGGTCATAGGCGCGCATCGCGTCGTCGCGCAGGATGTCGAGCACGCGAGCGGCCTCGGCGCCTTCGAGCACCTGACCGCGGCCCTGATGGTTCTGGCTCGATTGCGCGGCGAGCTGGCTGGCCTCGGGGATGTAGAATTCGCGGTCGAGGATCGAGTAGCGCGCGGAGTATTCGTTGACGTTCGCGGTGCGGTGGCGGATCCACTGGCGCGCCACGAAGACCGGAAGTTTGACGTGGAATTTGACCTCGCACATCTCGAACGGGGTCGAGTGCCAGTGCCGCATCAGGTAGCGGATCAGGCCCGCGTCGCTGTTCACCGTCTTGGTGCCCCGGCCATAGGAGACGCGCGCCGCCTGCACGATCGCATTGTCGTCGCCCATATAGTCGATGACCCGGACCACCCCGTGATCGAGCACTTCATGGGCGGTATAGAGGCGCTTCTCCATCCCCGGCGAGACCGCCCGTGCGGTCATTTGCGTCTCGGCGCGCTGTGCGTCGATCTCGGCTTGTTGTTCGGGGGTGAGCGCCATGATGTCCTCCGGATGTCTCGAATCGACCTCCACTATATATGCGATGGGCGGCTCTAGGAACCGCCATATCCTGTGGATAAGCCGGGGTGCTTGCCGCGGCTGCCTCAAGGGCTATCCTCCGGATAACCGCAATCAGTTCCAAGGAAGCCTGTTCATGAAAATCGAATATCTGCACACGATGGTCCGCGTGCTCGACCTCGAGAAATCGAAAGCCTTCTACGAGCTTCTGGGCCTGAAGGAACGCCGCCGCATCGAAAACGACAAGGGCCGTTTCACGCTGGTCTTCATGTGCCCGCCCGAGCAGGACGACGGCACGGCGGATGTGGAGCTGACCTGGAACTGGGACGGCGACAGCGGGCTGCCCTCGGACAGCCGTCATTTCGGCCACCTCGCTTACCGCGTCGAGAACATCTACGAGATGTGCCAGCACCTGATGGACAATGGCGTGACGATCAACCGCCCGCCGCGCGACGGTCACATGGCCTTCGTGCGATCGCCCGACAATATCTCGATCGAACTGCTGCAGATGGGCGAGCCGCTGCCGATCCAGGAGCCGTGGTCGAGCATGGAGAACACCGGCAGCTGGTGATCACTTACGGAAGTGATCCTTAAGCTTGTCGAAGGGGCTGCGGGTTTCCGTGGCCTCTTTCTTTTGCGGTGCGGGCTGCGGGGCGTCTTGCGGGGCAGGGGTGTCGGCTTTCGCGGGCGCTTTGGTTCCGGTCGACGAGCGCGGCGGCGCGACCCGCAGGCTCACCGCGTTGAGGAATTTCGACCCGTCGCCCGCCGCCAGCGCAGGCGCCCCGTCCGAGATCCCGCGCAGCAGGTCGTCGAGCATCTCCTGCTCCGCCTTCGGGAAATCGTTGAGCACATAGCCCGCCACGCGGTCCTTGTGGCCCGGATGGCCGATCCCGAGCCGCACCCGCGCGTAGTCGGGGCTCATATGCTGATGGATAGAACGCAGCCCGTTATGCCCCGCATGACCGCCACCCTGCTTGAGGCGGCACTTGCCGGGGGCTAGGTCCAGCTCGTCATGGAAGACGGTGATGTCGGAGACATCGACCTTGTAGAAATCGGCGGCCGCGCGCACCGATTGGCCGGACAGGTTCATGAAGGTCTCGGGTTTCAGCAGCACAACGCGGGTCGAGCCAAAGCGGCCCTCACTCACCTGACCCTGAAACTTGCCGCGCCACGGGGCGAAGCCGTGATCCTCGGCGATCCGGTCGAGCGCCATGAAGCCGATATTGTGACGGTTGTTCGCGTATTTCGCGCCCGGATTTCCCAGGCCCACCCAAAGCTGCATGCGTCTCCCCTTTCGAACGCCGGTGTCGAGGCTCTGCTCACCGAGGGATATGTGAGCGGGCGCGCAGGGGAAAGGGGGTCGTCGCGCTTAAGCCGCGCGGTATTCGACATAAGTCGGGCGTCCCGACTCGCCTACGACGATCGGGCGCTCTTGCGCGTCGGGCAGGGCGAACTCATCGAAGAGGCGCTCGCTGGTCTCGTCGATATTGCATTTCGCAATTTCTTCATACCCGTTGCGCGGGAGTCGCCGCGACGCGAAATGGCAGAACGGGCGCAGGACCGGACGCAGCACGGCATAAACGGCGCGGCCAATTGCGCTGAGCATTCTAGGCGGTAGCACCACGAATGCTGCAAGAACGAGTGCGATAAGCTCCAGCATGTGACTAGCCTTAAGGTTGTATTAACTTAGAGGCTATCGCGTTTTGAGAAAAAGGCGAGGAAATTCTTGTTCACATAAATGTGAGCATGCGCCGCATGCGGTTTGCCGCGCATCCCGGATGCAAGGCTCTGCGCAAAGAAAAACGGGGCCCCGAAAGGCCCCGTCTCGAAAATCTCATCGGAAGAAGAATTACTCTTCGGTCGCTTCTTCGCTGGCTTCTTCGCCTTCGTCCTCGTCGGAGGAACCGCCACCGAAGCCTTTCGGGGGCGCGACGTTCGCGATCACGAAGTCACGCTCGATGGTCGGCTTGGCGCCTTTCGGCAGGTCCACGTCGGAGATGTGGATGGTGTCGCCGATCTGCTTGCCTTCGAGGTCGACCACGATCTGCTCGGGGATATCACCGGCGAGAACGTTGAGTTCGACTTCCGGACGCACTGCGACGAGGGTGCCGCCGCGCTTCAGGCCGGGCGCCTTCTCGTGGTTGATGAACTCGACATGCACGAAGAGCGAGATGCGCGAGTTGCGGTGGGTGCGCATGAAGTCGACGTGGGTCGGCAGGTCCTTGACGACGTCTTTCTGAACGCCGCGGCAGATCACGCGGACATCTTCCTGGCCGTCCATCTTCAGGTTGAAGAGGGTGGACGTGAAGCGGCCTTTACGCAGGCGGGTGATCAGGCGGTTGTAGTCGAGGTTGATTGCAACCGGGTCCTTGCCGTCGCCGTAGACGATACCGGGCACGAGGCCCTCACGACGCGCTTGCCGAGCGGCCCCCTTGCCCGTCCCCGTACGCGCCACGGCTTCGATCGTTTCGATCTCTTTTGCCATAACTGGTCTCCAATTTGTCAAAGTGATGGGCCGCCTCCAAGGGTGTCGGGCCCATGAAGCCGCGCGGATACTCGGGATTGGCCGAGATGGCAAGGGGAAAGCGACGATGCGGCGGAATACGGGTTGCTATAGAAGGATATCTGACTAATGTCAGAAATAATCTCGGACGCAAGTCAGGTATTCCCATAGACGCACTCGCACATATACGCCGGTTCAACCGGGCCGTCACCCGGCAGGTGGGCGCGCTGAACTCCTCCTTTCTCGATCGCGGGCGGCCTTTGGGCTCTGCGCGGGTGCTCAATGCGATCGGGCGTGGGCAGGGCGATGTGGCGAAGCTGCGGCAGGCGCTGGCGCTCGATTCCGGGCTGATGAGCCGTCTGCTGCGCGGTCTGGAAGCTGAGGGGCTGATCGTCGTGGAGGACGATCCCGAAGACGGGCGGCGCCGCATCGCGCGCCTGACCGAGGCGGGGCAGGCGGAATTCGCGGAATATGAACGGCTCTCCGATGCGCAGGCGGCGGATATCCTCTCGCGCCATCCCGACCGGAGCGCGCTCTTGGCGGCGATGGACCTGATCGCGACCGCGCTGACCCGCGCCGAGATCGAGATCGTGCCCTGCGATCCGCTCGACCCGCGGGCGCGGGATTGCCTTGCGCAGTATTACGCGGAACTTTCCGCCCGGTTCGAAGGTGGCTTCGATGTGAACCTGTCGAAAGACCCCGAGGCCGACGATATGCGCCCGCCCCGCGGCACCTTCCTGCTCGCGTTGTCCGACGGGGTGCCGGTGGGCTGTGCGGCGCTGAAGGGCGGTGCTGACTATGCCGAAGTGAAGCGCGTCTGGATCGCGCCTGCCGCGCGCGGCCTCGGGCTGGCGCGGCAGTTGATGGAGGCGATCGAGGCGGCGGCGCGCGACTTGGGCCAGCTGCATCTGCGGCTCGATACCAATTCCGCACTGCCCGAAGCGGTCGCCATGTATCACCGCTTCGGCTGGGAGGAGATCGACCGCTTCAACGACGATCCCTATCCCGACCGGTTCTTTGAGAAGCGCCTAAACCCTTAGGAGCCCGCCCTCAGGAATAGGTGTCGAAGAAGCCGTTGGGGATCAGCAGATCGTCCCGGCCCAGATCCTCGATCCGGCGCTCGCCACACAGTGCCATCGACGTGTCGAGCTCCTTCTGGATGACCTCCAGCGCCTTGGTCACGCCCGGCTCGCCCATCGCGCCCAGGCCGTAGACATAGGCGCGCCCGATCATCACGCCCTTCGCGCCAAGCGCCAGCGCCTTGAGTACGTCCTGACCCGAGCGGATACCGCTATCGAGCCAGACTTCGGTCTTGTCGCCGACTGCGTTGACGATCTTCGGTAGCATCCGGATCGAGCTGAGCGCCCCGTCCAGCTGACGCCCGCCATGGTTCGAGACCACGATCGCATCGGCCCCGGTCGCGGCGGCCATCTCGGCGTCTTCCTCGCTGAGGATCCCCTTCAGGATCACCTTGCCGCCCCACATATCCATGAGCTGCTTGATCCGGTCCCAGTTCAGCGACTGGTCAAACTTCTCCGCAGTCCATGACGACAGCGAGGCTGGGTCAGCGGCGCTGTCCACATGGCCCACGATATTGCCGAAGAAACGCCGCTTGGTCTGCAGCATCTCGATGCCCCAGCGCCATTTCGTCGCGAGATCCGCCAGCACGGCAGGGGTGAATTTCGGCGGCGCGGTGAGGCCGTTCTTCAGGTCCTTGTGGCGCTGGCCCAGCAGCTGCAGATCGACCGTGATCACCAACGCCGAGCAGCCCGCCGCCCGTGCCCGCTCCAGCACCCGCTTGTTATAGTCGTCATCGGTCAGCGTATAGATCTGGAACCAGAAGGGCTGGCTGACATTCTCGGCCACGTCCTCGATCGAGCAGATCGACATCGTGGACAGCGTATAAGGCACGCCGAATTTCTCCGCCGCCTTCGCCGCCTTGATCTCGCCATCGGCGCGCTGCATCCCCGTCAGCCCGACCGGCGCCAGCGCCACCGGCATCGCGACCTCCTGACCCAGCATCGTCGATTTCGTCGTGCGTCCCGTCATGTCCCGCGCGATCCGCTGGTTGAGGCGGATCTGCGCGAAGTCCTCGGTGTTCTCGCGGAAGGTCTGCTCGGTGTACGAACCGCTTTCCGCGTAATCGTAGAACATCTTCGGCGTGCGGCGTTTATGCAGACGTTTCAGATCGGCGATGGAGGTGATGACGGGCATGGGTGTTCCTCTCTCCGTGGTTAAGTTTCCTTACCAATCCCTCGAAATTTGCGCAATCACCCATCGCAACGCTTGCAATCATGCGCGATCCGTTCCCATCTCGCCGGGCGAACACGAAAAGGAGAGCGGCGTGAACGAGATTTGGCTCGGCCTGATGGGCGGCATGGTGGCGGGCGTCGCAACGGCTGCCGGGGCGATCCCGGCGCTGCTCGGGCGCTCCATGAGCCAGCGCACCGCCGATACGATGCTGGGCTTCGCAGCGGGCGTGATGCTCTCGGCCTCGTATTTCTCGCTGATCCTGCCCGGTATCGACGTGGCCGAGACCATGTTCGGCTCGGTCTGGGTCGCCGCCGCCATCGCCGCGATCGGCATTGCCATCGGCGCGGGCTTCGTTGCCTGGCTGAACGCAACCCTGCCGCACGAGCACTTCACCTCCGGGCGCGAAGGGGCAGACGCGGCGCAACTGGCGCGGATCTGGCTTTTCGTGATCGCGATCACGATCCACAACTTCCCCGAAGGCCTGTCGATCGGCGTGGCCTTCGGCGCGGGCAACGAGAACGGCTTCTCGGTGATGACCGGCATCTCGCTGCAGGACATCCCCGAGGGGCTCGCCGTGGCCGTCGCGCTGATCGGGCAGGGCTACACCCGCCGCAAGGCCTTCTTCGTCACCGCGATGACCGGCGCGGTAGAACCCGTGGGCGCGCTGGTCGGCGCAGCTGCCGTGTCGGTCTCCGGCGCGTTGCTGCCATGGGGGCTGACCTTCGCGGCGGGCGCGATGCTCTACATCATCAGCCACGAGATCCTGCCCGAGACCCACCGCAACGGGCACCAGAACCGCGCGACCGCGGGGCTGCTTTTCGGGTTGATCCTGATGATGTTCCTCGACGTGACGCTCGGCTAAACCCTCTTTACTTCCGCGCTGCCCCGGCGTAAGCGCAAACGCATGATCGCACGGACCGCATATATCACCCGTCCCCGACGTCGCCGCTGAAGCGCCTGACGTCCGATCTGCCGTGGCATGCCGCCACACCCAATCCCAAATCGCTGACCTTAGGCCCCTGAATGTTGACAGCCCCCCGGGACTGTTGCACGAATTTGCCTTCTCTTACTGGAGTTTGACCCGATGATCCCCTCCGTTTTGCCGACCTATAATCGCGCACCGCTCGCCTTCGTGAAGGGCGAGGGCTCTTGGCTGGAGACGGCGGACGGGACCCGATATCTCGACATGGGCGCGGGGATCGCGGTGAATGCGCTGGGTCATGCCGCACCCGAGCTGGTCGAGGCGCTGACCGAGCAGGCGAGCAAGCTGTGGCATGTCTCGAACCTCTACCAGATCCCGCAGCAGCAGGCGCTGGCCGACGCGCTGGTCGAGAAGACTTTCGCCGATACGGTCTTCTTCACCAATTCCGGCACCGAGGCTGCGGAACTCGCGATCAAGATGGCGCGGAAATACTGGTCCTCGAAGGGCGAAGATCGAACCGAGATCATCACCTTCGATGGCGCCTTCCACGGCCGCTCCACCGGGGCGATCTCGGCCACGCCGAATTCGGAAAAGATGGTGAAGGGCTTCGGTCCGCTGCTGCCCGGTTTCACCCAGCTTCCCTGGGGCGATCACGAGGCGCTCAAGGCCGCCGTCACCGACAAGACCGCCGCCATCCTGATCGAGCCGATCCAGGGCGAGGGCGGTATTCGCCCGGTGCCCGATCAATGCCTGAAAGGGCTGCGCGATCTCTGCGACGAGACCGGCGCGCTCCTGATCTTCGACGAGGTGCAATGCGGCGTGGGCCGCTCGGGACGGCTCTTCGCGCATGAATGGGCAGGCATCACGCCCGACATCATGATGGTCGCGAAGGGCATCGGAGGGGGCTTCCCGCTGGGTGCTGTGTTGGCTACCGAAGACGCCGCCTCCGGCATGGTCGCGGGCACGCATGGCTCGACCTATGGCGGAAACCCGCTGGGCTGCGCTGTCGGCGCCAAAGTGATGGAGATCGTCTCCGAGCCCGCCTTCCTCGATCAGGTGAACGCGCGCGCTGGCTTCCTGCGTCAGAAACTCGAAGGGCTGATCGCGGCGCATCCCGACACGTTTGAGAGCGTTCGCGGCACCGGTCTGATGCTCGGGCTCAAATGCAAGCGCGCTCCGACCGACTTGGTCGCCGCCGCCTATGATCAGCACCTGCTGACCGTGCCCGCTGCCGACAATGTGCTGCGCCTTCTGCCCGCGCTGAACATTTCCGAGGCCGATCTGGCCGAGGCCGTGACCCGGCTCGATGCCGCCGCGTCGCAACTCGAAAAGGCCGCCTGACTTCCTCTTGGCGTAAATATCCTCGGGGGCTGCGCGGGAGCGCAGCGGGGCGGACAGCCCCTCAGGCCCCTCCACGAAAGACAAACCGATGAACCATTTCCTCGATATCCACAAAACCGACCCCGCAGCACTGCGGTCCATGATCGACCAAGGCATCGCGATGAAGCAGGCCCGCAACGGTCGCCCGAAAGGCGCGCCCGATGACGAGCAGCCGCTCGCCGGTCACATGGTCGCTCTGATCTTCGAGAAGCCCTCGACCCGGACGCGCGTCAGCTTCGATGTCGGCGTGCGTCAGATGGGCGGCCAGTCGATGGTGCTCTCGGGCGCGGATATGCAGCTGGGCCATGGCGAGACCATCGCCGATACCGCCCGCGTTCTGTCGCGCTATGTCGATCTGATCATGATCCGGACCTTCGAGGAGGAGACCCTGCTCGAGATGGCCGAATATGCTTCGGTGCCGGTGATCAACGGTCTCACCGACCGCACCCACCCGTGCCAGATCATGGCCGATGTGATGACCTATGAAGAGCAGCGCGGGCCGATCGCGGGCAAGAAGGTGGTCTGGTCGGGCGACGGCAACAACGTCTTCGCGAGCTTCGCCCACGCCGCCGCGCAGTTCGGCTTCGATCTGACCTTCACGGGTCCGGAAACGCTCGATCCCGAGCGCGCTTGGCTGGACGTGGCCGAGAAGGCGGGCCACCCGATCACCATCGAGCGGGATCCGGTCAAGGCGGTCGAGGGCGCCGATCTCATCGTCACCGATACCTGGGTGTCGATGCACGATCCGGAATCCGCGAAGGAGCGTCGCCACAACCAGCTGCGGCCCTATCAGGTCAACGAGGAGCTGATGAGCCACGCCAAGCCCGACGCGCTTTTCATGCATTGCCTGCCCGCGCATCGCAATGACGAAGCGACAAGCGGCGTCATGGACGGCCCGGCCTCGGTGATCTTCGATGAGGCGGAAAACCGTCTGCACGCGCAAAAGGCGGTGATGCGCTACTGCCTCGGCAAGTAACGACAGCAGCCGGGCAGGGGGTTACTCCAGCCCGGCGATGATCGCGCGCAGCGTCTCGATCCCGTCGCCCTTCTCGGACGAGGTCAGCACGATTTCGGGGAAGGCGGCCGGGTGCTTCGTCAGCGCCTTGCGCACCTGATCCAGCACCTTATCGCAATCCTTTGCGCTGACCTTGTCGGCCTTCGTCATCACGACCTGGAAGGGGACGGCAGCGCGGTCGAGCAGCGTCAGGATTTCCTCGTCCACCGCTTTCACGCCGTGACGTGTGTCGATCAGCACGAAGGCGCGGCGCAGCGTGGCGCGACCCGCCAGGTAATCCTTGAGCAGCGCCTGCCATTTCGCGACCACCGCGACGGGGGCCTGCGCGAACCCATAGCCCGGAAGGTCGACCAGATAGGGACCGTCCTGCGTGGTAAAGTAGTTGATCTCCTGCGTCCGGCCCGGCGTGTTCGACGCCCGCGCAAGGTTGCGGCGGTTCGTCAGCGCGTTGATCAGGCTCGACTTGCCGACATTGGAGCGGCCAGCGAAGCAGACCTCGATCCGGTCGGCAGGCGGCAGCCCCTTCATTGCGACGACGCCCTTGAGGAAATCGACGGGAGCGGCGAAGAGCTTGCGTCCGCGCTCACGCGAAAAATCGTCGGGGGCCTCGGCCAGCGGGAAATTCAACTCCATCAGAGTACCTCGATCTTGTCGCCGCGCGCGATGCGGCCCTGTTTGGTGACGAGACAGAAGACGCCAAGGTCGGTATGCCCGTAGTGGCGTTCCAGCTCTGCCAGCATGTCGATATCGCGTTCGCCCGTCTCAAGATTGGCGTCCGTCGCGCGGCAACGCCCGATACAGGCGCGCAGTTGCAGTTCCGCCTCGCCAACGCGCACCGTCTTGCCGATCAGGTCCATCTCCGCGAAGGGCTCCCAGCCCTCGACCCAGAGATTGGCGCGGAAGCGGCGGCGGTCGATCGGTTTGCCCACCCGTGCCGAGAGATCATCGAGCGAAGCCTGCCCGATCAGCGAAACATAGGGCAGGGGGTCGTCGGTGAAGGCCCGGTCGGGGCCGCGCACCAGCGCGGTCGGGCGCGGCGCACTGTCCGGCCAGAAGGTGCGCAGCCATTCGAATAGCTTGCGCTGGTCGGCTTCGCGCTCGGGGTCGATCTCGAGATGCCACTGCTCGGGATGCTCCAGCAAGATGTGCCCGTTATCGAGCATCCGCGAGGTGACACCCATCAGCCCCGGCGCGGAGCGCCCGATCACGAAGTTGATCTTCTGCCCCCAGCTATCGGCACGTCCATCCGCGCCGACACCTACCTTGGAGCGCTCGTGCAGCACCGCCCACTCCCGGTCGCAAGGCAAGACGCGCCCCTCTTCAAGGGACGCGTCCTTCAGTTCCTCTACCCCGATCGACTTGATCGGATGTCGGTAGATGCGAGAGAGCGTTGCGCTCATTTCTTCTCTTCGGCGGGTTTCTTCCGCTGGAAGCTCTCTTTGATATTGCCGAACAGATCCGGGCGTTTCCCGTGCATCGACATGATCGTGTACTGCTGGAGGAACGTGATCGTGTTGTTCGTGATCCAGTAGAGCACGAGGCCCGAGGCGAAGCTGCCCAGCATGAACATGAAGACCCACGGCATCCAGGCGAAGATCATCGCCTGAGTCTTGTCCGTCGGCGCCGGGTTCAGACGCTGCTGGAACCACATCGACACACCCAGCAGGATCGGCAGGATGCCGAGCGACAGGATGAAGAGCGGCGAGCCCGGATCGGGCGCTGCGAAGGGCAGCAGGCCGAACAGGTTCAGGATCGAGGTCGGATCGGGTGCCGAAAGGTCATGAATCCAGCCGATCCACGGCGCGTGATACAGCTCGATCGTGACGTAGATCACCTTATAGAGCGAGAAGAAGATCGGGATCTGGATCAGAAGCGGCAGACAGCCCGCGGCGGGGTTCACCTTGTGCTTCTTATACAGCTCCATCATGCCCTGCTGCATCTTCTGGCGGTCGTCGCCAGCGGCTTCCTTCATCTTCTCCATCTCGGGCTGCAGCTCTTTCATGCGCGCCATCGAGATGTAGGACTTCCGTGCCAGCGGGAAGACGATCAGCTTGATGATGAAGGTCAGTGCGATGATCGCCCAGCCCATGTTGCCGATCGCGCCATGCAGGAAGTGCAGCAGGCGGAACATCGGCTTGGTGAGGAAGTAGAACCAGCCCCAGTCGAGCGAGTCGACGAATTTCGGGATCGGGACATTGTCCTGATAGTCGCGCAGGGTTTCCCATTCCTTCGCACCGGCGAAGAGGTGGGTCTGCGCGTCGCCCTTGGCACCCGGCGCGACGTCGATCACCGGCAGGCGGGTTTCGGTCTGGTAGATGTCGGACTTCTCGCCCGAATATTTCACGACCGAAGTGAACGGGCCCGAGATCGGCGCCAGAACGGTCTGCCAGTATTTGTCGGTGAAGCCCGTCCAGCCGGCGTCCTGCACCTGCTTGATCTCGGCCTGACCCTCGGCGCCCTTGTTGTCGAGCTTGGTGATGTTCTTGTATTTGATCTCTTCGAGATTGCCGTCATCCATCGCCACGAGACCTTCGTGGAGCACGTAGACGCGGCGCTCCTGCGGGATGCCGTGACGCGCGATGATGCCGTAGGGAGCAAGTTTCACCGCGGCGTCGGTGCCGTTCTGCACCGACTGCTTGATCGTGAAGAGATACTTGTCGTCGACCGAGATCTCGCGTTGGAAGGTCAGGCCATGGCCATTGTTCCATTGCAGCGTGACCGGGGTGTCGGGCGTGAGTTTGCCGTTGCCGACCTGCGTCCAGACCGTGTTCGGACCGGGCACCTGATCGCCGGGCAGACCGCCTGCGGGCAGCCAGCCATAGACGACGTAATAGGGCAGGGTCGAATTGCCGGTATCGCCGCTGATCGGCGACAGAAGCCGCACGTCGGGCGAATCCTCGGCCAGCGTTTCCTTGTATTTCTTGAGCGAGAGGTCGTCGAAACGCCCGCCGAGAGTCGAGATCGAACCCTCGACCGCAGGTGTGTCGATCTCGATGCGCGCGGCGCTCTGGGATTGGGCGCTCGCGGCTTGGGACATCGTCTCCGTATCGACCGGCGCGCCCGTGGAGTCGGCGGCGGTCTTCGGTGCGATATCAGTGGCTTCGGGCGAAGCGCTCTGCTCTGCGACCGGTTGGCTCGGTGCCGTTGTCGTGTCTTCCGTGGGCGGGAAGAAGTAGGTCCAGACGCCCAGCACGAGCGCGGAAAGCACCACCGCGAGAATGAGATTCTTGTTTTGGTTGTCCATGAAGCCCTAATTCCACAAGCCTGTCGAAAACTTGCATGGGTTCAACAGAAGGGGCAGCCAAAGGTCAAGCCATTTTCCCTTGAAACAGTGGATCGGGCATGGTTTGCCATCACGCTTTCGGCCCGGATCCGGGGTCCGCAGTGGCAAAGCCCGGTCTGCGACTCGGTTTGCGGCCCGGGCTTTGGGGTGGTTCAACGCCTGCCGATTTGCGGCGTCGCGTCGAGCTTGGTGCGATGGCGTTCCGCCCATTCGAGGAATTCGCTGATCGGCATCGGCGCGGCAATCGCCGGGCCCTGCACCGCCGAGCAGCCCAACTGGCACAGCATCGCGTGTTCGGCGATCCCCGGCACCCCTTCGGCGAGTGTCTCCAGTCCAAGACCTTCGGCCATCGACACGATCGCGGCGGTCAGGCGCTGGTGTTCGGTGTTGTGGTCGATCTCCGCCGTGAGCGAGCGATGGATGCGCAGCCGCTGCGGCCCGATCTGGCGGATCGTCTCCGCCGAGACGGGTCCGGAGCCGAAACCCGCCAGTTCGATCAGGCAGCCGAGGCGCTTGATCGCGTGCAGCGTATGGCTGCAGACCGGATCGTCGAGCCGCGCCACCATCGCCTGCGGGACGATCAGCCGCAGCCGGGTCGGGGCGACCTCGAAGCGATCGAATTCCCAGGCTAGCCGCTCGGCCAGCTTCGGGTCGCTCATCTGCCCGGGCAGGAAGGGAAGCGAGGCCGGGCCGAAGTCGCTGCCGTCGCGGGCGATGTCGCGCAGCGCGCCGAAGGTCGCGTAGAGCATGACCTCGGAGAAGCGCGCGCCAAGCCCTGCAGCCTCGATTGCGGGGAGTATCTCGCTTTCGGTCAAAATCCCGCGCTGCGCATGCAGCCAGCGCGGAATCGCCTGAAATCCGCTGATATCGCCTGTGTCGGTGGAAATCTGCGGCAGGAAAAACGCCTTGATATGGCCCGCTTCGAGCGCCTCTCCGACACTGGCAGAGAGCGGATGCGGGCCCGGCTCTTTCGTGGCGATCTTGTCCGAGCGGGAGGAGCGGATCGCCCCCGGGCCAGATTGCATCGCGCGGTTGGCCGCGGTCTCGGCGCGCGAGAGCGCCGCCTCCGCCTCTGTGTTGGCGCGCGCGTCAGCCTTGGCCTGCGTGGCCGCGTCGTCGCGATAGGCCGGGGCTGCGGCACTTCGGCCCACGAGGTGAAACCCGATATGCATGGTGATCTCCTGCGTCTGCTCGGCGATCACGTAAGGCTCGCTCACCGCTTCCTGAAGGCGGCCGCAAAGCTGGATCATCCCTTCGAGGCCAAGCCGCGGCGTCGGACGCAGCATCACCGCGAAACGCGCGCCGTCCCAGCGCGTGACCACATCGCCGCTGCGCAACTGCGCCTGTAGCCGTTCGCCAATCCGGCGCAGCAGAAGATCGAATTCCTTTGGGTGGAGTCGCCGCAGCACCTGATCGGGGGCGTCGAGCCCGAGGATCAGGCATCCGGTCGGGCGATTGCGCTGCTGTGCGTCCTGCAAGGAGGCGGCCATCTCGGAAATCGCGGCACTCGGCGGCAGCAGGCCGGTCGCGGGGTCGCAGCCTTCCTCGTCGACCTCGGGCGGAACGGGCAGGGGGCGTGTCATCCAGCCCACCAGAATCGCGGTCAGCCCGATCAGTACCATCGCCTCCGGCCCGACCCAGAGCAGGGCGAGCCCGCAGGCTGGCAAAAAGGCGATCATCTCGCGTCGGAGCAGAACCGGACCCGGCTTGCCCTGATATCTTGCGCGCAGCTCTGATTTGCGGGCGGCGCGCTTGCCCCCGTCACTTCCCATGACACCTACCCCCATGGCACATGCGGGCCCCTCAAGGCCCCCCTTCGCCAGCAAGGCTAGACGTCATTCGTGTTCAGCCGGTTAATCGCGCTCGCGCAAATCCGGGACGTTTTCGTTAAAATCCGCTTCACCCTCCGCGCGGCGCTCGAGCCCCGCGAAATCGAAGATCGAGGGGTCGCACAGATGCGAGGGGCGTGCGTTCATCAGCGCCTTGAACATCTTGTTCCGGCGGCCGGGGGCGTTCTTCTCCCAACCGTCGAGCATCATCTTCACCTGCTGGCGCTGCAGCCCGTCCTGAGAGCCGCAGAGGTCGCAAGGGATGATCGGATAGTCCATCGCGCGGGCGAATTTCTCGCAATCGGCCTCGGAGACGAAGGCGAGCGGGCGATAGACGAAGAGATCGCCTTCCTCATTCAGCAGTTTCGGCGGCATCGTCGCAAGGCGCGAGCCGTGAAACAGGTTCATGAAGAAAGTCTCGAGAATGTCGTCGCGGTGATGGCCCAGCACGACCGCCGAGCACCCTTCCTCGCGTGCGATCCGGTAGAGGTTGCCGCGCCGCAGTCGCGAGCACAGCGCGCAATAGGTGCGGCCCTGCGGGACCTTGTCCATCACGATCGAATAGGTGTCCTGATACTCGATGCGATGCGGCACGCCCATCTTCTCGAGGAACTCCGGCAGCACGGTTGCAGGGAACCCCGGCTGGCCCTGATCGAGATTGCAGGCCAGCAACTCCACCGGCAGCAGTCCGCGCCATTGCAGCTCGTGCAAAATGGCCAGCAGCGTATAGCTGTCCTTGCCGCCCGAGAGGCAGACCAGCCAACGTTGTCCGCGTTCGATCATCCCGTATTTCTCGATCGCCTCGCGGGTCTCGCGCACGATGCGCTTGCGCAGCTTCTTGAACTCGGTCGTCGAGGGTGCGCCCGCAAAAAGCGGATGGATCGGGCTGTCTTCGTCATCAAGCATCTGGAGTGTCCTTCGCGTCATGCGCATGGGCGCAACGATGGGCGGCGTCAAATTCGGGATCGGCCCCGGGCACCGGGTCATAGCCATGCCCGCCCCAAGGGTGGCAGCTCAGGAGCCGCTTCCCGGCCAGCCAACCACCCTTCACCGCACCATGCCGTTCGAGCGCTTCGAGCGCATAGGACGAACAGGTCGGCTGATAGCGGCAGCCATGCCCCATCCAGGGGCTGAGCAGCAAGCGATAGGCATGAACCGGCAGGGCGAGGATTCGGGCGAGGGGGCTCATTTGCGTTTGCTCCCCTTGGGCTTGCGCGGCCGCGGTGGGGAGATCGGCAAATCGTGAATGATCGTGAGCACGGTCTCGAATTCGGCCAGCATGGCGGCGAAGTCGCGGGTGGCGGTCGCCTCGGGGCGCCCGACCAGAACATAGTCCCAGCCCGGCCGACCCGCCTTGGGCAGAACCTGCCGTGCGATCTCGCGCAGGCGGCGTTTGGCGCGATTGCGCGCCACCGCGTTGCCGAGCTTCTTCGAGCAGGTGAAGCCCACGCGGATCAGATCGGGGGCGACGGGCTCGCCCTCGCGGCGCTTGCGCGCCTGCAGCAGGAAGCCGGGCATCCCCTTACGCTGCGCCGAGGCCGCTTTCAGGAAATCCGCCCGCTGCCGCAGAACCGCGGTCGGGCGAGTCGGATCATCTGAGCGTATGGCGGCCATCAGGCGACCTCCGGCGAATAAACGACGCGCAAAATAGCGAAGCCGCCGGTCTTTTCACCGATCCGACCCGAGGGCCCGACCTGCGAAAAGCATCCGGCGGCGTCAAAAGCCAGTAGCGGCTGTAACGGCCTTAAGCCGACAGACGCTTACGGCCCTTCGCGCGACGGGCGTTGAGAACCCGGCGTCCACCCTTCGTGGCCATGCGGCTGCGGAAGCCGTGGCGACGGGCGCGAACGAGGTTCGACGGCTGGAACGTGCGTTTCATCGTTTTCACTCCGGTTCGGGCCCAGAAACAGGATTCGAGGGCCAGATAGCATTTCGAAGCCGCTCTTTAGTGACCTCTCCCCAGCAAGTCAATTCGCCAAAGCGGGTTTTTTCCGGCTTTTCCGGTCGCTTCGCACGGATCGTGACCGCTCACGGGGTTTTGCCTTCTGCGCGAGCCGCCTATCTTGTGCGCAAAGCGCGGCTGACGCAGGGGACGGTATCCTTGCATCCTGACCGGCGGTGCATCAAGAGTGACATTGAAGGGGACGGGCCGATCCTGCGGGACGGCCTTGCGTTTGATAGGCGATGAAAGTGAACACTCTTTCAGGGCGGTTTCTGATCCTGACCACGGTTTTCGTGGTGCTCGCCGAGGCGTTGATCCTTTTGCCGGGTTTGGCGAATTTTCGCGAAGACTATCTTTTGACGCGACTTGAGCGCGCGCAGATCGCCTCGCTTGCGCTTCTGACCACCGACACCACTATCGCGCCCGATCTGGAAAAAGAGCTTCTGTCCAACGCGGGCGTCTTCAACGTGGTGCTGCGCAGGGACGCGGCGCGGCAGCTGGTGCTGTCCTCGCCGATTCCCTCTCCGGTGACCGAAACCTACGACCTGCGCGATTCGACCGAATGGACGCGGATTCGTGATGCGGTCCACGCGCTCTTCGATTCCGGGGATCGCGTGATCCGGGTGCTGGGTCAGCCGGTGCAGAAGGGCGGTATCGTGATCGAGGTTACGCTCGCGACCGAACCGATGCGGATCGCGATGGTGGAATACGGGCTGCGGCTCTTGTCGATCTCGGCGGTCTTCTCGGTGATCACCGCCGTGCTGCTGTTCCTGCTGGTGCGCCGCCTGATGGTCGTGCCGATCAAGCGGCTGGTCGCGCATATGTCTTCTTATGCGGACGCGCCCGAGGATGCGCGGCGCATTATAACTCCGCAGGCCAGCGTTGAGGAGCTGCGCGTGGCGGAAGAGGCGCTGGCCTCGATGCAGCAGCAGCTCACCGCGTCGCTGCGCCAGAAGGAGCGTCTCGCGCAGCTCGGGCAGGCGGTCGCCAAGATCAGCCACGACCTGCGCAACATCCTGACCACGGCGCAGCTCTTTGCCGACCGGATGGAAAGTTCGGACGATCCCGGCGTGAAGCGCGCCGCCCCGAAGCTGACCGGCTCGATCGAGCGCGCGATCAACCTGTGCGAAACGACGCTCGCCTTCGGCAAGGCCAAGGAGCCGCCGCCGACGCTCTCGCGCTTCATGTTCGGAGAGCTGGCGCAGGAAGTTCTGGAGAACGAGGAGCACCCGAGCGAAGGCCCGCTCGTCGATTTCGTCACCGACATGCCGCCGAATCTGGTGATCCGCGCCGACCGCGAGCAGCTCTATCGCGTGCTCAACAACCTCGTGCGCAACGCCCGACAGGCGATCGAAGCGACGGGACAGAACGGCACGGTGGAGATCGGCGCGGGCGAGAATGCCGATGGCTGGTGGATTCGCGTGCAAGATAGCGGCCCCGGCCTGCCGGAGACTGCGCGCGAACACCTCTTCAAGCCCTTCACGGGCGGCACCCGCGCGGGCGGCACGGGCCTTGGCCTCGCCATCGCTGCAGAGTTGATTCGTGGCCACGGCGGGCGTCTGGACCTGGTTCGGACCGACGGCAACGGCACCGAGTTCCGAATCTTCCTGCCCTCGGATATCGCGCTGGATTGCGTCTCCGAGAAGGGCGCAGGCGCAATTTCCTGAGCCTGCGCGGGGTTAGGTTCCGGGAGGTGCGTGCCGATCTTCAGGGCTTCCGCGAGGGCATCCAAGAATTTTGACGGTTTTCCAAAATTGCCTCGAATTTGCTCTTGCATCGCTCCGACGTGGCCGTTACATCGCCCCACATAAGCGGACCCGTAGCTCAGCTGGATAGAGCACTTGACTACGAATCAAGGGGTCGGGCGTTCGAATCGTCCCGGGTCCGCCATTTCCCCCTCCTACTGAAAACCGATGCCGCGCAGGCCATGCCTGTCGTTCGCACTGTTGTCTGCTGCGGTCTGCGCGCTCTCTCGATCGTGCATGTTGAGCCGTGGGCCCTCGGTCGTCCTTAGGGGCGTCTCATCGGACAAGCTCTCGCTGCGCTGCGAGAGCGGTTCGGGGCCGCGCTTGGGTGTGGGGTGCCCCGGAGGCGTTCGAAGGGTGGCTGCGGGTGCTGATCGACGCTCTGCGTCCTCTCCCGGGCTGGTTCCAAAGGCAGGGCGCCTAGAGGTCCTCTTAGAGCCCTCTCAGGCGTCTGTCGGAGGCGGCGTGCGGTTCAGCTGTTTGCAGAGAAACAAGCCCTCGGAAACGCGAAACCCCGCCACGAAGGGCGGGGTTTTCGACGTCGCGAAGTTTGTATTGGTGGAGCCAAGGGGAGTCGAACCCCTGACCTCTTGAATGCCATTCAAGCGCTCTCCCAACTGAGCTATGGCCCCACCGGAGGTCCAGCGGGTAGCCCCGCTGTGTGGGGAGGCGTATAGGCAAAGCGCCGCGGCGGCGCAAGAGGAATTTCGCCCCGAACCGCGCGAAAATTTCGTCTCTCTCACCTTCCCGAACGTCAGTCTTCATCCGCACCCGGAAACGGGGCGCGAGGCTGCATGCCGGGGCAGGGCGCCGGGCCAAAGAAAAAGGCGCCACGGTTTCCCGTCGCGCCTTGATCAATGGTCCCGAGCGGCCCAGCCGATCAGTTGTCTTCCTTATCCTCGGTGCTGACATCCGCGATGTCATCGAGCGAGACATTGTCGTCATCGTCGTCGTCGTCGAGCAGATCGTCGTCGAGATCCACGTCACCGTCATCGGTGTCGAGATCGTCATCTCCGAGACTGACGTCATCGTCTTTCTGAGACGACGTCTTGTCGGTCGTAAGCGTACGACCGCTGCCCGAGGTCAGAGCCTCGAGGGTAAAGGTGTTGTTGCAGACCGGGCAGGTCATCGGGTCGTTATTCAGGTCGTAAAAGCGGCTCGCGCAATGCGGGCACAGACGCTTGACGCCCCATTCCTCTTTCGGCATGGAATTCTCCTGCGCACTTAATCCAGCAGAGTCGCAGCCACCTGCCACATGCCGGGCAGGGTGTCAAAGCCTTTTCGTGCCTTTTCTGGCCGGGCTGCGACCCGCGGGCCACCTCTCGCTGTCGAACCTTTCGGAGAAAGCTTCTGTCCCGCACGCCCCCCATTCCCGAACTGCCTGAGGTGGAGTTGGTTCTCCGCCGCTCCGGGCGTGCGCGGCGGTTCTCTCTGCGGGTGTCGCGGGTGGACGGCCGGGTGGCGCTCACGATCCCGCGGGGTGCGTCCGAGCGCGAGGCTTTGGCCTTCGCGCGCTCGCAGACCGAATGGCTGCGCAAGACCCTCGGGGCGATTCCGCCCGCGCAGGTGGTGCGATTCGGACAGGGCATCCCCTTCGAGGGGCAGATGCTGACATTGGAGCCCGCACGATTGCGCAGCCCGAAGATCGACGGCGCGCGGCTCTTGGTGCCCGAAGACCCGGCGCGGCTGGGCGTGCGGGTCGAGACCTTTTTCAAACACGCGGCCCGGATGCGGCTCCATGCGGCCAGCGCGCGCTATGCCTCCGAGATCGGGCGCGACTTCGCCAAGATCAGGATTCGCGACACGCGCTCGCGCTGGGGCTCGTGCAGCTCGACCGGGGCGCTGTCCTATAGCTGGCGCCTGATCATGGCGCCGCCGGAGGTGCTCGACTATGTCGCGGCCCATGAGGTCGCGCATCTCGAGGAGATGAATCACTCGCCCGCCTTCTGGCGCGTCGTCGAAGCCCTGCGTCCGAGCTTCAAGTCAGAGCGCGCCTGGCTCAAGCGCGAAGGCTCTGCGCTGCATGCGATCCGGTTTCGAGATTGACCCCGGCTGCTAACGTGATCACAAAAAGCGCATGACCACGATTTCTACACGCCCCATCGAGACCGCCGCCCACGATCGGCTTTACCGCGCATTGCGTCAGCAGATCATGGTGGGGGAATTGCTGCCGGGCACCGCGCTGACGCTGCGGGGCTTGGGCAAGCAATACGGTGTCTCCATGACCCCCGCGCGCGAGGCGCTGCGGCGGCTGGTGGCGGAAGGGGCGCTGACGCTGTCGAGTTCGGGCCGCGTCGCCACGCCGGAGCTGTCGAACGAGCGGATCGAGGAGTTGGCGGCGCTGCGCGCACTGATCGAGCCGGAGCTGTCGGCCCGAGCCCTGCCGCGGGCGCACCTCGCGCTGATCGACCGTCTCGGCGCGATCAACGTCGCCAATGCCGAGGCTGTCGCGAAGCAGGATGCGGTCGGCTACATCCGCACGAACCTCGAATTCCACCGCACGCTCTATCTGCGTGCGCAGGCGCCCGCGATGCTCGCGGTGATCGAAACCGTCTGGCTGCAGCTGGGGCCGACAATGCGCGCGGTCTACACCAAGCTGCAGCGCAACGAGCCGCCGCGCCACCACCGGATGATTCTCTCGGCTCTGCGTGCGGGCGACGAACCGGCGCTTCGATTGGCCGTGCGCACCGATGTGACCCAGGGTTTGCGTCACCTGGCCCAGCGTGGCTGGTAAAACCGCCCCTTAAGCGATGCGTGAGGGGCATAAAAACGGCTTGGGCGACTTGACGCGAGACGCCATTGCCCGTATTCCGCGCCAACAGATTTTCGGGCGCTGCCATGCGGCGCCTTCTCATGTTGGGGCCGGGCGCGCGATTCGCGTAACTTCGGCCAGGTAGAAACGAAGGAAGAATGCCATGTCGCGCGTTTGCGAACTGACCGGCAAGGGCCCCACGACGGGCAACAAAGTGAGCCACGCGAACAACAAGTCGCGTCGTCGCTTCCTGCCGAACCTGAACGATGTCTCCCTGATCTCGGATACCCTGGGCCAGAGCTTCAAGCTGCGCGTTTCCGCAGCCGGCCTGCGCTCGGTTGACCATCGCGGCGGTCTCGACGCGTTCCTCGCCAAGGCGAAGGATGCAGAGCTGTCGGTGAATGCTCTGAAGATCAAGAAAGCGATCGCGAAAGCTCAGGCAGCCGCCTGATCCTTTCCGGATCCACAGTTACGAAAACCCCGCGCCTCGGCGCGGGGTTTTTGCTTGTGCGGCTTTATCTGCCATATTTCCCTCCCTGCGTTGTCACGCTAGTGTGAGCGCCATGTGGAGGACGCGCTTCAAGCTGCCAATCGGGATCGCCACGGCGCTCATGCTGGCCATGACCAGCATGACGATGGCGGTTGCACGCGGTCAGGCGCGCGTCGCGGGTGAGGTGGTGCTCTGCACCGGCTACGGCGTGACCACGGTCAGCGTCGATGCCGAGGGCAACCCGACCGGTCCCGCCCATATCTGCTCCGACATGGTGCTGGCGATGATGGCTGCCGTCACGCTCGCGCCGGCTCTGCCGACACCGCCCCAGGGCGAGGGGCGCAGCGTCGAGACGGTCGAGCCCGAGACCGCGCAGGCGCAGGCTGTCGTGGTGCCGCGCGCCCGCGGACCGCCCGTGACCGTCTGACCCCAAGCTTTCAGACGAACACACCCACAGGAGACGCAAATGATCCGCAAATACCTGATGAGCGCGGCCCTGATCGCCGCAGCTCTCCCCGCCTTCGCCGCCGAACCGATCCAGATCCTCGATCCTTACGTCCGGGTCTCGACCCCGATGTCGAAATCGGCGGCGGCCTTCATGGAGATCAAGAATATCTCCGATCTCGACGATCGCCTTCTCTCGGTCAGCTCGAACGTCGCCGCGCGCGTCGAGTTGCACACCCACAAGCAAGGCCCGAATGGCGAGATGCAGATGCTCGAGGTCAAGGAGGGCTTCGAGATTCCCGCCAAGGGCGAGCATGTCCTGCAGCGTGGCGGCGATCACGTCATGTTCATGGGGCTGAACCAGCCGCTCCACCAAGGCGACATGGTCACGCTCAACCTGCGCTTCGAGAAGACGGGGCTGATGGTCGTGGACATCCCGGTCGATCTCAACCGCGATCAACCCGCCGCGGCGACGCCGGATAGTGCACCGGTCGCCGATCCGCAGATTTCACATGAAGACATGACCCACGGGGAGCCGGAACATACCGAGCCCACGATGGACAAGAAAGAAAGCGATATGTGAGCGGAGCCGGGCAGGGCGGCGCTCAGCCGCCCAACTGCTCCAGCATCTCGGCTGCGGCCGCCGAGGCCGCGCTTTCGCCGCTGGCCACGGCATCGCCCAATTCGCGCATCTTGGCGCGGATCTCCGGGTCCTGACGCAACCGCGCAAGCAGCCCCTCGCGGACTTCGGCCTCGAACCAGTGGCGCGCCTGCTCGGCCCGGCGCTGATCGAAATGCCCGTTCGCGCGCCGCCACTCGGCCAGCGCGGTCATCTCGTCCCAGGCCTTCTCCAGCCCGTTCTCTTCCATCGCCGAGACCGGCAGCGCCTTGGGGAACCCCTCGGGGTCCTGAGGCCGCTTGCGCAGCAGCCGCAGCGCACCGGCGTAATCCGAGACTGTCCGCATCGCGGCCGGTTTCAGATCGCCATCCGCCTTGTTCACCAATATCAGGTCGGCCATCTCCATGATGCCGCGCTTGACGCCCTGCAACTCGTCGCCGCCCGCCGGGGCCATCAGCAGCACGAACAGGTCCACCATCTCGGCCACGAGCGTCTCGGACTGGCCGACGCCCACGGTCTCGATCAGCACCACGTCGAAGCCCGCCGCCTCGCACAGAGACACCGCCTCGCGGGTGCGCCGCGCGACGCCGCCCAGATGCGCCTGAGACGGCGAGGGGCGGATAAAAGCATTGGGATCGCGCGAGAGCCGCTCCATCCGGGTCTTGTCGCCGAGGATCGAGCCGCCCGAGCGGGCCGAGGACGGATCGACCGCCAGCACGGCGACCTTCATCCCCTTCGCGGTCAGCATCATCCCGAAGGCTTCGATGAAGGTGGATTTGCCCACGCCCGGCGTGCCCGAAAGCCCGATGCGCAGTGCCTGACGCCCTTCGCCCGCCAGCGTATCGAGGAGTTCGACCGCCTGCGCGCGATGCTCGGCCCGGCCCGATTCCACCAGCGTGATCGCGCGGGCCAAGGCGCGGCGATCGGAGGCCAGAATGCGCGGAGCGAGGTCGGCGGGGCTTTGTTTGGTCATCGGCAGGCTTTCGCTGATTTTGGGTATTCGTGTCAAAAATGACATCAGACGTGAAGACTTAACGGTTACTTGCCTGCACCCTGCGACCTATGTCCAGAGCCAATGGGAAATTCCTGACACGAGGATGCCAATGACATCTCTTTCGAGCCTCGCCGCGCGTCCGATCGCGGCCATGCTGAGCGCCGCGCTGGTGATCGCGCCCCTTGGCGCAGCGCCCGCGCGCGCCGAGCAAAGCGACAAGATCGTCTTCGACGTGGTGCTCAAAGGCATCCGCGCGGGCGAACTGGCGATCAACGGCAAGATCACCGATGGCGCCTATGGCGCGAACGGTGTGCTGCAGACGGCGGGCCTCGTGGGGCTGCTGCGCAAGATCAAGTTCTCGGCCAGCGTCTCGGGGCTTCATGACGGCCAGAAATTCACCCCGCTCAAGTATTCCGAAGTGGATGACGCGCCGGGGCGCAAGTCGAAGCACCAGATCATCTACAACAACGGCACGCCCGTTTCCGTCAGCCAGCAGCCGCCGCGCAAGCCCAAGCCCCGCGATGTCGATCCCGCGAAACAGGGCGGCACGGTCGATCCGCTGACCGCACTCTATGCGGTTCTGCGCGATGTGCCGCGCGACGAGGCCTGCAAGCTCGACGTGAAGATGTATGACGGCGCGCGGCGCTCGCAGGTGCGCCTGTTCGATCCGAAGCCCGATGGCAAGAACCTCGTCTGTTCGGGCGAATATCGCAGGCTCGAAGGGTTCTCGGAAAAGGACATGAAGGAAAAGAGCCGCTTCGCCTTCACCCTCTATTACGAGCCGAGCCCGAAGGGCGGTTTGCAGGTCGACAAGATCGAGACCGACACGCTCTATGGAAAAGGTCGCCTCACTCGGCAATAAGGGGCGGGTGAACACAGACCGCCTCTCTCTTCCGATCGACGTGGTGCTGCCCGATCTCCGTGCGGCGCTGTCTGCCCATGGCCGCGCGGTGCTGATGGCGCCGCCGGGCGCAGGCAAGACGACCCGCGTGCCGCTTGCGCTGCTGGATCAAATCGAGGGCCGGATCGTGATGCTGGAGCCGCGCCGTCTGGCCGCGCGCGCTGCCGCCGAGCGCATGGCGGACTCTTTGGGCGAAAAGGTCGGCGAGACGGTCGGCTACCGCATCCGGGGCGAGGCGAAGGTCTCGAAATCCACCCGGATCGAGGTGGTGACCGAAGGCATTCTGACCCGCGTGCTGCAATCCGACCCGGAACTGACCGGCATCGGCTGCGTGATCTTCGACGAATTCCATGAACGCTCGCTGAATGCCGATCTGGGGCTGGCGCTGGCATGGGAAGTGCGCGGCGCGCTCAGGCCCGATCTGGCGCTGGTGGTGATGTCGGCCACGCTCGACGCCGAGCCGGTGGCGCAGCTTCTGGACGCGGCCCCCATCGTGGTGTCCGAGGGCCGGGCCTATCCGGTGGAGACGCGCTGGCTGGACCGTCCGGTCGACAGTTCGATGCGGTTCGAGGCCGCGATGGCCGGGCTAATCACCGAGGCCGCCGAGACCTCCGAGGGCAGCCTGCTGGCCTTCCTGCCGGGCGAGGGCGAGATTCGCCGCGTCGAAGCTCTGCTTAAAGGCCGCCTGGCCGATGACATCGCGATCCGCCCGCTGTTCGGCGCGATGGAGTTCGCCGCCCAACGCGCTGCCATCGCGCCCGCACCCTCGGGCCGCAAGCTGGTGCTGGCCACCGCCATCGCCGAAACCTCGCTGACCATCGAGGATATTCGCGTCGTGATCGACGGCGGCCGCGCCCGCCGCGCGCGCTTCGACCCAAGCTCCGGCATGGCGCGGCTGGTGACCGAACCCGTCTCGCGCGCCGAGGCCGAGCAGCGCCGGGGCCGCGCAGGCCGCGTGGCGGAAGGCATCTGCTACCGGCTCTGGACCAAGGGCGCGGAAGGCGCGCTGCCTGCTTTCGCCCCGCCCGAGATCGAGGTGGCCGACCTCACCGGCCTCGCACTGGAACTCGCGGTCTGGGGAACGGAGGGCGGCGATCTGGCCTTCCTGACCCCGCCGCCCGCGCCTGCGATGGCGGAGGCGCGCGCTCTGCTCGAGGAACTCGGCGCTCTGAAATCGGGGCTGATCACCGAGCACGGGCGCAAGCTCGCCAAACTGCCGCTGCATCCGCGTCTCGGCCATATGCTGTTGACCGCTGGCCCCGAGGCCGCGCCGCTCGCTGCCCTATTGGCCGAGCGCGATCCCCTGCGCGGCGCGCCCGCCGATCTGACTCTGCGCCTCAGCGCCATCCGCGACCCGAAGCGTTTCGAGGCGAACCATCCCTACACGCCCCATCGCGGCACGATCGAGCGTATCCGCTCCGAGGCGAAGCGGCTGGCCCGCCTCGCCCCCGAGACGCCCGAGACCTATTCGCCCGCCGAACAACTCGCGCTCGCCTATCCCGACCGCGTCGGTCTGCGCCGCAAGGGCGATGCGCCGCGCTACGTGCTGTCAGGCGGCAAGGGCGCGGTGGTGGCCGAGGGCGATCCGCTGGGCGCACAACGCCTGATCGTGGTGAGCGATCTCGACGGCGATCCGCGCGAGGCGAAAGTGCGCCAAGGCATCGCGATCTCCGAGGCCGAGGTTCGCCGCCTCTTCGCCGATCAAATCGCGTGGCACGATGTCTGCGACTGGTCCAGGCGCGAGGGCCGGGTGATTGCGCGCAAGCACGAACGGTTCGGCGCGCTGGTGCTGGACGATCGCGTCTGGAAAGACGCTCCGCGCGAGGCGTTGGCGCGCGGCGCATTGGCCGGGCTGCGCCAGATCGGGCTGCCGATGACGCCCGCCGCCCGCCGCCTTCAGGCGCGGGTGGAGCTACTGCGCGGGCAGGGGGCCGATCTGCCGGATTTCTCGGATGAGGGGCTGTTGGAGAGGGCGGAGGACTGGCTTCTGCCCTATCTGGGCAAGGCCCGGACCGAGGCTGATTTGCGCAAGCTGGACCTCACCGATCCGCTGCGCGCCGCCCTCGACTGGGAGCAGATGCAGCTCGTGGATCGTTTGGCTCCTGCGCATTTCGAGACCCCTCTGGGCCGTCGCGTGCCGATCGACTACGCGGGAGAGGCGCCGGGGATCGAGATCCGCCTGCAGGAGATGTTCGGCGTCACCGCCCATCCCACGGTCGGCCCGAAACGCCTGCCGCTCAGGATCACGCTTCTGTCGCCCGGCCACAAACCCATTCAGGTGACGATGGACCTGCCGGGTTTCTGGGAAGGCTCCTACGCCGATGTGCGCAAGGATATGCGCGGGCGCTACCCCAAGCACCCGTGGCCGGAAGACCCGCGCGAGGCCGATCCGACCCTGCGCGCGAAGCCTCGCAAATGACTGCGCCCAATTGACCACGTTGACCCGGCGCGCCGCTTTCGCGCATATGGCGCGGATCAACGAGGGATGTGACATGACCGAAACGCTGAGCTTCGAGGACCGCAAGCGCCTCGTGATGACCGTGCTGATGACGCCGGATCAGGCGAATTTCTCGGGCAAGGTGCATGGCGGCGCGCTGCTGAACTGGCTCGACCGGGTCGCCTTCTCGCTCGCCTCGCGCTACTCGCAGCGCTACGCGGTGACGCTGTCGGTCGATCAGGTGACCTTCCAGCAGCCGATCAATGTGGGCGAGCTGGTGACGTTTCGGGCCAGCGTGAACCACACGGGCCGCACCTCGATGGAGATCGGCATCCGCGTCGAGGCCGAGAACATCACGGCGGGCACGCGGCGTCACACCAATAGCTGCTATTTCACCATGGTCGCGGTGGACGAGGACGGTAAACCCGCCGCGGTTCCGAAGCTGGAGGCGGAGACGGCAGAGGAGCGCCACCGCTGGCGCGCCGCCGAACTGCGCCGCGAACTGCGCCGGGAATTCGCCGCCAAGATGGACGCGGCGGCGGATCACGGCGAGGGGTGAGCTACGGCGCAATGCCGGGGTCTCGGCTCCGAAATTGCCCCGTCTTCTCGCGTAATATGAATAATGGGGAGATGAGCTCGACGACGTCGGGAAGCCCTAGCTCCCCGCCCGGTCCGCTGGCGGCAAAATAAGGGTGGCCGAGGTGAAATCCGTTCCCGGATCTCCCGTTCCGGGATGAATAAGGATGACACCCCAATTGATTGCTGTCGTGCTCGGAATCCCATCGAGCCAGCTTCGATGGAGTTTCCAGCCGAGTTTATCTTGCTCATAGGGCCGAAGACTCGGCAGACGACTTTCAATTTTCTCGCCGAGCTTAGCTGCCAGCTTTGACGCTGCCGCATCGGAAAGCGGCTTTTCGGTCGTCACGGCGCAGGTCGTGGCCTTTTGATCGAGGCTGAGTTCCGGTCCGCGGAGGATGTGGCGGGTCTGCGTGATCGACTTGCCGTTCAATGTGAAGGTCGTCGTTTCGGCCTGTGCCTCAGGGGGAAGATGGCCGGGGCCTTCCTCTCCGATGCGCGACAGGCAGTAATTTTCAAAAAGGGTAAGAAAAGCGGTGGCTCGATCCTCGGCAAAGACTGGCGTCGCGGCCAGAAATAGGCCTGCACCACATGCGATGAAGGATTTAGAAAACATCGGTTAGACCATCTCGTTGAAAAAATGACAGAATAATAGCCGACCTTAACACGAAAAAGGCGGGCAAGAGCCCGCCTTTTGTTTTTCTTCGAGTGTTCCGCCTTACGCGTGGATCGCGCCGTCGCCGCAGGCGAGCGCGGCTTCGCGCACAGCCTCGGAGAAGGTCGGGTGGGCGTGGCAGGTCAGGGCCACGTCCTGCGCCGAGGCGCCGAATTCCATCGCCACGCAGATTTCGTGGATCAGGTCGCCCGCGCCGGGGCCGATGATGTGGCAGCCGAGGATGCGGTCGGTTTCCTTATCCGCGATCAGCTTCACGAAGCCGTCCGACTGGAACACCGCCTTGGCGCGGCCATTGCCCATGAAGGAGAACTTGCCGACCTTGTAGGCGCGGCCGTCCTGCTTGAGCGCCTCTTCGGTCTGACCGACCGAGGCCACTTCCGGAGTGGTGTAGATCACGCCGGGGATCACTTCATAGTTCACGTGGCCATGCTTGCCCGCAATGACTTCGGCGACTGCCATCCCTTCGTCTTCGGCCTTGTGGGCGAGCATCGGGCCGACGATCGCGTCGCCGATGGCGTAGATGCCCTTGGCCGAGGTCTGCCAATGCGCGTCGGTCTTCACCTGACCGCGCGGCAGCATCTCGACGCCCACGCCTTCGAGGCCCAGACCATCGGTATAGGGCTTGCGGCCGGTCGCGACGAGAACGGTCTCGGCCTCGATCGAAGCCTCGCTCTCATCCTTGCGCAGCTGGTAGTTCACGGACGCCTTGCCGTTCTTCACGTCGACGCTCTGCACGGCGGCGCCCATGACGAATTTCAGGCCTTGCTTGGTCAGGATCTTCTGGAAGTTCTTCGCGACTTCACCGTCCATGCCGGGGGTGATCGCGTCGAGATATTCCACGACGGTCACTTCGGCGCCGAGACGGGCATAGACCGAACCCATTTCCAGACCGATGACGCCCGCACCGATGACGACCATCGACTTCGGGATCTTGTTGAGCGACAGCGCGCCGGTCGAGGTCACGACGGTTTTCTCGTCGATCTCGATGCCCGGCAGCGAGGAGGGCTCGGAGCCGGTCGCGATCACGATCGACTTGGCGTTATGGACGTCATCGCCCACTTTCACCTTGCCGGCTTCCGGGATCGAGCCCCAGCCCTTGAGCCAGTCGATCTTGTTCTTCTTGAACAGGAACTCGATGCCCTTGGTGTTGCCGTCGATGACTTCCTGCTTGTAGGTCAGCATCTGCTTCCAATCGACCGAAGGCGATTTGCCCTTCAGGCCCATCTTGGCGAAGTTATGCTCGGCTTCGTGCAGCTCATGGGTCGCGTGGAGCAGCGCCTTGGAGGGGATGCAGCCCACGTTGAGGCAGGTGCCACCGAGGCTGTCGCGGCCTTCGACACAGGCGGTTTTCAGGCCCAGCTGGGCGCAGCGGATGGCGCAGACATAGCCGCCCGGGCCGCCGCCGATCACGATCACATCATAGTCAGCCATTGTTCTTGCTCCTTGGATTGGGGCGCGAGGGGGCCTCGCGCCGGGAGGTCAGATCAGCGCGGCAATTGCCAGCGCCAGAATTGCGAAGAAGGAAAAGCCCCAGATGAGCGAGCGCCACGGCACCCAGCCCAGCAGATAGGACGGAATGTAGAGAACCCGCGCGATCAGAAAGATCCAGGCGATACCCGCAGTGAGCGCGGTGGATTGCCCGGTCAGTCCGATAACGAGCGCGACCGGGGCGAAGAGGATCAGCCCCTCGAAGGAGTTGTTCATCGCGCGTTGTAGCCGGCCGAGCAGGGTCGAGATCGGCGGCGGTGTCTTGTCGCGCGGGGAAACGGGGTATTTGGTGCCGAGCTCGGTATTCGCTTTGACGGAATAGGCGACCATCAGCCCCAGATGGAGCAGGGTCGCGAGGATGAGCACGGTCAGTTCGGGGGTCATGGGTCGCTCCCGGAGGTGAGGGCGGACCGGAGGGCTGTCTGCCCCCCGGACCCCCCGAGGATATTTGGCAAGAGCGAAGGGGCGGGGGCCGCCGACTTCGTCCCGGTCTTACAGATCCATCAGCAGGCGGCGCGGGTCTTCCAGCGCTTCCTTGACGCGCACGAGGAAGGTCACGGCGCCTTTGCCGTCGACGATGCGGTGGTCGTAGCTGAGCGCGAGATACATCATCGGCTTGATGACGATCTGGCCGTTCTCGACCATCGGACGTTCCTGAATCTTGTGCATGCCGAGGATACCCGATTGCGGCGGGTTGAGGATCGGCGAGGACATCAGCGAGCCATAAACGCCGCCGTTCGAGATGGTGAACGAACCGCCCTGCATCTCGGCCATCGAGAGTTTGCCGTCACGGGCGCGGGTGCCCATCTCGGCGATCGTCTTCTCGATCGAGGCGAAGCTCATCTGGTCGGCATCGCGCACGACCGGCACGACGAGCCCGTTCGGGGTGCCCACGGCCACGCCCATGTGGACGTAGTTCTTGTAGACGACTTCGTTGCCGTCGATCTCGGCGTTGACTTCCGGGACCTCTTTGAGCGCGTGGCAGCAGGCCTTCACGAAGAAGGACATGAAGCCGAGCTTCACGCCGTGCTTCTTGTTGAAGAGATCCTTGTACTCGTTGCGCAGGTTCATGACGCCCGACATGTCCACCTCGTTATAGGTGGTCAGCATCGCGGCGGTGTTCTGCGAGTCCTTGAGGCGCTTGGCGATGGTCGCGCGCAGGCGGGTCATCTTCACGCGCTCTTCGCGCGACGCGTCATCGGCATTGACCGGGCCGCGCGGGGCCTGCGAGGGCGTCGAGGCGACGGAGACCGACGCCTGCTTCGGCGCGCTTTCGGCCTTGGCGACGTCTTCTTTCATGATCCGGCCGTCTTTGCCCGAGCCCTGAACGGAGGCCGGGTCGATACCCTTCTCGGCCATCAGCTTCTTGGCGGAGGGCGCATCCTCGACATCCTTGCCGCCCTTGCCGCTGGCGGCGGGGGCTTCGGATTTTGCCTCTTCCTTGGCGGGGGCGCTGTCGGAGGCGCCACCGGATTCGCCTTCAGCGATCACGGCGAGCTTGGCCGAGGCATCCACGGTCGTGCCTTCTTCAGCGACGATCTCCTTGAGAACGCCCGCGGCGGGCGAGGGCACTTCGACGGAGACCTTGTCGGTTTCCAGCTCGCAGAGCATCTCGTCGGCCGCGACCGTGTCGCCGACCTTCTTGAACCACGTCGACACAGTTGCCTCGGTGACCGATTCACCAAGGCTGGGCACCATAACGTCGGTCATTTTTCCCTCGTTCGATTGGGGCTGTTGGGCGGGTTTTTCCGCCGGTTTGTCTTCTGTCTTCTTCGGCGCGGGGCTGGCGCCGGCCTCTTCGATCGTCGCGAGAAGCGCATCGACGCCGACGGTCTCGCCCTCAGCGGCCACGATCTCGCCGAGCGTGCCGGCCGCGGGGCTCGGCACTTCGACGGTCACCTTGTCGGTTTCGAGCTCGCAGAGCATCTCATCGGCGGCCACCGTGTCGCCGGGCTTCTTGAACCAGGTGGCGACGGTGGCTTCCGTGACGCTCTCGCCGAGCGTGGGAACGCGGACTTCAGTGGACATCTATTCAACCCTCCAGTGCATCGTTGACGAGCGCGTCCTGCTCGGCTTTGTGGCGGCTTGCCAGACCCGTCGCGGGCGAGGCGGAAGCTGCACGGCCTGCATAGCGCGCACGGGCATGTTTCGCGTCGATCTTGGCGAGGACCCATTCGATATAGGGCTCGACGAAGAACCAAGCGCCTTGGTTTTTCGGCTCCTCTTGGCACCAGACGATCTCGGCATTCTTGAAGCGGGTCAGCTCTTTGGTGACCGCCTGCGCGGGGAACGGGTAGAACTGTTCCAGACGCAGCAGGTAGACATCGTCCAGCCCGCGTTCGTCGCGCTGTGCCAGCAGGTCGTAATAGACCTTGCCCGAGCACATCACGACGCGCTTGATCTTGTCGTCGGACTTCAGCTCCAGATCCGAATTGCCCTGTTGGGCGTCGTCCCACAGCACGCGGTGGAAGCTGGACCCGGTGGTGAAGTCTTCCGTGGTCGAGACCGCCTTGGGGTGACGCAGAAGCGATTTCGGCGTCATCAGGATCAGCGGCTTGCGGAAGTCGCGGTGGATCTGGCGGCGCAGAATGTGGAAGTAGTTCGCCGGCGTCGTGCAGTTCGCGACGATCCAGTTATCTTCCGCCGACAGCTGCAGGAAACGCTCCAGACGGGCCGAGCTGTGCTCGGGGCCCTGACCTTCGAAACCGTGCGGCAGCAGGCAGACGAGGCCCGACATGCGCAGCCATTTGCGCTCGCCCGAGTTGATGAACTGGTCGAACATGATCTGCGCGCCGTTGGCGAAATCGCCGAACTGCGCTTCCCAGAGCGTCAGCGCCTTCGGTTCCGCCAGCGAGTAGCCGTATTCGAACCCGAGCACCGCATATTCGCTGAGCATCGAGTCGATCACCTCGTAGCGGGCCTGACCCTCACGGATGTTGTTCAGCGGGTAGTAGCGGTCTTCGTTGTCCTGATTGACCAGCGCCGAGTGGCGCTGCGAGAAGGTGCCGCGGGTGGCATCCTGTCCCGACAGGCGCACCGGGTAGCCCTCCGTCAGAAGCGAGCCGAAGGCCAGTGCCTCGGCGGTCGCCCAGTCGAAGCCCTTGCCGGTCTCGAACATCTGCTTCTTGTTCTCGAGCAGACGCCCGACCGTCTTGTGCAGCGCGAATTTCTCGGGCGCGGTCACGAGCGCCTTGCCAACCTCTTCGAAGGTCTCGGGCGCGATCGCGGTGGTGCCACGCTCGTACTCGCTCTTTTCCTGCTCCATGCCGGACCAGCGACCGTCGAGCCAGTCGGCCTTGTTCGGCTTGAAGACCTTGCCGGCTTCGAACTCCTCGTTGAGATGCGACTGGAACGAGGCTTTCATATCCTCGATCTCGCCCTCGGGGATCAGGCCGTCCGCCACGAGACGCTCGGTGTAGAGCTGCAGCGTGGTCTTGTGGGTCTTGATCGACTTGTACATCACCGGGTTGGTGAACATCGGCTCGTCGCCTTCGTTGTGACCGAAGCGGCGGTAGCAGAAGATGTCGATGACCACGTCCTTGTGGAACTTCTGGCGGAACTCGGTCGCGACGCGGGCTGCGTGCACGACGGCCTCCGGATCGTCGCCGTTCACGTGGAAGATCGGAGCTTCCACCATCAGCGCGAGATCGGTCGGGTAGGGCGAGGTGCGCGAGAAGTGCGGCGCGGTCGTGAAGCCGATCTGGTTGTTCACGACGAGGTGGATCGTGCCGCCTGTGCGGTGGCCGCGAATGCCCGAAAGCTGGAAACACTCGGCCACGACGCCCTGACCGGCGAAGGCCGCATCGCCGTGCAGCAGCACCGAGACCACCTTGGAGCGGTCCGAACGGTCGGCCAGCTGGTCCTGCTTGGCGCGGACCTTGCCGAGCGCGACCGGATTCACTGCCTCGAGGTGCGAGGGGTTCGCGGTCAGCGACAGGTGGACCTTGTTGCCGTCGAACTCTCGGTCGGCGGACGCGCCGAGGTGGTATTTCACGTCGCCGGAGCCGTCCACGTCCTCGGGCTTGAACGAGCCGCCCTGGAATTCGTGGAAGATCGCGCGATAGGGCTTTTGCAGCACGTTGGCGAGGACCGAGAGGCGACCGCGGTGGGGCATGCCGACCACGACCTCCTGCAGGCCGAGCTGACCGCCCCGCTTGATGATCTGCTCCATCGCGGGGATCAGCGCTTCGCCGCCATCGAGGCCGAACCGCTTGGTGCCCATGTATTTGACGTGCAGGAACTTCTCGAACCCTTCCGCCTCGACGAGCTTGTTGAGGATCGCGCGGCGGCCGGTCTTGGTGAAGGTGATTTCCTTGCCGTAGCCTTCGATGCGCTCTTTCAGCCAGGCCGATTGCTCGGGGTCGGAGATGTGCATGTATTGCAGCGCGAAGGTGCCGCAATAGGTGCGCTTCACAATATCCATGATCTGACGCATCGAGGCGATCTCGAGGCCGAGCACGTTGTCGATGAAGATCGGACGATCCATGTCGGCATCGGTGAAGCCGTAGCTCTTCGGATCGAGCTCCGGATGCTGGCCGGTGTCGCGCATGTTCAGCGGGTCGAGATCGGCGGCGAGGTGGCCCCGGATACGGTAGGCGCGGATGATCATCAGCGCGCGGATCGAATCCAGCACGGCGCGCTTTACCGCGGCCTCATCGACCGGAACGCCAGCCTCGGCGGCCTTCTTCTTGATCTTGTCGCCAGCTGCCTTGCCCTCGGCAGGGGCGGCGGGCCATTCGCCGGTCAGCGCGGCGGTCAGGTCGTCGGCGGCCACCGGCGGCCAGTCGCGACGCTCCCAGCTCGCGCCTTCGGCGGATTTCTTCACGTCCTGATCGGGATCACCGAGCGAGGCGAAGAAGGCAGCCCATGCGGTATCGACCGAAGACGGATCTTCGGCGAACTTGGCGTAGAGCTGCTCGACATATTCGGCATTCGCGCCTTGCAGGAACTGCGAGGCATTGAACTGGTCGTTGGGGGATTGGTCGGTCATTTTCCTCACCTTCGGTCGGTGAAACAGGGATCTGTGGAACTCGAACGTCTATCAGCGGCCCATTGAACGGTTGATTAAACGCTGGGCGCGTGTGGTGGCGGGGTCGCGCGGCGCGCGAACGCCCTCGCGACGGATACAGGGGTGGAACGGGACATGATGTAGGGTCCTTTCCTTCGCGCGCGGGGCCGGCACGGATACGTCGATACCGGCACCTGTCGTCCCGGGCATATTGCCTTCTGGGTCAATGATGTAGGTGCTGATGTCAGGACTTCCATGCAGGGCAGGGATGCGCACAGTCTGAACTGCGACCGGTGAGCGGACGACCGCGACCGGAGCGAGGCCGCTATGGACGCGCTTCCCGATGCGGTTGGCGACCCGCCATGCGCCGCTGGCGACGCGCTCCGCCGCAAAAAAAGACCGGCCCCCGTCGCTGCTTTCAAGCAGGGCGCATGCGACCGTCCCCGAAACGGGGAGGGAGGCGCGCCGTGCGATCCGCAGCGACATGGGTCCGGTCCTTTCCTTGGTCAGGATGCAGGGCCGCGTGCGCCGCGACCCCGCCTGTCTCAATGGGGCTTATTCGCCCTTGATCGCTTTCATCACAGCTTCGCCCAGCGTGGCGGGGCTGTCAGCGACGACGATACCGGCCGATTTCATGGCCTCGATCTTGGATTCCGCATCGCCTTTGCCGCCCGCGACGATCGCGCCGGCGTGGCCCATGCGGCGGCCGGGAGGGGCCGTGCGGCCAGCGATGAAGCCGGCGGTCGGCTTCCAGCGACCTTTCTTCTTCTGCTCGGCGAGGAATTCCGCGGCTTCTTCTTCCGCCGAACCACCGATCTCACCGATCATGATGATCGATTCCGTTTCCGGGTCGTCGAGGAACATGTCGAGCACGTCGATATGCTCGGTGCCCTTGATCGGGTCACCGCCGATGCCGACGGCCGAGGACTGGCCCAGACCCATATCGGTGGTCTGCTTGACCGCCTCGTAGGTCAGCGTGCCCGAGCGCGACACGACGCCGACCGAGCCACGCTTGTGGATGTGGCCGGGCATGATGCCGATCTTGCAGGCGTCGGGCGTGATGACACCGGGGCAGTTCGGGCCGATCAGACGCGACTTGCTGTCGATCAGCGCGCGCTTGACCTTCATCATGTCGAGGACCGGGATCCCCTCGGTGATGCAGACGATCAGTTCCATTTCCGCGTCGATCGCTTCGAGGATCGAGTCAGCCGCGAAGGGCGGCGGAACGTAGATAACCGAGGCGTTCGCTTCGGTCTTGGCTTTCGCCTCGTGGACCGAGTTGAAGACCGGCAGGCCGAGATGCTCTTGGCCGCCTTTGCCGGGGGTCACGCCGCCGACCATCTTGGTGCCGTAAGCGATTGCCTGCTCGGAGTGGAAGGTGCCCTGCGAGCCGGTGAAGCCCTGGCAGATGACCTTGGTGTTTTCGTTGACGAGAACTGCCATGATTCTTAGCCTTTCACCGCTTTGACGATTTTTTCTGCGCCGTCCGACAGGTTGTCGGCGGCGATGACGTTCAGGCCGGAATTCGCGATGATTTCCTTGCCTTTTTCGACGTTGGTGCCCTCGAGGCGGACGACCAGCGGCACTTCGAGGCCGACTTCCTTCACCGCGGCGATCACGCCTTCGGCGATGATGTCGCAGCGCATGATGCCGCCGAAGATGTTCACGAGGATACCTTTGACGTTCTTGTCCGAGGTGATGATCTTGAACGCTTCGGTCACTTTCTCTTTCGTGGCGCCACCGCCAACGTCGAGGAAGTTCGCGGGCTCGGCGCCGTAGAGCTTGATGATGTCCATCGTGGCCATTGCGAGGCCAGCGCCGTTCACCATGCAGCCGATCTCACCATCGAGCGCGATGTAGTTGAGGTCGTATTTCGACGCTTCGAGCTCTTTGCTGTCTTCTTCGGTCTCGTCGCGCAGGGCGGCGATGTCCGAGTGACGGTAGACGGCGTTGCCGTCGAAGCCGAGCTTGGCGTCGAGAACCTTGAGGTTGCCGTCGGTCATGACGATCAGCGGGTTGATCTCGAGCATCTCCATGTCCTTCTCGACGAAGGCTTGGTAGAGCTTGCCGAGAAGACCGACCATCTGCTTCACCTGCGGGCCTTCGAGGCCGAGCGAGAAAGCGACGCGGCGGCCGTGGAACGGCTGGTAGCCGGTGGCCGGGTCGATCGAGAAGCTGAGGATTTTCTCGGGCGTGTTCGCCGCGACTTCCTCGATGTCCATGCCGCCTTCGGTCGAGGAGACGATCGAGACGCGCGAGGTCACGCGGTCGACGAGCAGAGCGAGATACAGCTCGCGCTCGATGTCGGAACCGTCTTCGATATAGATGCGGTTGACCTGCTTGCCCGCCGGGCCGGTCTGGTGCGTCACGAGCGTCTTGCCGAGCATCTGCTTGGCGAGCGTTTCAGCCTCTTCGACCGATTTGGCGAGGCGGACACCGCCCTTTTCGCCGGCTTCGGCTTCCTTGAAGTGGCCCTTGCCGCGACCACCTGCGTGGATCTGCGCCTTGACGACCCAGAGCGGACCGTCGAGTTCGCTGGCTGCGGTCTTCGCTTCTTCGGCCTTGAGGACGACACGGCCGTCCGAGACCGGTGCGCCATAGCTCTTGAGAAGCTGTTTGGCCTGATATTCGTGGATATTCATCCTTGGATACCCCATGCTGGTGCGATTTGAGGGGGTTCTAGGCTGTTAAGCGGGGCGTACAAACCGAAATCGCGACAATCTGCCCCACTCGCCCGGAAAAAGCGACATACGTGATCACAGCGCGGAAAGGTGTGATCACAAATCGGAAAATGCTGCGCTGTGGCATGGGAGCACTGGCACGACTCGGTTAATTGAACCTATCTGCGCAGAGGGCATCGGCAGGAATCGGATTTAGATGACGCAAGGGCAAGATATGCCGCGCTGGGGCGTGGTGGCGACGGTGGACGAGCCCGCAGCGCTGGTAGCCGCCTATGTCGCGCATCATCTGAGCATCGGCGCGAGCGAGGTCCACGTCTTCTTTGACCGCCCGAACCCCGAAGCCGAGGCGCTGCTCGACCCGGTCGATGTAGCGTTCATTCACCATTCCGGCGATGACGACTGGGCGCGAAGCTGGCGCAAGAAACGCCCCGCGCGCCATCAGGGCCGCCAGAAATACAATGCGACCCGCGCGCTGAACGAAACCAAGCTGGATTGGATGATCCATTGCGACGCGGACGAGTTCGTGAGCCTCGCGCGCCCGCTCGAATGGGAGCTGGCGAAGACGGGCGAACAGAAAGCGTGGCTGCGTCTCGAAGTGGACGAACGCTGCTATCTCGACCGCAACCCCGGCCCGGACATCTTTAGCGGTGTCTTTAGGCGACGCTGGGACGGGTTTCAGGAGGACGGGCTGATGTTCTACGGCCTCCGGTCGCGCTTTCTGAAGAAAGGTCTCGCGGGCCATGTCGCCGGAAAACCTGTCGTGCGGGCAGGGCGCGGCTATGCGATCGGGGTGCATTACCCGCTGAAAGACTGGGACAGCAAGGAAAACGATCTGCCTTACCGGCCCAGCTATAACGGGCGGCTGATGCATTTCGACGGGCTGACTCCGTTGCATTTCATTCTCAAGATGCTGCGCCGCGCGACGACGAAGGTGAAGGGCCAACCCGTGCCCTATGTCGGGTCCCGCAAGGCGCAATTCGCTGAGGCCGCTGAGCGCGCCGCCGATCCCTCCGAGCTGATGAGCCTCTGGTGGGAGGTGCAGGGGATGCGCGATTACGAGGCCGACGAGCTGGAAGCCCACGAGCTGCTGACCCGCCCCGAAGTGAAGATCGCGACTGAGACCCGCGCGCTGTTCGGTGACAAGGTCGATCTTTCGCCCGCCGCCTTCGATCGCGCACTGCTTCTCCATGAGGCGGACCTGATCGCGCGGCTGCACGAGGAATTCGGTTTCGACCCGGAGCCGCTCGTCAGTTTAGCGTGAACATCATCATGCCGGTCCTTCCGCCAACCAAGCGCGAAAAGCGCGTCCAGTTCTCGGGCGTCAGCATCGGCGTATCGGTGAAGTAAGGATCGAGCGCCCAACCCTGAACCACCCCGGTCAGCGGCAGCGGCGCGGGATTTTCCAGCCACGCGCCCAGATCGACCCCGACCGGCACACGCCAGAAGGGGAAGGACTTCTCGCTCGTCAGCAGCGCCTCGCCATCGCTCAGCACGCCCCGCCATGTCTCTCCCAGACCGTCGGGGAATTCGACGCCAAGCGCCTGATCCTGCGCGTCGCTCGGGATCCATTCCGCCTGATTGTCGGTCTCGGCTTCCGCCAGATCCCAGAACTGCCGGTTCTGCGCGATCATCTCCAGCCAATGATCACGCGCGGCACGGGTGCGCGTCGGATCGGGCTGCTGGTGGAGCATGTCGAGCACCGCCGCCGCCGGGTCGATGAAGCTGAACATCATCAGACCATCCATCGACGTGGCCTGCCCGGTGCCCATCGCCTTGTCGCGCGCGTCCACGAGTTTCGCATAGGTGGCCATCACGCGAGCGATGGCCGGTTCAGGGTCGAAGGCCAAGATTAGCTCGCCCACGCCCGAGACCAGATGCGTATAGGCCGAAAGCCAGGCCGCATCCGCATTGTCGAAGCGCACGATCCGCGAGGCGCCCGGGGTGGCCTCCGGTGCGCGGGGCATGAAGGCGCCGCGCAAGAGCGTCACGGCGTCCTCGCCGTCGTCACGCGTGCCATTGCCGTTCAGGTCAAACCAGAGATCGTTCAGGTCGATCGCAAGGCCGAACTCCGGTCCATCGGCCAGCCCGTCGAGCGCGGTCTTGGCGCGATCCATGCCGGCGATCAGCGCCTCGCTTTCGCGCGGGACCGCGTCGGCGGTGAAGGTTTCGCGCGGCGCGTCGCGCCTGCCGGGAAGGTTGCCCACGAAGGGCATCAGCACACGAGCGCCGCCTGCTTCCAGCTGCCAGCGCATCGTCGCCTCGAGGCTCGCGAGGAATTCCAGCCCGCCGAGCGCGAAACGGTCCTTCGGGTCAAGCGCGTCCTGCGATTGCAGATCGGCGAGCACCGGCGCGATCCCCTCTGCCCCGATCCGCGCCGAGATTGGATCGGCGGCAGGTGCCTCGCTTCGCGCGATCTTGGCGGTCACCGGCCCGTCTTGCGCATGCGTGGTGATCGGTGAAAGGGCGAGAAGAACGGCAAGGCACGGGGCGAGACGGGCGGAACACATGGCACTCTCCAAAACAAAGGGCGCGCCTACGAAGGCGCGCCCCAAGATTGGATCAGTCCTGGCTTTCGATCAAGCGAGCGTGCTGTCGATGCCCTTGCAGGCGGCCACGAGGCCTTTGACTGCGTCGACGGACTTGTCGAACATCGTTTGCTCGTCCTTGTTGAGCTTGATGTCGATGACCTTCTCGATGCCTTTGGCGCCGATCACGGTCGGCACGCCGACATAGAGACCGTCGAGGCCGAGCGCACCTTTGACGTAAGCCGCGCAGGGCAGAACGCGCTTTTGGTCTTTCAGGTACGCTTCCGCCATCTCGATCGCCGAGGTGGCCGGAGCGTAGAAGGCCGAACCGGTCTTCAGCAGGCCCACGATCTCTGCGCCACCGTCACGGGTGCGCTGGATGATCGCGTCGAGCTTCTCCTGCGTGGTCCAGCCCATCTGCACGAGGTCGGGCAGCGGGATGCCACCGACGGTCGAGTAGCGTGCGAGCGGCACCATCGTGTCGCCGTGGCCGCCGAGGACGAACGCGTTCACGTCGCGCATCGAGACGCCGAATTCCAGCGACAGGAAGTGACGGAAGCGGGCCGAGTCCAGAACGCCCGCCATGCCGACGACTTTCTCTGCCGGCAGGCCGGAGAATTGCTGCAGCGCCCAGACCATCGCGTCGAGCGGGTTGGTGATGCAGATGACGAACGCGTCGGGTGCGTGGGCTGCGATGCCTTCGCCGACCGATTTCATGACCTTGAGGTTGATGCCCAGCAGATCGTCGCGGCTCATGCCCGGCTTGCGCGGAACGCCAGCCGTCACGATGCAGACATCCGCGCCCGCGATACCGGCGTAATCGTTGGTCCCCTTGAAGGAGCCGTCGAAGCCCTCGGACGGGCCCGATTCCGCGATGTCGAGCGCTTTGCCCTGCGGCGTACCTTCGGCGATATCGAACAGAACGACGTCACCGAGTTCCTTGATGGCGGCGAGATGGGCGAGCGTACCGCCGATCTGGCCGGCGCCGATAAGGGCGATCTTGGGTCTGGCCATTTGGTCCTCCGGGTGGATGGATTGGAAAATAGATCGCAGGTGGAGTAGCCCTTTGGCTCGCAAAGGGCAAGGGCGCTGCGCTGCGGCGACACTGTTTGTATGCACTCGTATGCCGAAACTGGTTCCGCACACTGACGTGCGGTTCCGTTTCGTCACGCGCCGTGTCAGCAAGGGGGCAAGACGGGGCAGAGCGATTCTGTGACCCGCAGGGAAGGGAGCATCCGAATGGAGTTGAGCCTGCTCGGTTGGGCGCTGGCGCTGCTCGCCGCGGTGATGGTGGGGCTGTCGAAAGGCGGTATCCCGATGGCGGCCTCGATCTCGGTCCCGGTCCTGACGATCGTGATGGACCCGGTCGCGGCGGCGGGCCTGTTGCTGCCGGTCTATATTGTTGCCGACATGTTCGGTCTCTGGGCCTATCGCAAGCATTTCGACAAGCGGGTGCTCGCGATCATGATCCCCGCCACGACGATCGGGATCGGCATTGGCTGGGCCACCGCCGAGGTTGTGCCCGAACGCTGGGTGACGCTCATGGTCGGAGTGATCGGCGCGGTCTTCGCGCTGAACGCGCTGTTCCGGCATCGGCATGGCGCGCGGCAGGAGGCGAAAGTCGCGCCGGGCCTCTTCTGGGGCACCATCGCGGGCTTCACCAGCTTCGTCAGCCATTCGGGCGCGCCGCCCTTTCAGGCTTACACGATCCCGCTGAATCTGCCCAAACAGGTCTTTGCGGGCACGGCGACGGTTCTCTTTACCTATGTGAACCTTGCGAAGCTCGGCCCCTATATCGCGCTGGGCGAGGTGAACTGGGACAGCCTCGGCACCGCGTTGATCCTGGCGATCCCCGCCTCGGCCTCGGTGTTCCTTGGTGTCTGGCTGGTGAAGCGCATGCCCACGGAGATCTTCTTCAAGGTGGTGATCTGGGCACTTCTGCTGATCTCGCTGAAGCTGATCCAGCAAGCGATCACCGGGTGAGGGCGGCGCCTAGAGCGCCGCGTCCTTTTCCTTGAGCGTCCCGTCGAGCTCCTCGAACGCCTCGCCCGAGGCGATCAGGCAACTCACGCCATCCGCCGGTGTGACGATGATCGTCCAATTGCCCGCCTCGGCTGCGAAAATCTCCAGCACGGAGTTGTTCGCGGAGAGCGCCACCATGCGGCGGCTCTCGTGATATTTCGCTTCGAGATTGGCCACGATCTCGTCTCGCTTGCCGCAGGCGCGCGACGGATCAGACGGGTCCCGCGTCTCTCCGTAAGAAGCCTGTGCGAAGCCGATCGCTGCGGCCAGGCCGAGCGTTAGCACATAAGTTTTGTTCAGCATTTTGATCCCTCTGAGGTCATCATCAAAGAGTGACCGGTCAGCTGTCAAGAAAGCTTTACGTCGCGGCTCCGTATCGCTGGACGCTGTGATTTTTCTGCGTTGCGGCAAATCGGGGCTTGCCGATTCTGTCTCATTCGTGCGATTTGGCGAAAGAAAATTGCGAGATGGAGAATCAAATGGCCCGCCCGACCCGTTCCGTGCTCTACATTCCCGGCTCGAAAGAGCGTGCGCTGGAGAAGGCCACCGGGCTTGCCTGTGACGCGATCATCTTCGATCTCGAAGACGCCGTGGCGATCGACGAGAAGGCCAATGCGCGCGCGCTACTCGCAAAGACGCTGACCGAGGTCGATTACGGTCCGCGCATGAAGATCGTGCGGATCAACGGGCTCGACACCGAATGGGGGCGCGAGGATGTGCTGGCCTTCGCCGACGCGATCCGCAACGGCGCCAAGGTCGATGCGATCCTGATCCCTAAGGTTTCCACCCCCGCCGATCTCGTCGAGGTGGCGGACCTGATTCAGGGCGTGCCGCTCTGGGCGATGATGGAGACCGCGCTGGGGATGCTCAACGCGGGCGATATCGCGGCATATCCGCGGCTCGAAGGCATGGTGATGGGCACCAACGATCTCGCGAAGGAGTTGGGCAGCCGTTTCCGCGCCGACCGTCTGCCGATGCTTCCGGGGCTGGGCCTGTGCCTGCTGGCCGCGAAAGCGCATGGCAAGATCATCGTCGACGGCGTCTATAATGCGTTCAAGGATGACGAGGGGCTCAAAGCCGAATGCGAGCAGGGCCGCGACATGGGCTTCGACGGCAAGACCCTGATCCACCCGGCGCAACTCGAGGTCTGCAATGCGGCCTTTGCGCCCTCGGAGGTCGAGATCGATCTCGCCCGACGTCAGATCGCTGCCTTCGAGGAAGCCGAGAAAGCGGGGCAGGGTGTCGCGGTCGTGGATGGAAAGATCGTCGAAAATCTGCATATCGTCACGGCGCGGCAAGTCCTCGCCAAGGCGGAGGCGATTGCCGCGCTTGGCAGCTAAGAGGCAATCGCAATGGCACTACTCATCCTCGGCGTCCTGATCTGGTCGCTCGCACATCTGGCAAAACGGATCTTTCCGGGCTTCCGGCGCGCGCTCAAAGGGGCCGAGCGTCCGATGGTCGCGGCCCTCGTCCTGATCAGCCTCGTTCTGATGTTCGTCGGCTGGCGCGCCGCCGATCCGTTCTTCTACCTCTGGACGCCGAACGCGGCGCTCAAGGGGATCAACAACCTGCTGATGATTTTCGCGGTCTATCTGTTCGCGGTCTCGGGCATGAAGCTCTGGCTCAGCGGCAAGATCCGTCATCCGCAGCTGACCGGCGTGAAGACCTGGGCCTTCGCGCACCTGCTGGTCAATCCGACCCTGCCGGGGATCATCCTGTTCGGCGGTCTGCTGGCGTGGGCGGTGGTCGAGGTCATCCTGATCAACAAGAAGTCGAAGCCCGCCAAGGTCACGCCCGAGGTAAAGATGGGCAAGGAGATCGGCGGGATCGTCGGCACGTTGGTCCTCTACGGGCTGATCGCCTCGATCCACATCTGGTTCGGCCACAACCCGTTCGGAGCCTGATATGCAGATCTACCGCCTTCTGACCGAGGAAGACACCTCGGCCTTCTGTCACAAGGTCAGCCTCGCGCTGTCCAAGGGCTGGGTGCTGTATGGCGATCCGCAATATGCCTACGATCAGGCGAATGGAGTGATGCGCTGTGCCCAGGCTGTCATCAAAGAGATCGAGGGTGAGTATCACCCCGACATGAAGCTGGGAGAGCAATGATGGGCAAGACCAATCCGGGCCGTTTCTTCGAGGATTACAAGCTGGGCGACGTGATCCGTCACGCCGTCCCGCGCACCGTGGCGGAAGGGGAGCGCGCGCTGTATCACGCGCTCTACCCGGCGCGCCATGCGCTCTATTCCTCGGACGAATTCGCGGCGGCTTGCGGATTGGAAGGCTCGCCCCTCGACGATCTGATCGCCTTTCACGTGGTGTTCGGCAAGACCGTGCCGGATGTCTCGCTGAACGCGGTCGCCAATCTTGGCTATGCGGAAGGGCGCTGGCTGAAGCCGGTCTATCCCGGCGACACGCTGCGCTCGGAATCCGAGGTGATCGGGGTCAAGCAGAACTCCAACGGCAAGTCGGGGGTGGTCTATGTCCGCACCCGCGGGCTGAACCAGGTGGGCGAGACCGTGCTGGAATATGTCCGCTGGGTGATGGTGCGCAATGGCGATCTGGATGCGCCTGCGCCTGAGACCGTGCTGCCCGATCTGGCATCGGTCGTGGCGCCTGCGGATCTGGTGATCCCGGAGGGGCTGAGCTTCAACGATTATGATTTCGATCTGGCGGGCGAGCCGCATCGCTGGGGCGATTACGAGATCGGCGAAAAGATCGACCATGTGGACGGCGTCACCATCGAGGAAGCCGAGCACATGATCGCCACCCGTCTGTGGCAGAACACCGCCAAGGTGCATTTCGACGCGACATTCCGCGAGGACGGCCAGCGTCTGATCTATGGCGGTCATGTGATCTCGATGGCCCGCGCGCTGTCCTTCAACGGGCTGGCGAACGCGCAGATGATCGTGGCGCTCAATGGCGGGGCGCATGCCAATCCCTGCTTCTCGGGCGATACGGTGAAGGCATGGTCGGAAGTGCTCGACAAGGCCGAGACCTGCGCGCCCGGTGTGGGCGCGATCCGTCTGCGTCTGGTCGCCGTGAAGCAGGGCGCGCCCGAGTTCGCCTATAAGGGAGAAGACGGCAAATACCTGCCCGAGGTCCTGCTCGATCTCGACTACTGGGCGTTGATGCCGATCTGAACCCGGCTCGAGAGACTCACTCGCGGGGGCAGGGCGCCCGCGAGCGTTAACATGTGATCACGCACAGAATTTATGTGATCACAAAGCGAATTTTTCGCCGCTCTTTATGCGTAAATGACAGGTTTTCAAGCTTGCCCCCCGTGACTTGGGAGAAATTTACGCTACTAAAAGAGCCAATTCCGGCCAGCTCCGCGCCAGCGCGTGCCTCCGATTGAGGCCGACGAGAGCGCCGAGCCCAGCGAAAAGGGACCGATCATGGCTGAAGCGAAACAGGTTGAGCGTCCGCTTTCCCCGCACCTTCAAATTTACCGCCCGCAGATGACGTCTTTCTCGTCGATCATGACGCGGATCACCGGCAACGGCATCATCGTCGGTGTGCTGCTGCTCGTCTGGTGGCTTCTCGCCGCCGCGACCAGCCCCGACTACTTCAACTTCGTGAACGCGATCGCGACCTCGTGGTTCGGCGATCTCGTCTTCACCCTGTCGCTGCTGGGCGTTTGGTATCACTACCTCGCCGGCATCCGGCACCTCATCTTCGATGCGGGCAAGTACATGGACATCAAATCCGCCGAGATGCTCGGCTGGATCTGCACCATCGGTTCGGTCGTACTGACCGTGCTGACCCTCATCATCATCCAATTCTGACGGAGGCCCTCATGCGTTACCTCACCGACCGCAAGCGCGCCGTGGGCAAGGGCGCCTCGGGCACCGGCCCCGAGCATCACTGGTGGATGTCGGCCTCGGCCGTTGCTCTCGCCTTCATGATCCCGACCTGGCTCTATATCGTCGGCACCACGCTCGGCGCCGATCAGCAGACCGTGATCACGACCTTCTCGAAGCCCTTCCCGGCCATCCTGACCGCGCTGGTCGTGATCGTCGGCATGCGCCACTTCGCGAAGGGCACCGAGATCTGGATCGAGGACTACATCCACGGCACCGCCGCAAAGGCGACCAAGATCGCGATGCATTCGCTGGCTTACGTGATCATGGCGACCGCACTCTATGCACTCGGCAAGATGGTCTTCATCGGCCTTCTGCTGGGCAACTGAACGGGACGAGATAATGGCTGCTTACGAATACGAAACGCATAATTACGACGTGGTCGTGGTCGGCGCCGGTGGCTCGGGTCTGCGCGCCACGCTCGGCATGGCCGAACAGGGCCTGCGCACCGCCTGCGTGACCAAGGTCTTCCCGACCCGCTCGCACACGGTGGCCGCACAGGGCGGCATCGCCGCGTCCTTGGGCAACATGGGCCCGGACAGCTGGCAGTGGCACATGTACGACACGATCAAGGGCTCGGACTGGCTCGGCGATAATGACGCGATGGAATACCTCGCGCGGCACGCCCCCAAGGCTGTCTACGAGCTGGAACATTACGGCGTGCCGTTCTCGCGCACCGAAGAGGGCAAGATCTACCAGCGTCCCTTCGGCGGCCACACCACCGAATACGGTGAAGGCCCGCCCGTGCAGCGTACCTGTGCCGCCGCGGACCGCACCGGTCACGCGATCCTGCACACGCTCTACGGTCAGTCGCTGAAGAACAACGCCGAGTTCTACATCGAGTATTTCGCGATCGACCTGATCATGTCCGATGACGGGCAGTGTCAGGGCGTCGTCTGCTGGAAGCTCGACGACGGCACGATGCACGTCTTCAACGCGAAGATGGTGGTGCTGGCGACCGGCGGTTACGGCCGCGCCTATTTCTCGGCCACCTCGGCCCATACCTGCACCGGCGACGGTGGCGGCATGGTCGCGCGGGCCGGTCTCGCACTGCAGGACATGGAATTCGTGCAGTTCCACCCGACCGGTATCTACGGTTCGGGCTGCCTGATCACCGAAGGCGCACGCGGCGAGGGTGGTTACCTGACCAACTCCGAAGGCGAGCGCTTCATGGAGCGTTACGCCCCGACCTATAAGGATCTGGCGTCGCGCGACGTGGTGTCTCGCTGCATGACGATGGAGATCCGCGAAGGCCGCGGCGTGGGCGAGCACAAGGACCACATCTTCCTCAACCTCAGCCACCTTCCGCCGGAAGCTCTGGCCGAGCGTCTGCCGGGCATTTCGGAATCGGCGAAGATCTTCGCCGGCGTCGACGTCACGAAAGAGCCGATCCCGGTTCTGCCGACCGTTCACTACAACATGGGCGGCATTCCGACGAACTACCACGGCGAGGTCATCAACCCGAAAGAGGGCGATCCCGATGCGATCGTGCCCGGCCTGATGGCCGTGGGCGAGGCGGGTTCGGCGTCTGTGCACGGTGCGAACCGTCTGGGCTCCAACTCGCTGATCGACCTTGTGGTCTTCGGCCGCGCCGCCGCGATCCGCGCCGGTGAGGTCGTCGATCCGAACAGCTCCAACCCGGATATCCCGAAAGCCAAGATCGACGCGATCTTCGAGCGCTTCGACAAGGTGCGCTACGCCGATGGCGGCACGCCGACGGCTCAACTGCGCGACGAGATGCAGCGCACGATGCAGGCGGATGCGGCGGTGTTCCGCACCGACAAGACGCTGGCAGAGGGTGTCGAGAAGATGAAGGCGGTCGCCGCAAAGCTCGACGATCTCAAGGTCACCGACCGGTCGTTGGTCTGGAACTCGGACCTGATGGAAACGCTCGAGCTCGAGAACCTGATGCCGAACGCGCTGGCGACCATCGTCGGCGCCGAGGCGCGCAAGGAAAGCCGCGGGGCGCACGCCCACGAGGACTATCCCGATCGCGACGACACCGAATGGCGCAAGCACTCGATCATGCATGTCGAAGGCGCGAATGTCGATCTGACCTTCCGCCCGGTCCACATGGACCCGCTGACCCCCGAGGATCAGGGCGGGATCGAGATCAAGAAGATCGCGCCGAAGAAGCGGGTCTACTGATGCGTCACGCACCGGCATATGGGCTTCTCGCGGCAGGGCTTGGCCTTGCCGCCTGCGGCCCTATTCCGGTCGAGCAGGCCGAGCGCCAGTGCTACGCCCAGTTCGCGCCCAAACCGCCCATCTCGGGCGAGGCGGGCATGGGGGTGACCAATGACGGCTTCCGCTCGAACCTGAAGGTCGAGCTCAATGTCGGGGCCTATGTGCAGGGCGATCCCTCTGCGGCCTACGACTCCTGCGTTTACAGAAAATCCGGCCGAATGCCCACGCGGCCGCTCTATTCGTACTGACGGAAAGGGGACCAACCATGGTTCAGTTCACGCTTCCGAAGAATTCCAAGATCCGCGTCGGCAAGACCTGGCCGAAGCCGGATGGCAAGAATATCCGCAAGTTCCAGATCTATCGCTGGGACCCGGATACCGGGGAGAACCCGCGTCTCGACACTTATTTCATCGACATGGATAAGTGCGGTCCGATGGTTCTCGACGCGCTCTTGAAGATCAAGAACGAGATCGACCCGACGCTGACCTTCCGCCGCTCCTGCCGCGAAGGTATCTGTGGCTCCTGCGCGATGAACATCGACGGGATCAATACGCTGGCCTGTATCTACGGCCTCGACGAGATCAAGGGCGACGTGAAGATCTACCCGCTGCCGCACATGCCGGTGGTGAAAGACCTGATCCCCGACCTGACCATGTTCTACGCCCAGCACGCGTCGATCATGCCGTGGCTCGAGACCAAGACGAACCGTCCCGAGAAGGAATGGCGTCAGTCGATCGAAGACCGCAAGAAGCTCGACGGTCTGTATGAATGCGTCATGTGCGCATCCTGCTCGACCTCCTGCCCGAGCTACTGGTGGAACGGCGACAAATACCTCGGCCCGGCAGCGCTGCTGCACGCCTATCGCTGGATCATCGACTCGCGCGACGAAGCGACGGCTGAGCGTCTCGATCAGCTCGAAGACCCCTTCAAGCTCTATCGTTGCCACACGATCATGAACTGCACCAAGACCTGCCCGAAAGGTCTGAACCCCGCGAAAGCGATCGCCGAGATCAAGCGGATGCAGGTCAACCGGGTCGTCTGATCCGATGTACATATTGGGGTGAGCTTATGGTTCACCCCAACGTTTTGTGGAAAGGGCGGCGCGAGCCGCCCTTTTTGCTGCGTTGCGGCAAATGCATATCGCACATGCAGCATTTTGGGTTTGAATCCGCGCGAAAACCCCTAAATCGGGTGTCAGGGAGGAACTCGAAACGTGACTGGAGAGAGTTCCATGGTCGACATCGTCAAATTCCCCAAAGGGGCGCAACCGATCCAGGTGGCCGAAGAGCATCTGGCCTACTACACCCCTGAGAAGTCCACGCCCGTATTCATCCCGACTGCGAAGACCGAAAATACCGACGGTCTCGAAGCGGTCGAGCTGATGTACGAGTATTACACCGCGGCTTGAGCGGTGACCTCCCGAATAGTTCTGTCGTGACTACCCCGGCTTCGGTCGGGGTTTTTCTTTGCGCCTTTCGCTCTTGGCCGGGGCAGGGCAGAGTGGCCGCAACAAGGAGGGAGCCCCATGCATCCGACGCCCGAGCACGCCGCGCCCGAAGACGCCCAAGCCTGCCGCGATATCGCGCCGGTGATCTGTTACCCGACCGATGCGCTGCCTGCGCCGGACCTGTCCGCCTATCGCGCCGCGCGTGAGGGCTGGGAGAAGGTCGCCGATCTGCGCGTGCCCCCGCGCGAGGCGCTAGCCTTCGACGTGCCCGCCGGGCATTTCTTCCGCATCGCTTCGGTCGAGGGGCCGCAGGTGGGCGATCTGAACCTGTTCTCGGCGGACCTGTCCGAGCGGTTCTATTCCGGCAAGACCCGCGCGCTGCATGGCACGCATCTGAGCCGCGGCGACCGGATGTGGTCGGGCTTTCCGGCGATGCGCCCGCTGGCGACGATCACCGAGGATACGCTCGACTGGTATGGCATCGACGCATTCGGCGGCTCGCTCCATGACGTGATCGGCACGCGCTGCGATCCCTACACGCATTGCCTGCTGTCCGATGGCGGGCAGTATCACCATTGCTGCCATTCAAACCTGACCCGCGCACTGGCCGAAGCCCGCGAGCTGCCGCTGCGCGAGGCGGAGGCGCTGGTGCATGACGTGCTCAACGTCTTCATGTGCACCGGCTTCACCCGCGACACCGGGCAGTATTTCATGAAGGCGAGCCCGGTGCGCCCCGGCGATTACCTCGAATTCTTCGCGGAGTCCGATCTGCTGGGCGTGCTCTCGGCCTGTCCGGGCGGGGATTGCTCGTCCGAGCACAGCTCGGATACGGCCGCCTGCTACCCGCTGGGCGTCGAAATCTACCGTCCGAAATCAGCGCCCGAGGGCTGGGCGCCGCCTGCGCCCAACGCCTACGACCGCAGCCACGGGCTTTAACGGTTCGAGGTCAGCGAGACGAAGACTTCCTCCAGCCCCGGCTGTTCGCTCGCGATGTCGCGAATCTCGACATCGGCTGCGCGCAGCGCATCGAGGATATCCTCCGCCGAGGTGTCGGTGCGCGAATAGGAAAACGCCATCTGGCCGCCCGGGCGGGTCTCCATGGTGACGCCTTCGGGTAGGCGAATCTCTTGGCTGACCTCATTGCGCGGCTCGACCACCAGCGCCTTGCGGTCCATCCGCTTGAGCAGGTTTGGCGTGGTGTCGCGCACGATCAGCTCTCCATTGTTGATGATCGCGATCTCGTCGCACATCTCCTCGGCTTCCTCGAGGTAGTGGGTCGTGAGGATGATCGTCATGCCCTGCTCGTTGAGCTTGCGGACATTGCGCCACAGCATCGCGCGCAGCTCGATATCGACGCCTGCGGTGGGCTCGTCCAGTACTAGGATCTGCGGCCGATGCACCAGCGCCTTGGCCAGCAGAAGCCGCCGCTTCATCCCGCCTGAAAGGTTGCGCGCATAGGCCTCGGCCTTGTCCGACAGCCCCACCAGTTCGAGAATCTCATCGGTCCAGCGCTCGGATTTCGGGACGCCGTAGAGGCCTGCCTGCATCTCCAGCGCCGCGCGCGGCGTGAAGAACGGATCCATGTTCAGCTCCTGCGGCATCACCCCGATCGCGGCGCGCGACTGGCGCGGGTTCACATCCTGATCGAATCCCCATATCATGACGCGCCCGTCGGTTTTCTTCACCAGACCCGCAAGAATATTGATCAGCGTCGACTTGCCCGCCCCGTTTGGCCCAAGCAGCCCGAAGATCGAGCCTTCGGGGATCGACAGGTCGAGCCCCTTCAGCGCTTCCTTCGGTTCCTGCTTCTTGCCGCCTGCATAGGTCTTGCGCAGCCCGGTAACTTCGATTGCCTGCTGTTCCAACTTGCCCCGCCTTTCGCGATTGCTAGAATGAAGCCCAAATTCAGGGCGCGGTTTTCGTGCCTTATATAGACGGAGCATCCATGACTGCCACCCATTCGCCTAATGCCCCCGAGGCACCCGAGACCGAGGTCGTCACCACCTGGAAGGTCGCCTGCGATGGCGGCGAGGGGGCGTTGGGTCATCCGCGCGTCTGGCTGTCGATCCCGCGTGACACCGGTTTCGTCGAATGCGGCTATTGCGACAAGAAATATGTGATCGACCGCGATCACGCGCATGACGATCACTGAACCACTTTTGCCAGCAGAGCGTGCGGCGCGGGTGAAAGCCAGCGCGGCGCGGCTCGACTTCGAGGATCCGTCGCTGTTTCGCGACGCCTTCGCGCGGCTCTTCGCGGTCCATCCCGAGCTTGATCAGGTGCTGCCCAACAGCGAAGGCGGGCAGCAGCTGAAATATGCCGCGATGATGGAGGTGATCCTCTCCACGCTCGATCCACCCGAGGAGCAGGAGCTGGAACTGCCCGGCCTCGGCCAGATGCATGTGCTGTTCGGCGCCGAGCCGGACTATTACACGTGGCTGTCAGAGGCGGTGATCGCAGGCCTCGCGGCCAAGCTGGGCGATCACTGGACGCCCGAACTGGCCGCCGACTGGGCCGAGTTGTTCAGCTTAGTCTCGGCGCAGATGATGGCCGGGGCCGCGGCGCTGGAAGATCAGCTCTAGGCACCGGTCTGCCTTCCGCGCCTCACTTATCCTTCTTCGCCGCCGCCTTCATCCGTTCGAGCAGCGCAGCCTTCGGGTCTTTCTTCCCGTACGGCGTCTTGTCACTGCCATAGGCGTTGTGCTCGGCATGTTTGGGCGTGTTCTTCGGCGGCCTTGCGCCACCCATTTTGGAATAATCCATCGGTTCGATCCTTTGCGGTTGCCGCTTGAGATGGGGGATTTCAGGGGTTCTGGCAAGAGGGCGCTTCGCTATGAGGGACGCGCCCGAGCCTCGGGTGGGCGCTTTGATCCCTTGGAGCTCCGCTTCCAGCATCCCCGATCCTCTTCCCCTCCGCACCCCCCTGTGGCACAACCGGGGCCAACGCGCGAAGGAGGGCTCTCGCAATGGCATTCGGCAAAGGCTGTCACCTGCATCTTATCGACGGTTCGGCCTTCATTTTCCGCGCCTATCACGCGCTGCCGCCGCTGACGCGCAAGTCCGACGGGCTGCCGATCGGGGCGGTCGCGGGCTTTTGCAACATGCTGTGGAAGTACATCGAAGACGCCAACGGCTCGGACGCGCCGACCCATGCGGCGGTGATCTTCGACAAGGGCAGCCACACCTTCCGCAACGACCTCTACGATCAATACAAGGCCAATCGCGACGAGATGCCCGAGGAGCTGCGCCCGCAGATCCCGCTGACCCGTGACGCGACCAAGGCCTTCAACATCGCCTGCGAGGAACTGGCCGGCTACGAGGCCGACGACATTATCGCGACGCTGGCGCGGCAGGGCCGCGAGGCGGGCGGCCGCGTGACGATCATCTCCTCGGACAAGGACCTGATGCAGCTCGTCGGCGGCGGGGTCGAGATGTTCGATGCGATGAAGAACCGCGCCATCGGCGTCGAGGAGGTCGAGGCCAAGTTCGGCGTCGGCCCCGAGCGCGTGATCGACGTGCAGGCGCTGGCGGGCGACTCGGTCGACAACATCCCCGGCGCGCCCGGGATCGGCGTGAAGACGGCGGCGCTGCTGATCAACGAATATGGCGATCTGGACACGCTGCTGGAGCGCGCCTCCGAGATCAAGCAACCCAAGCGCCGCGAGACGCTGATCGAGAAGGCCGACCAGATTCGCCTCTCGAAGCAGCTGGTGACGCTCGACGATCAGACACCCATCGAGTTCACGCTCGACGATCTGGAAATCCGCGAGCCGGACGTGGACACGCTGATGGGCTTCCTCAACGAGATGGAATTCCGCACGCTGACGCGCCGTGTGGCGGAGAAATTCGGTGCCGAGCCGCCGGCCGCGCCCGAGGTCTCTGACGTGCCCGCCAGCCATGACAACGCTACGCCCGAGGTCGAGCAGCCGCCCTTCGATCCTGACAGCTATGTCTGCATCCGCGACGCCGAGACGCTGACGCAATGGCTCGATGAGGCCCGCGCGAAAGGCTGGGTTGCGGTCGATACCGAGACCACCTCGCTCAACGAGATGCAGGCCGAACTGGTGGGCGTATCGCTTGCCATCGAGGCGGGGAAAGCGGCGTATCTGCCGCTCGGGCATAGCAAAGGCGAAGGCGATCTGTTCGGCGGAGCCGAGCGCGCCGAGGGGCAGATGGACCTCAACGAGGCGCTCGCGCTGCTCAAGCCGGTGCTCGAGGATCCGGCGATCCTCAAGATCGGCCAGAACATGAAGTACGACTTTAAGATCTTCGCCCGTCACGGCATCCGCGTCGCGCCCATCGACGACACGATGCTGATGTCCTACGCGATGTTCTCGGGGCTGCACGGCCACGGGATGGATGCGCTTTCGGATCGCTACCTCAACCACCAGCCGATCCCGATCAAGGAGCTGATCGGCTCCGGCAAGAGCCAGATCACCTTCGACAAGGTCGAGATCGACAAGGCCACCCGCTACGCCGCTGAAGATGCCGATATCACGCTCCGCCTCTGGCAGCAGTTCAAGCCGCGTCTGCATCGCGAACAGGTCACCACCGTCTACGAGACGCTGGAGCGCCCGATGGTCCCGGTGCTGGCCGATATGGAAATGGCTGGCGTGAAGGTCGACGCCTCGGTGCTGTCCCGCATGTCCAACGCTTTCGCGCAGAAGATGGCGCAGCTCGAGGACGAGATCGCCGAGATCGCGGGCCAGCCCTTCAATGTCGGCTCGCCGAAACAGCTGGGCGAGATCCTGTTCGACACGATGGGCGTCGAGGGCGGCAAGAAGGGCAAGACCGGAGCCTATGGCACCGGGGCGGACGTGCTCGAAGACGTGACGACGATGGAAGACACCAACCCGCAGGCTGCGAAGCTGGCGGCGCGGGTGCTCGATTGGCGGCAGATCTCGAAGCTGAAATCGACCTATACGGATGCGCTGCAAACGCATGTGAACCCGGAGACGGGCCGCGTTCACACCTCCTATTCGATCGCGGGCGCGAATACCGGGCGTCTGGCTTCGACCGATCCGAACCTGCAGAACATCCCCGTGCGCTCCGAGGAAGGCCGCCGTATCCGCGAGGCGTTTGTCGCGCGCGACGGCTGCAAGATCGTCTCGCTCGACTATTCCCAGATCGAACTGCGCATCCTCGCCCATGTCGCGGACCTTCCCGAGATGCGCGAAGCCTTCAAGGACGGCCTGGACATTCACGCGGCCACCGCGTCGGAGATGTTCGACGTGCCGCTCGACCAGATGACGCCCGAAATCCGCCGTCAGGCGAAGGCGATCAATTTCGGGGTGATCTACGGGATTTCCGGCTTCGGTCTCGCGCGCAACCTGCGCATCCCACGCTCTGAGGCGCAGGGCTTCATCGACCGCTATTTCGAGCGCTTCCCCGGCATCCGCAAATACATGGACGACACCGTGGCCTTCGCGAAAGAGCACAAATTCGTCCAGACCCTGTTCGGGCGCAAGATCCACACGCCGGATATCGGCGCGAAGGGACCGTCGGCGGGCTTTGCCAAGCGCGCCGCGATCAACGCGCCGATCCAGGGGGCCGCGGCCGATATCATCCGCCGCGCGATGGTGCGGATGCCCGAGGCGATCGAGGGCATTCCCGCGCGGATGCTGCTACAGGTGCATGACGAATTGATCTTCGAGGTCGAGGATGCGGCCGTCGACGACCTGATCAAGACCGCCCGGGCCACGATGGAAGGCGCGGCGGAGCCTGTGATGAAACTCACGGTGCCGCTGGTCGTCGATGCGGGGCAGGGCGATAGCTGGGCCGCAGCTCACTGAGCTGCGGGCTGACGCACCAGCAGATTGGTCACGCGCCGTGCAAACGGCGCGACGATCAGCACCGATGGGTAGGAGAGCATCCAGCTGGACACCCAGCTTGCCACCCACAGCGCCGTGAAGTCTTCCACCATCCCCGTCGCGCGGTAGGTCGCGATGCCCGAGACCAGAAACGACATGATCCCCGACAGGATCAGGCTGAAAATGAAATGCGCGTAGCGGGCGGGGATCATCAGGTCTCCTCCTTGGGCCGGAAAGTCAGTCGCTCGCATTTTGGTGATTGGACGTGAGGAGGCAACGCACAAACCTGTGTGTTCATCCGCGCAGAGACACCGTCCCGCATTGACCCTGCCGTCCGGCAATGTTGAGACTGCGCATGCCTCCGGCGGGGATATTTGCGCCAAGCCGAATTGCACGCTTGGTCTTCGGCTTGGTCCAAATATCCCCCGCGGAGCGTCCCAACCGCGCCTCAGGCGCCGAGAACCGAGAAGAGCGCCCATGCCCCACGATCATCACCACCACCACAATCTGGACGATGCCAGTGACAACCGTGTGCTCTGGGCGGTGGTCGTCAATGTCGTGCTTACCTTTGCGCAGGTCTTCGGCGGGGCGATCGCGGGCTCGATGGCGCTGATCGCGGACGGGGTGCACAACTTCTCGGACGCGGCGGCGCTGGTGCTGGCCTTCGGGGCGCGCAAACTGGCCAAGCGCGGGGCGGATGCGGCGATGAGCTTCGGCTGGTCGCGCGCCGAGGTCATCGCGGCTTTCGTCAATTACATCGCGCTGATCCTGATTTCGGTCTGGCTGGTCGTCGAGGCCGTGGGGCGCATGATCCACCCGCCGCAGGTCGATGGCTGGATCGTGGTCTGGCTGGCGACGCTGGCGTTGATCATCGATCTGGCGACGGCCGCGCTGACCTATGCGCTTTCCAAGCACAGCCTGAACATCCGTGCGGCCTTCCTGCACAACCTCGCCGATGCCGGGGCCTCGGTCGCGGTGATCGTCGGCGGTATCGTGATCCTGCTTTACGATTGGCGGCTGGTCGATCCGATCCTGACCATCGGCATCTCGGTCTTCATCCTGTGGCATGTCGCGACCGATCTGAAACCGGTGCTGCGCATCCTGATGTTGGGCGCGCCGCCCGAGAAGGATTGCACGGAAGTGCAGGGCGCGCTGGGCGAGGTCGAGGGCGTTTCGAGCGTCCACCACGTCCACCTGTGGCAGATCGACGAGAAGCGTGTCTCCGTCGAGGCGCATCTGGTGCTGGACGAGGGACGGGATTACGCCACGGTCATCGCGCGGGCCAAGGATATGCTGGCGCATCAGTTCGGCATCCACCACGCGACGCTGGAGCCGGAAAGCGCGAGCCTTGGTTGCGCCGATCACGCGGACCATGACGACCACGAAGATCATGGGCACGCAGATCACGGGCACTCAGATCATGCCCACGCGGGCCATCCGGCGCATTAAGTTAGCGCGGAAGCCAGCCCAGCGTTTCGCGCGTCTCCGCCTGCGGGGTGTATTCCGCTGACGCGTAGCCGTCATAGCCATCGGCATCGAGCGTCGCGAAGACACCTTCCAGATCGATCTTGCCCGAACCGGGGCCGCCGCGCCCCGGGGCGTCGGCAAATTGCACATGGGCCGCACGGTGACCATGTTTCGCCCAAGCTCCCGCCACATCGCCGGTCAACATCTGCGCGTGATAGGCATCGAATTGCAGATGCAGGTTCGGGGCGGCGACCGCATCGAGGATATCCGCCGCGAGATCGAAACCGTTCAGGAAATAGCCCGGCATGTCGATCGGGTTGATCGGTTCGATCGTCAGGCGCCGTTTCGGTGCGCGCGCCGCCGCCCATTTCAGGTTCTCGATATAGGTCGCACGGGCCTCCGCCCCCTCGGCCTTGCCCGCCATGATGTGGATGACGCGCGGCTTCAGGATGTCGGCGAAGCGCATCGCGCGGTCGAAATCGCGGCGGAAGCGGTCTTCCAGCCCCGGCACGGCGGCAAAGCCTCGATCGCCGCCCGTATAGTTCGGCGGTGGCACGTTCATCAGCACGAAGCTCAGGTCGTGGCGGATCAACTCGTGGCGCATCTCCTGCGCGGAGGCGTCGTAGGGAAACAGCACCTCGACCGCATCGAAGCCGGCCTGTTTCGCCGCTTTGAACCGCTCCATGAAGGGAAGTTCAGTGAAGAGGAAGGTCAGGTTCGCGGCGAATTTCGGCACGTTACAGTTCCGCCGCGCGCAGGATCGGGAAAAAGCTGCCCGCGGAGATAACGCCCGTCCACGCCTCGCCCTCATGCTCGCGGGTCACGGCCAGATCGACGAGCCGGTAGAAGCTCTTGCGATCGATCAAAGCCTCCAGCCCGCGGCGCACATGCAGGTAAGGGCGGGGCTCGCCATCCTCGCTATGTTCCACCCGGATCGCGTGCTCCGCATCGGCCAGAACCACGTCGCCCACATTGGTCGTGAATCGAATCGACTGATCGTCGCCTTCGCCCTCGGTTGTGAAATCGACGGCGATGAAAGGCGCGTCCTCGACCCGGATACCGACCTTCTCGACCGGGGTGACGAGGTAGTATTTCCCGTCCTCCAGTTTCAGAATCGATGAAAACAGTCGCACCAGCGCCTCGCGCCCGATCGGAGTGCCGAGATAGAACCAAGTCCCGTCGCGGCGGATCTCCATATCGAGATCGCCACAGAAGGGCGGATCCCACAAATGCACGGGCGGGGGGCCCTTTTTGCTGGCTTTCTTGGCCGCATCGGCTAGCCCGTCTGCCGTCGGGGAATGGGTCGAAACTGTCTGTTTGTGATCCGTCATGTAAATTTGGCCGTTGGTCGGAGCGTGGATATCTGCTTTGCTGGGAAAGATAGGCATCAACGGGGAGAATGTCATGGCCGAGCCCGAAAAGCTGATGGAAGATATCGAACGACTTGGCGGCAAGCTCGCACAGGCGCGCGCGTCGATCGACCGGCGTTTCATCGGGCAGGACCAGGTGGTGGAGCTGGTTTTGGCCGCGATGCTGTCTGGCGGGCATGCGCTTCTGGTGGGCCTGCCGGGCTTGGGCAAGACGCTTCTGGTCGAGACGCTGTCCACCGTGATGGGGCTGGGCTCGAACCGCATCCAGTTCACGCCCGACCTGATGCCCGCCGATATTCTGGGCTCCGAAGTTCTGGAAACCGCGCCCGATGGCAGCCGCGCGTTCCGCTTCCTCGAAGGTCCGGTCTTCTGCCAGCTGCTGATGGCCGACGAGATCAACCGCGCCTCGCCCCGGACCCAGTCCGCGCTCTTGCAGGCGATGCAGGAGCGCGAGGTCACCATCGCGGGCGAGCATCGCCCGCTTGGCCCGCCCTTCCACGTCCTCGCCACGCAGAACCCAATCGAGCAGGAGGGCACCTATCCGCTGCCCGAAGCCCAGCTCGACCGTTTCCTTGTGCAGATCGACGTCGACTACCCGGATCGCGAGACCGAGCGCTCGATCCTGCTGGCGACCACCGGCGTCGCGGCGGAGGGCGCGCATACCGTCTTCACCCCGGCCGAGCTGATCGAGGCGCAAGGGATCGTGCGGCAAATGCCAGTGGGCGAGAAGGTCGTCGATGCGATCCTCGATCTGGTGCGGCTATGCCGCCCGCGCGAGGCCGAGGCGCCCGATTTCATCCGCGATGCGCTGGCCTGGGGGCCGGGGCCGCGGGCCGCGCAGGCGCTGATGCTGACCGTGCGGGCACGTGCTCTGATCAATGGCCGCCTCGCGCCGACGCTGGACGACGTGCAGGCGATGGCCCGCCCGGTGCTGATCCACCGCATGGCGCTGAGCTTCGCGGCCCGCGCCCGAGGCGAGACGCTGGGCGATCTGATCGACCGCGCCGTGGCAGAGGTCACCGGGCCGCGCGCCGCCGGTGCCGCCGCTTGAGCGCAACCTCCGATACCGCAGCGCCGGGGCAGGCCCCCGCGCTGAGCCTGCGCCGCGAGGCGGAAGGGGCGGCCTCTGCGCTGCCCCCGCTGCTGGTCGCGGCAGAGCATCTGGCGGCGACCGTCCAGATGGGCGCGCATGGCCGCAGGCGCGCGGGATCGGGCGAGGAATTCTGGCAATACCGTCCCGCCCATGCGGGCGACGAGCTGCGCTTCGTCGATTGGCGGCGCTCGGCGCGCTCGGACAGCCAATATGTGCGCCAGCGGGAATGGCAGCTGGCGCAATCGGTCCATCTCTGGGTCGATGATGCGGCCTCGATGCGCTTCACCGGGGCCGAGAGCGGGCGCAATGCGCGCGCCACCAAATCAGAGCGCGCCCGTGTTCTGGGCCTCGCGCTTGCGGTGCTGATGGTGCGCGGCGGCGAGCGCGTCGGGCTGACCGGCCCGCTCGCGCCGCCACGTCCGGGCCGCGCGCAGCTGATGGAGCTTGCAGGCCTTCTGTCGCGCGAGGCGGGCGTGCAGGACTACGGCGCACCCGAAATTGCTGGCGTCACGCCGCAGTCGCGGGTGGTGCTCCTGTCGGATTTCTTCGGCGATCTCGGACCGATCGAAGCCGCGCTGGGCCGTCTGGCCGATCGCGGTGTGTCGGGCGTGATGATGCAGGTGCTCGACCCCGACGAAGAGGCCTTCCCCTATGATGGGCGCACGATCTTCCAGTCGATGACCGGCTCATTAATCCATGAGACCCGCAAGGCGGGCGATCTGCGCGCGCGTTATCTGGATCGGCTGGCTGCGCGGCGCGATCAGCTCGCCCGGCTGGCGCGCAGCGCGGGCTGGCAATTCTCGACCCATCACACGGGCGATCCGGCGCAGGCTGCGCTGCTGTGGCTTTATTCCGCGCTCGAGAGGGGGCGCTGATGTGGATGCTCGGCCCCATCGGCTTCACCGCGCCCTGGCTCTTGCTGGGGCTGGCTGCGTTGCCGATCATCTGGCTGATCCTGCGCGCGGTGCCGCCCGCGCCGATCCGCAGGCGCTTTCCGGGCGTCGCGCTGCTTTTGGGCCTCAAGGACGAGGAAGTGCAGGCCGCGCGCACGCCGTGGTGGCTGCTGGCGCTGCGTCTGCTGGCGCTGGCTGCGGCGATCATCGGCTTTGCCGGGCCGGTGCTGAATCCGCAGCGGGCCGTGCCCGGCACCGGGCCGCTCCTGATCGTGGCTGACGGTAGCTGGGCCTCCGCGCGCGACTGGCCGCGCCGGGTGGAGCGGATGACGTCGGCGCTGAAGGATGCGCAACAGGCGGGACGTCCGGCGGCAGTGATCTCGCTGACCGATCCGCCGCCCACGCAGGTGAGTTTCACGGATGCGGGCGCGCTGATCCAGTCGCTGCCCGGCATCCAGCCGCAGCCTTGGGCCCCGCAGAGCTTCGACGCCGCAAACCTGCCCGAGGGGAATTTCGAGACGCTCTGGCTGTCGGACGGCTTGGCCCGCGACAGCCGCGCCGGTGTTCTGAATGCGCTGGAAGCGCGCGGTCCGGTCAAGGTCTGGCAGCCGCAATTGCCGGTCTTGGCGCTGGGGGCGGCCCGGATCGAGGATGGCGCGCTCGTCGTGCCGGCGCTCGCCTCCTCCATCCCGCCCAGCCCGCGCGATGTCGCGGCCGTGGGGCGGGACCCGGCGGGGATCGAGCGGGAACTGGCCAGCCAGCCGCTGCAATTCACCGACAGCCGCGAGACCGAGCTGCGCTTCGATCTGCCGCCCGAGCTGCGCAACCGGATCAGCCGGATCGAGATCACTGGCATGCGCTCGGCAGGCGCAGTCAGCCTGACCGACGACGCGGTGAAGCGCCGCAAGGTCGCGATCCTGTCGGGCGCGCGCGACCGCGAGGGGCTGGAGCTGCTCTCGCCCACCCATTACCTGCATCAGGCGCTCGCCCCCACGGCGGACCTGATCGAGGGTACGCTCGCCGATGTGCTGACCGCCGATCCGGACGTGATCATCCTCGCCGATATGGCCGATCTGCCGGAGCAATCGAAACTGCACGACTGGGTCGAAAAGGGCGGGCTGCTGATCCGTTTCGCAGGGCCCCGCATGGCCAATGCCGATCTCGATGCCGATACGCTTCTGCCGGTGCAGCTGCGCGCGGGCGGCCGCTCGCTGGGCGGCACGATGAGCTGGGGCGATCCGCGCGCGCTGGCACCTTTCCCGGAGAACTCGCCCTTCGCCGGGCTGCAAGTGCCCGACGATGTGACCGTGAAGGCGCAGGTCATGGCCGAGCCCACGCCGGACCTCTCCGAGCACACCATTGCCGCGCTGACCGATGGCACGCCGCTCGTGACCCGCGCCAAGATGGGGCAGGGGGCGGTCGTGCTGTTCCATGTCACCGCGAATGCCGAATGGTCGACGCTGCCGCTGTCGCTTCTGTTCCCGCAGATGTTGGAGCGGCTCGCGGTCTCTGCCCGGCCCGCCGCGCCGGAAGAGGCTGATCTCGCGGGCCAGACCTGGGTACCGCAGAAGCTGCTCGACGGGTTCGGGCGGTTGCAGGACGCAGGCGCCGCCGCGGGGGTTCCGGGCGAGGAGCTGGCCAAGGCCGAGCCGGGGCCGAAACTGCGCCCGGGCATCTACACCGCTGAGGATCGCTCAGTCGCGCTGAACGCCCTGCCGCGCGGCGCGACGCTGTCCCCGGCAAGCTGGCCCGCCAATGTCCCGGTCGAAGGGGCCTTCGAGCAGCGCGAGATGCCGCTGAAAGGCTGGCTGCTGGCCGCGGCGCTGGCGGCGCTGCTGATCGATATCCTCGCGACGCTGGCGCTCTCGGGCAAGCTTTGGGGGCCGCGCGCGATGAAGGCCGCCGCTTTTGGAGCCGCCCTGATCCTCGCCAGCTTCGCGCCGCCGCAAGCCCATGCCGAGGATATGGATCCGGCGCGCGCAATCGAGGCTGCGTCCAACGTGGTTCTGGCCGCGATGCCCACCGGCGATGCCGAGGTGGACCGGGTGTCCATGGCGGGGCTGAAGGGGCTGTCGCAGGTCCTCAATCGCCGCACCACGGTCGAGCCCTCCGCGCCGATGATGGTCGACCTCGAGAACGACGATCTGGCCGTCTTCACCTTCATCTACTGGCCGATCACCGCAGATCAGCCTGCGCCGAGCCCGATGGAATATGCCAAGCTCAACCGCTACCTGCGCGGCGGCGGCATGATCCTGTTCGACACGCGCGACGCAGATATCGCGGGCTTCGGCGAGGCGACCCCCGCGGGCAAACGCCTGCAGGCGCTGGCCGCGCCCTTGGACATTCCGCCGCTCGCGCCGATCCCCGACGATCACGTGCTGACCCGCACTTTCTACCTGCTGCAGGATTTCCCCGGCCGCTATGACGGCACGATCTGGGTGGAGGCCCCGCCCGCCGATGCCGAACGCGCCGAGGGGATGCCGTTTCGCAACCTCAATGACGGGGTGACGCCGGTGGTGATCGGCGGCAATGACTGGGCCTCGGCCTGGGCCGTCGACGATCGCGGGATGCCGATGTTCCCGGTGGGCCGTGGCCGCACCGGCGAGCGTCAGCGCGAGATCGCGGATCGCTTCGGGGTGAACCTGATCATGCATGTGCTGACCGGTAATTATAAATCCGATCAGGTCCATGTACCTGCGCTTCTCGAAAGGCTGGGGCAATGAACGGGATGTCGATCATCTTCGCACCGCTTCTGCCGTGGCCTGTGATCGCGGGCGCAGGCGTGGTGGCTGTCGTGCTGCTGGCGCTGGCGCTGTGGCGCGGGCTGAAGGGCTGGGCGCTGCGGGCCTTGGCCGCGCTGGTGCTGCTGGCCGCCATCGCGCAGCCCTCCTTGCAGCGCGAACAGACCGCGCCGCTGTCCAATATCGTGCTGCTGATCGACGACCGTTCCTCGTCGCAGAAACTCTCGGATCGTGTCGCGCAGACCGATACCGCCCTGACGCGTCTGCAGGCGCAACTCGACGCGATGCCCAATGTGGAGACACGCCGGATCACCGTTCCAGACGGGGCCGACAATGCGGGCACCGAGCTGGGCTCGACCCTGGCCGAGGCGCTCGCCGCCGAGCCCCGCGCGCGGGTCGCGGGCGCGCTGATGGTCACCGACGGGCAGGCCCATGATGCGCAGCTCGCCCCCGATCTGCCCGCGCCGCTGCAGGTGCTGCTGACCGGCAAGCGCAGCGACTGGGATCGGCGTATCCTGATCGAGACCGCGCCGTCCTTCGGGATCATCGGCGAGGAGACCGATATCCGCCTCAAGGTCGAGGATATGGGCAACGTGCCCGAAAGCGCGGGCGGCACGGCCGATCTGACCATCTCGATCGATGGCAAGGATCCGAAAAGCTACACGGTGCGCACCGACCGCGATCTGGAACTGCCGCTGACGCTGACCCATGGCGGGCAGAACGTGGTGCAGTTCACGCTGTCGCCGACCGAGGGCGAGCTGACCGATCGCAACAACGTCGCCACCGTGCAGATCAACGGCGTGCGCGACCGGCTGCGGGTGCTCTTGGTCTCCGGCCAGCCCCATGCGGGCGAGCGGACATGGCGCAACCTTTTGAAATCGGACGCAGGCGTGGACCTCGTGCATTTCACAATCCTGCGCCCGCCCGAAAAGCAAGACGGTGTGCCGGTGACGGAACTGTCGCTCATCGCCTTCCCGACGCAGGAACTGTTCGTCGACAAGATCGACGAGTTCGACCTGATCATTTTCGACCGCTACGGCGCGCGGGGCATTCTGCCGTCCGCGTATTTCGACAATATCAAGGATTACGTCGAGCGCGGGGGCGCGATCCTCGTGGCCGCCGGTCCGGAATTCGCGACCGTCGAGAGCCTCTATCAGACCAGCCTTGGCGACATCATGCCCGCGCGCCCCACGGGTCGTGTGATGTCGGAAAGCTTCCTGCCGCGTCCGACCGATCTGGGGCTGCGCCATCCGGTGACCGCGGGACTGGAAGGGGCGCCCGCGCCCGCGGGCGAGCAGGATACGGCCGCCGAGAATGACGGCCCGCATTGGGGCCACTGGCTGCGCCAGATCGAACTGACGAACCCCACGGGCGAGGTCGTGATGTCCGGCGCCGAGGGCAAGCCGCTTCTGGTGCTCTCGCGCGAAGGCGAGGGGCGCGTGGCGCTGCTGGCCTCCGATCAGGCATGGCTCTGGGATCGCGGCTATGACGGCGGCGGGCCGCAGCTCGAATTGCTGCGCCGGATCGCGCATTGGGAGATGAAAGAGCCGGAACTCGAGGAAGAGGCGCTCTATGCCGAGATCGATCCCGGCGCGCTCTCGATGCGGATCATCCGCCGCACGATGGAAGACACCGCGCCGCCGGTGACCGTGACGCTACCCGATGGCTCGACGCAAGAGGTGCCGCTGACCGAGACAGCACCCGGCCGCTTCACCGCGCGTTGGACCGCGCCCGAGGCGGGGCTCTACCGCCTCAAGGACGGCGATCTCGAACGTGTCGTGGCGTTGGGGCCTGCAAGCCCGCGCGAGTTCGAGCAGACGATCGCCAGCGGCGATCCCCTCTCCGCCGTGGTCGAGGCGTCGAATGGCGGCGTGACGCGGCTCGAGGACGGGGTGCCCGCCATCCGCGAAGTTCGCGCGGGTCGCCCGACATCGGGGCGCGGCTGGATCGGCATCACGCCGCGCGGCGCGACCGCAACCACCGACATCCGGGTGCAGCCGCTGCTGCCCGCCTGGGCCTGGCTGATCCTGGCGGCCCTGCTGACCGTGGGCGCGTGGCTGATCGAAGGGCGCAACCGGCGCGGCGGCGACAAGGGCGGGCCGACTGCAGCGTGATCCCTGCGGGGATTGCCCGGACACCGCTTCGCGTGTAGCAGGTGTTAGCGGTATCGGAATGAGGAGGCCCCCGATGATCCTGAGTTGTGGCGAAGCCCTGATCGACATGCTCCCGCGCGAAAGCGCGCAAGGCGAGGCGGCCTTTGCGCCCTATCCGGGCGGTGCGGTGTTCAACACCGCGATTGCGCTGGGGCGATTGGGAGCGCGCTCGGGGTTTCTGTCGGGGCTGTCCGAAGACCTGTTCGGCCAGATGCTCATCCGCTCGCTCTCCGATAGCGGGGTGGATGCGGGGCTTGCAGTGCGCTCGGCCCGACCCACGACGCTCGCCTTCGTCACGCTCACCGACGGCCATGCGAGTTACGCTTTCTACGACGAGAACACCGCAGGCAGGATGCTGAAGATCGAGGACATGCCCGCGATCCCGGCAGAGGTGAAGGCGATGTTCTTCGGCGGCATCTCGCTGCCGGTCGAGCCCTGCGGTGCGGCCTATGAGGCGCTGATGCTGCGCGAGGCCGAGAGCCGCGTGACGATGATCGACCCGAATATCCGCCCCGGTTTCATCGGCGACGAGGCGGCCTATCGCGCGCGGCTGGAACGGATGTTCACTGTCGCCGATATCGTGAAGGTCTCGGACGAGGATCTGCGCTGGATCGAAGGACCGGGCACCATCGCCGATCTCGCGCGCGGGCTGCTCGCGAAAGGGCCGAAGCTGGTCTTCGTCACCGAAGGTGCGACCGGCGCGCATGGCTTCTCGAAACACTGCGAGGTCTTCGTGCCCGCGCGCAAAGTCGAGGTCATCGACACGGTCGGCGCAGGCGATACTTTCAACGCAGGCGTTCTGGCCGCGCTGGACCGTGCCGAGGCGCTCGACAAAGGCGCGCTCGCACGCGCCGAGGAAGGGCTGATCTCGGATTGCCTCAAACTGGGCGTCGCCGCCGCTGCGGTGGTCGTCAGCCGGGCAGGGGCCAACCCGCCCTGGGCGGACGAACTGGCATGAGGGCGCTGATCCAGCGGGTCTCCGAGGCCTCGGTCACCGTCGACGGCAATCGCATCTCCGAGATCGGGCCGGGCCTTCTGATCCTGTGCTGCGCGATGCAGGGCGATGACGAGAAAGTGGCCGAGAAGCTGGCCGAGCGGGTCTCGAAACTGCGCATCTTCAAGGACGAGGCGGGCAAGATGAACCGCGCGGTGGGTGACATTGGCGGTGCCTGTCTGGTGGTCAGCCAGTTCACGCTGGCGGCTGATACGTCGCGCGGCAACCGCCCCGGTTTCTCTGCGGCAGCCCCGCCCGAAGAGGGCGATCGGCTGTATCAGCATTTCGCCCGTCACCTCGAATCTCTGGGCCTGCCGGTTCAGACCGGGGAGTTTGGTGCGGATATGAAAGTGGCGCTCCTGAATGACGGACCGGTCACGATCTGGATGGACAGCGCCGACCGTCCCTGAGCGCCGCGTGGGCGGTCTTGCCCCCCTGAAAAACGCGGGCTATTGCAGGCCATGGCCAAGCTCTACTTCCATTATTCCACGATGAACGCGGGCAAGAGCACGATCCTCTTGCAAGCCTCCCACAACTATATCGAACGCGGGATGGAGACCTTCCTCGTGACCGCGCGGCTCGACAATCGCGCAGGCGACGGGCGCATCGCGAGCCGGATCGGCATCGGTGCGGAGGCGGCCTGTTTTTCCGAAGAGACCGACATGTTCGCGCTGATCGAGGCGCGGCTGGCGGATGGCCCCTGTGCCTGCATCTTCGTGGACGAGGCGCAGTTCCTGACCGAGACGCAGGTCTGGCAGATCGCCCGCGCGGTCGATGACCTGCGCGTGCCGGTGATGTGCTACGGGCTGCGGGTGGATTTTCAGGGCAAGCTGTTCCCCGGCTCGGCGGCGCTGCTGGCGCTGGCCGACGAGATGCGCGAAGTCCGTACGATCTGCCATTGCGGCAAGAAGGCCACGATGGTGGTGCGGATGGGCCCGGACGGACAGGCGCTGCGCGACGGCGATCAGGTGCAGATCGGCGGCAACGAGACCTATGTCAGCCTCTGCCGCCGCCACTGGCGCAAAGCGATGGGCGAGGCGTAAGCCTCAGATCTTCTCGAGAACGACCGAGCCCACCGAATAGCCCGCCCCGAAGGAACAGATCAGCCCGATCTCGCCCGGTTTGAAATCGTCGGAATATTTCGAAAACGCGATGATCGACCCGGCGGAGGACGTGTTGGCGTAATCCTGCAGGATATTGGGCTGCTCGCCCGGCTCGGGATCGCGGCCCAAGACTTTCTTGCCGACGAAGTCGTTCATCGTCTTGTTCGCCTGATGCAGCCAGAGGCGGTGCAGATCCTCGGGTTTCACCTCCGCGTCGGCGAGATGGCCGAGGATGTGCTGCGCGACCATCGGCATCACTTCCTTGAAGACCTTCCGGCCCTCCTGCATGAACTGCATGTCGCGGCGGTCGGCCACGCCATCGGGACGTGTGCGGCGCAGGAAGCCATTGTTATTGCGGATGTTGTTGGAAAACTCCGTCGCGCAGCGGGTGGAGCGGATCAGGAAGCCATGCGGCGCATCCTCGCGCCGTTCGATCAGCGTCGCGGTCGCCACATCGCCAAAGATGAAATGGCAGTCGCGGTCACGCCATTCGAGGTGGCCCGAGGTGATCTCGGGGTTCACGACCAGCGCGCGCCGCACGGAGCCGGTGCGGATCATGTCGGCGGCGGCCTGAATGCCGAAGGTGGCCGAGGAACAGGCGACGTTCATATCGAAAGCGAACCCGCCCGCGCCGAGAAGCTTCTGGATCTCGATGGCGACGGCGGGGTAGGCGCGCTCCATATTCGAGGCCGCGCAGATCACGAGGTCTATGTCCTCGCCTTTACGCCCGGCCTGCGCCAGCGCCTTGTTGCAGGCATCGAGCGCGATCTCGGCCATGATGCCCGGCTCGTCATCCGAGCGCTGGCGCAAGCGCGGATACATGCGCGTGGGGTCCAGCACGCCTTCCTTGTCCATCACGTAGCGCTGCTCGATCCCGGAGGCTTTCAGGATGAACTCGACCGAGCTATGCGGCTTGGCCTCGATCTCGCCCGCGGCGATGGCCTCTGCGTTCTCGGCGTTGAACAGATCGGCATAGGCGTTGAACGCCTCGACCAGTTCGGCATTCGTGATGACGTGTTCCGGCGTATAGACCCCGGTCCCGGTAATGACGGCTTGATGCATCGGATCCTCCTTGGCAGAGCCTCCCGCCAAGGAGGTGAAAGGTCAAGACGACACGCGATTGGGCGGCGTGTTGCCGTCACGAAAGGCGATGAGATTGTCGACCGCCATGTGGCCCATGTCGTCACGCACCTCAAGAGCGGCGGTGCCCAGATGCGGAAGCAACGTGACGTTATCCAGCGCGCGCAGAGCCTCGGGGACCTCCGGCTCGCGCTCATAGACGTCGAGGCCCGCGCCCGCGATCACGTTGCCCTGCATTGCGGCCACCAGTGCCGCCTCGTCGACGATATCGCCGCGCGCGATGTTGATCAGATGCGCATGCGGCTGCATCTTCGCGATCTCCGCCGCGCCGATCAGGTGATGCGTAGCCGGGCTTGCGGGCACCGCAATCACCACGAAATCGGAAGTTGCGAGCAGCTCGTCCTGGCTCAGATGCGTCGCGGGGAAGCCCGGATCGACGGGGGTGCGCTTGGTGTAGGCGACCTCCATGCCGAAGCCGAAATGGCAGCGTTTCGCAATCGCAGTGCCGATGCGGCCCAGACCGATGATGCCGACCTTCTTGCCCGAGACGTGCTGGCCAAGGAATTGCGTTGGCGTCCAGCCGGTCCAGTCGCCGCGCCGCACGAAGCGCTCGCCCGCCGAGGCACGTCGCGCGCTCATCAGGATCAGCATCATCGCGATATCGGCGGTCGCATCGGTCACCGCGCCCGGCGTGTTGGTCACCGTGATGCCCTTTGCCTCGGCGGCGGCCACGTCAATATGGTTATAGCCCACCCCGAAGTTGGCCACGATCCTCGCGCGGGGGCTACCCTCGAAGGCCGCTGCCGTCACCTTGTCGCCCAAGGTCACAAGAAGCGCATCGTATTCGGCCAGCGCCTGCCGCGCCTCGTCTTCGGTCATCGGCGCGGCCCCGTTGCGGAAGGTCACGTCGAATTCCTTCGCCACACGGGCCTCGACCTCGTCCGTCAGCTTGCGGGTTACGAGGAGCTTCATCAGAACATCCTCCCGCCGATAGGCACGTCCTTGTCGGGCGTCAGCAGCACGACCTCGCCTGCCTCGTCCGGCACGCCCAAAACCAGCGCCTCGGACATGAACGGCCCGATCTGGCGCGGCGGGAAGTTGACCACGCCGAAGACCAGCTTGCCGACAAGCTCCTCGGGCGCGTAATGCACCGTGATCTGGGCGGAGCTTTTCTTCACGCCGATCTCGGGGCCGTAATCGACCCAGAGCTTGATCGCGGGCTTGCGCGCCTCGGGGAAGGGCTCGGCCTCGGTGATCCGGCCACAGCGGATGTCGACCTTCATGAAGTCGTCGAAGGAGATGGTCATTTCCCCAGCTCCCGGTTGCGCGCGATATTCGCCGCGACCGCTTTGCGCATCAGGGGCGGCATGCCGGTCTCGGGGTCCATCAGAACCTCCAGCGCCGCTGCCGTCGTCCCGCCGGGAGAGGTCACGTTCTCGCGCAGCTTCGAGGGTGTCTCGTCGCTATCCTCGGCCAGTTGCCCCGCACCGCCCACGGTCGCCTTGGCGAGCCGCAGCGCCAGATCAGGGTCGAGCCCCTCGGCCTCGCCCGCCGCCGCCATCACCTCGATCAGGTGGAAGACATAGGCCGGGCCCGAGCCGGAGACGCCGATCACGGCGTTCATCTGTTCCTCATCGTCGAGCCGCACGACCTGACCCACGCCGGTCATCAGCGCATCCGCGGTGTCCAGATCGTCGTTGGTCGCGTTCGGATTGCCGACGATCGCGGTCACGCCGCGGCCGATCGCGGCAGGCGTGTTGGGCATCGCGCGCACGAGTCGGGCCTGCTTGCCCAGCATCTTCTCGTAGCCCTCGATGGTGATCCCGGCGGCGACGGTGACAAACAGCGTATCGCCCTCGGCCATGGCCGAGAGTTGCGGCAGCGCGTCGGCCATCATCTGCGGCTTCACCGCGACCAGAACGACAGCCGGATTCTCGGGCAGATCGGCGTTGAGATTCACGCCGGCCTCTTTCAGCCAGTCGGACGGATTCGGATCGACCACCCAGACCGAGGCTGCGGGCAGGCCGCCCTTCAACAGCCCCTGAAGGATCGCGCCGCCCATGCGTCCGCAGCCCAGAATGACGAGGCCGCGGTCGGAAATCTTGTCAAAGCTCATGCTTCCCCCTTTTGGTTCGGGGGGAGATTAGGCGCGCCCGTAGGCCTCCGCAATGGCCACCTGCATCGCGTCTTCGGGATCGCGCTCGCCCCAGGTCGCCAGCTGGAAGGCCGGGTAGAACCGCTCGGAGGAGACGACAGCCGCGCCGATCAGCCGGTCGATCTGCTCCGGCCCGGGCAGCTGCCCGCCCGAGAGCACCAGCCCGTGCCGCCAGACCATCAGCCGCTGATCGGGCCAGAAGGTGAAGGCGCCGGTCCAGACCCGGTCGTTGATGCGGTTGAGAAGCTCGTAAAGCGCGCCTTCGCGGGCCGGCGGCGGGTCCATCTCGAAGGTGCAGATCAGCCGCAGGGTTTCGTCCATCGGCGACCAGGCCAGCGTGATCGAATAGGTCCGCCACTGACCCTCGACCGCCATTGCGATCTGGTCATCGGTGACCCGGTCGAATTCCCATTCATGGGCTTCGGCCAGCGTCTCGACGATGTCGATCGGGTGGAGTTCCTCGGCGTACAGATAGTCTTCGCTCAGTGCCATGCTCGTATCCCCCTGCCTTTTTAGATGCCCGGGGTGCAGCTCCCCTAGGGCTTGTCGGCTTTACAAGGAACGGCGGTAGCAGCCGCCTGTCCCTACAAGATATCGTGTAGGCAGGTTGCTATTGTGTAAAGCAATTTCTGGTGGATAAGCCGGGTGGCCCCCACGAAATCTGGGGATAGTTCATCCACAATGCGGGGCGGATTGCGGATTGCTACACGCTAAGCATTTGAGATTGTTCGGAAACGCAAAGAGCGCCCGAAGAACGGGCGCTTTTTGAGGCGGTTTGGTGGAGCCTAGGGGGATCGAACCCCTGACCTCGTCATTGCGAACGACGCGCTCTCCCAGCTGAGCTAAGGCCCCGAACCGTGGCGTGGTATTTCGCGCAAGGCGCGGGCGTTGTCAAGCGGCCCGCCCGCGCCCCGCGCGAAATTTTCTGCCGATCCGCGTTATGCGGGCACCGAGATTTTCGACTTCACGAAATTCACCAGATCGCCTGCCGGGCGGGCGCCTGCGGCGCGGGCGACCTCGCGGCCCTTGGCGAACAGGATGAAGGCGGGAATGCCCTGAATCCGGTAGCGCTGAGTCGCGGTGGGGTTCACCTGCGTGCTGATCTTCGCCAGCCGCACATGCGGTGTCAGCTTCTCGGCGGCCATGTTGAACTGCGGCGCCATCGCCTTGCACGGGCCGCACCACGGCGCCCAGAAATCGACCAGCAGCGGCAGATCGTCCTTTTCGGCCTTGGCGAGCGTCTTGAAGTCGACTTCGGTCACCTTGTGCGAGACGAGCCAGCCGCCGCAGGTGCCGCATTTCGGGTTCGCGCCCAGCTTCTCGGCGGGAACGCGGTTGGCCTGCCCGCAATCGAGGCAGGTCACACGGTAGCTTTGAGAGGATTGGGTCATGTCACCCCTCCTTTACATTGGGTTGCAAGATATATCGGGAACCCACTTCGGCTTTGCAAGGAGACGACATGACGCGCTGGAAAGAGCTGAGCCCCGAACGCCAGATGGACCTTCGCGCCGCCTATGACATCGAGATGGCGCGGCAAACCAATACCTGTTCGCTCGACGAGAAGATCGCGCGCTTCGCCGAATGGCTCGCCCCGCAGGGCATCGCCTTCGGGATGGACGATCTCGCGAAAGGCTGACTCGCTCAGCGGCTCTTCAGGTAGAAGAGCGTTCCCCCGACGATCACCGCAGCGAGCACCGCCAGCGCGATCTTCCATGCCGACCACGGACGATCCCCGCGCACGCGGCCCGTCTGGGCGTTCACGACGAAGCGGTAGGAGCGGCCACGGAACTTGTAGGCGGCGGTCCAGATCGGCAGCAGGATATGCTTGAAGGTCTCGGCCGAGAACTGCGGGTCCATCGCGCCGATCCGCTGTTCGTCGCCGCCGATATCGCGGCGAATGTCGGTCTGGATGACGCGGATCATCTCGGCCTGGGCTGCGTGATGGCCCTCCTGCAGTTGCACGGTGTAGCCCTCGGCGGTGAAGCCCGCGAGATAGTCGCGCCGATAGGGTTCGAGCGCGGTCAGGTCCCACGGGCGCAGCGCCTGCACGTATTCGGGCGGCAGCGAGCGCGCGGCGTAGATCACCACATCGTCGAAATCGCGCGCCACCTGACCCGAGACCGGCGTCCAGCGGATGCGGCGGACCTGTTCGGTGCGCGGGCCTTTGTCGGTCTGCACGGTGCGGGTCTCGTAATAGGCATCGCCCCGCTGGCCGGAATAGCGCGTGCGGGTCGCGGCGTCGAAGGTCCAGAAGGGCGCGTAGATGCCGGTCATGCGCCGCCCCTTGCGGGCATATTGCGACAGCCCGTTGGGCGCGAACCAGAGCGAGCCGAGCCATTTCGAGAGCGCCGCGCGCGCTTGGTCCTCGGTCAGCTGGAAGGGCAGCACCCCTTGCGGCTTGATCAGCCGCGTCGTGCCGGTATCGACCACCACGGGCGTCGCGCAGAACGGACATTCGGTTGCGTGCTCACCGTTTTGTAGCTCGATCGAGGCGCCGCAATTGGGGCAGGAGACGGTGCGGTGCTCTTCCATCTCCTGCGCGGGCAATTCGCGGGTCAGCGCATCGTCGAGCGGCAATTCGCGCAAGCGCGCCTCTCCGCGCCCGGTGGCGGAGGGAATGTCCTGCACATGGCCGCAATGGTCGCAGACGAGTCGCGTCTGGCCCGGCGCAAACCGCAGATCGGCGCCGCAGCTTTCGCAGTGATAGTGGCTCTCGCCGCGTGGGTCGGCAGGGGCGGCAGCCGCGCTCCGCCCCACTTTCGGGAAACCCAGCATCGGATCAGCTCGCAGCAGGCGGGGGCGGCGGCGGCGCGATGGTGAAGAGCTGCGCCAGTTCGGTCACGTCCTCGGCGCGCATCCAGCCGTTCTGACCCGGCGTCCAGACGAGGCTGTCGCGGGTGAGCGAGCCTTCCGAGACCATCCGCCCCAGATGTCCGCGCCCGAAGGGCCCCTGCGTCTGGCCGTTGACCGCGAGATGCCAGACCTTCTCGACCGGCGGCGGGGGAGGGGGCGGCGGCGCGGCGGCAGCGGGTTGTTGGGCGATCTGCCCCCACGGCCCCATCTGCTGGCCCATTGCCATGCCCATCCCGGCGCCTATGCCCGCGCCCATCGCGGCGCCCATCCCGGCGGAGGCGCCCGAGCCCGGCTGGCCCATCGCCTCGGCGGCATTGTATTGCATGTATTTGTTCAGATCGCCCACGATCCCCATCGAGGTGCGCTTGTCGAGAACCGCCTCCACCGCTTCGGGCAGCGAGACGTTCTCGATGTAGAATTCGGGCAGCTCCAGCCCGTAATTCGCGATGGTGGGTGCGATCGCCTTGGTGATCAGCTTGCCCATGTCGGCGGTGTTCGCGGCCATGTCCAGGATCGGGATGCCCGAGCTGGCAATAGCGCGCGAGAACTCCTGCACGATCACGTTGCGCAGCTGGTAGCTGATCTCGTCCGAGGTAAATTCGCCATCGGTGCCGACGATCTCGGTCAGGAACTTGCCCGGATCGGTGACGCGCATCGAATAGGTGCCGAAAGCGCGGATGCGCACCGGGCCGAATTCCGGATCGCGCGCCATGACCGGGTTTTTCGTGCCCCATTTGAGGTCGTTGAACCGGGTGGTGTTGACGAAATAGATCTCGGACTGGAAGGGCGATTTGAACCCGTGATCCCAGTGCTGAAGCGTCGTCAGGATCGGCAGGTTGTTGGTCTCGAGCATATAGAGCCCGGGCCCGAAGATATCGGCCAGCTGCCCCTCATGGACGAAGATCGCGGCCTGCCCCTCGCGCACGGTCAGCTTCGCGCCGTATTTGATCGCGTGACCCTCGCGCTCGAACCGCCAGACCATCGTGTCGCGGGTGTCGTCGGTCCAGCCGATGACGTCGATGAATTCGCCGGAGAGGAAATCGAGAATGCCCATGGATGCGGTTCCTTCTTGGTTCTCAGCTTGCGCCGCCCAGCAATTCGGAGGCGATGGTGGTGACGATCGGGCGGGCCTCGCGTTCGGTCATGCCGGGCGTCAGGCGCGGGTCGTAAAGCATCTGCAGCAGCAACTCGTCATGCTTGGTCAGCAGCGAGAATTCCTCATCATCGTTGAAGATCGAGGGCCGCGCGCGCGGATAGTCATTGGCGAGACCCAGCCCCTGGGCCAGTTCCTCATGGATGCAGCTGGTGCGCAGTTCCGGCGGGTGCTCGCCCCGGATCACCGCGACCGCGTCGGTATAGATCGGACTGTCGCCCTGCGAGAAGGCGAAGACCACGCAATAGGTCGAGAGCGGCAGATTGGTGATCGCCTCGACCGAGCTGTCATCGATCCCCGGCACCAATTGGCGCAGGCGCGGACCGATCGCCCGGCGCTCGTCCTCGTTCAGGAACAGCACGTGGAAATTGCCGCCGCGGTTCACCACGCTGACCGGATGGCGCGAGGCGCGCGCAAGCTTGCCCGCATAGGCGCGCACTTCGGCGATATCCGAGGCGCGGTCGGCCTTGGGGATCGAGGCGCCGAAGTCGATATCCATCCGCACCGGCTTGTCCCAGCGCCGCAGGCGTGAGGGGGTCTGACGGGCGACGAACCCGCCGCCCTGCGCCGCGTATTCGTCGTAAAGCGCGATATGGATGAAGTCCTGCACCAGTTGCCGCTGGTTGAACGGCGCATCGCGCGGCGCGACATCGGTGCGCAACTGGCCGCGCGCCTCCATCTCGGCTGCGGTCTTGGCGAAATAGGCCGACATCTCCCGCGAGAGCGCGCTTTGCTTGGTGGTGTCCGAGCGATCGAGACCGGCCGGTGCGCTGGGCGGGCGCGCGGTCTTGTCCGGTGCAAGCGGCGAGCCGCCCAAGCCCGGCGCGCAGGCCGAAAGGGCCAGCGCCGCCAGCCCTGCAAGAACCGGAAAGGCCGCACGCATCCGTGTCATCCCGCAGCCCCGCCAGCCTGTGCGGAGGATTTCGCCGCCGACAGGGTGTCGCGCAGCTTGTCTTCCATCTCCACCAGATCATGCTCTGCTGCGGCGCGCTTGCGCTTGCCCTCATCCGCGATGCGCAGGGAGTCCTCGATCGTGGCGACCAGATCGGCATTCGCCGCCTTCACCGCCTCGATGTCGAAGACGCCGCGCTCCATCTCGGTGCGGATCTCGGCATTGGCTTCGCGCAGATTCTTGGCATTCGATTTCAGAAGCTCGTTGGTCAGATCATTGGCCTCGCGCACAGCGCCTGCCGCCTCGCGCGAGCGTTGGATCGTGACCGCCTGCGCCAGCTGGGTCTCCCACAGCGGCACGGTGTTCACCAGCGTCGAGTTGATCTTGGTCACAAGGCTCTTGTCGTTCTCCTGAACCAGCCGGATCGAGGGCAGCGACTGCATCGTCACCTGACGGGTCAGTTTCAGATCATGCACCCGGCGCTCCAGATCGTCACGGGCTGCGCGCAGATCGCGGATTTCCTGCGCCTTGAGCACTTTCTGATCCTCGGACGCGGCTTCCATCGCCGCCTCTTTCGCAGGGATTTCCTCGCGGTCGAGCTGGGCCAGCTTTTCCTCGCCCGCCGCGATATAGAGCGCGAGTTCGTCATAGAAATGCAGCGTCTTGTCGTAGAGCATGTCGAGCGATTTGATGTCCTTGAGCAGCTTGTGCTCGTGGCTCAGCAACTCGTCGGTGACGCGGTCGATCTGGCCCTGCACCTCTTCGAACCGGGCGATGAAGTTGCCAAACGGCGCGGCGCGGCCCAGCAGCTTTTCCCACCAGCTCCGCTTGCGGCGCACGTCGAGCTCCGAGACCGAGAACCCGCGGATCGTGGTGACGATCTGGCGCAGGCTGTCCCCGGCGGGGCCGACATCCTTGTTCTTGACGCCCGAGAGCATCTCCTGGCTGATCGATTGTAGATCGACCTGCGCGCGCGAGCCGAACTGCACAATCGAATTCGAGTCGCCCATGTCCAGCTCGGCCATGCGCTTGCGGATTTCCTCGGCGGTCTCGGGCGGGGCCTGATCGAGCGGCGTCACCGCCTCTGCCGGGCCCGGCTCGGGCAGCAGCGAACCGCTGACACCTTCCACTTCGGTCATCAGCTCGGTTGCCTTTTGGCGGGTCGTCTCGGTCATCTCAGGGCCTCCTTGCGCCTGTCGGGGCAGTTCCCGGTGTCACTTGTCACGTCACGCTTCGTCAATTCTCGCGGGTCGTCGGCACGACCCCTTCGCGCGCCAGCCGGTCGCGCAGCACGTCGATCTCGATCTCCAGCCCCTCGCGGCCATCTTCCAGCATCTTGCGGGTGCGGGCGGTGAAATTCGCCTCCAGATCATCGAGCAGCGCCGCGTAATCGTCGCGTGCCTTGTGATCGCGTGTGTTGCGCCACAGATCGGCGAACTTGATCGTCGCGTCGCGCGCGCCCTCCAGATAAACGGTCATGTAGCGCCGCGCCTGCGCCAGATCGCCGGGATCTTCCTCGACCGCCCGGAACAGATCGCGCGCGGTGGTCGCGAATTGCTCGACGCGGGTGATCAACACTCGCTCGCCCGAGGGGGTGATCGCCCTGCGCATCTCGGTCAGATAGGCCTCGCCTTCCTTGACCACGCGGGCCACGCGCTCTTGCTGAAACTCGTCTACGCCGTCCATCCCCTTGTCTTTCAGCGGGTCGAGACCGAAGGCCACAAGCGAGACCACCGTGCCGATAGCCCCGATCCCGGCCGCGCCGATCACGCCAAGTTCGGGGGCCTGCGCACCCAGTGCAAGCCCCAGACCATAGGCGACGGAGCCCAGAATTTTCCGCGGAAAGGCCGGGCGCTTGGCCGAACTGCGCGCCACATAGGCGAACTCGGCCCGCAGGCCCTCGCGGATCGTCCAGGCGGCGCCTGCGATCAGCGCGAAGGCGCCAAGCGCGCGGGCCAGTGCAAATGGGCCTTCGCCGAAGGCGCCCAGCAGGAAGGGCAGCGCGGCGGCCACGATCCAGAACGGACGGCCTTCTTCGGGGTGGCGGGCATCGGGACGACGATGGGGCGGCACGCTGCGGGGATCGCGCAGGTCGGGCCCGCTGGTCGGGCCTTGGGGCGAGTATTTTCCGCCATAGCGTTGAGCCATCACACGCTCCCGGTGAGCGCGACCGACAGCGTCAGCGCGATCATCAGCCAGAAAGCGATTCTCTTTTGCGCCTCGCGCGACATCGCCAGCCCCTGCCATCGGACGCGAATTTCGACGTCCTCAGGGGAATTTATAAGCAGGCTGGCGGGTCTATGCCAGAGAGACGGTGTGAAATTCGCGTAAACTCGCCGAGGAAAAAGAAGAGGGGAAAACCACAGCGGTTTTCCCCTCTCTCAAAGCGCGTTTTCGCCGGTCAGTCGCGATTGCCACCGAAGGGCTTGCCACCGGGTTTCCCGCCCGGTTTGCCCGAATGCGACTTGAAGCCGCCGGAGCGTGCGGGCCGGTCGCCGCGCGCGTCGCCGTGGGACTTGAACCCGCCCGAGCGCGGCTTGCCGCCCGGCTTTCCGCCATGCGATTTGAAGCCGCCCGAACGGGGCTTGTCGCCACCACGGTCGTCACGGCCACCTTCGTCGCGGTCGCGGTCGCGGTTGAAGCTGGGCTTGTCGCCGCGCGGCCCACGATCCGGACGGTCGCCGCGATCTTTCGAGAAACGCGGGCCACGATCGCCGCGCTCACCCTCATCGCGATGCGATTTGAACCCACCGGTGCGCGGCTTGCGCGGCCCGTCGCGGAACGGGCGATCCTCGCGGCCGCCCTCTTCGCGGTCCTTGCGGAAACGCGGTTTGTCGTCGCGACCGCCCTCGTCGCGGTCGCGGTTGAAGCGCGGCTTGTCGCCACGCGGCCCGCGATCCGGGCGCTCGCCCCGGTCCTTCGAGAAGCGCGGGCCACGATCGCCGCGCTCGCCCCGATCACCGCGCTCGCCCTCGTCACGATGCGATTTGAAGCCGCCCGTGCGCGGCTTGCGCGGACGATCCTCACGACCGCCTTCGTCGCGATCCTTGCGGAAGCGCGGCTTGTCCTCACGGCCGCCCTCATCGCGATCGCGCTTGAAACGCGGCTTGTCGCCCCGATCCTTGCGCTCGCCGCGCTCAGGGCGATCCCCACGCTCCTTGCGCTCGGGCTTCGCCTCGCCGCCTGCGGGCTTGTCGTCGAGCAACCCGCCCAACTGGTCGCGCAGCATCCGGCGCTTCACTTCCATCACGTCGCCCGCCTTCATATCGATCAGGCGGAACGGGCCGTAGCTGATCCGGATCAGGCGGTTCACCTGGAAGCCGATCTCGGTCATCGCGCGACGGATTTCGCGGTTGCGGCCTTCGCGGATGCCCACGGTCAGCCACGCATTCGCGCCTTGCTGACGGTCGAGCGAGACCTCCATCGGCAGGAATTCCTCGCCCTCGATGGTGATGCCCTGACGCAGCGGCTCGAAAGACTGCTCGGTCGGGCGGCCATTCACGCGCACGCGGTATTTGCGCAGCCAACCGGTCTCGGGCAGCTCCAGACGGCGCTTCAACCCGCCATCATTGGTCAAGAGCAGCAGGCCTTCGGAGTTGATGTCGAGGCGGCCCACGTTCAGCACGCGCGGCATGCCTTCGGGCATCTCGTCGAAGATCGTGCGGCGGCCCTGTTCGTCTTTCTCGGTCGTGACCAGACCCAGCGGCTTGTAATAGAGCCAAAGCCGCGTTTCCTGCGGCGCGTCGATCGGCTTGCCGTCGATGGTGATCTTGTCGGACGCCGCCACGTCGAGCGCGGGCGAGGCGATCTGCTTGCCGTTCACCGCGACCTTGCCGGCGAGGATCATCTTCTCGGCGTCACGACGCGAAGCCACGCCGGAGCGCGCGATCACCTTGGCGATGCGCTCTTTCGCGCCGGATTTGTCGGCGGATTTCGAAACGGAATTTTCGGGGGAGTTGTCGGGAGTGTCGGTCATGTCCGGTTCCTTCTAGGGGAGGGGGCGCGCGAGTCGCTCGGGCGCGAAAGATGGCGATCTACACCTTTCTGCTGCGCGTGGGAAGCGTCTTGATAAGCGCGGATTTGCAAGCGATGAAGAGCCATGGAATTCCGGTCTTTCATGCAACAGGCGCTCGCAGAGGCGCGCGAGGCGGCCAAGCGCGGCGAGGTGCCCGTGGGCGCAGTCGTCGTCTCTCCTGACGGTAGGGTGGTGGCCGCCGCTGGCAACCGCACCCGCGAGCTGGGCGATCCGACCGCCCATGCGGAGATCCTCGCGATGCGCGAGGCCTGTGCGCAGATCGGCTCGGAGCGGCTTCCGGGCTATGACTTCTACGTCACGCTCGAGCCCTGCCCGATGTGCGCCTCGGCGATCTCTCAGGCCCGGATCTCGCGGCTTTATTACGGCGCGGCCGATCCGAAATCGGGCGGCGTCGCGCAGGGGCCGCGCGTCTTCTCGCATCCGCAAAGCCACCACGTGCCGGAAATCTACGACGGTATCGGGGCGGCGGAGGCCGAGGCGCTTTTGAAGGATTTCTTCGCCGCGCGCCGCTGAGCGACGCCCGTCTGGACGGATTGCCTTTCCTGTGGCATATCAATCGCATCGCAGGCCCCAAGGGCCGCGATCCCCGACATTGGTATCAGTCAGAAGGAGCGGGCATGCGTCCGGCACTGCGTCTGCGCGAAGGTGGCCTTGCGGCCTATCAGCAAGAGATGAAATGGGTCGCTCTGGCCCTCGGCATCGCCTCGACCATCGCCATCGTGCAGAACTGGTATCCGCTCAATCTCTTTCTCAGCCTGCCGTTCTGCCTGATCTGGGCCTATCACGCCTGGCTCCATACCGAACGTCAGCTGAAATATCTCAACATCATGTTCACCGGTTTCTACCTTTACGGGATCGTGCGCTATTTCCTTGTGTCGCAGGGTCAGGGCTGAGGCGCGGGTCTTGTAACCCCGTCGGCCAGCGGGGATAGTCGCGCAAGATATTCGGGGATGATTTCATGAGCGACCAGAACGACAAGATACTCGAACAGGCCCGCCAGTTCATCGAGGCGATCCCGCATTCCCGCGCGCTGGGGATGCAGATGGACGAGATCAGCCCGGGCTGCGCGACCCTGTCGATGCCCTATGACACGCGCTTCGTGGGCGATCCGCGCACCGGCGTGATCCATGGCGGCGCGGTCTCGGCGCTGATGGATACCTGCGCGGGCGCCGCCGTGATGAGCCATCCGCAGGCCGGGGCCTCCACCGCGACGCTTGATCTGCGCATCGATTACATGCGGCCCGCGACGCCCGGTCAGCGGATCACCGCGCGGGCCGAATGCTACCACGTCACCCGCTCGGTGGCCTTCGTACGCGCCACCACCCATGACGAGGATGCCGAGCGGCCCGTGGCGACCGCCACCGGCGCCTTCACCGTCTCGCGCCCCGAAAAACCCAAATCGGAGGGGCAAGCATGAGCCGTCCCAAGCCCGAACCCGTCCAGCAGGTCAAGCAGCGCCGCGACGGCGCGCTCAAGATGCTCGTCGAGGGCATTCCCTATGCGCAGTTCCTCGGCATCGGCTTCGACCGGCGCGGCGACGAGCTGACCGGCGTTCTGTCCTATGACGACAAGCTGATCGGCAACCCGATGCTGCCCGCGATCCATGGCGGGGTGACGGCGGCCTTTCTCGAGGTCACCGCGATCATCGAACTCAGCTGGTCCTACCTGTGGGACGATATCGAGGCGGGGCGGATCGATTTCGACGCGCTCACGCCGGAGAGCCTGCCGCGGCTGCCCAAGACGATCGATTTCACCGTGGACTACCTGCGCTCCGGCCTGCCGCGCGACGCCTATGCGCGCGCCCGCGTCAATCGTTCGGGGCGGCGTTACGCCAGCGTCCATGTCGAGGCGTGGCAGGACAACCGGACCCGGATTTTCGCCCAAGCGACGGGCCATTTTCTGATGCCCGCGCGGGACGATACCTCCGCCAATGGCTGAGATTACCCATGCGCGGGTCCTGAAGATCGCGCTGCCCATCGTCCTCTCGAACGCCACGATCCCGATCCTCGGCGCGGTCGACACGGCCGTCGTCGGCCAGATCGGCCTGCCCGCACCGATCGGGGCGGTGGGGATCGGCGCGGTAATCCTGTCCTCGCTCTACTGGATATTCGGCTTCCTGCGGATGGGCACGACCGGGCTCGTGAGCCAGGCGCATGGGACGGGCGATACCGGCGAGGTCTCTGCCGGGCTGATGCGCGCGCTGATCATTGCAGGCATCGCCGGGCTGAGCCTGATCGTGCTGCAAATTCCGCTGTTCTGGGCCGCGTTTCAGCTTGCCCCGGCGAGCGACGAGGTCGAACGCCTTGCCCGCGACTACCTGCAGATCCGCATCTGGGGTGCGCCGCTGACGATCTCGCTTTACGCCTTCACCGGCTGGCTGATCGCGTTGGAGCGCACCCGCGGGGTTCTTTTGCTGCAAGTGACGATGAACGCGCTGAACGTGGGACTGGATCTGTTCTTCGTGCTGGGCCTCGGCTGGGGCGTGCAAGGCGTCGCCGGCGCCACGCTGATCTCCGAGATTAGCGGTGTGGTGCTGGCGCTGTGGCTGTGTCGCGCGGCCTTCGTAAACGGCTTGTGGCGCGCGCGCGCAATCTTCGACCGGGTGAAACTGGCGACTATGGCGCGGGTGAATACCGACATCATGCTGCGCTCGATCCTACTGCAGGCGAGCTTCACCAGCTTCCTGTTCCTCGGCGCGGGGCAGGGCGATGTGACGCTCGCGGCCAATCAGGTGTTGCTGCAATTCCTGCAGATTACCGCCTTCGCGCTGGACGGGTTTGCCTTCTCCGCCGAGAGCCTCGTGGGCCAGGCCGTGGGCGCCCATTCGGCGGCACGGCTGCGCCGGGCGAGCATCGTGTCTTCGCAATGGGGGATCGGTGGCGCGCTCGCGCTGGGCGCGGTCTTCCTGCTCGCGGGGCCCGCGATCATCGACCTGATGACCACCGCCCCGAATGTCCGCATCGAGGCGCGCAACTATCTGATCTGGATCGCCGCCGCGCCGCTGATCGGTGGACCGGCCTGGATGCTCGACGGCATCTTCATCGGCGCGACCCTGACGCGCGAGATGCGCAACGCGATGGTGATCTCGGTCGCGATCTACACGGCCGCGCTTTTCGTGCTGATCCCCCTTTTCGGCAATCACGGGCTCTGGGCGGGGCTGATGATCCTCAACGCCACGCGCGGCCTGACGATGGCGCGGCTCTATCCAAGGGCCGAGGCGAAAGCGGCAGCCGGGTAGGGGCGCGGCCCCTCTGGCTGCGCCCCGCCTGTCCCTTCCCCTTGGGAGAAATATCCCGGGGGTGAGGGCGAAGCCCGAGGGGGCAGCGCCCCCTTCAGACGGTATCCAGATAAAGCTCGGTCTGTTCCTGATCCGACAGCTCGGCCATGTAATGCAGCTCCTGCCGCTTGGTCATGGCGAAATTGGTGATCAGGTCGCGGTCGAAGATGCGCGGCATGATCTCGCAATTCTGGAAGGCGTCGATCGCCGCTTCCCAATCGGTCGGCATCTGCGGCAGGTCCAGCGCATAGGCGTTGCCCTTGATCGGCTCGGGCGCTTCCATTTTGTCCTCGATCCCGATCAGGGCGGCACCCAGAATCGCTGCGATCATCAGGTAGGGGTTCACGTCGCCGCCCGCCACGCGATGCTCGATCCGCCGCGCCTGCGGGCCCGAAGCGGGGATGCGCAGCGCCGCGGTGCGGTTCTCATAGGCCCAGGCGATGCCGGTCGGCGCATGGGCGTCGGGCACGAGCCGGTCATAGCTGTTCTCATGCGGCGCGAAGATCAGGCCCGAGCCCTCCATCGCGGCCAGACACCCGGCCACCGCGTGGCGCATCTGGTCCGAGCCTTGCGGCGTGCCGTCGTTGAAGATGTTGTTGCCCTCGGCGTCGAGCACCGAGAAATGCATATGCATCCCGTTGCCGGGCCATTCGTCGTAGGGTTTCGCCATGAAGGACGCGGCGAAGCCATGCGCGCGCGCCAGACCCTTCACCAGCATCTTGAACAGCCAGCTGTCATCGGCGGCCTTCAGCGGGTCGGGCTGGTGCGAAAGGTTGATCTCGAACTGGCCCGGACCCGCTTCGGAGATCGCGGTATCGGCAGGAATATCCATCGCCTCGCAGGCGTCGTAGAGCTGGCTGAAGAAGATGTCGAACGCGTCGAGCGCGCGGAGCGAGAGGACCTCACCGCCGGTGCGGCGCTTACCCGAGCGGGGCGAGGGCGGCACGCGCAGCGTCTTGCCGCTGTCGTCGATCAGGAAAAATTCCAGCTCGGTCGCGACCACCGGGGTCAGCCCCAGCGCCTTGTAGCGTTCCACCACGCGCGCGAGCGCCTGCCGGGGATCGCCCGCATAGGGCTTGCCGTCCATATGGAACATCCAGATCGGCAGCAGCGCAGTCGGCGCCGAGAGCCACGGCATCGGCAGGAAGCCCCGCTCGGTCGGCATCAAAAGCCCGTCGGCATCGCCGGATTCGAACACGAGCGGGCTGTCTTCGACATCCTCGCCCCAGATGTCGAGATTCATCACCGAATAGGGAAAGCGCGTCCCTTCGGTGAAGACCTTATCGGCGAAGCGGGCCGGCAGGCGCTTGCCGCGCGCCACCCCGTTGAGATCGGCCGCCGCCACGCGGATCGTGCGAACGTCGGGATGGTCGTGCAGCCAGTTCATGTGTCACCTGATAATCTGCGGCCTGAACCGGAAGCGCTTGCGGCTTTCCTGCGGCAGATGGCGGTTCAGGCGGCGGTTGATCACCCCGAAGACCGCGATGACGCAGAGCGTGAGCAGAATGAAGTAGAACGCCGCGATCGGGTAGGGGATGAAGGGATTGAAGGTCTTGTCCGCGAAATATTTCGCGTAATAGAGCGCGTCGCCCTCCTGCCGGAACGCCGGGAAGCCCGAGAAGAAGACGAGCGTGGTGGCGTGGAACAGGAAGATCGCCTCGTTGGTGTAGGACGGCCAGCCGAGCCGGAGCATCGTGGGCCATGTCACGCGGCGGAACTTGGTCCAGCCGGTCATGCCGTAGGCGTCGGCCGCTTCCATGTCGCCTTTCGGCACGGAGCGCAGCGCGCCGTAGAAAATCTCGGCGGCATAGGCGGAGGTGTTGAAGAACAGCACAATCAGTGCGCCTGCCCAGGCCCGCGTGATCCAGTCCGTCGCGACCGTGATCCCGAGGATCGGGAAGCCTGCACGGGGCAGCATCGCGAAGGCCTCGTAGGCGAGGAAGAACTGGATGAAGAGGGGCGAGCCGCGGAACAGGAAGATGAACCATTCGGCCGGTTTGCGGAAGATCGCGCGATCGGAGTTCTTCGCGACCGCCAGCGTCGTCGCGAGGAAGAACCCCGCCAGAAGCGCGAGAATGCCGAAATAGAGGTTCCAGATCATCCCCGAGCCGATCAGGGTGAATTGCTGGCACATGGTGAAATCCGAGCGCGGCAGCAGTCGCTCGCCGATGCCCACGGAGCGCAGCCCGTAATCCGCGATGGTCTGAATGCAGCTCATGCGTCCGCCTTTCTCAGCGCTTCACCAGCAGCCGTGGCCTGCCCGAAGGCGAGGCGGCGGTTGATGCGGGCCAGCACGATCTCGGAGAGCTTGGTCATCACCAGATAGAAGACCAGCAGCACGAGGAAGTAATAGAGACGCCAGTCGGGATGCGGATAGGCGTAGATGCTCGACTTGGTCGCGCCCAGTTCGCGCGCCCAATAGACGATGTCTTCGATGCCCAGAAGGAACAGCAGGGGCGTCGCCTTGATGAGGATCATCCAGAGGTTCGACAGGCCGGGGATCGCATAGGCCCACATCTGCGGGATCAGCACCCGACGGTTCACCTGCGCGCGGGTCATGCCGTAAGCCTCGGCAGTCTCCAGCTGCGCACGCGGTACCGCCTGCATCGCACCGAACAGTACGTTGGCGGCGAAGGCGCCGTAGACGATGGAGAAGGCCACCACGGCCAGCGCGAAGCCATAGGCCTCGTGATAGAATTGCGGGGCCGTGCCGAGCGGGATTTTCGCGGAGGCACAGACGTGGAATTCGTTACCCGTCCAGGCCGGGCCGGGATCGGGGCAGACCGCGCGTGACTTCAGGTATTCGAGGCCCTGGTCCATCGCGATCGGCACGAAAAGGAAGAAGATGATATCGGGCACACCGCGCACCATCGCGATGTAGCCGCGTCCGAGAAAGCGCAGCGGGGCGGCGCTCGACCGGGCGGCCAGCGCCCCGCCGAAGCCGAAGATCAGCGCCACCGGCGCGGTCACGGCCAGCAGGATCAGCACGATGCCGAACGAGCCATAGAACATGATCTGCTTACCTGTGGTCAGGTAGCAGAGCAGCCAGCCAAGCCCGTGAAGGGCAGAGGGATCGGAACAGCTTTCGAACATCGGACTTTCGGTCGGGACCGGAGCGGCTCATGCCGCCCCGGCCTCGTTTTCTGGATCAGTTCTTGAAGGTCAGGGCGTCGTCGCCGAAATACTTCTTGAGCAGTTCGTTGAGCGTGCCATCGGCTTTCAGCTTGGAAATGCCGTCGTTGAACTTGTCCTTCAGCTCGGTGTCGGACTTGCGCAGGCCGATGCCGATGCCTTTGCCGAGCTGCACGTCGTCGCCCACGAATTCCATGTTGTCCTGGCCCGCGAAGGGCTTGAGCGCGTCCTTGTCGGCGAAGACCGCGTCGGCCTCACCGTTCTTCACGGCGGCGATCGTGTCGTCGAGGGTCGCGTATTCGGCCAGCGTTGCGCCGGTTTCAGCGACATGGGCCGCCTGAATGGTGCCGGTCTGCGCCGCGATCACGCCGCCCTTGAGGTCCGCGCCCGGGTCCATCGACATGTAGGACGAAGCCGCCGGCGGGTAATAGGCCTGGGTGAAGTCGATGGTCTTCTCACGCTCAGCGGTGATCGACATGCCAGCCATGATCGTGTCGTAGTTGCCCGAGAGCAGGTTCGGGATGATCGAATCCCAGTCATTGGTGACCCAAGTGCAGTCGAGGCTCTCCATCTCGCAGAGCTTGTCGCCGAGTTCGCGCTCGAAGCCCGCGACTTCACCGTTATCGTCGATGAAGTTGTAGGGAGGGTAGGCGCCCTCGGTGCCCATGCGGACGGTCTGTGCCGCAGCGACGCCGGCCGAAAGGCCGAGGATGGCAGCGGTCAGGATCAGTTTTTTCATTTTGGTTCCCCGTTGTTAATTCTTGGGTTGGTTCACGCCGGCGCGGTGGCCGACAGGAATTGTTGCAGGCGCGTCGATTTCGGCGCGCCGAACAGAGCCTCTGGCGGGCCCTCTTCCTCGATCTTGCCCTGATGCAGGAAGACGACGTGGTCGGAGACGTCACGCGCCAGCCGCATGTCGTGGGTGACGAGGATCATGGTGCGGTGTTCGGCGGCGAGGTCCTTGATGACCTTCACCACCTCTTGCTGCAATTCCGGGTCGAGCGCCGAGGTGGGCTCGTCGAAGAGAAGCGCCTTGGGCTCCATGCACAGCGCCCGCGCGATCGCCGCGCGCTGCTGCTGGCCGCCCGAGAGCTGCGCGGGCCAGGCGTCGCATTTGTCGCCGATGCCGACCTTGTCGAGCAATTGGCGCGCCAGCGGTTCGACCTCTGCCTTGTCGCGGCCCAGCACCGTCACCGGCGCTTCCATCACGTTCTGCAGGATCGTCATGTGGGCCCAGAGATTGAACTGCTGGAACACCATCGACAGGTTGGTGCGGAAACGGGTGACCTGCGCGCGGTCGGCAGGGCGACGATTGAGCCCCTCGCCACGCCAATGCACAGACTCGCCCTCGAAGATCACATCGCCCTTCTGGCTGTCTTCAAGAAGGTTGCAGCATCGCAAGAGGGTCGATTTGCCCGAGCCGGAGGAGCCGATCAACGACACCACATGGCCGCGCGGCGCGGTGATCGAGACGCCCTTGAGCACCTCAAGCGAGCCGTAGCTCTTGTAAAGGTCACGGATTTCGATGACGGGCGCGTCTTTGGGCGCAGGCTCGTTTCGGGTCACGCAGGCAGCTTCTCTTTGTCCATCCGCGCAATCTGGCGCGATTTGACCGGTGAATGCAACTGCGTCTGCCCGGTTGACGATGGGGAAGGGGCCGAAATCACGAGCATCTGAGGAAAAAATGGGCGCGGAGCGGTCGCGCCCCGCGCTGCCTTGCCCGTCGAATTCAGGTGCGGCGGGCCTCGACGCGTTGCCGCGCCACCGCCGAATCGACGTCGTTAACGCCCAGAAGCTTCGCCGCGAGCCGGATCAACGCATCCTCATGGGCATCGCGCACGCCATCTGCCAGCGCCACGTCCCACAGCGCCTCGATCACGCCGGTGCGGTCCTCATAGGCGACCTTGTCTTTCAGCGCGCGCGTGAAGCGGACCGTGTCGGGCGCGCCCGCCTCGACCTCTTCGGCGCGCTTGCGCATCTCGGTCGCCTCGAAGCCCGAGAGACCGTTGCGCTGCGCGAGAACCCGGTCGATCCGGATTTTCTCCTCTTCGGTATAGTTTTCATCCGACCGCGCGAGCCGCACCAGAAGTGCCGCCAGCGCCAATTCGCGATCTTCCCCCTCCATCGGATCGGGGGCGGGATCGTTGAGCATATCGAAAAGGCGTCCAAACATAGGGATAGAGATAAGCGATGCGCGGCGCAGGGCAAGTCACGGATGCGAAAGCCCTGCGCGCGTGCCTCGCTTTTAGCCGACTTTCACGACCATCTTGCCGAAATTGCGGCCCTCCAGCAGGTCGTAGAGCCCCTGCGGCGCGGCCTCGAGGCCTTCCACCACCTGCTCCTTGTACTGAACCTTGCCCTCTTTCAGCCAGCCGGTCATCGCCTCGGAGAATTCCTGATAAAGCTCGATCGGGAAGCTGTCGAAGATGATGAAGCCCTGCACCTTCACCTTCATGCGCAGGATCGTCGAGAGGATCTGCGGGCCGTGATCGGGCCCCTCGGGCAGGCCTTGCAGGTTATACCACGCGACCATGCCGCAGACCGGCATCCGCGCGAAGGGGTTGAGAAGCGGCAGCACGCCGTAGAGCACCTTGCCGCCGACATTTTCGAAATAGACGTCGATCCCGTCGGTGCAGGCCGCGGCCAGTTGCTCGGCGAAATCCGCGGCGCGGTGGTCGATGCAGGCGTCAAACCCGAGCGTGTCGGTGACATGGGCGCATTTCTCGGCCCCGCCCGCGACCCCGACGACGCGGCAGCCCTTGATCTTGGCGATCTGGCCGACCGTCGCGCCGACTGGCCCGGAGGCGGCCGCAACCACCACCGTCTCGCCCGGTTTCGGCTCGCCGATCTTCAGCAGGCCCGCATAGGCCGTGTAGCCCGGCATCCCCAGAATACCCAAGGCCCAGCTCGGGTTCTCCGGCTCCGGCCCGAGATTGAGCACTTGCGTGCCATCCGAGACGAAGAAGTCCTGCCAGCCCGAGGGCGAGAGCACGTAATCACCCTTCGAGAACCCGTCGACATCGCTCTCCATGACCTCGGCCACGACCTGACCGGTCATCACGCCGCCGATCTCGACCGGGGTCGCGTAGGATTTCGCATCCGACATCCGCCCGCGCATATAGGGGTCGAGCGACAGATAGACGGTGCGCAGCAGCATCTCGCCCTTGCCGGGTTGCGGCACGGCCTCGGTCTCGAGCTTCAGCGTGTTCTCGTTCGGCGCGCCTTTCGGGCGTTCGGCGAGGATAATCTTGCGGTTGGTATTGGTGGTCTGTGCCATGAAAGCCTCCTGTTTGAGAGGCCAGCTAGCACGCGGTCCGCGCGGGGAAAGGGGCGCTGCCCCCTCGGGCGCGGCCCTCACCCCCAGGATATTTCGGCAAGAGCGAAGGCAGGCACGGGCCGCCCCTTCGCTCTTGGAAAATATCCCGGGGTGAATGCCGTAAGGCAGAGGGGCAGCGCCCCTTAACTGCGGGCCGCTTTCTCGGCGATGCCGGACGTCCCTTCGCGGCGCTCCAGTTCGGCCAGCACATCGGCCAGCTTCACGTCGCGCGCCGCCAGCATCACCAAGAGGTGATAGAGCACATCCGCCGCCTCATAGGTCAGGTTCTCGCGGTCGTTTTTCGCCGCGGCGATGATCGCTTCCACCGCTTCCTCACCGAATTTCTCGGCGCATTTCTCCGGGCCCTTGGCCAGCAGCTTCGCGGTCCACGACGTGTCGGGATCGGCGCCCTTGCGGCTCTCGATGGTCGCGGCGAGTTGGTCCAGAATGCTCATTGCAGCCTCATCGGAATGCCCGCGGCGGCCATGTATTCCTTGGCCTCGCGGATCGTGTATTCGCCGAAGTGGAAGATCGAGGCGGCGAGAACGGCCGAAGCCCCGCCCTTGGTCACGCCTTCCACCAGATGATCGAGATTGCCGACGCCGCCGGAGGCAATCACCGGCACGTCGACCGCGTCCGAGATCGCCTTCGTCAGCTCCAGATTGAAGCCCGCGCGGGTGCCGTCGCGATCCATCGAGGTCAGCAGGATTTCCCCCGCACCCTTCGCGGTCACGGTGCGCGCGAATTCCACCGCGTCGATACCGGTGGATTTGCGCCCGCCATGGGTAAAGATCTCCCAGCGGCCCGGCTCCACGGTCTTCGCGTCGATCGCGCAGACGATGCACTGGCTGCCGAAGCGGTCGGCAGCCTCGGTGATGACGTTCGGATCGGCCACAGCCGCCGAGTTGAACGAGACCTTGTCGGCCCCTGCCAGCAGCAACGCGCGCACGTCCTCATGGGTGCGCACACCGCCGCCCACGGTGAGCGGCATGAAACATTGCTCGGCGGTGCGGGTCACCAGATCGAACATCGTGCCACGGTTCTCATGCGTCGCGTGGATGTCGAGGAAGCAAAGCTCGTCGGCGCCGGCCGCGTCATAGGCCTTGGCGGCTTCGACCGGGTCGCCCGCGTCGATCAGGTTCACGAAATTGACGCCTTTCACGACGCGGCCATCGGCGACGTCGAGACAGGGAATGATGCGGGTCTTCAGCATGGGCGGCGCTCCTTTGGCGCTTTCATAACGCGCAGGTGCCGCGAGGCAAAGGGGCAGAGTGCTCAGACCGGCTCGACCGGGCAATGCGGCAGAAGACGGCGCACCATCGCGGCGGAACACAGATCGGTCGCAGGTGTCGTCACGGCGGCCGCTGCGCCCGCGGCGCCGTGCTGTAACGCCTCGCGGAAGGTCTTGCCGCGGGAAAGCGCCAGCGTGAAGGCCCCCACGAAACTGTCGCCCGCGCCCACTTTCGACACGACGTCGACCTTCGGCGCCACAGCGAACCAGCGCGCGTCCTTGGTGGCCAGCACATTGCCGTCCGCGCCGCGCGCGACGATCACCGCATGGGCCAGCCCGCGCTGCACGAGGCCTTGGGCGAAATCGGCGCTATCCCGGCGTTCGGGCAGTTTGCGACCCGCCAGCCCCTCGGCCTCCAGCTCGTCCATCCGCAGCACATCGGCGGGTTGCGCCTCGCTTTCCATCAGCTGGTGCAGCGCCTCGCCGGAGGTGTCGAGGAAGAGCCGCGCCTTGGTCCGCGCCATCTTCGTCGCCAGACGCGCGGGGAAATCCTCGGGCACGCCGGGCGGTTGCGAGCCGGACAGCACCACGATCCCACCTTCGGGCGCGGCCCGCGCGATCCGGCTGAGCGCCTTCGCGACATCGCGCGCGCCCCAGTCCGGTCCCGGCATCACGAAGCGATATTGCGCGCCCGTGCTTTGATCCGTGGCGGTCAGGCTCATCCGCGTCTCGCCCGGCGCGGGGAAGGGGAAGACGGCGATCCCGGCCTCGGCCAGAAGCCGCATCACCCGGTCGCCGGTGGTCCCGCCAAGAGCCACGAAAGCTGTGGAATTGCCCCCCAGAGCGGCGATCGCGCGGCTGACATTCAGGCCGCCGCCGCCCGGATCCGTGAGCGGCCGCGTGCAGCGCAGCTTGCGCTCGGGGGCGACCTCGGGGGTCTCGATCGACAGATCGACCGTCGGGTTGAGCGTGATCGTGAGGATCGAGGTCATCGCGTCTCCTTTTGGCCCAGAGCCCGACTTTGCGGCGCGGAGCGCGCGCCTGTCAACGCAGTGTTAAGGGATGGTGCGCTATGACCTCACCCGTGCTGTTTCAAAGGAGTGTGAGGATGGTTCCGGGTGCCGATGATCCGCGATGGAAGAGGGTTTTGACGAGTCAGAGCGATTTGAGTGCCGCGTCGCTGGCGACGAAGATCTTGATTGCGCGCTTGCGTCGCGAGGTGGCCGCGCGCCCGGCCTCGCTTGGCGACAAGATCGCGGAGCTGCGTGAGTTCGTGACGAAAAATGCTTTTGCCGCCGGCGATGTCGCGGCGTTCTAGGCTCGAGAGGGGATCCGGTATGAAAAATGAGATGTTGGGCGTGGCCGAGGCCGCCGCGCGGATCGAGGCGGGCGACGTCATGGTCGTGGCGGGGGACGAGGCGCTTCTGGCGCAGCTCCCGCGCGGCAAATGGATCGGCGGCACCACCGTTTATTTCGTCACCGAAGAGGGCGGGGCGGTGGTGCGCGACAAGCTGTTCTGCACCCGGTTCGAGCGGACGACGGGCGCGGTGCCGCGTTGGCTCGAGGTGGGCGATCTGCCGAAGATCTCCGAAGGCTACGCCGAAAATGGCTTCACCATGATCATGATCCCCGCCTTCTCGGTGGCGCATTCCGACTTTGCGGTGGAAGGGCAGGGCTATCCCGGTCTCTTCGATCAGCCGCTTGCGGGCTGGATCACCGGGGTACATCTCGACGAGCTGGGCAAACGCGCGCCGAAGGTGTTCGACGGCGCGACGGGGGTGGCGCATGACGAAGGGGCGGTGCTGCTGCATGTCGAGCTGCCCGATGGCGTCGCGGCCGATCTCGACATCCTCAACATCTTCGCCCAAGGCGAGGCCGAGGCGCTGACCTTCACCTTCCCTAAGGCGGGGTTCGAAGCCGAGGTGGCGACGGTCGAGGGGCGAGAGGTCAATCTCGCCCGCTACATCGCCGAGCACGAGATCGACACGCGCCTGCCGCTGGTCGCAAATTACGCAGGCACGCTCGTCAATGTCTCGATCCAGGAGGTCGATGCCGAAGCAGGCAAGGTGAAATTCTACGCCCCCGTTGTCGAAGGGGTCGAATACCGTCTGGCGCAGGCGCTGGGCTCCTACGCGCAGGCTTTCGCTGAAGGCGCGGGGGGCAAAGGCGCCAACGAATATTCGTGCAACTGTATTCTGAACTATCTCTACGGCGAGCTGGAAGGACAGCGCACCGGCGGCTTCACCGGCCCCGTCACGTTCGGCGAGATCGCCTATATCCTGCTCAACCAGACCCTCGTGCGCATGAAGTTGCATGAGGGCGATGCCGCCGCCTGACGGGTGGGGCGCAGCCAGTCGCGGCCCTTACAGGCGTGCCCCTCTCAGAGCAGGGTGACATAAGAAAAACGCGCGCCGGTCGGGCGCGCGCTTGAAATATCTCGGCGCAGGCTTGGCCCGCACGCATCACGGATCAAACGTTGAGCTGATAGGTGATGGGATGGAAGTGGAAGCCGGTGTCCAGCGCCTCGAGATGGCCGACGCCGGGGAAGGGCATATGGTAGCCGATGAAGGCCAGCTTGTCGGCGGCGACACGGCCGAGAAGCTCCTTGCGGGTCTTCGCGGCCATCTCCTTGTCCATGTCGTATTTCACTTCCCAATCGGGACGCTGAAGCGACCAGACATAGTGGTTGGACGTATCGGCGGCGAGCATCAGCCCCTTGCCACCCGACTCCACCATAAAGGCCATATGACCAGGCGTGTGGCCGAACGCCTCGACCGCCGAGATGCCGGAGACGACCGAATCGCCGCCCTTGAGATAGCTCATCTTCTCGGCCAGCGGACGGACCTTGGCTTCGAACGTGTCGTTGCCCGCATTCGACCAATGGTCGAATTCTTTCTGGCCGGTAATATAGGCGGCATTGGCGAAGGTCTCGCCGCCATCGCCCATCAGCCCGCCGATATGGTCGCCATGCATATGGGTGATCACGACATGGGTGATGTCCTCGGGCGCGTGTCCGGCGGCGGAAAGTGCTGAGGTGATCCCCTCCGGCGACAGGCCGGTGTCGAAGAGGATCTTCTCCGATCCGGTCTCGATCAGCGTCGGCGTGAAGAAATTCAACGACTTGTCGGCGGGGATATAGGCGGCTTCCGAGACGGCCGCGAAATCCTCGGGGCTGGCATTCATGCCGAAAATCGTCTGCGGGTTTTCCAGCTCGCGCGATCCGGCGAGCAGCGTGGTGATCGTCAGGTCGCCCATCTGCATCCGGCGATAGCGCGGGATCGCGGGCGGGGCTTCGTTCGAGCTTTGCGCGGCGGCGCCGGTCCCGGTCAGAAGCGCGGGGGCGGCGGGCAGGAAAGCGGCGGTTTTCAGGGCAGTACGGCGGGTCATGAAGGTCCTGGTCATCGGGTCTCTCCCTCTCGATGGTTGATCTTCGCAGGTCGAAGTCTAGCGCATCGCGCCGCTTCCACGAAGTCGTGAACGTTGCGTGAGCCGCTTCGGTTCACTCCCACCAGCGATCGATCGACGAAATATCCGCGTCGGACCACCCGAGGTGATGCGCCAGTTCATGCACGAAAATATGGGTGACGAGGGACCCGAGGGGCTCGTTGCCGCGCGAGACCCACTCGTCGAGGATCGGCCGACGGAAGAGCCAGATCACATCCGGATGACCGCCGGGGTCCATCACAGATTTCTCGGTGAGCGGGATACCGTCATAGAGCCCGGTCAGCTCGAAAGGGTCCTCGATGCCGAGATCGGCGAGCATCGCCTCGGAGGCGAAGTCTTCCACCCGGATCGCGACGCCCTGCGCCGCGCGGGCGAATTCCGGCGGAAGCGCCGCGCGTGCGGCCTCGGCCAGCGCCTCGATCTCCTCGATGCCCGGCGCCATGACCTCCGCCCAGTCGTAACCCTCGCTCATCGCCCCCTCCAAGCCGCTCTGCACGCGCCGCATGGCCCCTCATATGGACAAACGGGCCGCCTTGTGAAAGAGCAGGCGCCAACAGGAGTTTGCCAAGATGACCACCGTTACCCGTTTTGCCCCGTCGCCCACCGGCTATATCCATGTCGGCAACCTGCGCACCGCGCTGATGAACTACCTGATCGCCCGCAAGACCGGCGGTCAATTCATCCTGCGCCTAGACGATACCGATCAGGAGCGTTCGAAGCAGGAATATATCGACGCGCTGAAGCAGGACCTCGAATGGCTCGGCATCGAATGGGATCGCGAGGAACGCCAGTCGCTGCGTCTGGACCGCTATGCCGAGGTGGCCGAGAAGCTGAAGGCCGACGGTAAGCTTTATGAATGTTTCGAGAGCCCGACCGAGCTGGACCTCAAGCGCAAGAAGCAGCTCAACATGGGCAAACCGCCGGTCTATGACCGCGCATCGATGCATCTGTCGGATGCCGAAAAAGACGCGATGCGCGCGGAAGGCAAGGAAGGTTACTGGCGCTTCAAGCTCGAGCTTGAGCGGATCGAGTGGAAAGACGGCATCCTCGGCGATCTGTCGATCGACGCGGCGAGCGTGTCCGATCCGGTGCTGATCAAGGCCTCGGGGCAGGTGCTTTACACCTTCGCCTCGCCGGTCGATGACGCGGATATGGGCATCACCCATATCGTGCGCGGCGGCGACCACGTCACCAACACCGCGACGCAGATCCAGATCATCGAGGCGATCGGCGGCAAGGTGCCTAGCTTCGCGCACCATTCGCTGCTGACCGGCCCGCAGGGCGAGGAACTGTCGAAGCGCCTTGGCGCGCTCTCGATCCGCGATCTGCGCGCCGAAGGCATCGCCCCCGAGGCGCTTTTGTCGATGATGGCGCGTCTGGGCTCGAGCCAGCCGATCGAGCTGAAGATGTCGATCGACGAACTGGCCGACGGGTTCGATCTGAACCATTTCGGCTCGGCGCCGACGAAATTCGACCCGGCGGACCTGATCCCGCTGACCCGTGCGCGCAACCAGCACCTGCCGTTCTCGGCCGTGGCGGATCGCATTGCCGAACTCGGCATCCCCGAGGATCAGCGCGAGCGCTTCTGGAAGGTCGCTTCGCAGAATATCGACAAGCTCGACGATCTGAAGGGCTGGGCCGATCTGTGTCTGAACGGCGCGGAGCCGGTGATCGACGAGGAAGATCGCGACTTCATCGCGCAGGCCATGACGATGCTGCCCGCGCCGCCCTATTCCGACACCACGTGGAAGGACTGGACCTCGGAGGTGAAAGAGGCGACCGGGCGCAAGGGCAAGGGGCTGTTCATGCCGCTGCGCAAGGCCGTGACCGGCATGGCGCACGGGCCCGATATGGGCGAACTGATGCCGCTTCTGCACAAGGTTCCGGCGCGCGGCTGACGGCTCCGCCGCAGGATCGGACAACCAATTCGAGAGGCGCGAGGGGTGACTCCCTCGCGCTTTTTGTTTGGGCAGTTCGCGACCTCGTGAGGTCGTTTTCGGCGGTAAAGCGGCGCTTTTGGCGATTGGGGCTTGTCAGTCGCGCGCGGGCTCAGGTAATCGGGAAGGGTCGGATACGGGAGAATCCGGGGGAAACCTCGGTGCCGAAGGAGCAACCGCCCCGGTAAACTCTCAGGCAAAAGGACCGTGCCCGACGAAGGACTCTGGAGAGTGATGCGGCGCGCAATCGCGGCATCCGCCGAAGGGATAACGATCTCAGGCGTCTGCATCGCAGGCACGGACAGAGGGGGCATCGGGCGAGCCGGAAGGCTCATGAATCGATGCCGGATCATCCGGCTGAAGGGGAGGCCGCGATGAGCGAGTTGAAACGCACACCGCTATACGATCTGCATGTGGAACTGGGTGCCAAGATGGTGCCTTTCGCGGGCTACGAGATGCCTGTGCAATACCCGCTGGGCGTGATGAAAGAGCACCTGCACACGCGCGCCATGGCGGGGCTGTTCGATGTCAGCCACATGGGGCAGGTGATCGTGCCGGGCGAAGGCGCTGCCGAGGCGTTCGAGGCGCTGGTGCCGGTCAGCCTGATGGGCCTGAAAGAGGGCCGCCAGCGCTATGCGATGTTCACAGATGAGAATGGCTGCATTCTCGATGACCTGATGGTGGCGAACCGTGGCGATCATCTCTTCGTCGTGGTGAACGCGGCCTGCAAGGAAAACGACATCGCCCATATGCGGGCGCATCTGGAATCGGTCGAGGAACTCACCGACCGCGCGCTCTTGGCGCTGCAAGGGCCTGCCGCGGAGGGTGTGCTCGAGGCTCTGGTGCCCGGCACCGCCAAGATGCGCTTCATGGACGTGGGCGTCTATCACTGGAACGGCGCGGAGCTTTGGATTTCGCGCTCGGGCTATACCGGTGAAGACGGCTACGAGATTTCCGTGCCCGCGGACCGCGCGGTGGAATTTGCCCGCAAACTGCTCGCCGATGAGGCGGTGGAGCCGATCGGTCTGGGCGCGCGCGACAGCCTGCGGCTCGAAGCGGGGCTTTGCCTCTACGGCCACGATATCGACACGACCACGACCCCGGTCGAGGGCAACATCGCCTGGGCGATCCAGAAGGTGCGCCGCAAGGGTGGGGAGCGCGAAGGCGGCTTCCCCGGCGCGGATCGCATCCTGAGCGAATTGGAAAACGGCCCGAGCCGCCTGCGCATGGGCCTGCGCCCCGAGGGCCGCGCGCCGATGCGCGAGGGCGTCGAGATTTTCGCCGGACCCGAGGGCGGCGATCCGATCGGCCGCGTGACCTCGGGCGGCTTCGGTCCTTCGATCGAGGCGCCGATGGCGATGGCCTATCTGCCCGCGGGCACCGAGGAAGGCACCACCGTCTATGGCGAGGTGCGCGGCAAGCGTCTGCCCGCCAAGGTCGTGCCGATGCCTTTCCGCCCTGCCACTTACAAACGCTGAACAACCAATCGGGAGACGTTACATGAAATTCACCGAAGACCACGAATGGCTCAAAACTGAAGGCGATGTTGTGATCGTCGGCATCACCGGACACGCCTCCGAGCAACTTGGCGATGTCGTCTTCGTCGAACTGCCCGATGTGGGCGACACGGTCGAAAAGGGCGACGAGATCTGCGTGATCGAGTCGGTCAAGGCCGCCTCCGACATCCTCGCGCCGCTGGGTGGCGAGATCGTCGAGATCAACGAGGATCTGGCAGACAATCCGGGCCTCGTGAACGAAGACCCGCTGGGCAAGGCGTGGTTCTTCAAGATGAAACTCACCGACGCCTCCGCGCTCGACGGCTTCATGGACGAGGCCGCTTACAAAGACTTCATCGGGTAATATCCATGACCTTCACCCCCACGACTTACGACAGTTACGATTTCGCCAATCGCCGCCATATCGGGCCCTCACCGGCCGAGATGGAGGAGATGCTCAAAGCCGTGGGGGCGCCGGACCTCGACGCGCTGATCGCCGAGACGGTGCCGAAAAGCATCCGTCAGGCCGAGCCGCTGGGCTGGGCGCCGCTGACCGAATACGGCCTCCTGCAGAAGATGGAAGGCGTCGCGAAGAAGAACCGCGTGATGACCAGCCTGATCGGGCAGGGCTATTACGGCACCGTCACGCCGCCCGCGATCCAGCGCAATATCCTCGAGAACCCGGCCTGGTACACGGCCTACACGCCCTATCAACCCGAGATCGCGCAGGGGCGTCTTGAGGCGCTTCTGAACTTCCAGACGATGGTGTCGGACCTGACCGGGCTGCCGGTCGCCAATGCTTCGTTGCTCGATGAGGCGACGGCGGCGGCGGAAGCCATGGCGATGGCGCAGCGCGTGTCGAAATCGAAGGCCAGTGCCTTCTTCGTGGACGAAAACTGCCACCCGCAGACCATCGGCGTGATCCAGACCCGCGCCGAGCCGCTCGGGATCGAGGTGATCGTGGGCGCGCCCGAGACGCTGGAGGCCGAGAAGGTCTTCGGCGCGATCTTCCAATATCCGGGCACCTATGGCCATGTCCGCGACTTCACCGCCGAATGCGAGGCGCTCCATGCCGCGAAAGCCGTGGCCGTGGTCGCGACCGATCTTCTGGCGCTGTGCCTGCTCAAGGAGCCGGGCGCGATGGGCGCGGATATCGCGGTGGGCTCGGCGCAACGCTTCGGCGTGCCGATGGGCTATGGCGGCCCGCATGCGGCCTTCATGTCCTCCACCGACAAGATGAAGCGCGCGATGCCGGGCCGGATCGTCGGTGTGTCGATCGACAGCCACGGCAACCGCGCGTATCGCCTGAGCCTGCAAACCCGTGAGCAGCATATCCGCCGCGAGAAGGCGACCTCGAACGTCTGCACCGCGCAGGCGCTTCTGGCCGTCATGGCGAGCTTCTACGCCGTCTTCCACGGCCCCGTCGGACTGCGCGCAATCTCCGAACGCGTGCATCTGCTGGCCGTGCAACTGGCCGATGCGTTGAAAGCGGCAGGCGCCTTGGTCGAGCCTGCGAATTTCTACGACACGATCACCGTCGAGGTGGGCGTGGGCCAGCAGGGCATCCTCGCTGCTGCGCGCCATCGCGGGATCAACCTGCGCAAAGTGGGCCGCGACCGGGTCGGGATTTCGCTCGACGAGACCAGCGATCCGGGCGTGGTGGCGAAGGTGCTCGACGCCTTCGGGATCACCGAAGCGGCGCCCGAGGCCACGCAACCGGCGGTGCCGGATGCGCTGCTGCGCGAGAGCGATTACCTCACCCATCCGGTCTTCCACATGAACCGCGCCGAATCCGAGATGATGCGCTACATGCGTCGCCTCTCGGATCGTGATCTGGCGCTCGACCGCGCGATGATTCCGCTCGGGTCCTGCACGATGAAGCTCAACGCAGCCGCCGAGATGATGCCGCTGACCTGGCCGGAATTCGGCTCGCTGCACCCGTTCGTGCCGCTCGATCAGGCGCAGGGCTATGCGGAGATGATCGACGATCTGACCGCGAAGCTTTGCGAGATCACCGGCTATGACGCGTTCTCGATGCAGCCCAATTCAGGCGCGCAGGGGGAATATGCGGGGCTTCTGACAATCGCCGCTTATCACCGCGCCAATGGCGACGATCAGCGCGATGTCTGCCTGATCCCGATGTCGGCGCATGGCACGAACCCGGCCTCGGCGCATATGGCGGGGATGAAGGTCGTGGTCGTGAATTCCGCGCCCAATGGCGATGTGGATCTGGAGGATTTCGAGGCCAAGGCGGCAGAAGCGGGCGACAAGCTCGCGGCCTGCATGATCACCTATCCCTCGACCCATGGCGTGTTCGAGGAGACGGTGAAGCGCATCTGCGACATCACCCACGAATATGGCGGTCAGGTCTATCTCGATGGTGCCAACCTCAACGCGCTGGTGGGACTCGTGAAACCGGGCGAGATCGGCTCGGATGTGAGTCATCTCAACCTGCACAAGACTTTCGCGATCCCGCATGGCGGCGGCGGTCCCGGCATGGGGCCGATCGGGGTGAAGTCGCACCTTGCGCCCTTCCTTCCGGGCCACCCGGAGACGGGCGGAGACGAGGGGCCGGTGAGTGCCGCGCCCTATGGCTCGGCCTCGATCCTGCTGATCTCCTGGGCCTATATCCTGATGATGGGCGGGCCGGGCCTGACGCAGGCGACCCGCGTCGCGATCCTCGCTGCGAACTACATCGCCGCGAAGCTGAAAGAGGGCTACCCGATCCTCTTCATGGGCAATCGTGGACGTGTCGCGCATGAATGCATCATCGACACGCGGCCCTTCGCGGAGGTGGGCGTGACGGTGGACGACATTGCCAAGCGCCTGATGGATAACGGTTTCCACGCGCCCACGATGAGCTGGCCGGTCGCCGGCACGCTGATGGTGGAGCCCACCGAATCCGAGACTAAGGCCGAGATCGATCGCTTCATCACCGCGATGCTTTCGATCCGTGATGAAATCCGCGATATCGAGGCGGGCGAGATTACCCCCGAGGACAGCCCGCTGCGCCATGCGCCGCATACGGTGGAAGACCTCGTGGCCGATTGGGACCGGAAATATACCCGCGAACAGGGCTGTTTCCCGGCAGGCGCCTTCCGCGTCGACAAATACTGGCCGCCCGTGGGCCGGGTCGACAACGTCTTCGGCGACCGCAACCTGATCTGCACCTGTCCGCCGGTCGAGAGCTACGCCGACGCGGCAGAGTAACCGCCAGCCAGAATCAAGAAAGGCCGGAGCATCGCGCTCCGGCCTTTCTCTTCTTCTCGATAAAAATATCCAGACGCGCCGGTTACTTCACCGGGTTGCGGTAGATCACGCGGCGCAGCGAGCCGGTTTTCGAGCGCATCAGCATCGTCTCGGATTCGATATAGGTCGGCTCGCGCTTCACGCCCTTCACGATGGACCCGTTGGTCACACCGGTCGCGGCGAAGATCACGTCCGAACGCACCATCTCGTCGCGGGTATAGACCTTGTCGAGATCGGTGATCCCGGCCTTCTTCGCACGGCCACGCTCGTCGTCGTTGCGGAACAGCAGCTTGCCCCACATCTGACCGCCCATGCATTTCAGCGCCGAGGCCGCCAGCACACCCTCAGGCGCGCCGCCCGAGCCCATATACATGTCGATGCCGGTGAAATCCGGCTCGGCGCAGTGAATGACGCCCGCCACGTCGCCATCGGTGATCAGACGGATTTTCGCACCGGTCTCGCGGACCTCGGCGATCATGTCCTCATGGCGCGGACGGTCGAGGATGCAGACCGCGATGTCCTTGGTCTCGACGCCTTGCGCCTTGGCCAGCGCCTGAACGCGCTCGGTCGGGGTCATGTCGAGCGAGACCACGTCTTTCTCGTAGCCCGGGCCGATGGCCAGCTTGTCCATGTAGACGTCGGGCGCGTGCAGCATCGTGCCGCGCGGCGCCATCGCGATCACGGTCAGTGCGTTGGGCATGTCCTTCGCAGTCAGCGTGGTGCCTTCCAGCGGGTCGAGCGCGATGTCCACCTCGGGGCCGACGCCCTGGCCGACTTCCTCGCCGATATACAGCATCGGCGCCTCGTCGCGCTCGCCTTCCCCGATGACCACGGTGCCGCGGATTTCCAGCTTGTTGAGCTGATCGCGCATCGCGTTCACCGCGGCCTGGTCGGCAGCTTTCTCGTCACCGCGACCGATCAGGTCGGCGGAGGCATGAGCAGCCGCTTCCGACACGCGGGCGAGGCCCAGCGAAAGCATGCGGTCGTTGAAATCACTCGGAGGGGTCATTTGGGTCTTCCTGTCTGCCTAGGCGTTGTGGGCCGGGCATAGGTAAAGCCTGTGGGGCCGCGAAGGGCAACCCCGTGAACGCTAACAGGAGGGGCCAGCCGCTATTGCGGTGAAAAATGGCACGCAATGCAGAGCTTGTTGCCATCCGGGTCGCGAAAATAGGCGCCGTAATAATCCGCGTGATAGTGCGGGCGCAGCCCCGGCGGACCCTCATCGGTGCCGCCCAGTTCCAGCGCGAGGGCGTGCACCGCATCGACCGTCGCACGGTCGGGCGCATCGAACCCGACCATCGGACCGTTGCCGGGGGCGGGGGCGTCGCCGTTGAAGGGGCGGGTGATAAAGAAGATCGGGCGGCTGCTATCCTCGGCGGTCCAGCCTGCCCACTGTTTTGCGGGCTCGGAAAAGCGCAGCGCCAGACCGAGCCGCTCCATCAGCGGGGCGTAGAATGTCAGCGCCCGGTCGAGATCGGAGATGCCCAGCGAGACATGGCTCAGCATCCCCATCCGCTCAGACCTCTTCGATGCGGATCGCGATCGGCTCGCCCTCGACTACGCGGGTCGCGGGCAGGGCGTCGATCGCGGCGTCGATCGCGTCGCGGGTCGTCTTGTGAGTGACGATCAGCACCGGGGCCGAGGTGTCGGCATGGCCGTATTGGCGCATCCGGCTGATCGAGACGCCCGCCTCGCCCAGAACGGTCGCGACCTTCGCCAGCGCGCCGGGTTTGTCCGACAGTTGCAGGCGCAGGTAATAGGGCGCAGGGATCGCGGTGACGGCCGGGGTAGGGGCCTCGAGCTTGTCGGCGGGCTGGCCGAAGACCGGCAGCCGCAACCCGCGTGCGAGGTCCATCACGTCGCCCATCACGGCGCTCGCGGTCGGGCCTTCGCCCGCGCCTGCGCCACGCAGCACGATCTGGCCGACCGAGTCGCCTTCCAGCACGGTCATGTTGGTTCCGCCGGTCAGCTGACCCAGCGGCGAGGTGGCGGGCACGAGACAGGGCGTCATCCGCTGCTCCAGCCCGCGGCCGGTCATCTGCGCGACGCCCAGAAGCTTGATCTTGTAGCCCATATCGCCCGCGCGGCGGATATCGTCGATCGAGATGCGCCCGATCCCTTCTAGCGTCACATCTTCGAAAGCGACCTGCGTGCCGAAGGCGATGGAGGCAAGGATGGCGAGTTTGTGGCCCGCGTCGATCCCGCCCACGTCGAGGTTCGGATCGGCCTCGAGATAGCCAAGTGCGCGCGCCTCTTCGAAGACCGTGTCATAGGGCAGGCCCGCATCTTCCATCCGCGTCAGGATGTAGTTGCAGGTGCCGTTCATCACGCCCATCACGCGGCGGATGCCGTTGCCCGCAAGCCCTTCGGTCAGCGTCTTGATGACCGGGATGCCGCCCGCGACGGCGGCCTCATAGCGGATCGTGCGGCCGAGGCTTTCAGCGAGTTCCGCCAGCGCCTGACCGTGATGTGCAAGCAACGCCTTGTTCGCGGTCACCACGTCCTTGCCCGCTTTCAGCGCGGCTTCGGTCGCGTCCTTCGCGGGGCCTTCATGGCCGCCCATCAGTTCGACGAAGACGTCGATGTCGTCGCGCTGGGCGAGCGTCACCGCATCGTCTTCCCACGCATAGCTCGACAGGTCCGCATCGCGGTTCTTGGTGCGGTCGCGGGCCGAGACGGCGGTGATTTCGACCGGGCGACCCGCGCGGGCCGCCAGCAGATCGGCATGGCGTTGCACGATCTTCACCACACCGATGCCCACGGTGCCGAGACCCGCGATGCCAAGACGCAAGGGTGCGGTATCTGAGACGGCGGACATAGGGACCTCATGAGCGAAACTTGGTGGTTTGCGCCCTGTTAGCGGGAAAGCGCAGGCAGGGCAACGCGGCGTGCGGCTTCAACCGCTCTATGGCGAGATTTTATTGGCTGCGCATCGCGTCTGCGCGGGTGCGCAACGCATCGGCGCGCGCCTCCAGTTCGGGGGCCGGATCGGGCGTGAGCGGCTGATCGGTCAGGATCTCGTCCATCGGCAGCAGCGTCGGATAGCCCTCCGTCGACTGCTTCGAGCAGGCGGCGAGCGAAGCCAGCAAGGCAAACAGGGCGATCAGGGCAGGGGCGCGCATGGTCTCTCCTCTCGGGACAGGGGCAAACTATTGCGCGCGCGGCCCCATTGCCAGTGCCGATTGCGCCGCAAATCGGGTTTGATAATGAACGCCCGTTCAGTTAGCGTCGGTATCATGGCACGCAAGACTGGCTCCCATTCCGAGATTACCGGCCCGAAGATCCGCGCCGAGGCGCAAAGGCTCTTTGCGCGGCACGGCTTTGCCGCTGTCTCGATGCGCCAGATCGCAGGCGCGGTGGGGGTGCAGGCGGGGGCGCTCTACCTCTATACGCCCGACAAAGAGGCGCTGCTGTTCGACCTGCTCAAGACCCACATGGACGAGCTGATCGCCGCGTGGCACGCCGAGCCCGGCGGCGGCGATGCCCATGCACGGCTGGAGCGTTTCGTGCGCTTCCACATCCGCTTCAACCTCGAGCGGGCGGAGGCGGTGTTCCTCAGCTATATGGAGCTGCGCAACCTGAGCGCGGAGAATTTCGCGGTGATCGAGGGGCTGCGCAAGACCTACGAGACCGAGCTGGAAGCGATCCTGAAAGCTGGGCAGGACGAAGGCGTCTTCCTGATCCCCGACACCAAGCTCGCGACGATGGCGATCATCGCGATGCTGACCGGCGTGAATACATGGTTCCGCGAAGGCGGGCGTCTGAGCCGCGCCACCGTCGCCGATATCTATTGGGACATGGTGCGCAAATCGGTGGGTGCCTGAGCCAAGGAAAAGGGCGGCTTGAGCCGCCCCTTCGATATGTAATATTTCGCCCGAAGTGCCTCAGTTCGCTGTATTATCATTCTGACCGTCTGTCGGCGCCGCTGCTGGCGCGTCCGGTCGGTCGAATTGCAGGCTGTGAATGCCGCCGAAGCCTTCCCAGCCGCCTTGGAAGAAGAGATCGCCGCCGACGGTCCAATGCTCGCCCATCAGCCCGCCCGTGCCGAACCAGCCGCGGCTGCCGTAGCCCATGCCCAGTTCCGCCATGGCATTGTCCTGTCCGGCGACGCCGGTCAGCTTGATTTTGCCTTGCACCGGCCCCGGACCGATACCGAGATGCAATGACAGCTTCGCCCCGTTGATGTCGCCATCCGGATCGAGGTCGTAATTCATCGCGCCGAACACCCCTTCAAGGCCGCTCGCGCCCGGGCCGAAGGTCCAGTTCAGACCCACAAAGCCTTTGGTATCATTCGCCATGGCCGCGCTTGCGAGGCAAGCGGTCACCGCGGCAATCGTCATCATGCGTTTCATGGCACCCTCCACACTTGGTGTTAACGCTGGGTTAACCCTCACGCGGAAATCCACATGACGCAATGATTTGTGTCACTTTCGGTGGATTTCCTCAGCGCTGTGTCAGGCGCGCAGAGCTGCCAGCGCCTCGGTCAGATCGAGCGCGCCGTCATAGATCGCCCGCCCCGAGATCGCGCCCGCGATCACGCCCGTGTCGCGCAGGGCGATCAGGTCGGGCAGGGACGACACGCCACCGCTCGCGATGACCGGGATTTCGACCGCGCGGGCCAGTGCCTCGGTAGCAGCAATATTCGGCCCGCCCATCGCGCCGTCGCGCATGATATCGGTGTAGATGATCGCGGCGACGCCCGCGTCCTCGAAGGACTTCGCCAGATCGGTGACCATCACATCGGTCTCTTCCGCCCAGCCCTTGGTCGCGACTTTGCCGTTGCGCGCGTCGATCCCGACGGCCACTTGACCGGGGAAGGCTTTCGCCGCCTCGCGCACAAGATCGGGGTTCTCGACCGCGACGGTGCCGAGGATCACCCGCGCCAGCCCTTTATCCAGCCAACGCTCGATCGTCGCCATGTCGCGGATGCCGCCGCCCAGTTGCGCGGGCACCTTGATGCGCGACAGGATCGCCTCGACGGCGGCGGCGTTCACCGGCTCCCCCGCGAAGGCACCATTGAGGTCCACCAGATGCACCCATTCGCAACCCGCCGCCTCGAATTTGGCCGCCTGCGCCGCCGGGTCGTCGCCGAAGACCGTGGCCTTGTCCATCTCGCCATGCAGCAGACGCACGCATTGGCCATCCTTGAGGTCGATTGCGGGGTAGAGGATCATCTGTGGGCACTCCTGAACTGTCGCGATGCCTCTTGCCACGGGTTCGCGGATTTTCCAAGCCTGACGCGGACGTCACGTCAGTCTTGCCGGGAATCGCTTCTGCATGGCCTGATGCGGCCAGCAGGCAAAAGGGAGGAGATTTGCCATGAAGACTTTGATGATCGCCGCAGCGACCCTGGCACTGGGCGCAGGCGCGGCGCTTGCCGACCCGATCGAGGGCACCTGGAAGACGCAGCCCGATGACGGCGCCTATGCCTATGTGGACATCGCACCCTGCGGGTCGAAGTTCTGCGGCACCATTGTGCGGACCTTCAAGGGCGGCAGCGAGTACAAGTCGGAAAACCTCGGCAAGCAGCTCGTGATCGGGATGGAGCCGAAGGGCAACAACAAATACCAGGGCAAGGTCTGGCGTCCGTCCAACAACAAGATCTACCTCGGCAAGGTCACCGTGAACGGCAACGCGATGGCGCTGGCTGGTTGCGTGGCGGGCGGTCTGTTCTGCAAGTCGCAGGACTGGCAGCGCGTGAAATGATGTATTCCCCGGCCCCTGCGAGGACGCGGTGGGCCGGGATTTCTCGCCGGACTTACTCCGGGATCAGATCGGCATAGGCGAAGCCGTCGCGCATCACCGTTTCGCCCACACGCACCGGGATCGGCGCGTCGAAGATCGGGCCCGCGCTGACGGCGGTGTGAAACTCGCCATTCTCGCCGCAGGGATCGACGCCTTCGGGCAGATCGGCCAGCAGGCTTTCATCGAAACGCCGCCCCGCGAAGCTGGGGTCGAGCTTGCTCGGGTCCACCGTCACCAGATGCGTGACGAACCCCGCTTCGATCATCTCGCGCGCCAGCTGATCCGTGGGGCGCTGCCAGAGCGGGAAGATCGCCTCGACGCCCAGCGGCTTCAGCTTCTCGATCCGGTAATCGCGCACGTCTTCGAGGAAGAGATCGCCGAAGACCATCGTCTCGACGCCAAGCGCCTTCACCTGATCCATGGCAGAGGCTATCCGAGCCTCGTAATCCTCGTTCGAGCAGGGCCAGGGCAGCGGCACCTCGATCAGCGGCAGGCCCACGGCCTTCGCCTGACGGCGCAGCAGCTCATTGCGCGTCCCATGCATCGCCACCCGGTCGAAAGCCTCGTTGGTCGTGGACAGCAGCGCCACGACATCCGCGTGACCTTCCGTGCGGCAAGCATGGAGCGCCATCGCGCAATCCTTGCCCGAGGACCACGACAGAACCGCCTTGGGCGCCATCAGGGCTTCCAGCCGAGGAAGTTCGCGATCAGTCGCAGACCGGTGGCTTGAGATTTCTCGGGGTGGAACTGCGTGCCCACGATATTGTCGCGCCCCACGATCGCGGTGATCTCGGCGCCATATTCGGCATAGGCCAGACGGTGCTGCGGCTCGGCCACCTTGAAGTGGTAACTATGCACGAAATAGGCGTGATCGCCGGTCGAAATCCCGTCGAGCACGGCGTGATCGTTGTCGATCACCAGATCGTTCCAGCCCATATGCGGGACCTTCATCGACGGATCGGCAGGTTCGATCTTCACCACCTCGCCGGGGATCCAGCCGAAACCCTCGGTCTCGCGGAACTCGAGCCCGCGCGTCGCCAGCATCTGCATGCCGATGCAGATCCCGAGGAAGGGGCGGCCTTTCACGATCACCGCCTCCTCGATTGCCTGCGCCAGCCCCTCGAAGCGATAGAGCGCCGCGCTGCAGGACGGAAACGCCCCGTCGCCCGGCAGCACGATCCGGTCGGCGCGCGCGACGACGTCGGGCTCCGAAGTCACGACGATCGTGCCGTGACCGGTCTCGTTCGCCATGCGCTGAAACGCCTTCTCGGCCGAGTGCAGGTTGCCCGAATCGTAATCGACCAGTGCCGTGAGCATCAAAGCGCCCCTTTGGTCGAAGGCAGCACGCCGCCCATGCGCGGATCGGTCTCGACCGCCATGCGCAGCGCGCGGGCGACCGATTTGAACGCGGCCTCAGCAATGTGGTGGCTGTTGAAGCCATGCACGCGGTCGATATGCAGCGTGATCCCGCCATGGGTGGCGAGCGCCTGGAAGAACTCGCGCACCAGTTCGGTGTCGAACGTGCCGATCTTGTCGGTGGGCATGTCGCAATTCCACACGAAGAAGGGGCGCGCCGACAGATCGAGCGCGCATTGCACCTGCGTGTCGTCCATCGCCAGTGCGAAATGGCCATAGCGGCGGATGCCGCGCTTGTCGCCGAGCGCCTGCACCAGCGCCTGACCCAACGCGATCCCGGTATCCTCGACCGTGTGGTGATCGTCGATATGCAGATCGCCCTTCGCGCGCACGGTCATGTCGATCAGCGAATGCCGTGCGAGCTGGTCGAGCATGTGGTCGAAGAAGCCCACGCCCGTCTTGTTATCGAATTGACCGGTCCCGTCGAGATCGATCTCGACGCTGATCTCGGTCTCGGCGGTCTTGCGGCTGATCGTGGCTTTGCGCATGGGGCGCCTCCTTGAAACTCACCGCCTTATAGGCCGGGGCAGGGGGCGCGCTCAAGCGGGGGCATGTCGATTGACGGGCAGTGGGGCGGAAAAACAAAAGCCTCCCCGAAGGGAGGCTTTTTTGTATTGGAGCGGGCGAGGCGATTCGAACGCCCGACCCTAACCTTGGCAAGGTTATGCTCTACCCCTGAGCTACGCCCGCATCCTTGGGTATTTGACCGAACTGGAGCGGGCGAGGCGATTCGAACGCCCGACCCTAACCTTGGCAAGGTTATGCTCTACCCCTGAGCTACGCCCGCGCCGGTTCGGTGGAGGCGGATTTAGGGGATAGCGGCGTAGGCTGCAAGAGGAAATTTTGCGCGAAGGGGAAAATTCCTGCCTGACGTTTCGGCAGGTGTCGTAAAGCCGCGTTGCAAGCACCTGGTGACGCAAGAGGAGAGCGAGCCGACGAGCTTCGGACGCGCCGGGTGAGGGGGCTCTGCCCCCGCTGGCTGCGCCAGCCCCCCGGGATATTTGACCCAAGCCGAAAACGAAAAATGCCCGACTCGATCCGCAGAAGGGCGGGCGAGCCGGGCACGTTCGTCTTGGGCGGTCATCGGCGTCCCCGCCTGTTCCGCGAATCCTTTTTAACGCAATTGCCGTTAAAACTTCGTTGCGCCCGTTCGGCTTGGTGGAAATATCCCGGGGGGCGCGCGGAACGCGAGCGGGGGCAGCGCCCCCTGTCACGCCTCAGCTCAGCGCCCGCCAGCCGATATCGCGGCGACAGAAGCCCTCGGGCCAGTCGATCGCATCGACCATTGCGTAAGCCCGATCGCGCGCTTCCTGCAGGCTCTCGCCGCGGGCGGTGACGTTAAGCACGCGGCCGCCGCTTGCGACGACGTGTCCGTCTTTCTCGGAGGTGCCCGCGTGGAAGACCATGCGCGAGCCGTCTTCGGGCAGCGCGTCGAGCCCGCCGATCACCGAGCCTTTTTCATAGGCGCCGGGATAGCCCTGCGCGGCCATCACCACGGTCATCGCGTGATCGGGCGCCCATTGCGCCTGCACCTCGCCCAGACGCCCTTCCGCACAGGCCAGCAGCAGGTCGAGCGCCTGTGCGCCGAGCCGCAGCATCAGCACCTGACATTCGGGATCGCCGAAGCGCACGTTGTATTCCACCAGCCGCGGCTGGCCATCCTTGATCATCAGCCCGGCATAGAGCACGCCCTGGAACGGCGTGCCGCGCTTGGCCATCTCGGCCACGGTGGGGCGCACGATCTCGTCCATCGCCTTCGCCTCGATCTCGGGGCTCAGGATCGGGGCGGGGGAATAGGCGCCCATGCCGCCGGTGTTCGGGCCGGTATCGCCTTCGCCGACACGCTTGTGATCCTGCGCGCCGCCCACGGCCAGCACATTTTCGCCATCGCAGAGCACGAAGAGCGAGGCTTCCTCGCCCTCCATGAATTCCTCGATCACGACTTCCGCGCCCGCGCTTCCGAACGCGCCGCCGAAAATCTCGTCGATGCCCGTGAACGCCTCATCGAGCGTCATCGCGACGATCACGCCTTTGCCCGCGGCCAGCCCGTCGGCCTTGACCACGATCGGCGCGCCGTGTTCGCGGACATAGCCCTTCGCGCCTTCCGCGCTGGTGAAGCGGGCATAGGCTGCGGTGGGCGCGTTGCAGGCGTCGCAAATCTCTTTCGTGAAGGCTTTCGAGGCTTCCAGCTTCGCGGCCTCCGCCGAGGGGCCGAAGGTCAGGATGTTCTGCGCGCGCAGTGCATCGGCCACGCCCGCAGCCAGCGGGGCTTCCGGCCCGATCACCACGAAATCGACCGCGTTGGCCTCGCAGAGTTCCAGCACAGCCGCTGCATCGTTCGGATCGATCGCCGCGCAATCGGCGATCTGTGCGATCCCGGCATTGCCCGGGGCCACGATCAGCCGGTCGCATTTCGGATTTTGCTTGATCGCCCAAGCCAGCGCATGTTCGCGCCCGCCGCCGCCCAGAACCAGAATGTTCATCGCTCGCCCCCTTGGCCTTCGCTTTCCCGCCTTCTAAGCTGCGCGAAACCCTGAGGCAAGGCGCCCCGGACCAACGCTCAAGCAGGCAGGCATATGGACCTTCTCGACGACGAAAACGGCTCGAACGCGCATGACTACACGGTCTCCGAGATTTCGGGGGCGGTGAAGCGGGTGATCGAGGGGGAATTCGGCCGCGTCCGGGTGCGCGGCGAAGTCGGCCGTGTGTCGATGCCGCGCTCGGGTCATATGTATTTCGATCTCAAGGACGACCGCTCGGTGATCGCCGCCGTCAGCTGGAAGGGGCAGGTGGCGAAGATGCAGGTCCGCCCCGAGGAGGGGATGGAGGTCATCGCCACGGGCCGGATGACGACTTTCGCGGGCCAGTCGAAATATCAGCTGATCGTCGACAATGTCGAACCGGCGGGCGCGGGTGCGCTGATGGCGATGCTGGAGGCGCGCCGCAAGGCGCTGGCCGCCAAGGGGCTGTTCGACGCGGGCCGCAAGAAGCCCATTCCGTGGCTGCCGCAGGTGATCGGCGTGGTGACCTCGCCTTCGGGGGCGGTGATCCGTGACATCCTGCACAGGCTCGCCGATCGCTTCCCGCGCCATGTGCTGATCTGGCCGGTGGCGGTGCAGGGGCAGGCCTGTGCGCCGGAAGTTGCGCGCGCGGTGCGGGGCTTCAATGAACTCGCGCCGGGCGGGGAGATCCCGCGCCCCGATTTGATTATCGTCGCGCGCGGCGGCGGCTCGATCGAAGACCTCTGGGGCTTCAACGAAGAGGCTGTGGTCCGCGCCGTCGCCGAAAGCGATATCCCCGTGATCTCGGCGGTGGGCCACGAGACCGATACGACGCTGGTCGATCACGCCGCCGACCGGCGTGCGCCTACGCCCACGGCGGCGGCGGAAATGGCGGTGCCGGTGCGCGCCGAACTGGCCGCGTGGCTGTCGGAGGCGCAGACGCGGATGATGCGGGCGGCGCGCGGGCGGCTCGATCAGCGCGGCCAGCGGCTGCGCGATCTGGCCCGTGGTCTGGGCCGTCCCGAGGCGCTGACGCAACCGGCGCGGCAAAGCTTCGATCTCTGGGCCGAGCGGCTGGGCCCTGCACTGCGCACGCTGGTCCTGCGCAAGAATACCCGTTTCGCGCCGCTGGCGGCGCAAATCTCGCCGAACCTGCTGCGGCGCTTCATCCGGGACCGCTCGCGCGAGATCGAGGGGCTGTCGACGCGGCTCGCGCCTGCGCCTGCGGCGCGGATGCGGCGCGCGGGCCAGGATCACGCGCAGCTTGCGCGGCGGCTGGATGCGGCACGCCTACGGGTGATCGGCGATGCGCAACGGCGCAATCGCGACGGGGCGGAGCGGCTGGCGGGGCTGGAAGCCCGGCTCGAGCGCTCCTTGCCCGCACGGATCGAGGCGCAGCGCGAACGGCTCGACCGGCTCAACCGGATGCGCCAGACGCTGGGCTATCGAGAGACGCTCAAGCGAGGCTATGCGGTGGTGCGCGGCCCCGACGGCGTGGTGACCTCGCAGGGGGTGGCCGAAAAGCAGCCCGGCCTCGAGATCGAGTTCGCCGATGGCAAGCTCGCGGTGATCCCGGGCGGGGGCGGCAGTGCGACAGCGCCGAAGCCGAAGAAGAAAAAGCCCGATCCGGGCCCGTCTCAGGGCAGCCTGTTCTGAGGCTTAGACGCCCACATCCGGGCCCTGACAGATCAGCGGGTCGTGGCTTTCCGAAAGGCTCACCAGCGGCTCCTGCGAGGGATCGCCTTTGAACTGCGCGACCAGCCCCTGCGCCGTGTCGTAGAAGGTCCAGCATTGCAGCGGCGCGTATTCGCCGTAATCGAAGCAGATATACTGCCCGTCCTGATACCAGTCGCCTTCCTTGCACTCGCTTTCGGTGAAGGCCCAGATCACCTTGTGGCCGGGCTTGTATTGCTCGGAGCCGTAGGGCTGGCCGAAGACCGAATAGGTGATGGTGCGCCCGACGGTGCGCTGATCGAATTGCTCTGCATTGAGGGGCGGACCGAGCGGGTCGGCCGCAGTCGCCAGCGTCGGTATCAGGGCCAAGGCCGCAAGGGATAAAGTTAGGATCGGGTTCGGGCGCATAAGGGAGGCTCCGGCAAGGTCTTTCACCCAACCTGCCAGATCGCGACCCGCTTGCCTAGCGCGCGCTCGCCCCTTCGGTGCCGACTGGCTGCGCTTTGCCCAATGCTTTCACGCGCTTGTCCATGACCTTGCGCCAGAGCGGCGGGAACAGCGCCAGCGCCGCCATCGCGGGCAGGCTACGCGGCAGGACGGGCCGCTGCGTCTCGGTCAGATCGCCAAGACGAAGCGCCGGGTATTCCCGCGCCGGATGCGCGTGGTGATCCGAATGGCGCGGCGCGTTGAGCATCCACAGCGAGGTGATCGGCGCGGGTGCATCCCAGCTATGATGCGCATCGACCGGATCGAAACTGCCATCACCTCGACGCTTGCGTGACAACCCGTAATGCTGGACGTAATCGGCGAGCAGGATCTGCACCTGCGCATAGGCGCAGAGCATCAGGTAAGCCACCACGCCCTCGGCCCCGAAAAGCATCCCGAACAGCACCGCGAACCACAGCCCGCCCAGCAGATAGGACGGGTAGGGACCGAGCCGCGCGATCCTCGCCTTGATCCGCGCGCTCAGCGGCGCTTTCGGATCGATCGCAGGCAGACGGGCGAAGCGGTTGCGCTCCATCTCGTAGCCGCCGATGAAGCTGCCGATCCAGGCGCGCGGCGCAAAGGACCAGAACCCCTCGCCAAGCTGCGCGGAATTCGGATCGTCCGGCGTCGCGACGAAACGGTGATGGACGAGCCGATGCGCCGAGGTGTGATGCCCGAAGAGCAGCGAGATATAGACCCATTTCCCCAGCAGAAACAGCCGTTTGTCCGAGCGGTGGATCAGCTCATGCGCGTTCGAATTCGACACCTGCCCGAAGAACAGCCCGAAGGCCAGCCAGACCGCGATCCAGCTTGGCCCCTCCAGCAGCGTATGCCCCGACATCGCCGCCACGCCGAGCACGAGCAGCACGAAATGCACCACCGCCAGCGTCGTCGACAGCGCATCCGCTGCCGGGAATTCCGAGCCTTCCGGCGCATCGGGGGAGGGATGCTTCAGCGCCTCATCCAGGATGAACATGCACAGCCCGATCCAGACCAGCGCCGCCCAGGCCGCGATCCCGCCGAAGACGCCCGCCACCAGCAGAAGCGGCACCGGCAGAAGCGTCACGACCGCGAAACTGTCGACCCCGGGGATCTCGCGCGACCGCCGCAGCAGATTGGCAATTGCTCCGCTCAGGCGGCGCTTGCGTGAAGGGTCTTTGCCTTGGGTCACGTGCTGCGGGTCCGCTTCGCTCACTCTCAATAGTGCAGGGGTTTTGCGCTATTCTTTCGCCAATTTCGACCCTTTTATGACCCCGCTTGCGGCGGCCGGGCTTTTCTGCGCGAGATGTGGCCATGATGCCCGCAGCCCCGATCAGTCTCCTCATCGCCGCCGTCTTCGCGCTGATCTACCTCGCGCGCCATGCAGGCGCTGGGGAAAGCGGCGCGAAAACCCTTGTGAAGACCGCCTCCGTCGTGGCGCTGATCCCGATGGCGGCGGCCATGGGCGCGCCGCTTGCGATCCTCGCAGGTCTCGCGCTCGGGGCGGCGGGCGATTTCGCCCTGTCGCGTCCCGGCCAGCGCGCCTTCCTGATCGGCATGGCGGCCTTTGCGGCAGGGCATCTGGCCTATCTTCTGGGCTTCCTCGACATCGGTGCGCGGCCCTCCGCCTGGACCATCCCGCTCATCGCCCTGGGGCTCTCGGCGGAGTTCTGGCTTCTGCCGCGCACGGGCGGGCTGTGCTGGCCGGTGCGCAGCTATATCTGGATCATCGTGGCGATGGCGGCGGTGGCGATGGGCCTGCCTGCGGGTTATCTGATGGTGATCGTGGGCAGCCTCGCCTTCGTCCTCTCCGACCTGATCCTCGCGCTGGAGATGTTCGTGTTGCGCGACGCAGGCCGCAAACAGCTGGCGGCGCGCGCGCTCTGGGTGCTCTACTGGGGCGGTCAGGCCTTGATCGGCTGGGGCGCGGGATCGGGTTTTGCCGGGGGATAAGCCTTCCATCCGGGCCTGCGATGAACTAGGTGGAGCGTAAGGAAAGGCCTGATCCATGTCGTTTTTCAAAAAGCTCAAATCGCGTCTGACGCGTTCCTCCTCGAAGCTCGAGCAGGGCCTCGAGGATATCGTCGCCGAGAATGCGGCCAGTGAAGACGAGGTCGCGGAGACGCCGGAACCTTCCGCGCCCGCGACGCCCGCCGAGACGCCCTCCGAGACGTCCCCAGCGGCCCCGCCGCGGACCCGCGCCGAACCCGCGCCGGAGCCCGAGGCAGAGCCTGAGCCCGAACCCGAGCCGCGGCACAGCGAGACGATTAACCTCCCCGATCCGACGCCACCTGCGCCCGGTTACGTGCCCGCGCCGGTGACCGAACCGGTCGAGGAGGAACACGCGCAGATCGCCAAGGCGCCGCTCGACGTCGAGCCCGCGCCCGAGCGCCCCAGCCCCGAGCCGAAAAAGCCCGGTCTTCTGGGGCGCATCTTCGGCGGTGGCGAGGCGAAAGTGGCCGAGCCGCGCCGCGTCCTCGATGACGAGATGTTGGAGAGCCTCGAGGAATTGCTGATCGCCTCCGACATGGGCGTGGACACCGCGCTGCGCGTCTCGGCGAACCTCGCCGAGGGGCGGATGGGCCGCAAGCTCTCGGTCTCCGAGATCAAGGGGCTTCTGGCCCAAGAGGTCGCCCGGATCATGGAGCCGGTCGCGAAACCGCTGCCGCTTTACCCCAAGAAGCCGCAGGTCGTGCTGGTGGTCGGCGTCAACGGCTCGGGCAAGACCACGACGATCGGCAAGCTCGCCTCGCAATTCCGCGCCGCGGGCAAGCAGGTCGTGATCGCCGCGGGCGACACGTTCCGCGCAGCCGCCGTCGAACAGCTGCAGGTCTGGGGCGATCGCGCCGGTGTGCCGGTCCTGACCGCGCCCGAAGGCTCGGACCCGGCCTCGCTCGCCTATGATGCGATGAAGAAGGCCGAGGCCGAAGGCGCGGACCTGCTGATGATCGACACCGCAGGCCGCCTGCAGAACCGCGCCGATCTGATGGAGGAGCTGGCCAAGATCGTCCGCGTGATCCGCAAGGTCGACGAGAGCGCGCCGCATAACACGCTTCTCGTGCTCGATGCGACGACGGGACAGAACGCGCTGCAGCAGGTCGATGTCTTCCGCAAGATCTCGAACGTGTCGGGGCTGGTGATGACCAAACTCGACGGCACCGCGAAGGGCGGGGTTCTGGTGGCGCTGGCCGACAAGTTCGGCCTGCCGATCCACGCGATCGGGGTGGGCGAACAGCTCGACGATCTGGCACCTTTCGACCCGGAGGAATTCGCGCAGGCCCTCGTCGGTCTCGAAGACTGAAACCGCGAAGGGGGGCGCCGCCCCCCGCGCTTGCGCGCTCCCCCGGGGATATTTGTGCAAGAGCGAAGAGAGGGATGCGCCTTTCCTCTTCCCCTTGGTCGAAATATCCCGGGGGTGAATGGCCCTAAGGCCAGCGGGGGCAGCGCCCCCTAGCCCCCGAGATCACGAAGGACTTCCCCTTGAGCGACTGGATCATCTCCGTTTCGGGCACCGAGACCGGCAAGCACCTTGCGCTGGGCCTCGCGCTGCTCGCGGCCTTTCTTCACGCGCTGTTCGGGGCGCTGCAGAAGGGGCGTCACGATCCTTGGCTCAGCCGCGCCGCGATCGATGCGAGCTACGGGATCATCGCAGCCCCCTTCGCGCTTTTCGTCGTGCCGTGGCCCGAGCCTTTCATGTGGCCGATCTTCGTGGGCGTCTTCTTCATCCATGTCGCCTACAAGCTGCTGCAGGCGGCCTGTTACCAGCGTGGGGCCTATACGGTGGTCTATCCGGTGGTGCGCGGCACCGGGCCGCTTTTCGCGGTCATCGGGGCGGGGTTCATCTTCGGAGAGCATTTCACGATCGGCCAATGGGCCGGGGTGGCGACGCTTCTGGCGGGCATATACGGGCTAGCGCTTTACAATCTGCGCAATGTGACGGTCGATCGCGACACGATGGTGCCCGCCCTGATGCTGGCCGTGGCGACCGGCGCCTTCGTCGCGCTTTACACCACCTATGACGCCTATGGCATCCGCGCGACCGCCGATCCGTTCACCTTCCTTGCGTGGTTCTTCTTCATCGACGGCTGGTTCATGCCGATCTTTACCGCGCGGCGCTGGACGAAACTGCCGAGTTCGGAAATGGTGCCGCTCATCAAGAGGGGTGTTATCGGCGCGATTGTTGCTTATTTCTCCTTTGGCTCGATCATGTTGGCGACACGGCTCGACAAGGTGGGCGAGGCGGCGGTGCTGCGCGAGACGTCCACGGTCTTCGCTGCGCTCATCGGCTGGCTCGTGCTGGGCGAGAAAGTGGGGCCGCGGCGCACGGCTCTGATGGCGCTGATCGCGGCAGGGGCCGTGATCGTTGAGATAGCAGGCAGGTAAAGGCAGATGGCAGAGAAAAAGATTTCCCCCTGGGTGAAAGCGGCGCTCGACTGGGGGCCGCTCATCGTGTTCTTCGTCGCCTTCAACCGGCTCAAGGACGGCACCTATACGATCCTCGGCACCGACTATTCGGGCTTCGTCGTGGCCACCGCGCTGTTCATCCCGCTGATCGCGGCGACGACGCTGATCCTGTGGCTGCTGACCGGCAAGCTCTCGGCGATGCAGATCGCGACGCTCGTGTTGGTGGCGATCTTCGGCGGGCTGTCGGTCTGGCTGAACGATCCGACCTTCTTCAAGATGAAGCCCACCATCATCTACCTGCTGTTCGCGGGTATCCTCGGGGCCGGATTGCTGCGCGGCAAGGCGTGGCTGCAACTGGTGATGAACGAGGCGATGCCGATGGCGCATGAGGGCTGGATGATCCTGACCAAGCGCTTCGTCTGGCTGTTTCTGGGCCTTGCCGTGGCCAATGAGATCGTCTGGCGCACGATGTCGGACGCGCATTGGGTCGATTTCAAGACCTTCGGTCTGCCGATCATCATGATCGCCTTCATCATGTCGCAGGCCAAGTTGTTCGAGCGTCACGGGATCGATACGGAGGAAAGCGAGGAGGGCTAACTCCGCCCTGTCCGCGCCCGCCGCGATCCGTTACACCTTTCGCGACTGCCAAACCCGGAGCCGCTCATGAAAATCGCCACCTTCAACATCAACGGCATCAAGGCGCGCCATCAGGCGCTGGTCGATTGGCTGAAGGAAGCCGAGCCCGACGTGGCTTTGCTGCAGGAGATCAAGTCGGTCGACGAGGGCTTCCCTCGCGAAATCTTCGAAGAGCTGGGCTATTCCGTCGAGACCCATGGCCAGAAAAGCTTCAACGGCGTCGCGATCCTCTCGAAGCTGCCCTTGGAGGATGTGACGCGCGGCCTGCCTGGGGACGAGGGCGACGAACAGGCGCGCTGGATCGAGGCCACCGTGGTCGGCGACAAGGGCGCGGTGCGGCTCTGTGGGCTCTATCTGCCCAATGGCAATCCGGTGGAGCTGGACGATGCGGGCCAGCCCGTCGAAGGCGGCAAATACGCTTACAAGCTGTCATGGATGGAGCGGATGAAGGCGCGCGCGGAAGAGCTTCTGGCGCTGGAAGAGCCCTTCGTGATGGCGGGCGATTACAACATCATCCCGCAGGACGAGGATGCCGCGAAACCCGATGCGTGGCGCGGTGATGCGCTGGCGCTGCCGCAAAGCCGCGAAGCCTTCCGCCGTATCCTCAATCTCGGCTTTACCGAGGCGTTCCGCGCCCGCGTGCAAGGGCCGGGACATTACTCGTTCTGGGACTATCAGGCGGGCGCCTGGCAGAAGAATAACGGCATCCGGATCGACCATCTGCTGTTGTCGCCGCAGGCGGCGGATCTGTTGCGCGATGTCGGCATCGACAAGGAAATTCGCGGCCGCGACAAGCCCTCGGATCACGTGCCGGTCTGGATCACGCTCGACCTCTGAGCGCGATTGCCGCAACGTCATTTCCTCGGCCCCGTCGCTCCTGTGCATAGTGGCGGCGGAAGAGAGGAGACCCCACATGCAAGACAAGATCAGCCGGCATCCGGTGCCGAAACTCGCCGACATGCCCGAGGATATCCGCACGCGGATCGAGGCGGTTCACGAGAAGGCCGGGTTCATCCCGAACATCTTCCTCGCGCTGGCGCATCGGCCCGACGAGTGTCGCGCCTTCTTCGCCTATCATGACGCGCTGATGGAGAAGCCCGGCAACCTGACCATCGCCGAGCGCGAGATGATCGTGGTGGCGACCTCGGCGGCCAATGAGTGCCAATATTGCGTGATTGCGCACGGCGCGATCCTGCGTATCCGCGCCAAGAACCCGCTGATCGCCGATCAGGTCGCGGTGAATTACCGCAAGTCCGAGATCACGCCGCGCCAACGTGCGATGCTCGACTTTGCGATGAAGGTGAGCCTGCGCGCGCAGGAGGTCGAGGAGGCCGATTACGAAGCGCTGCGCGCCCATGGCTTCACCGATGACGATATCTGGGATATCGGCGCAATCACGGCGTTTTTCGGCCTGTCGAACCGCTTGGTGAACATGGCCGCGATCCCGCCGAACCCCGAGTTCTACGCGATGGGGCGCTGAGCGCCTCTGGTCTTCGCCCATCCGCGCGGTCTAGGCTCTGGCGAAACCAGCCAGTAGGAGCGCGCGATGGGCGAGATCTTGATCCGGGGCGCCGAGGTGATCGTCACGATGGACGGCACCCGGCGCGAGCTGAAGGGCGCGGATCTGCTGCTGCGCGACGGGCAGATCGCCGCCGTCGGGCCGAGGCTGGAAAGCACGGGCGAGGTGGTCGAGGCCAAGGGCTGCGTCGTTACGCCGGGCCTCGTGAACACCCATCACCATCTCTACCAGACGTTGACCCGCGCGGTGCCGGGCGGACAGGATGCGCTGCTTTTTGGCTGGCTGCAGACGCTTTACCCGATCTGGGCGAAGATGGGCCCCGAGGAAATCCGCGTCTCGGCGCAGGTGGGGCTCGCGGAGCTGGCGCTGACCGGCTGCACCACCAGTTCCGATCACCTGTATATGTATCCGAATGGCGCGCGGCTGGAGGACACGATCCACGCCGCCGCCGAGCTGGGCCTGCGCTTTCACCCCACGCGCGGCGCGATGAGCATCGGCGAGAGCGATGGTGGCCTGCCGCCCGATAGTCTGGTGGAGCGCGAGGACGCTATCCTGAACGACTGCATCCGGGTCGTCGATGCGTTCCACGATGCGGGCGAGGGCTCGATGTGCCGGGTGGGCATAGCGCCCTGTTCGCCGTTTTCAGTCTCGCGCGAACTGATGCGCGACGCGGCGCTGCTGGCGCGCGACAAGGGCGTGATGCTGCACACCCATCTGGCCGAGAATGACGAGGATATTTCCTACAGCTTGGAGCAATTCGGCTGCCGTCCGGGGCAATATGCTGAAGATCTCGGTTGGACCGGCGAGGATGTCTGGCACGCGCATTGCGTGAAGCTGGATGCGGGCGAGATCGACCTGTTCGCGCGCACGAAGACGGGTGTTGCGCATTGTCCGTGCTCGAATTGCCGTCTGGGCTCGGGCATCGCGCCGGTGCGGCAGATGCGCGATGCGGGGGTGAAAGTGGCGCTGGGCGTCGATGGCTCGGCCTCGAACGATGCAGGGAGCCTCATCGGTGAGGCGCGCATGGCGATGCTGTTGCAGCGGGTGCAAAACGGCGCCGATGCGATGGCCGCGCGCGAGGCGCTGGAAATCGCGACTTTGGGCGGGGCGCAGGTGCTGGGCCGGCCCGATTGCGGGGTGATCGCGCCCGGAAAACGCGCGGATGTGGCGATCTGGGATGTCTCGGGGCTGGAGGCGGCGGGGGCTTGGGATCCGGTCGCGGCGCTGGTGCTGTGCGGGCCGCCCAAGGTGAAGCATCTCTTCGTCGAGGGTCGTCAGGTGGTGCGCGATGGGCAGGTGGTGACCATCGACCTGCCGCGGGTGATCGAGACGCAGAACCGTCTCGCGGCACGGCTTATGGGCTGAACTTCTCGCGCCGCACGGCCCCGGCGGCGCTCGCGATCCGCAGCAGGCGGCGACGGTCGCCTGCAAGGGCGGCCTCCATCAGCCCCGATAGCCCACCGCGCGCCTTCAGATGCGGCCCGAGGTCGGAATGGCCAAGAGCGGGGAAGATCAGGTGGTCGACATTTGACGCGCGCGGGAAGGGCATGGCCTGATCCAGATCGTCATGCGCGCCGTGGCACAGGATCGCCCAGCAAGGCGCAGGCGGAAGCGGGGTGGTCTCGCGGGCGAATGTTCCGATCCGAGAGGTCCATTCGCTCCAGCGCGTCTCGCCGGGCACAACGCCCGGTTTGACTGAGACTTGCGGCGACAATGCGAGCACCACATTGACCGGGATCACCTCAGCCGCGACCAGCCCCGAGACCGCGCCCATCGAGAGGCCAATGGCTGCGATGCGGGTGACGGGGCGGCGGCGCGTGACCTCTGCCAAGGCGGCGCGCAGGGCGGGGGCGAAACCCGGATCGTTTGCCCAGCTGCGGCTTTCGTCGCTGATGAACAGCGCGCGGCGCGGGAAGCCGGGCGTGCCGCGCCCTGTGGCGGTGGCGACGAATTCCGGTGCGGGCGGGCGGCTTGGGTCATGGCCGATCGAGGCGAAGGAGATCACCAGATCATTGCCCCCGCCGTCGAGAAAATCGATGGTGAAGGGCGCGCGGGCGTAGATCCTCTCGAAGGCCGGATCGTTCAATGCAGCCGCTTGCCCGCGACCCATGTGCCCGCGATCGCGCGGTCGTCGCCCATCATGATCGTCGGGAAGATCGTCTCCCAGATATCCTCCGCACGGTCGGCACGCTGCGAAATAGCAAGCGTCGAGGCGAGGTCGACGGCGATGAAATCTGCCTCCATCCCCGGCGCCAGCGCACCGATCTTGTCGCCCATCCGCATCGACTTGGCCGAGCCTTGCGTGGCCAGCCACCAAAGCTGCGCGGGGTGCAGCGGCTGATGCGTCAGCTGCCCGATCTCATAGGCGGCGGCCATCGTGCGCAGCATCGAAAAGCTCGACCCGCCGCCGGTATCGGTGGCCAGCCCGATCCGCTGCCCCTCGGCCAGACGCGTCGGCCAGTCGAACAGCCCCGAGCCGATGAAGGTGTTCGAGGTCGGGCAATGGATCAGCGCCGCGCCGACCTCCTTGATCCGGTCGGCCTCGCGCGGTTCCAGATGGATCGCGTGGCCGTAAAGCGCGTTCTCGCCCAGCAGGCCATAAGTCTCGTAAGTGTCGAGATAGTCGCGTGCGGTGGGATATAGCTCGCGCACCCATGCGATCTCGTCCACCTGCTCGCTCAGATGGGTCTGCATCAGGCAATCGGGATGCTCCGCCCAGAGCGCGCCCAGAGCGCAAAGCTGATCCGCCGACGAGGTGGGCGAGAAGCGCGGCGTGATGACATAGCTCAGCCGGCCAGTCCCGTGCCACTTCTGCAAGAGGATGCGGCTGTCGTCATAGGCCGATTGCGGGGTGTCGCGCAAAGCCTCGGGGGCGTGGCGATCCATGCAGGTCTTGCCCGCCGCGGCGCGCATTCCGCGGGCCTTGGCGGCGGTGAAGAAGGCTTCGACGCTGGCGGGATGGATCGTGCAATAGCTGCACATCGATGTCGTTCCGTTCATCAGCGCCAGATCGAGATAGCGGGTCGCGATCTCCTCGGCATGGGCGGGATCGGCGAAGGAAATCTCTTCGGGGAAAGTATAGGTGTTGAGCCAGTCGATCAGCCGCTTGCCCCAGCTCGCGACGATCGCGGTCTGCGGGTAATGCACATGAGCATCGACGAAACCGGGCGACAGGAGATGATCGCCATGATCGATGATCTCGGCCTGCGGATGGGCGTCGCGCAGATCGTCGGCCTCGCCCACGGCGGCGATCATACCGCCGTCGATCAGCATACCGCCGCGGCGCCGGTGCGTGACCGCCTCCGGCCCTTCGACAAGCGCGTCGCCACGGTATTCCAGAACCTGCCCAAGGTGCAGCTCAGCCATCATTCTCTCCTGTCCGACGCGCCATGCTAGGGCGGGGCGGGGCGAAGGTAAATCTCTGCCGTGGCGGCGCTTCTTTTTCGCCGCCGACCCCCTGTCCATCTGCGAGAAAACAGCTATGTTTCACGCGCGATCGGAATGGGGGCGACATGGCCGAAGCACTTGCCGAAGAGACAGAGCGCGAGGAAGAGGATTATCGGCTGAGCGGAGAGCTGGTCGAGGAAATTCTCGATGCCGTCGAGCAGGAAGATGCAGATCGCCTGAGCGAGCTGCTCGAGCCCTTGCACGCCGCCGATATCGCCGACCTTATCGAGCAGGTCTCCGGCCATGAACGGCGCGAGATTCTGCGCCTCTGGGGCCGCCAGATCGACGGCGAGATCCTGACCGAGATCGATGAGGGTATCCGCGAGGAGGTTCTCGCGAGCCTGCCGCCCGAAGTTCTGGCCGACGCTGTCCGTGAGCTCGATTCCGATGACGTCGTCGACCTGATCGAAGACCTTGAGGAGCCGCAGCAGGAAGCGATCCTCGGCGCGCTCGACGAGACCGACCGGGCCGCAGTCGAGAAATCGCTGGGCTATCCCGAATATTCCGCCGGTCGCTTGATGCAGCGCGAGGTCGTGACCGCGCCCGAGCATTGGACGGTGGGCGAGACGATCGACTTTCTGCGGAAAGCCAAATGGCTGCCCGACCAGTTCTATCACGTGACCCTCGTCGATCCGGGCCATCATCCGGTCGGCAATGTCACTCTGGGACGGATCCTGTCCGCCCCGCGCGCCTCGAAGCTGATCGAGATTTGCGAGGAAGAGTTCCGCAAGATCTCGGCCTATCAGGACGAGGGCGACGTGGCCTATGCGTTCAACCAGTATCACCTGATCTCGGCCCCGGTTGTGGATGAAGACGACCGCCTCGTCGGCGTGATTACCATCGATGACGCCATGTCGGTCCTCGACGAGGAACACGAGGAAGACATCCTCCGCCTCGCCGGTGTGGGCGATGAATCCGCGATCTCGGATACCGTTCTGGAAACCGTGCGTCAGCGCCTGCCGTGGCTCTTCATTAACCTCCTGACGGCTATTCTCGCCTCGGCGGTGATCTCGATCTTCGAGGGTACGATCCAGCAACTTGTGGCGCTCGCCGTGCTAATGCCGATCGTGGCCTCGATGGGCGGCAATGCGGGCACCCAGACCCTGACGGTGGCGGTGCGCGCGCTGGCGACCCGCGATCTGACCGACAGCAACGTCTGGCGGGTCGTGCGACGGGAAGCCATCGTGGGGCTTCTCAACGGTCTGGCCTTCGCGGTGGTGATGGGCGCGGTGGCCGCCTTCTGGTTCTCGGGCGCGCAGCTTGGCATCGTGATCGGGCTGGCGATGGTGATCAACCTCGTGGTGGCTGCCTTGTCGGGCATCCTGATCCCGCTCGCGCTGGAGAAACTCGGCGCGGACCCGGCGCTGGCCTCGGGCACCTTCGTCACGACGATGACCGATGTGGTGGGCTTCTTCGCCTTCCTCGGCCTCGCCTCCGTCGTGCTGCTATGAGCAAGGATCTCGCGCGCAAGGACGCTTTCGCGGCGCGCAAGGCCGCCCATGCTGCCGATGACGGCGCTGCGACCCGTGCGCTGACCGCGGCGCTAGAGCCTTTCGCGGGCAAGGTGCTGGCGGGCTATTGGCCGATCCGCACCGAGCCCGATCCGCGCCCGGCGATGGTCGCCCATGGCGGGCCGCTCTGTCTGCCGGTGGTGGTCGCGGAGGCGCAGCCTCTTGTCTTTCACCGCTGGACGCCCGAGACCGAGATGATCGCGGGCGCGTTCGGGGCGCATATCCCGGCAGAAGGCGAAGAGATCACGCCCGAGGTGCTGATCGTGCCGCTACTGGCTTTCGACGCGCAGGGCTATCGGCTGGGCTATGGCGGAGGCTTTTACGACCGCACGCTGGAGGGGCTGCGCGCACGCGGTCCCGTCACCGCGATCGGTTTCGCCTTTGCGGCGCAGGAAGTGCTGGAGGTGCCCACCGAGCCGACCGATCAGCCTCTCGACATGATCGTGACCGAGGCGGGCATCCTACATCTCTGATCAGCCCATCCGCTCGGAGGCGTAGGCACCGGGCGAGGCCGGGAAGACCACCGTCTTGCTGTCGTTGAGGAACACCCTGTGTTGCACATGGGCGTGGATCGCGCGCGAAAGCACCTGCGCCTCGACATCGCGGCCCAGCGAGACGTAATCCGACGGGCTCTGCGCATGGGTGATGCGCACGGTATCCTGCTCGATGATCGGGCCTTCGTCGAGATCGGCGGTCACGTAATGCGAGGTCGCCCCGATCAGCTTCACACCACGCTCATAGGCCTGCTTGTAGGGGTTCGCACCCTTGAAGCTCGGCAGGAAGGAGTGGTGGATGTTGATGATCCGGCCCGACATCTTCTGGCACAGAGCATCCGACAGGATTTGCATGTAGCGCGCGAGCACGATCAGTTCCGCACCCGATTCATCGACCACGTCCAGAAGACGCTTCTCGGCCTCGGGCTTGTTCTCTTTCGTCACCTTGATGTGGTGGAAGGGCAGGTCATGGTTCACGACGACCTTCTGATAGGTCATGTGGTTCGACACCACGCCCACGATCTCGATCGGCAGCGCACCGATGCGCCAGCGGTAGAGAAGGTCGTTCAGGCAGTGGCCGAAATTCGACACCATCACCAGAACCTTCATCTTCTCGCGGGAGTCGCGGACCGCCCAGTCCATCTCGAAATCCTTGGCGACTGGCTCGAAGGCGGCGCGGATCGCCTCGGCATCCTTGCCCTTCTCGGAGACGAAGCTGACGCGCATGAAGAACTGGCCCGTCTTCGGGTCGTCATACTGATGCGAGTCGGTGATGTTGCAGCCCTGATCGGCCAACACGTTCGCGATCCCCGCGACGATCCCCCGCGTCGAGGGGCAGGCAACGGTGAGAACGTAAGCGTCGGCAGTCTGGGTCATGTCGCATCCCTTTTGATCTTTCGCCCGGTTTCCTAGCGCGCCGGGGGTGGGGACACAATCACCCCGAGTCCCGGGAAGGGCGCGGGAGAAAGCGACGGCGTTGCGGTGAAAAGCGGCATCGCGTCAGGAGCGCAGCGCGCGGCCTCAGGCCGCCGCGTTTTCGGGCTGTGTGCTGCGCAGGGATTCGATTTCGAGGAAAACGCTCGAAACCTCCGGGTGGGCTTCGTGGATTTTCTTCTGCACTGCCTCCACCGCGTGGAAGATCGCTTCGGGTGAGAGGCCTGTGCGCATCTTCAGCTCGATATTCACCAGCACCTGATCGGGCGCGAAATGCATCGTCAGGAGGCGTTTGACCTCTGCGACCTCGTCGAACCCGGTCGCGATTTCGCGGATCGATTTGCGCACGTCGCGGTCAGCGGCTTCGCCCATGATCAGCGCGCGGGTCTCGTAGACGAGGATGATCGCGACGACGATCAGGATGAGCCCGATGACGATGGAGGCCGCGCCGTCGAAGAACGGATTCTCGAACGTCACCGAGAGATAGACGCCAAGTGCGGCGGCGAGGATACCCAGAAGCGCCGCACTGTCTTCGGCGACGACGACGAAGATCGACGGATCCTTGGAGCGGCGGAAGGCCTTGAAATAGCCTTCGCCCGGCTTGCGCTGCTTCAGAAGCTGACGGATCGCGATGACCCAGGACGTGCCCTCGGCGAGGAAGGCCACGAGGAGGACGCCGTAATTCCAGATCGGTTTCTCGATCGGCTCGGGGTTCTGGATATGGACGATGCCCTCATAGATCGAGAGCCCGCCACCGATCGCAAACAGCAGCATCGCGACGACGAGCGACCAGAAATACAGCTCCTTGCCATAGCCGAACGGGTGTTTCTCGTCCGGTTCCTTCTTGCTGCGCTTGTGGCCCAGCAACAGCAGCCCTTCATTGCCGGTATCGACCACCGAGTGGAACGCCTCCGCCAGCATGGATGAGCTACCCGTGAAGGCCGCGGCTATGAATTTCGCGATGGCGATCAGGAGGTTCGCCGCGAGCGCCCCATAGACGGCAATCGGCTTTTCTTCGGAGGCTTGGGCTTCGGCCATGGCTGGGATCCTGCATCGGGGCGCGCGACGGGGAGGAACGACCGCGTGCCGGTGTCGTGATGCAGGAGTAACAAGGGCGAGGGTAGGGCGGTTCCCGAGGCCGGTGCGGCAGGGTTTAGCTGTTGCAGTTCAGCGCTTTCGCGAAGCCCGCAGGCGAGGTGTCGCGGCCAAGGCGCGTCCAGTTCACGGCGTTTGCGGACGTGACCGAGAGGGCAAGCAGTTCCGACCAGTCGAAACTGGCGACGATCATCTCGGGACCAGAGCCGCAATCGCGCACCCCGCCCAGGATCGTGTCAGAGCCGAAACGGTGATTGGTGAACTTGCCTCCCGCGAAGGTCGGGTGCAAAGCGCCGTTGCGATACTCGAAGAGGCGCAGCACGCCCAACCGATGCGGCGCGTCGATCAGCGCGATGTCGCGATGCCCGTTGCCATCGAAATCCGCGACGCCGATGGGCGCGAGCCAGTGGTTCGGCTCTCCCACGAAATCGGTCGCGGCGAGGAATTCCGGCTTGCCCGATTGCACCGTGAGCACCAGAAGCCGCGAGCCGAACTTCAGATGCGATTGCACCACGATCACCTCGTCGATGCCGTCACCGTCGAGATCGCTCAGGCGCGGCGCCGTGTCCTCATAGACCATGTCGGGATCGAGGCGCAGGTCATAGGTCAGCGTGCTGTGGCCTGAGAACAGCCCCTTGGGGTTGCCCGCCTTGCGGGACACGTCGATCTGAAGATTTGCGAATTCATGATCGGGGCCGAGCGCGCCGTGACCATAGCGGTCCGTCGGCTCGGTGAACCGCGCGGCGAGCGTGATCTCGGCCCGCGCGGGCAGGGCGGCAGCGGTGACCAGCGCGAAGGCGAGGGCCACCGCGCGGCGCATCAGATCTGCTTTTCGGGAAGGTTGACGATCAAGCCGTCGAGCTCGTCCGTGACCTTGATCTGGCAGGTCAGGCGCGAGGTGACGGGATCGGGCTCGTACGCGAAGTCGAGCATGTCCTCTTCCATCGGATCGCGCGGAGGCAGTTTCTCGATCCAGTCCTTGTCGACATAGACATGGCAGGTCGAACAGGCGCAGGCGCCGCCGCAATCGGCGTCGATGCCGGGCACGCCATTGTCGCGCGCACCTTCCATCACGGTCATGCCGGGCTTCACGTCGATCTCGTGACGGGTGCCGTTGAATTCGACATAGGTGATTTTCGCCATAGCTCGGGGCCTCTTGTTCGTAATCAAAACGCGCTTGCCGGCGGGGCCGGTCGCAAGTGATCTAAGCTGCTTTCGGCGATTTGGCCAGAGGTGGGCTGTCACGGGCAAGGGATTGCCGCAGCGTAGATATCGGCTAGTGTGCCGGCCAAGGCAGGCGGAGACGAGAATGCGGCAGATCGCTGAAAACTTCGGCACGGCGCGGGCGGTGCTGGTGGCGCTGGGTGTGACGATGGGGCTGGCGGGCTGTCAGCCCTCAGCGCAGGGTTCGGACGCCGCGCCAAAAGATCCGCCCGCCAAGACGCTCGCCCATGTGCTGCAAAGCCGCCCGCCCGCCGACGACGCGCAGGGATGTTTCACCCAACTCAAAGGCCCGGCCAAGGTCGAGACCGTGACCGGGCAGGTGCAGGTCCTCCCCGAACAGCGCGATCCGAAGACCGGCAAGGTCACGCAGCCCGCGATCTATCGCGAATTGAGCGGCCAGAAGCTCGTCGACAGCGGCAAGCCGCGCTATTTCGAATCCGTCTGTTCGGAGGATCTGACGCCCGCTTTCGTTGCGATGACCCAGCGCGCGCTGGCGCTGCGCGGGCTTTATTCCGGCCCCGCCGACGGCAAGCTGGACCCGGCGACGGGGCGCGCGATCGCGGCCTATCAGGCGCCGCGCGGCCTCGACAGCCCGACGCTCTCAGTCCGCGCCGCGCAGGAACTGGGCCTCTATATCTGGTCGAACTGAGGTCGTCCGCGCCCGCCATCGCATCGCCGCACACCCCTTTGCGCAGGCGGCGGGGTTGTGCCTTTGGGAGGAACGGTCTCTAACCGGGGGCCAAGGGATCAGGGGGCATCATGCAAAAGCTTTTCGGCAGCAACCTGCGCTTCATGCGCGACAATGCCCGCTGGCTCGGCGCGGGGTTTCTGCTGACGCTGTTCTCATCCTTCGGGCAGACCTTCTTCATCGGCCTGTCGGGCAATGACATCCGTGCCACTTTCGGCCTGTCGGGCGGCACCTTCGGGGCGCTCTACATGGTGGCGACGCTGGCCTCGGCCTCGACGCTGCCGTTTCTGGGGCGCACGCTCGACCTGATGCCCGGCTGGAAGGTTGTGCGCTTCACCATTCCGCTGCTCGCGCTGGCCTGTGTCGGAATCACGCTCGCGCCGAACCTGATCTTCCTGACGGTGGCGATCTACATGCTGCGGCTCTTCGGGCAGGGCATGATGACCGAGATCGCCTTCACCGAGATTGGCCGCTGGTTCGTCGCGAGCCGTGGCAAGGCGATGTCGCTGATCGTCCCGGGCCAGCCCTTCGGCTCTGCGGTGCTGCCGGTTCTGGTGGTGCTGATCGCGCAGGTGAGCGGCAACTGGCATCTCGCGTGGTGGCTCTCGGCCGGGGTGCTGGTCTTGATCGCCTGGCCGCTCCTGATGAGGCTGATGCAGGTCGAGCGGGTGCCCAATGCGACCGAGGTGCAATCGAGCGCCTCTGGCACCGCGCGCGACTGGACCCGGTCGGAGGTGATCCGCGATCCGGTCCTCTACATGCTGCTGGCGGGGCTGCTCGCGCCGCCCTTCATCGGCACGGTGATCTTTTTCCACCAAGGCTACCTGACCGAGCTGCGAGGCTACTCCCCGCTTGCCTTCGCAGCCGCCTTCCCGGTGATGTCGATCGCGACGGTGGGCTTCGGCTTCGTCTGCGGCGGGTTGATCGACCGGTTCGGGGCGCTGCGCCTGCTGCCCTTCGTGCTGGCCCCGCTGACCTTGGCCTCGCTGACGGTGGCCTTGGTCACGCCGGTCTGGGGCGTTTATGCCTTCATGGCGCTGCTTGGCATGTCGAACGGGTTTTCCGGCACGCTGATGGGCGCGCTCTGGCCCGAGGTCTACGGAGTGAAGAACCTCGGCGGAATCCGCGCGATCATCGTGGCCTCGATGGTGCTCTCGACGGCCGTGGGGCCGGGGATCACGGGCGTGCTGATCGATATGGGGGTGGAGCTGCCGACCCAGATGCTGGGCATGGCGGTCTGGTGCGTGATCGCCGCCGGGAGCCTGACGGTCGCCTCGCGCCGGGTGCTGGCGCGCGAAACGGCACAATGAAAAAGGCGCCCCGCGGGTCAGCCCCATGCAGTAAATGGTGTAGCTTGGGGCCGGATGCATTAGTAGGCGCAAAGCCATGTCGATCAGCAGCTCCCGACGGGAACTTCGAGAGCTGTCTGCGGCGGATGTCGGCTAAGCGGCCAAAGCCGACCTTGACTGCAATACCCAAAGGCTTGTCAGTCCGTAGCCTCGACTGCCCTTGCGAGGTTCTGAAGCGACGAGCTTAGACCGACTGCGTGATCCTCGGGACAGATGCCTTTTGGCACGTTCTCGCACGCGACTGACACTTTGATGTCTTGCCCAGAACTCTCAAGTGTCCAGGTCTGTTTCATCGCGCCCGCGAAACTTGGATCGGTCGCGTCGAACACAACCCGCTGCACGATTTGCCTTCCGGGCGTAAGCTCGTCGAACACAACCTGAAACCTGTCTTCGTGTTCGGTTGTCTTGCCGGGTACTGTCGGCGTTGCCTCACCGTGATAGAGGCTCATGACGTAGCCGCCGCCTTCCGAAGCATTTATCTCATGGACTTTGCCAGTCATCCCTTCTGGCGGCAGCCACTTCTCAAGCAAAGATGGCTCAAGGAAAGCATGATAGATGGCTTCGGCGGAAGACGCGATTTTTCGCTCTGCTCGGTCGATACGTTCTGAGTTCATAGTTTAGGTTAACATGACTTGCCGCGCCGCAGAAGATGACAGCATGGGCTCGAAGCGGCCATTGCGCTTCGAGCCTTCAACGTCCTCACGCGCACCATTTACTGCAAAAAGCGCCCCGCGGGGCGCCTTCTCTATCGTTTTGAAACGTGCGGATCACTCCACGGGGAGGGCCACGAAACGCGGCTCGCCAGCGCGGCGGATCAACAGCAGGATCGACTTGCGTCCCGCATCCTTCGCCGCCTGCACGCGCTCTTCAAAATCATCTACCGCGGAGACCGGCTTCTGCCCGACCTCGGTGATCAGATCGCCGACGCGCAGCCCTTTCTCATAGGCCGAGGAGGTCTCGTCGATCTGCTTGATGACGAGGCCGTTGGCCTCTTTCGTCAGGCCCATCTCGGTGCGCAGGTCATCCGTCAGCGGCGTCACGGTCAGGCCGAGCATGTCCTTCTCGACCTCCTGCGGGGCCTGCACGGCTTTCGGGGGCTGTTCGCCCTCAGCGGCTTCGCGGCGGCCCAGCGTCACCAGAAGCGTCTTGGCCTCGCCATCGCGCATCACGGTCACGCGGACCTTCTCGCCCACCGGCGCATCGGCCACGCGACGCACCAGATCGCGGGTGCTCTTGACCTCGCCGCCATCGAAGGAGGTGATCACGTCGCCCGCCTCGATCCCGGCTTCCTTGGCGGGGCCATCGGGCACCTCAGAGACAAGTGCGCCTTCGGGGGCCTCAAGCCCCATCGCCTCTGCCATGTCGGCGGTGACGTCCTGGATTTTCACACCCAGCCAGCCGCGCCGCGTCTCGCCATATTCCTTGAGCTGTTCGACTACTTTCGCGACCACGTTCGACGCCATAGAAAAGCCGATCCCGATGGAGCCGCCATTGGGCGACAGGATCGCGGTGTTCACGCCGACGACCTCGCCTTCCATGTCGAAGAGCGGACCGCCCGAGTTGCCGCGGTTGATCGCGGCGTCGGTCTGAAGGTAGTCGTCATAGCTGCCGGACAGCTCGCGGTTGCGCGCCGAGATGATCCCGGCCGAGGCGGAGAAGCCCTGACCCAGCGGGTTGCCCATCGCCATCACCCAGTCGCCGACGCGCACGGCGTCGCTGTCGCCGAAGGCGACGAAGGGCAGGGGGGAATCGCTCTCGACCTTCAAGAGCGCGATGTCGGTCTTCGGATCGGTGCCCACCAGTTTCGCGTCGAGACGCTTGCCCGAGAAGAACTCGATCTCGATCTCGTCGGCGTCTTCGATGACGTGGTTATTGGTGACGATATAGCCGTCTTCCGAGATCACGAAGCCGGAGCCGAGCGCGTTCGAGCGACGTGGCGCGCCCCGCCCGTTCGGGCCATTGGGGGCGTTCGGGTTCGGCAGGCCGAAATCGCGGAACAAATCCTCGAAGGGCGAGCCGGGCGGGAAGTTCGGCATGTCGCCGGTCGGCGCGGCCACCGTGGTCGAGGTGGTGATATTCACCACCGAATTGGATACCTGATCGACGAGTTCGGCAAAGCTTTCCGGGGCGGCGCGGGCATAGGCGGGCCCGGCCAGAGGGGCGCAGGCGAGCGCCACGGCAAGCGTGGCGGCGCTCAATCCGGCGCGCAGCATGGATCCGGGTCCGGTGAGGATTGTCATATGGCTCTCCCTTGCTTCGCCGGTGCGGGAGACCGGCGCGATGCTCTCTTTGATTTGAAATGTAGGAGCAGGGAGGGGCGAAGGGAAGTTATTCGCCAAAATTCACGACAGGAAATTGCGTCGCAGGGGGCTGAAGGCGCGCTCTCTTGCGTTTGAGGCGCGGGCGCGGGGGCGATTATCCGAACTGCCGCAGCGCCCAGAGGATCGCCACGCCCGTCGCCAGAGCCGCAAGGCCAAGGGCGCGACGTTGGCCCGCCGACATGGCACGCAGCATATCCAGCGCCTCCTCGATACGCGAAGGGGCCAGCGCAAGCGCCAGCCCCTCGATCACAAGGACCAGTCCCAGACCGGTCAAGAGCATCGCCATCACTGGCCGACCTGGCTCGCCGATGCACTGCCCCGGCCTGCACCGGTTTCCGGCCCCGGGTTCTCCCCGATCGAGCGCAGGAAGCGCCCGTAATCGAAGTAGAGGCTGTCGGGCTGCGTCACCAGCGACGAGGTCTGCGTCTTCATCGATTGCGCGTAGAATTGCAGCGCGCGCACGAAGGCGAAGAACTGGCGATCCTTGCCGTAAGCATCCGCATAGACCTTGTTGGCCTGCGCATCGGCTTCACCGCGCACGATCTCGGCCTGTTTCTTGGCCTCGGACGTGACCTCGACCGCGGTACGGTCGGCGGTTGCACGGATACGCTGTGCTGCTTCTGCGCCGCGGGCGCGCTCGTCGGCGGCCTCGCGTTCACGCTCTGCCCGCATCCGGCCATAGGTGGAGGCGAGGTTCTGCTCGGGCAGATCGGTGCGCGTCAGACGCACGTCGATCACGTCCACGCCCAGCGACAGCGCCTCGCGCCGTGCCAGATCACGGATGCGGTTCATCAGCGGCGTCCGGTCATCCGACAGCACAGCCGTCGAGGGGACCGAGCCCAGAACTTCGCGGATCGCGTTGTTCAGGATGCCGTCGATCCGGCTCTTTGCGGTCGTCTCACCGCCCGCGCCAACGGCTTCGCGGAATTTCACCGCGTCGACGATGCGCCAGCGGGCGAAGGCGTCGACCACGAGACGACGATCGTCCTCGGGCGTGACTTCGAGCGGCTGCGTGGTCAGGCTCAGGATGCGGTCATCATATTTCACGATGGTGTCCACGACCGGAATCTTGAACCCGAGACCGGGCTCGGTCTTCACCTGCTGCACCTCACCGAAGCGCAGCACGAGGGCCTTTTCACGCTCGTCCACCACGAAGACCGAATTCAGTCCGAGGAAGATGAGAACAACGAGAACGGCAATTGCGATAGGTCCGCGCATCAGTTGCTTCCTCCCGTGTTAGCGGCCGAGTTGGTGGTGTTGGACGCCGAGCTGGAGTTCTTGCGCAGCTGATCCAGCGGCAGATACGGCACGACGCCGCCAGCGCCGTCCTTGGTGTCCACGACGACCTTGTCGACGTTCTGCAGCAGCTTGCCCATGGTTTCGTAGAACATCCGGCGCTTGGTCACTTCGGGCGCTTTCTCGTATTCCGTGAGGATCGAGTTGAAGCGCGCGGCGTCACCTTCGGCTGCGTTCACGATCTGCGCGCGGTAGCCTTCGGCCTCTTCCTTGACCTGAGCGGCCTCACCGCGAGCCCCTGCCGTCACCTTGTTGGCATAGGCGTCGGCTTCCTTCTCGAGACGGTCCCGCTCCTGCTGGGCGGCTTGCACCTCGCGGAAGCTGTCGATCACCTCGCGCGGCGGGTCGGCGCGGTTGAAGTTCACACGAACGATGTTGATGCCCGCATCATAGCTGTCGAGCGTCTTCTGCACTGCGGTGCGCAGATCGGCGGCGATCTCGCCGCGTGCGGTCGACAGGATCGGCGCGAGGTTCGAACGTGCGATGATGTCGCGCATCGCGGATTCCGACACTGCGCGGATCGTGTCCTGCGGATCGCCGAGGTTGAACAGGTATTTCGCCGGATCGCTGATGTTCCAGACCACCTGGAATTCGAGATCGACGATGTTCTGGTCACCCGTCAGCATCAGGCCGGTATCGTTCGTGCCTGCGCGGCCCGAACCGATATCGACGGTCTGTTCGCGCGTCACCGGAACCTTGGAATAGGTGATGAAGGGCCACGGCGCGAGGTTCAGACCGGGGCCTTTGGTCTCATAATAGCGACCGAACATCAGTTCCACCGACCGCTCTTCCGGGTTCACCTTGTAGAGCGAGGAGCCGAGCCAGATCGCAACCACGGCCACAAGGCCGATGACCACGGCGGACTTGATCGGGAACGGGCTCTTGCCGCCTCCGCCGCCATTGGGACGGTTGGGACGATTGCCGCCCCCTTTGCCGCCCATCAGCACGCGGAGCTGCTCGGAGCCCTTGCGCATGAATTCCTCGATTTCCGGGATTTGCGCGCCCTCACCGGGACGTCGCTGACCGGGACGCTTGTCTTCGCGGTCGTCGTCGCGGTCATCGCCGCCACCGCCTCCGCCGCCCCAGGGGCCTCCGTTGCTCATATGCTCCTCACCTTTCCGTTATCTTGTCGGACAGTTGGGTATCTTTTCCGTGATTTCAATAATGTCTTACAGGGTTCCGCATGGTCACGAGCTCTTCGCCCATGGTCGGGTGGACCGCGCAAGTCGCGTCGAACTGTTCCTTGGTTGCCCCCATTTTGACGGCGATGCCGACCATTTGGATCAATTCGCCCGCTTCGGGGGCCACAATATGGCATCCCAGCACGCAGCGCGTCTCGCGGCAAACGATCAATTTCATCAGCACGCGCGCGTCGGAGCCCGCAAAGCTCGAGCGCATCGGCCGGAAGCTCGAGACGTAGACCTCGGCATTGCCGCGTTCTTCGGCTTCTTCCTCGGTGATGCCGACGGTGCCGAATTCGGGCTGGGTGAAGACGGCCGAGGCCACCAGCTCGTGATCCGAGGCGCGGGCATTGGCGCCGAAGACGGTGTCGGCGAAAGCGTGGCCCTCGCGGATCGCGACCGGGGTCAGGTTGATGCGGTCGGTGACATCGCCCACCGCGAAGATCGAGGGCACGTTGGTCTGCGACCATTCGTCGACCATGACCTCGCCGCGCTCGCCCAGCTCCACGCTCGCGGTCTCGAGGCCGAGCCCTTCGGTGTTCGGCGTGCGGCCCGTCGCGTAGAGCACCGCGTCGAACTCGTCCTCGCGCCCGTCGCCGCAGGTGACTTTCAGGCAGTTCTCGGTCTTCTCGATCTCGGTGATCACGACATGAGTGTGAATGTCGATGCCGCTCGCCTGCATCTGGTCCACGATCAGATCGCGCGCCTCGCCATCGAAGCCGCGTAGCAGAGGGGAGCGGTTGTATTGCGTGACCTCCACGCCCAATCCGTTGAGGATGCAGGCGAATTCGCAGGCGATGTAGCCGCCGCCGACGATCAGGATGCGCTTGGGCAGGGTGTCGAGCTTGAAGATGTCGTTCGAGGTCATCACCAGTTCGCAGCCCGGGAATTCGGGCACGAAGGGCCGTCCGCCGACCGCGACGAGGATATGCTTGGTGGTGATCTTCGTGCCATCGGCCAGCGTGACCTCATGCGGGCCAGACACGGTGGCGCGCTGGTCGAAGACCTTCACGCCCGCGTTTTCCTGCCCCTTGCGATAGATCGCTTCGAGCCGGTCAAGCTCCGCATCGAGCTTGCCACGGAAGCCGGGCCAGTCGAACTGACCCGCATCCGCGCTCCAGCCATAGGCGCGGGCTTCTTCGATGGCCGCCGGCGCGGTGGAGGCGAAGACCATCAGTTTCTTCGGGACGCAGCCGCGGATCACGCAGGTGCCGCCCATCCGGTATTCCTCGGCCAATGCGACGCGCGCGCCATGCCCGGCCGAAATCCGGGCCGCCCGCACCCCGCCAGAACCGCCGCCGATGACGAAAAGGTCGTAGTCGAAGCTCATGGGGCGCCTTCCTTCCTGATATTCCTTGCGTCTTGGCTTAGCGGTCCATGCGCTCAGGAGCAAGGCGGGGACGGAAAGACGCGCGCAAGGCGGGGATGCGTCACAGCGTTGCATCCCCGGGGCGCGCGTCCTGCGCCAAGATCAGTCCATATCGCGGAAGATATTCTCGTCCTCGGCGAACTCGATGGTCTCGTTGGCCACCGTGCCCTCATTGATGTCGCGGATCTCGACCTTGCCGTCGGTGCCGCCGATGATGACCTTGTCGCAGATGTCGATGAACAGGCCGTTCTCGACCACGCCGGGAATCTGGTTCAGCACCAGCGCCAGCTGACGCGGGTTGCCGATGCGGTTGAGATGCAGATCGACGATGTAATTGCCCTCATCGGTCACGAAGGGCTGCTGGCCGTTCAGGCGCAGCGAAGTCTGGCGGCCCATCACGTCCATCGAGTCGAGCAGTTCCTCGATCAGCGCGCGGGTAACCTGCCAGCCGAACGGGACGACCTCGACGGGAAGGGGGAAGGCGCCCAGATGGTTCACTTCCTTGGAGGCATCGGTGATGACGACCATCTGATCGGAGGCGGTGGCCACGATCTTTTCTTGCAGCAGCGCCCCACCGCCGCCCTTCACGAGGTTCAGGTCGGGGTCGAATTCGTCCGCCCCGTCGATCGTGATATCGAGCCATTTCGCTTCGTCGAGCGCCACGACCTTGATACCGACCTGACGGGCGAGATCGGCGGTGCGCGTCGAGGTGGGCACCCCGATCAGCTGCAGACCTTCGTCGCGGATACGCTCGCCAAGGCAGCGCACCATCCATGCAGCGGTCGAGCCGGTGCCGAGGCCCACACGCATCCCGTCTTCAACGAGGTCAACGGCACGGCGGGCGGCGGCGAATTTCGCCTTGTCGATCGGGGAGAGGTCGGCAGCCATTTGGCACTCCATTCATGGGCAGTCTGAGTTGCCGACGCTTATAGGCAATCACAACCGCTCAGGCGAGGGCTTTGTCGGCCTGTCTTCAGCGCAGGAGGAATTGTCGCATCCCGCCTGCCTGCTTGGCGTGGCGTCGCGCCTGCCCCGGCGGCAGGATCGGGCGCGCGGGCTGGGTGAGAAGCGGGTTCTCCGCCATCAGCGCACGCAGCCGCGCGGCGGCTTGCGGGTCGACCCCGCGCAGCGCCATCGGGCCGGGCAGAAGGCTTTCTACCGCCGCCCCGTCCGCAAAAACGATCTCATGCGCCTCGAACAGCAGATGCAGCCATTCGATCCGTGGACGCGGCGCGCGGGCGATCCCCGGCAGATCGAGCAACCCCTTGGCCGGGATCAGATGCTCCCGCCCGCCAAGGATTCCCGCGCGGCTGCGAACCAGCAGCCGGTGCTGCGCGGAAACCTCGAAGGCGCGGTCATTGCCAAGCGCGCCTTTCGCGACGCGGATCGGCGCGTTCCCGTCGCGGCCCGTCATCCGCCAGCGTCCCGTCCAGATCAATTCGCGATAGCCATTATCGGCGGTCTGCACCTTCATGCCGGGGCGCAGGTCTTCAACTGCGACTGGGCCGAGTTTCGTCGCGATCCGGGTGCCGCGCGCGAAACAGACCGCGAGATCGCTATAAGGAATGACCGGATCGTTGCTTTCGATTGCGACGATTTCATAGGTTTGCCCCGCGAAAAGGCGGTGAGATGACGCGATGCCATGCACGTCGCCCTCGAATTCGAGCACGAAGATCGTGATATTGTCGGCCGGATCGGAGGAGCCCGCCGGACGGATGACATAGCTGTATTCGATCTCGACATCGCCCGCCGCGCCCGCGCCCCAGGCGATGCCGTCGAATGTCATCGGGGCGGTGAGTTCCTGCGAGCCGTCGGCATCCTCGAGATTTGTGTCGTCATCGGTCAGATCGATCATCTGCACCGCAGCAGCGGCATCGATCGTGAAGCTGGTCGCACCCACCGCATCGGCATTCGCCAACGCGTTCGACCCGAACGGGTCCGGGCCTGAGACGATCAGGTCCGAAAATTGCCATGCACCGAAAATCGGCATCGTGCCCACCACAGCCTTTCGCCGCTCAGGCTGCGCGATAATCCTGAATATCGCGTCAACGATGTTGCTTTTGCGCGTGGCGGGGTCGTTTTGGGGCTGTTGATCCGGGGGCGAACACGGCAGTCTGGGCCAAAATCAGGGCAGGGAGGTCGCATGTTTCTGAGCGTCTTCGATATCTTCAAGATCGGCGTCGGGCCGTCCTCGTCGCATACGATGGGGCCGATGGTAGCGGGCGCGCGGTTTCTCGACGCGCTCCGGGCCTCCCCCTTCACCGCGTATGGGGTGCGGGTGCGCCTGCACGGCTCGCTTGCCTTCACCGGCAAGGGCCATGCGACGGATCGGGCGGCGATCCTCGGGCTCGCGGGCGTGGTGCCCGAGAGCTACGACAATGATCTGGCCGAGAAATTGCTGGCCGCCAACGCGCGCGACCACCTGTTGAAACCTGAGGGCCTGCCGCCTTTGGCTTTCGACCCCGAGGCCGATCTGATCTTCGACTACCAGACGTCTCTGCCCGGCCATGCGAACGGCATGGTGATCGAGGCGCGCGACGCGCAGGGCGACGTGTTGATGCACGAGGTCTATTACTCGATCGGCGGCGGCTTCGTGCGCACCGAGGCGGAACTGGCCGCCGTCGACGATGCCGCCCGCGACGCGCCGAGCCCGGTGCCGTTCCCCTTCAAGACCGCCGAGGAAATGCTGGCGATGGCCCATGCCTCGGGGCAGAGCATCGCGCAGATGAAGCGGCGCAACGAGGCGCGCTTCCGCGGTCCGAAGGAGATCGACGAAGGTCTCGAGAAAATCTGGATCACGATGCGCGATTGCATGGAGCGCGGGCTGACCAGCGAGGGCGAGTTGCCCGGTGGTCTGCGGGTGAAGCGTCGCGCCAAGGCGATCCATGAGAGCCTGAAGGCGGATTGGGGCCAGAACCTCGCGCCGCCGCATCAGATCAATGACTGGATCTCGGCCTATGCGATGGCGGTGAACGAGGAAAACGCGGCCGGTGGGCAGGTGGTGACCGCGCCCACGAACGGGGCGGCGGGCGTGCTGCCTTCGGTGATCCGTTACTGGCTGGATCATGTGCCCTCGGCCTCTTCCGCGAAGATCCCCGATTTCCTGCTGACGGCGGCGGCGGTTGGCGGTCTGATCAAGACCAACGCCTCGATCTCGGGGGCGGAATGCGGCTGTCAGGCCGAGGTCGGATCGGCGGCGGCGATGGCGGCGGCAGGGCTGGCCGCTGTGCTGGGCGGCACGCCTGAGCAAATCGAGAACGCGGCCGAGATCGCGCTGGAACATCACCTCGGGATGACCTGCGATCCGGTGAAGGGGCTGGTGCAGGTGCCCTGTATCGAGCGCAACGGTCTGGGCGCGATCAAGGCGGTGTCGGCGGCCTCGCTGGCGCTGCGCGGGGACGGCACGCATTTCGTGCCGCTCGATGCGGCGATCGAGACGATGCGCCAGACCGGTCGCGACATGCACGAGCATTACAAGGAGACGAGCCTCGGCGGGCTGGCGGTGAACGTGCCGAACTGCTGAGGGTGCCTCATTCGTGCTGAGGGCTGCGCCCGACCTCGGGTGGGTGCATGCTCGCCAAGTGGTTTGCGCTTTATCGTGCCACTTTTCCCGAAGACCGAGCGCGCGCAGGTTGCGCAGATGCGCCCTCCCAGGGGGAATGAGGAGGGACCGTCGCGCCAGTGGCGCGGCGTAAGTCCGACGAATGGGCGCGGCCCGGGCTGGTCGCCCGGGCGGGGCATCACTCCAAGGGAAGCCCTCAAAACACGCTCCCCCTTGACTTTTCGCGCCATCACGCGCATTTACCCCCAATCGCCGCGCTGCCGCGTGAGCAAGCCGCGCCCGAGAGAGGCGCATCGGCGATACCTCCCGAGTTCCCATTCACGCAGGGTTCTGACACGCAAGACCGGACCACGCGGGACAAGCCCGCCTGTCCCGAGGTCTGCGTCAACCTGCGCTCCGGACAATCCCGTCCGGGCTGATCGCCGTGCGCATCCCCGTGTCGGGAGCCTCGGCCATAAAGGATAGGCATTGTCCGATTTCTCTTCGCTGGGGCTCTCCCCGGCCATTCTCAAGTCGCTCGCACGCGCAAAGTTCACCCAGCCGACCCCGATTCAGGAAAAGGCGATCCCGCTGGTTCTTGCGGGCCATGACGTGCTGGGCCTCGCCCAGACCGGCACCGGCAAGACGCTGGCCTTCGGCCTGCCGCTCATCGACAAGCTGATGGCGCAGCCGGGCAAACCTTCGCCCAAGACCTGCAAGGCACTGATCCTCGCGCCGACCCGCGAGCTGGTGAACCAGATCGCCGATAACCTCGCGGGGCTCGTTCAGGGCACCAAGATGAACGTCGCGACCGTTGTCGGCGGCCAGTCGATCAACCGTCAGATCACCATGATGCATCGCGGCAACGACATTCTCGTCGCCACCCCCGGCCGTCTGATCGACCTGATGGATCGTGGCGCGGTCGACCTGCGCTACACCCGCCATCTGGTGCTCGACGAGGCCGACCAGATGCTCGACCTCGGCTTCATTCATGCGCTGCGCAAGATCGCGTCGCGCCTTGGCACGCCGCGCCAGACGCTGCTGTTCTCGGCCACGATGCCGAAGCAGATGGAGGAAATCTCGCAGGCCTACCTCACCGATCCCAAGCGCGTGCAGGTTTCGCCTCCCGGTAAAGCGGCCGACAAGATCACCCAGTCGGTGCACTTCCTCGACAGCAAGGCCGAGAAGGCCCGCAAGCTGCGCGATATTCTCTCGGCCGATATGGGCGCGCTGACGCTCGTCTTCGCCCGCACCAAGCACGGCGCGGAAAAGCTGATGAAGAGCCTGCGCGCCGATGGCTACAACGCGGAATCGATCCACGGCAACAAGAGCCAAGGCCAGCGTGACCGCGCGATCAAGGGCTTCCGCGATGGCAAGGTCAACGTGCTGGTCGCGACCGATGTGGCTGCGCGTGGCATCGACATTCCGGGTGTGTCCTATGTCGTGAACTTCGACCTGCCGGACGTGCCGGACGCTTATGTCCACCGCATTGGCCGGACCGCGCGTGCCGGTCGTGAGGGCGAAGCGATTGCTTTCTGCTCGCCGGATGAGGCGGATAACTTCCTGCAGATCGAAAAGCTGATGAAGATCGAGATCCCGACCGCAAGCGGCGAACGCCCGTCTGCGGCCGTGCGCCCCTCGGCGCGTGCAGCTCGAGGCCGCGGTCGCGGCGGTCCGCGCTCTGGCGGCAACAAGGGTCGCGGCGGCAAGTCTCAGGGCAAACCGCAGGGGCAGGGTCAGCCGCAAGGTCAAGCTCAGGCCCAGGCGCGCTCGAAACCCCGCGCTGACGCCAAGCCCAAGGTCGATGCCGGTGGCAACGCCTCGCCGAAGCGGCGTCGCCCGCGTCGGCGCAATGCAGGCGCTGCATGAAATTGACACCGGGCCGCATCGCAAGATGCGGCCCGTTTCAGTTCGGCCGTCCGGTCTATGTGAGACGCGTTCGAACGATCCAATCGAAACGCATCCACAGCCGTCATCTGCATCGCTTCAATGTCATGTCCAACGCGGCGGCGAAGCCTTTTGCGGAGAAGTCGAAGACACCCACGTTCGGAATGGAGACGTTGAAATTTGCGTTCCCGCCTGCCGCCTCAACTTGTTTTAGCGCGTTGATCGCAAGCTAGTCGGTGCGTTGATCCAGCCAGGCATATTGCCCTGTCGAACGCAGACGGAATTTGCTCTGCCCGATCGTGATGGTCAGTCCGCCGGAGCGCGGAAGCCGTCGGTCGGCATAGACGGACAGCTCCGGTTGCCTGCCCGAGTGCTTCGTCACCGCGACATAGAGAAGCGAGCCATTCAGTAAAATCCGCCGATCATTCGCGGTCGCTGTCCAGCAGGTCTTGATGGTGCCGTTTCTCTCTTCGAAGACGCTCCATTTTCCGACATTGCCGATGCTATCGGCGGCATAGGTTGGCGAGAGCGCACCGAGGGAGATCAGGGCGGCGCAGATAGTTACTCTGAGAAGTCGGCTCATGCGCGTTCCTCCGACCAACGCAATTTCCCTCGCCCACAGGGGGCGAGGTGAAAATAGCATAATTTTCGTCAGTTGGACTGAATTATGCGTCGGGGTGCCTAAGACAGAACCAAGGCGATCTCGCGGTTTGGCGGGTCACCCGACCTCCGCAAACACCTTTTTCAACGCCGTTTCCAGCTTCTCGAACATCTCGTCCATCTGCGGCTCGGTCAGGATGAAGGGCGGGCAGAGCACCACCGATTGCCCGAGCGGGCGGCAGATCAGCCCCTGATCGGTGCAGGCATTGGCGATGCGTTCCGAGACCGAGAGCGACCCGTCGAACGGGGTCTTACTCTCGCGATCCTTCACCGCTTCCAACGCCCACATGTAGCCCACGCCGCGCAGCTCGCCGATATTGGGGTTCTGCGCGATCTGAGTGAGGCCTGTTTCGAGCCGCGGGCTCAGGCGGCGGACATTCTCGGCCAGCCCCTCGTTCATCACCACGTCGATCGCCTTCAGCGCAATCGCGCAGCCGACCGGGTGGCCCGAGGCGGTGAAGCCATGGGGGAATTCCTCGATCGCCTCGGAGGCCGCTTGCAGGCGGTCCGACAATTCCGGGCCGAGGATCACCGCGCCCATCGGGAAGAACCCGGCGGTGAGGTTCTTCGACGAGATGATCGCATCGGGCTGGAAGTCATAGGTTTCGCAGCCCCAGGTGTTTCCGGTGCGCCCGAAGCCGCAGATCACCTCGTCGGAGATCAGCGGGATGTCATATTTCTTGAGGATCTTCGCGACCGCCTGGAAATAGCCCTTGGGTGGCGTGATCACCCCGCCTGCACCCATCACCGGCTCGGAGAAGAAGCCCGCTATCGTGTCCGCGCCTTCCTTGATGATCGTCGCTTCCAGCTCATTCGCGAGGCGCTGGGTGAACTGCTCTTCCGTCTCGCCGGGCTGCCCTTCGAGCCAGTAATGCGGACAGGTGAGGTGCAGGAACCCCGGCAGCGGCAGGCCAAATACCGAATTATAGGGCTTGCCGGTCATCGAGGCCGAAACCGCCGTCACCCCATGATAGGCGTTCTTGCGGGTCAGGATCTTGCGCTTCTGCGGCTTGCCCTCGGCCCCATGCAGGAACCAGAGCATCTTGACCATCGTGTCGTTCGCCTCGGAGCCGGAGTTGGTGTAGAACACCTTGCCGTCCTCGAAAGGCGAGACCTCGATCAGCTTCTCGGACAGCATCACCGTCTGATCCGACATCCGACCGAAGAAGGCGTGATAGCCGGGGAAACGCGCATATTGCGCCTGTGCGGCCTCAATCAGCCCGGGATGGTCGAACCCCGCGACCATGTTCCAGAGCCCGGAATTCGCGTCGAGATATTTCCGCCCCTCGGTGTCGAAAATGTACGGCCCCTCGCCATGGGTCACGACGACCGCGCCGCGATCGTGGATCGTGGGCAGATCGGTGAAACCGTAGAAGCTATGCGCGTCCGCGCGGGCCTGCCAGCTCTGGTCTTTCATCTCGCGACTCCTCCGGGATGGGCGATGGATGGAAGCGAGGCTATCCGCGGCGCGGTCGGCGTCAATGGTCCGCGATGTCCCAGGATGCCGCATGGCTTGCGCGCCGGGGCGGGGCAGGGCAGTCTGCGCCTCAAGCCTTACCGCCTCCCCGATCACGGAGCCTCCCATGCCCGCCCCCAATCCCCGCATCAGCCTCTGGGCGGTCGAGGTCTTCGTGGCCACGGCGGAGGAAGGCGCGACCACCGCCGCCGCGCGCCGTCTGGGCGTCTCGGCTTCGGCGGTCAGCCAGCAGCTTGCTGGCCTGGAGGGCGCTTTGGGCGCGGAGCTTGTGGACCGTTCGGCGCGGCCTTTCGCGTTGACGGCCGCCGGAAGGGCCTTCCTGCCTCATGCCGAGGCGATGCTGGACGAATTGGCCCGCGGTCGTGCCGGGGTGGGGCAGGCCGATCCGGCGGGGCTCACGAGTTTTCGGCTGGGCATGATCGAGGATTTCGAGGCCGAGGTGACGCCGCTTCTGCTGGCAGGTATGGCCGACGAGCTTAGCACCTGCCGCTTCGAGCTGGAAACCGGACCGAGCCACCGGCTGCTGTCGAAGCTCGAAGCGCGGGGCTTGGATGTCGCCGTCGCCGCCGAGCCGCAGGGCGCGGCGCTCGACGGGATTGAGCTGCACCCGCTTCTGACCGAACCGTTCCTCGCCATTCATCCCGCCGATGCACCTGCGAAAAGAGATCCGTCGCTGCCGCTGATCCACTATTCCCAGCGCACGTTGATGGGGCGCCAGATCGCCGCGCATCTCGCGCAAACGGGCAAGGCGCCGCCGCATCAACTGGAACTCGACAGCTATCCCGCGATCCTCGCGCTGGTCGCGGCGGGGCGGGGCTGGACGATCCTGACGCCCTCGGCGGTGCGTCATGCGCCGCGCGCGGGGCTGGCGCTGTCGCCGCTCGACGGGCCGCCGCTGACCCGACGCATCGTGCTGGCGGCGCGCGACGGGATGATGGCCGATTGGCCCGCGAAAGTGGCTGCCCGCCTGCGGGCGTTGCTGCAAGAACGCGTGGTCGGACCGGCGCTGGAAGAAGCGCCGTGGCTGGATGGGACATTGCGGGTCGAGGCGGGCTAGCGCCTCAGCCGATCCCCAGACCTGTCAGGGCGGCGGCCAATTCTTCGCGCGGCAGCATCATCAGGGCTGGCCCCTCCAGCATGATCCGCACGGGCCCCGTCGCCCGGTTCGACGTGCCGACCCGCTCGGCGGGCGTGAAGCCGATCCCGTCCAGCGGCCATTGCAGCCCTTCCGAGCGCGCCTTTACCTCGCCGAACGGAAACAAAGAGACCCGCGTGCCTTCCGTCACATCCAGCGAAAGGGACGGCGGGCAGCGGAAGATCACCTCTTCTTCTGCCAGCATCACGACCCGGTGCGGCGTGCGGATCAGGTCGGTCATCGCGGCCAGCGTGTGATCCAGCCGCATCCCGGTGAAGCCGAGCGCCAGGATGAACGGCGCCTTGATCCGTTGCAGGCATTTCGCGAAATCGGTGCTGTCCTGCTCGGCCACCTGATGCACGCGCGGGCCAAGTGTGGCGCGCGCCGCATCCGAAAGGGAATCGAGATCGCCGATCACCGCTTCGGGTTCGAGACCCATCGACAAGGCCCGATCTCCACCGCCGTCGGCGGCCACGAGACAGGGGGCGATTGTCAACGCTTCGTCAACATCCGCATGGTTAACTGCGCCGGCGCCGAGAAGCGAAACCCCGGCTGACGAATGGACAATACTGCTAATCATGGGCTGATTGATGACGATTGTGGCAAAGAAAGACAATCGAGACCGGTAAAAAACCTTTCAAATGCCTTCTTTCGTCCACGCGAAAGAACCAGTTGGACAGGAATGTCGACGCATTGAGGTCCAATAGAAAGCGAGTGGTCCATGGTTGGTGCGAGCAAGATCCTGACCGTATCCTACGGCACCTTTTCGTGCACTTTGGAAGGATTTGATGAGCCTTTCAACACGATGAAGGCGATTGCGGAGTATTTCCGCGATCTGGCTGCCGACGACCGGTATTTCGGTGCAGAGCCGCCCCAGCCCGATGCGGAGATGCTTCACCGTATCGCAGAGCGCGAAATTCAGCGCCGGGTCGAAGCGAAAATTCAAGAAAACGGCGTTGTTCTGCGCCAGCAAGACACGCTTCTGGGTGGCGAGGCTGCAGCCGACGAGGCGCCCGCACCCGCTCAGGAAGAGCCGCTGGTGACCTCGGACGCGCCGCAAGAAGCCGCGCCTGCCGCCGAAGCGCCCGCGCAGCCGGAGGTCGCCGAGACGCCCGAGCCGGCAGCTGCGCCCGAACCGGTCGCAGAGCAGCCCGAAGCCGAGGTTGCGGCGCAGCACGCCAAACCCGAAGCAGGCTTCGCACAGCCGGAAACCGTTGCCGCCAAGCTGCAGCGTATCCGCGAAGCCGTGGCCCGCGCCCGCGTGGTTCAGGCCGACAGCTTCTCCGAGGAAGACGAGCCCGTTTCCGTCCCCGAGGCGCTTCTGAACCGCTTTGAGGCCGAACCGTCGAGCGAAGCCGAAGATTTCGGCTATGACCTCGACATTTCCGGCCCGTTGAGCGCCGAGGAAATCGAACCCGAAGCCTCCGAACCCACGCAGCCCGAGGCCGAGATGCCCGAGGCGGAGGTGGCAGAAGAAGCCTCGGCAGACGCCGCGCTCGAACAGATTGCGGAAGAAAACGAAGAAGTAGCGGAAGTTGCTCGCGAAGACGAAGACGTCGTCACCGAGGAAGCGCCCGTCGCCGAAACGGAGGAGACTGAAGCCGAAGACATCGCAGCAGCCGAAACCGTTGCCTCGGAAGAGGACGCTGCCGACGAAGCCGAAGTCGCGTTTGGCCCGACCGACGATCACATGCAGCGCCGTCAGGCAAGCCGCCGCGCGCGCCGTTCGGCCAAGCGTGCCAAGCGCATCGCAGCGCTCAAGGCCGCAGCCGAAGAACTCGGTGCGACCGAAGAGAAAACGGTCGAACAGGCTGAGGACCAGACCGAGGAGACCTCGGCTGATACCACCGTTGAGGCCGAGGCACCCGCCGCGCCGCGAATGCGCGCGCGTGTGATCAAGGTGCGCCGCCGCGAAACGATCGAAGCCGCGACTGCGGAGGTTGCAGCGGAGGCTTCGGAAGAGCTTCCGGCGCAGACCGACGACGCGGCCACGGCAGACAGCGCAGAGGATCAGTCGATCCCGACTGACGAGCAGGTCGAGGACGACGCCGAGCAACAGGCACCTGAAGTGGCTGCCGAAGCCGAGCAAGATGTCGAAGCCGAGGCCGAGCTTGAGGCAGAGGCCGAGGATGACGACCTTGCCGCACGTCTGGCCGCCGAACTTGCCGATGCGTCGCACGACGCAAGCGTCGCTCCGGTCGCGCCGCAGGCAGAGCAGCCGCAGGATGAAGGTGATCGCGACAGCCGGATGCCGGGGCGCCTCTCGCCCGAAGCCGAAGCTGATCTCATGCGCGAACTCGCCGCGCTGCAGATGGAGAACCTCTTCACCGGCGCCGAAATCGAGACGGCTGACGAAACCCCGGAAGAGGCGGTTGCGCAGGCAGATGTCTACGAAGATCTGGCGCTGCCCGATATCGACCTGTCCGATCTGGAAGACGAGTCGGTCGATGCGCCGCTGATTTTGACGCAAGACGAGGCCGCCGCGCCCGAGGCGGAAGAGCCCGAGGCGACCATGGAAGCCGCGTCGCTCGAAGCGCAAAACGTGCTGGTTCTGGGCAACGCGATCATCGCCGAAGAGATCGAAGCCGAAGCATCGGAAGACGATACCGTCGCCGAGGATGAGGCCGAGGATATCTCCGCCGACGTGTTCGCACCCGAGTTTGAAGCCGAGGCCGCAGACGAGACCGAAGCCGAGGAAACGGAGGCAGAGGCCGAAACCGTCGAGACCGCCGACGCGGAAGACATGAAAGAGGCGGAAGCCCCGACCGAGGTTGCCGCACGCGAGGCCGCGTCGCTCTCCGAAGAAGAGACCGACCGCGAAGCCGAGGTGGATCGCCTTCTGGCCGAGGCCGACAAGCAGGCCGAAGTGGTCGAAACCCGCCGCCGCTTCTCCGCGATCGCGCATCTCAAGGCCGCCGTCGCCGCCACTGTCGCGGATCGTCTGGCCAAGGGGCAGGACACCGCGAAAGGGGGCGTCGAGGACGAGGACGGGTCCGAACCCTACCGCGCCGATCTGACCCAGGCCGTGCGCCCGCGCCGCCCGGTCAGCTCGGGCGAGACGGCATCGCGCCGTCCCGATCCGTTGCGCCCCGCGCCGCTGGTTCTGGTTTCCGAACAGCGCGTCGACGCCGAAGAAGCCTCGGATGTCGAGGAGGTCGAGCAGCCGGCTGCTCAGCCCGCCGCCGCGATCCGTCCGCGCCGTGTCTCGGCAGGTCAGTTCGCCGCTGCCCAAGGTGACGAAACCGAAGCCACGCCGATGAACCCCGAGCAGGCGACCAGCTTCGCCGAATTCGCGGAAAGCCTCGGCACGCAGGGCCTCTCCGATCTGCTGGAAGCCGCCGCCGCCTATACTTCGGCCGTGGAAGGGCGCCCGCATTTCTCGCCGCCGCAGATCATGCGCAAGCTGTCCGTGATGGACGATGCGGCTGACGTGCCGCGCGAAGAGCGGATGCGCGTCTTCGGCCGCCTGCTGCGTCAGGGCAAGATCACTAAGGTGAAGCGCGGCCAATACGCGATCACCGAAGCCTCGCGCTACTGGGACGAGGCGAAGATGGCCTCGGGGCAGTAAGCCCGGCGACAGATCAGAAGGGGCGGTCCTGCGGGGCCGCCCTTTCTCATTGGATCAGTACAGCCGCGCGCGCAGGCACTGGATCAACACGCGCGCGCCGGGGCCGATCAGCGCGTCGGGGAAATCGTAATCCGGGTTGTGCAGGGCCGGGCGGTCGCCCGCGCCCAGAAGCGCCATCGCGGCAGGGCCATGATCGGCGAAACGCCCGAAATCCTCGGAGGCGCGCATCGGCAGATCGGTTTCGGTGGTTTCGATGCCTTCGGCCTCAAGCGCCGCGCGCAGAATTTTGGTCGCTTCGGGAGTATTTTCGCAATGGCGAAAGATGTCGTGATAGGTGATCTCGCGCTCCAGACCGAGCGCTTCGGCAGCCTCATGCACCATCGCCTCGGCTTTCTCCACGAGCCCCGCCATCCCCGCATCGCGCTGGGTGCGCAGGGTCGCCCACAGCTCCGCCGCGCCGGGGGCCACGCCGAAGGCGGGCTCGCCGAGCCGCGCATGGGTGATCGTCACGCGCGCGAAATCGGGATCGCTCTGGTGCAAATCGTTGCCGAGCGCCGTCAGTTCGCTCACCAGCCGGGCCAAAGCCGGGGCGGGGGAGCGACCGCTTTCGGGTAGCGAGGCGTGGGCGGTCCACCCGGTGAGCGTGATTTTCATGCCGCGCGAGGCGCAGTTCATCACCCCGTCCTGCAGCGCCGCTGCCCCGAAGGGCACGCCGGGCATGTTGTGCAAGGCGAAGGACAGATCGGGCGCGATCTCGCCAAAGCGCGGATCGGCGATCACGGCCGCAGCCCCCGCGCCCGTCTCTTCGGCAGGTTGGAATAGCAAGATCGCGCGGCCACGCGCGGGACGATTGCGCGACAGCCAGCGCGCCACGCCTGCGAGAATCGCCATGTGCCCGTCATGGCCGCATAAGTGCCCCTTGCCGGGAAAGTTCGACCGGTAAGGCGGCGTGCCGGTCTCGTGGATCGGCAGCGCGTCCAATTCGCAGCGCAGGAGAGTCGTCGGGCCGGGCTCCGCCCCCTCGTAAATCGCGGCCACGCCATGCCCACCAAGCTCGGTCAGCGTGTGGTCCGGTGCGGTTGGCAGCAGCATTGCGACGACCCGCGCGGCGGTGTCGCGTTCCTCGCCGGAAAGCTCGGGGTCCTGATGCAGACGGTGCCGCCACGCGGTCAGTTCCGCGATGTCGGAATTGGTCAGACTGTCGGGCGGGAGGGGGGAGGGCGCGCTGGTCATCGGGCTAATTTGCCCGTTTTTCGGCGCGCCCGCCAGAGGGTGTCACGGCTTGGACGGATCGTCGGGGTCGTCCTTTCCGACGCCTTTGAAGATCGGCTTGAGCGGCGCGATCCACAGCAGGCCAAGCACGACATAGACGCCGAACTCGGCCCAGATCGGCAGCCGCCCCCAGCGCGCGCCCGCCCAGTTCACCACCGTCACCGCGATGACGATATAGGCGGGCAGCCCCACGACGAGGGCCAGCAGCGAGAGGCGGCGTCGGGCCTTGTAGCTCAGCGCCATCGGATCAATCCGCGAAGGGGTCGGTCACGAGGATCGTGTCGTCGCGCTCGGGCGAGGTCGACAGCATCGCGACCGGGCAGTCGATCAGCTCCTCGATCCGGCGGACATATTTGATCGCTGCCGCCGGAAGATCGGCCCAGCTGCGCGCGCCTTCGGTCGATTCGGCCCAGCCCTCGATCTCTTCATAGACCGGGATGCAGCGCTTCTGCTCTTCCGCGGCGGTCGGCAGATAGTCGAGCGTCTCGCCGTCGAGCTCATAGCCGGTGCAGATCTTGATCGTCTCGAACCCGTCGAGCACGTCGAGCTTGGTCAGCGCGATGCCGTTCACGCCGGAGATCGCGCAGGTCTGGCGCACCAGCGCCGCATCGAACCAACCGCAGCGACGCTTGCGGCCGGTGACGGTGCCGAATTCATGGCCGCGCGTGCCGAGACGATTGCCGTCTTCGTCGTCCAACTCGGTCGGGAAGGGGCCTTCGCCGACGCGGGTGGTGTAGGCTTTGACGATGCCGAGGACGAAATCGATCGCGCCCGGGCCCATGCCGGTGCCCGCTGCGGCCTGACCCGCGACCACGTTCGACGAGGTCACGAAGGGGTAGGTGCCGAAATCGATATCCAGCAGCGAGCCCTGCGCGCCTTCGAACAAGATGCGTTTGCCCTGCTTGCGCTTCTCGTTGAGCACTTTCCAGACGGGGGCTGCATATTTCAGAATCTCGGGCGCGACTTCCTTGAGCTTTGCGATCAGCGCGTCGCGGTCGATCGCCTCGATGCCGAGACCCTTGCGCAGGGGATCGTGGTGCTGCAGCGCGCGGTCGACGCGGGCTTCCAGCGTCGCATCGTCCGCGAGGTCTGCCACGCGGACCGAACGGCGGCCCACCTTGTCTTCATAGGCCGGACCGATGCCGCGACCGGTGGTGCCGATCTTGGTGCCTTTCGAGGCCGCTTCCTCGCGGGCGCGGTCGAGTTCACCGTGAATCGGCAGGATCAGCGGGGTGTTTTCCGCGATCATCAGCGTCTCGGGGGTGATCTCCACGCCCTGATCGCGGATCTTCTCGATCTCTGCGAGCAGGTGGAACGGGTCGAGCACGACACCGTTGCCGATCACCGAGAGCTTGCCGCCCCGCACCACGCCCGAAGGCAGCGCGTTGAGCTTGTAGACCTTGCCGTCGATCACGAGCGTGTGGCCCGCGTTATGACCGCCCTGAAACCGCGCGATCACATCCGCGCGCTCGCTGAGCCAGTCCACGATCTTGCCTTTCCCCTCGTCACCCCATTGGGCGCCGACGACGACGACATTGGCCATTGCTCTCTCCTTGGCAGGTGTAAAACCGCGCGAGGTATAGCGGCTGAGCGCGCGGTGCGAAAGCCCGCATTTGCGAGAGATGTACTCTCTAATTTTCGCGTGACGCGCGCGCGAGGAGGCAGGCGCCTCCGGCGGGATATTTGGACCAAAACGAACGGGAGGGCGGATGCAGGCTGCGCGGCTGTGCCGATTTGACCCCGCGAAAGCCGAAAATACACCTCTGCGGCCTTGCACCCTCAGTCTCATCCGCCTAGATAGGCGCGTCGCAAGAAAGAAGGCCCGACCCGTTCATGGAAAACGTCGTTCTCTCGATCCATCTGATCCTCGCACTGCTGCTGATTGGCGTGGTGCTGCTGCAACGCTCCGAAGGGGGTGGCCTCGGCATGGGGTCGTCCAACAGCTCTGGCGGCGGTGTCGGCGGGCTGATGACCGGTCGGCAGGCGGCCAATGCGCTGACTCGCGTGACCTGGGTTCTGGCCGCTGGCTTCTTCGCGACCTCGGTGACGCTGACGGTTCTGGCCGCGCAGAAAGCGGGCAGCAGCTCGGTGCTCGATAGCGCCGCGCCCGAGCAAAGCGCTCCGGCAGAGAGCGCGCCGGCGAATGACACGACCGGCTCGACGCCGTCGCTCGATGTGGTGATGCCGCCGCCGGCAAGCGGGTCGGATTCCTCGACCGGCGGAAACGCGGGCGAAACCACGACGGATACGCAAAGCGGTCCGGTTACGCCGCCCGCCGCCAACTAAGCCGTCACTTCAGCCGACAATCGGTTCGCACCCACAAAACGTTGCGGGTGCGTCCTATCCAAACTCAATAGCTTGCGGTCTGGTTGCGGGCAGGCCGCGAATCGTGTAAGCATTAAATCCCGTGATCCTGACCCTCTTTGGGGCAGGGAAACCATTCGAATTTCGCAGATCACGGGGGTCTTCATGGCACGTTATGTCTTCATTACCGGCGGCGTTGTCTCGTCGCTCGGCAAGGGTTTGGCATCAGCCGCCTTGGGGGCATTGCTGCAAGCACGCGGCTTTTCGGTTCGGCTGCGCAAGCTCGACCCGTATCTCAACGTCGATCCGGGCACGATGAGCCCGTTCGAGCATGGCGAGGTCTTCGTCACCGATGACGGGGCCGAGACCGATCTCGACCTTGGCCATTACGAACGCTTCACAGGTGTCTCGGCACGCAAGACCGACTCGATCTCTTCGGGGCGGATTTACACCAACGTGCTCGAGAAGGAGCGCCGCGGCGAATATCTGGGCAAAACGATCCAAGTGATCCCGCACGTCACCAACGAGATCAAGGACTTCCTCGATGTCGGCGATGACGAGGTCGATTTCATGCTCTGCGAGATCGGCGGCACGGTCGGCGATATCGAGGGCCTGCCCTTCTTCGAAGCGATCCGCCAGTTCAGCCAGGACCGTCCGCGCGGCCAATGTATCTTCATGCACCTCACGCTGCTGCCCTATCTGGCGGCGTCGGGCGAGCTGAAGACCAAGCCGACGCAGCACTCGGTGAAGGAGCTACGCTCGATCGGCCTGCAGCCCGACGTGCTGGTCTGTCGTTCGGAGCAGCCGATTCCGGAGAAAGAGCGCGGCAAGATCGCGCTGTTCTGTAACGTGCGCCCCGAGGCGGTGATCCCGGCCTATGACCTGAAGTCGATCTACGAGGCGCCGCTGGCCTATCACCGCATGGGGCTCGATCAGGCGGTGCTGGACGCGTTCGGCATCTCGCCCGCGCCGAAGCCGGAACTGAGCCGCTGGGAAGACGTGATGGACCGTCTCGACCATGCCGAGGGCGAAGTGCGCGTCGCGATCGTGGGCAAATATGTTCAGCTGGAGGATGCCTACAAATCGATCGCCGAGGCGCTGACCCATGGCGGCATGGCGAACCGGGTGCGCGTGAAGGCCGAATGGATCGACGCGGAGATTTTCGAGAACGAAGACCCCGCGCCCTATCTGGAAAACTACCACGCGATCCTCGTGCCCGGCGGCTTCGGCGAGCGCGGCACGGAAGGCAAGATCCGGGCGGCCCAATTCGCGCGCGAAAAGGGCGTGCCCTATCTGGGCATCTGTCTGGGGATGCAGATGGCCGTCATCGAGGCCGCGCGGAACCTCGCGGGGGTCAGCGATGCGGGCTCGGAAGAGTTCGACCACGAGGCGGGCAAGAAGCGCTTCACCCCGGTCGTCTATCACCTCAAGGAATGGGTGCAGGGCAACCACCGGGTCGAGCGCAAGGTGACCGACGACAAGGGCGGCACCATGCGTCTGGGCGCCTATTCGGCCGCGCTGAAAGAGGGCTCGAAGGTCGCCGAAGTCTACGGCTCGACCGATATCGAAGAGCGTCACCGCCACCGCTACGAGGTCGACATCAAGTATCGCGAGCCGCTGGAGAAATGCGGCATGACCTTTTCCGGCATGTCGCCCGATGGCCGCCTGCCCGAGATCGTCGAGCACAAGGACCATCCGTGGTTCATCGGCGTGCAGTTCCACCCCGAGCTGAAATCGAAGCCCTTCGCGCCGCACCCGCTGTTTGCGGGCTTCATCAAGGCCGCGCGGGATCAGAGCCGGTTGGTGTAAACCGGTTCGCCACTCGAAATTGAAAAAGCCGCGCTCAACCCTGCGCGGCTTTTTTCTTTTTCTTTTTCGAGGGTTTCGGCGCGGGTTTCTCGGCTTTGCCGCCGCCACGGGCGGGGTCGATGTGGCGGGCAAGCTCGGCCGGGTCGAGGCGGATCAGCGCCTGGATGTAGCCCGAGGCCGCGTCGAGCAGCTCGCACAGGGCCGCCGCGCGCGGATCGGCGCTGCGGGCTTCCAGTGCGGACAGGTGGTCACGCGCGGGGCCGAGGACGCGGCGCTCGCGCTCGGCCAGCATCAGGCGTGCCAGTTCCCACGGCTCGGTGGGCGCCACGAAGAAATCCTTGCGCGAGCCCGGCGAGCGCGCCGCCTGCACGAGACCGGCATCGCGCAACTCCTTCAGAGCGGTCGAGACGTTGGAGCGCGACAGGCCAAGCTGCGTCACCAGATCATCTGCGGAGGGCGCCTGCGCCGCGCGCCAGATCGCGCCGAGGCAGCGGCCCGCGGGGCGGGAAAATCCGAAACGGGGGGCGAGTTCGGCGAAGGCTTCGGGCAGTTCGGTTTCACTCATGCATCCATCCTCTGCCGCCTATTTTCGCCGCTCGGTTACGCGCCGGGTCGGCGCGCCGCGGACAGCCCCGCGATCAGCGCGGCCTCCCCGTCGCCCAAAGTGACCTGCGCGCCCTGCGCTTGCAAGCCGCGGGCGCAAATTTCCGACCAGCCGGGGGCAGAGGCGGAGGACAGCGCCAGCACGGTTTGCCCGAGCCACCACGGCTTCGCCGCGGCGAGTTCCGCGCCAAGCACGGCACCGGCGGCGCGCGGGGCGGGACGTCCGAGGCTGAGGGGCGCCAGTTCGCGGGCGAGGCGTTCGGGGCGCGAGAGCGTATCGGCGAGGGCTGCGTCGAACCCGTCGCCTGCCTCCAGCGGTGCGCCAAGGGCGGCCAGCATCGCGGCGGAGCCTGCGCGCATCGCGCTGACGACTTCACCCGCCGAGATATGCGCCCAGATCGCGCTTGCGCCGCAGATCCAGATCACGCCGTCGAATTGCGGGAGGCCGGCGAGGATGCCGGCGATCCGGGCCGCCTCGGGGGCGGTGATCTCGGTGCCGTCGCTGTCTTGGATCAGGCCGGGCAGGGCGGGATAGCTTTGCCCGCCGATTTCGGTCAGCGGCAGCGCGCCTTCGGGGCGAGGGGTGCAGGGCAGGGCGCGCGGGGCAGGGCCTGCAGCGGAGGCCGCCACGATCGCAGCGGCCCCGTTGGGCAAGAGCGGGCGCGCGGCGGGCCCGGATTTGCGGTCGCTCACCGCCCCGTCCGAGACATTTGCGGCGCGCCAGCGCCCGAATTCTTCCGTGAGTGCGATCCAATCAGCCATGGCGCATCAGATCGCACGGAGGTGGTGCGGGATCAACCCTGCGACAGGCAGGCGGTGATCGTGTCCGCCATTCCCTGCATCAGGTCCTCATAGAGGCCGGGGCCATAGGTCAGCGCGGTGCCCGAAGGATCGAGCGGCTTGCCGAGCGTCACCGGCGTCCCATCGACGAGGATTTCGACCATTTTCGGGTCGTGGTTCGCTTCCGGGAAAGCACAGACGGCATCCTTTGCCGAGGCCTCGTCGCGCAGGCTCACCAGATGCGCCGCGCCGGGGGTCGAAGCGTCGCTGGGCGAGAGCGCACCCATGATGGTTAGCCCGTAATGATCGGCCAGATAGCCGTAAGCTGCGTGATAGACGAGGAAGGGCTTGTCCGCGACTGGCGCAAACTCAGCCTTGAGCTTGGCGTCGAGCGTCTCGATCCGGGCCTGCGCGGCTTCGGCATTGGCCGCGTAGGTGTCGGCATGTTCGGGATCGGCTTTGGAAAGGTCGTCGGCGATCAGGCCGAGCCAAAGCTTCGCATTGTCGGGGTCGAGCCACGCATGGGGATCGGTCATCTGGTCGACCTCGCCGTGGTCGTCGTGCCCCGCCTCGGCGTGATCCTCGTCCTCGTCGAGATCGGCGCTGTGATCATGCGGGTCCTGCGCCGAGAAGCTGCGCACATTCGTGCCGGGGGCGTGCAGCAATTCGACCGATTGGCCCTTCACGCCGACGCCCTCGATCGCGCGTTCGAGCCAAGGCGTCAGGCGCGGGCCGACCCAGAAGACGAGATCGGCATCCTGCAGATCGCGCGCTTGGCTTGGCTTTAGCTGATAGTGATGCGCGTCCGAATTCTGACCGAGCAGCACTTCGGGCTTGCCCAGATCGCCCATCACCTGCGCGACGAGAGACTGCACCGGCGGCACATCGGTGACGACGCTGGGCACTTCGGCTTGGGCGAGCGCGGGCAGCGCGACGAGGGCGCTCACGAGAACGGGAAGGGTGGGGCGCATCGGATGTCTCCTGTCCAACTTGATCTGAGGAGCGGAACATGTATGTTATAAAATCACTCGTCAAGAAGAAATGTGATAAGGTAACGCTCTCGTGGGATCTTCGACCTCTTCCGCCAAGGCTTTCACGCCGCATGACCACAGCCGATGCGCCGGCACGACGCTGGCGCGCGCCGAGGCTGTCGCCGCCGAAAAGGGCGCGCGTCTGACCCCGGTGCGCAAGCGCGCGCTGGAAATTCTGCTGGAAGAACACCGGGCTATGGGGGCCTACGAGGTGCTCGACCGGCTCGCAGAGGATGGGTTCGGCAAGCAGCCGCCCGTCGCCTATCGCGCGCTGGAATTCCTTGTCGAGCACGGTCTTGCGCATCGCGTGCGCCGCCTGAATGCCTTTGCCGCCTGCATGAGCCCGGGCGAGGAACATGCGCCGGTCTTCCTGATCTGCCGCAACTGTGGCGAGGTCGCCGAGGCTGGACCCGAAGAGGGGGCCGAAGAGGTGCGCCACGCGCTGCAGGGCGCGGCCGAGCGGCTGAATTTCCATGTCGAGCGGGCAACCGTCGAGGCGCTGGGGCTCTGCCCGAACTGCGCCGCTGAGGAGGCGCAATGAGCGAATTGATCACGGCGCAGGGCCTGAGTGTGCGCCATGGCGAGGTCGAAGTGCTTCACGGCGTCGACTTCACTATTTCCCCAGGCGAGATCGTTACCGTCGTCGGGCCCAACGGCTCGGGTAAATCGACGCTGATCCGCGCTCTGATCGGGCTGGAGCGCGCCGCGCGCGGCAAGGTGAACCGTCAGGCGGGGTTGCGGATCGGTTACGTCCCGCAAAAGCTGCATGTCGATGCGAGCCTGCCGCTGACGGTGCGCCGCTTCCTGTCGCTGCCCAAGCGCGTCTCGAACGCCCGCGCCGAGGCCGCCCTGGAGCGCACCGGCGTTCCGCATCTGGGCGCGCGGCAGATTTCGCGCCTCTCGGGCGGGCAGTTCCAACGGGTGCTTCTGGCGCGCGCCTTGCTGTCGGAGCCTCAGATCCTGATCCTCGACGAGCCGACGCAGGGGCTCGACCAGCCCGGCACGGCGGGGTTCTACAAGCTGATCGAGGAGGTCCGTCAGGAAACCGGCTGCGCGGTGCTGATGGTCAGTCACGATCTGCACGTCGTGATGTCGGCCTCGGATCGGGTGATCTGCCTCAACGGCCATGTTTGCTGTCAGGGCACGCCGAAGGTGGTGGCCGAGGCACCGGAATATCGCGCGCTGTTCGGGATGGGCACGCAAGGGGCCTTCGCGCTCTACCAGCACAGCCACGATCATGGCGAACATGCGGATCACGCAACCTGCGGCCACGATCACGCCCATGACGCGGCGCAGGACGGCACTCAAACCCACGGGCAGGCGCATGTTTGACGATTTTCTTTTCCGCGCGGCGCTGGCCGGGATCGGCCTGACCTTCGCGACCGGCCCCTTGGGCTCTTTCGTGGTGTGGCGGCGGATGGCCTATTTCGGCGATGCGACCGCCCATGCGGCGATCCTCGGCGTCGCGCTGAGCTTCGCCTTCGGTATCTCGGTCTATCTGGGCACGCTTGGCGTGGCGCTGGCGATGGCGCTCACCGTCGCACGGCTGTCGGGGCGCGGTCATGCGATGGACACGCTATTGGGGGTGCTCGCGCATTCCGCGCTTGCCTTCGGCCTTGTCGCAGCGTCGCTGCAATCGGGGTTGCGGGTCGATCTGTCGGCATGGCTGTTCGGCGATATTCTCGCCGTGTCGCGCAGCGATCTGGCCGTGGTCTGGGGCGGCTCGGCCGTGGTCGTGGCGCTTCTGGCATGGCGCTGGCAGGGGTTGCTGACCGCGACGATCAATGACGAGCTGGCGATGTCTTCGGGGCTCGATCCGCGGCGCGAACAGATGGCGCTGACCATCGCGCTGGCGCTGACCGTGGCGGTGGCGATCAAGATCGTCGGCGCGCTGCTGATCGCGGCGCTGCTGATCATCCCGGCGGCCACGGCGCGGCAATTCGCGCGCGGGCCCGAGGCGATGGCGGCGGGCGCGACCGGGGTGGGGATCGCCTCGGTGCTGCTGGGGCTCTGGGGCTCGTTGCAGTTCGACACCCCTGCCGGTCCGTCGATCGTGGCGGCCTCGACCGTGCTCTTCGTGCTGTCCTTGCCGTTGCGTCGCGCGCGCTAAGCCGCGCTGCCGCTTGCCATTCCCCCGCCCGCGCGTTGAGATGCGCGGCAAAGGAGCCCCGATGGATCACCGCAGTTTCAAGACCCCGGCGCAGATATTCGTCGACCTTGCCGCAGGCAATCCGCAGCGCCGCATGGCTTTTGATCCCGCGCAGCGGCGCGCGGCGCTGCAGGCGCTCTCGCGCGCGATCCACGATTGCGAGGCGGAGATCCTCGCGGCGCTGGCCGCGGATTTCTCCAAGCCCGAGGCCGAAATCCGCCTGACCGAGATCCTGCCCGTTCAGGCCGAGATTTCGCATGCGCTGCGCCACCTGAAGACGTGGACGAAGGTCCGCCGGGTCCGCCCGACCCGCGCGATGCTGGGCACCCGCGCGCGGATCGTGCCCGAGCCGAAGGGCACCGCGCTGATCATCGCGCCGTGGAATTACCCGCTGGCGCTGTCGCTCGGGCCGCTGGTTTCGGCCATCGCGGCGGGCTGTGCCGCGATCGTCAAACCGTCCGAGCTGGCCCCGGCCAGCGCCGCCGTGATCGCGCAGATCGTCGAGGAGGCGCTGCCCGCCGATCTCGTGCGCGTGGTGCAGGGCGGGGTCGAGGTCAGTCAGGAACTGCTCGACCAGCCTTTCGATCATATCTTCTTCACCGGCTCGCCGCGGGTGGGCAAGATCGTGATGGCGGCGGCGGCGAAGCATCTGACTTCGGTGACGCTGGAGCTGGGCGGAAAATCCCCGGTCATCGTCGGCCCCGGCGCGGATCTGAAAAAGGCCGCGCGGATGATCGCCTGGGGCAAGTTCGCGAATGCCGGTCAGACCTGCATCGCCCCCGATCACGTCTATGTCGCCAAGCAGATCGAAGCGCCGTTTCTGGCCGAGCTGAAAGCTGCGATCGCGCGGATGTATGGCAAGACGGAAGAGGCGCAGGCGGCGTCGCGAGACCTCGCGCGGATCATCAACCCGGATCATTTCGCCCGCCTGATGGGCATGATCGAGAGCGCGCAATCTGCTGGAGCAAAGGCGCTGACCGGTGCCACCAGCGAGGCCGAGAGCCGCTATATCGCGCCCACCGTCCTGATGGGCACCGACCCGTCGATGCGCGTCGAGCAGGAGGAGATTTTCGGCCCCGTTCTGCCGGTCATCCCCTTCGACGATGCGGCCGATGTCGTGGCGCGGATCGAGGCCGGGCCGAAGCCGCTCGCCCTTTATATCTTCGAGCGCGACCGCGGTCTGATCGACCGGTTGCGCCGCGCGACAAGTTCGGGCGCGGTCGGCGTCAATGTCGCGCTGGTCCATTACCTGCACCAGAACCTGCCCTTCGGCGGGATCGGGAATTCGGGTGTCGGGGCGGCGCATGGGCATTGGGGCTTCGAGGCCTTCACCCATCTCAAGCCTGTGCTCGAGAACCGGTTCGCGCCGCTTGCGATGCTGATGCCGCCCTATCGCAGCGGCCGCATGGCGAAGCTCGCCCAGAAATTCCTGCGCTAAGTCCGACTACAGATTTCACGCGTGATCGCGTTCCGCCACAAGCACGTGTAATCGCTCCGGTTGGCGAAATCGCGCCCTAGTTGAACCCTTGTGATTAATAAGAAACAGGGGATTAACCAATGGCATCAACAGAAACGATGGCCGGAGGAGGCAAACTGCGGCGTGACGCCGGGGTCATCGGGCTGCTCTTTGCCTCAACGACGTCGATGATCGGCTCGGGCTGGTTGTTCGGCGCCTATCACGCCTCGAAAATCGCAGGGCCGCTCTCGGTCTGGTCCTGGGTGATCGGGGCCGCGATCATCATGCTGATCGCGCTGTGCTTTGCCGAACTCTCCACGATGTTCTCCAAATCCGGCGCGCTCGTCCATATGAGCCATGCGAGCCACGGCGCGACGCTGGGCCGGCTTTGGGGCTGGATGCTGTTTCTCAGCTATGCGCCGGTGCCTGCGGTCGAGGCCGAGGGGATCGTGACCTATGCCAATAACTACCTGCCGTATTTCCTGCGCGGGGACGGGTCGGGCACGCTGACGCTGGTGGGCTTCATCACCTCCGCGCTGCTTCTGAGCGTGTTGGCGCTGCTGAACCTGCTGGCGATCAAGGCGCTTTTGAAGGTGAACAACACCGTGACCTGGTGGAAGATCGCCGTGCCGCTGATCACCGTGGTCGGCCTGATCGCGGCCTCGTCCCATTGGGGCGTCTGGCATGCGGCACCGGGCACCTACAAGGCGCAGGGCATGTTCACGGCCATTCCCGCCGCGGGGATCGTGTTCTCCTTCCTTGGCTTCCGCACCGCGATCGACCTGGGCGGCGAGAGCGCCAATCCGGGCCGCAATATCCCGATGGCGGTTATCGGCTCGGTCATTCTTGCCGCGATCGTTTATGTTCTGCTGCAGGTGGCCTTCATCATGGCGCTCTCGCAGGGCGATCTGGCGAATGGCTGGTCGTCGTTGAGCTTCAAAGGCTCCGCTGGTCCCTTCGCCGGTCTCGCGGCGACGCTGGGCATGGGATGGCTGGCGCTGCTCCTTTACGTCGACGCTTATGTCTCGCCCGGCGGGACGGGGCTGATCTACGTCACCGGCGGCTCGCGTATCCTCTATGCGGTGGGTGACACCGAGAGCGGGCCGAGCGCACTGACCCATACGACCCGCCACGGCGTGCCGTGGCTGGCGGTCGCGGTGATGTGGGCCGTGGGCGTGTTCTTCCTGCTGCCCTTCCCGGCATGGCAGCTGCTGGTGGGCTATATCAGCTCGATCACGGTTCTGACCTACGGCCTCGGTCCGATCGTCCTGATGGTGCTGCGCCGCAGCCAACCCGATGCCGAGCGCGCCTTCCGCCTGAAAGGGGCGGAAATCCTCGCGCCGCTGGCCTTCATCGCGTCGAACCTCGTGATCTACTGGACGGGTTTCTACACCGACTCGATCCTGTTCGGGATGCTGCTCGGGGGTTTCGCGGTCTATGCGGTCGTCTTCCACGTCGTGCAGAAGAAATCCGCCTCCGAATTCGGCTGGGGCCATATCGGCTGGCTGGCTCTGTGGTTCGGCGGGCTTTGGGTGATCACGGCGCTCGGTACGTCGGATCACGCGCTAAATGTGTTGAACTTCTGGGGCGGGATGGCCCTGGTCGCGGTGTGGTCGCTGGTGGTGATCTGGTTCGCGCTGCGCGCGGCCCTGCCCGCCGAGGAGACCGGTGCGCTGATGGAGCGTATCCAGCGCGGTAACTGAGCCTTTGCGAAATGACAAAAGGGCGCGCGGGGAAACTCGCGCGCCTTTCTTATGTCCGCTTCACCTTCCAGCGGCGATGGATCCAGAGCCATTGCTCCATGTGCTTGAGGATCATCTCCTCCAGCCCGTCATTGAGCGTCTGCGTCATCGCCTCGGGGGTGCTGTGCGGGACGGGCTTGTCGGCATAGATCTTGAAGTTGAGCCCGTCGGGCTGCCGGATTGCGTAGATCGGCACCAGATCGGCTTTCATCTTCAGCGCCATTTCCGCCGCCGACAGGGGTGTGCGCGCAGGCAGACCGAAGAAGCTCAGTTCCGCGCCCTTGTTGAAATGCTGGTCGAAGCCGAAGGCCACCATCCCGCCGTCGCGCAGGAATTTCATCATGTCGCCCAGACCCCGGCGCGAGCGCGAGAACAGCGGCTCCGCGATGGCCGAGATGGTCGAGACATATTGTTCGTTGAAAAGCGGGTTGTTCATCGGGCGATAGATTGCGCCGACCCGGTAGCCGCGCCCGGCAAGCGCCGCGCGCCACGCGTCGTAATTGCCGAAATGGCCCGCCGCGAGGACGACGGGGCGACCCTCGCGATGCGCGGCTTCCAGCGTCTCCGCGCCGGGGCCCTCGATCGGCAGATCGCGGACGCGCGCCACGAATTCCTCGCCGGAATAGATCTCCGCCAGCATCCGGCCCAGATTGTCGGGCATCTCGCGCTGCAGCCGCTTGATCTCGTCCTCGGAGAGGTCCGGGCAGGCGATACGCAGGTTCTCGCGGATCTTGCGGGTGAAGCCGAGGATCGGGGCGAGCCGCGCGACCATCCGTCCCGCCGCGGGGATGCGCCGCTCGTAGGGGAGGCGCTGGACCAGCCGCATCACCGCCACGAAAAGGGCATTCGAGGCGCGGTCGGACAGGGTGGGTTCGCGGTTCTTCATCGTGTCGAGTGTCAGGCTCTGGCTTGGCGCGCGGCACGGCGCTCACGCGACCAGACATAGAGGCCAGCCCCCACGATCACAAGCGCCCCGGCAATGGTGAACCCGTCGGGGAACTGCCCGAACATCAGCGATCCCCAGAACGACGCGAACAGCAGCCCCGAATAGCCGAAGGGCGCGAGTGTCGAGGCTTCGGCCAGTGCAAAGGCGCGGATGAGCAGGAATTGCGACAGGCTGCCCGCAAGCCCGAGACCGAGGAAAACCCAGAGATCGGACAGCGCGATCGGCTGCCAGATGAAGGGCAGGGCGAGCGAAGAAAGCGCAAGCCCGGTGAACGCCGACCAGAGCTGAGAGGTGGCCGCGCTGTCGCCGCGCAGGTAGCGCGTCAGCAGCACCGCGCCGGCGAAGCTGAACGCGGCCAGCAGCGCGAGAAACGCCGCCGGATGCAGCCCCCCGAAGCCCGGACGCAGGATGATCATCGCGCCGATGAACGCAGCGACGATGCCGAAAATACGGTGCGGGCCCAGCCGCTCGCCCAGAAACAGCGCCGCGCCGAGCGTCACGATCACGGGGTTCAGATCGCCAAGCGCGGTGGCAGTGGCTAGCGGCACATGTTTCAGCGCGTAGAAAAACGACACGATCGCGCCCATCTGGAACAGCGCCCGGCCCAGCTGGAATTTCGGCTGCGCGCTGCGGATGCGGCGCGGCAGGCTGCCGCGATAGATGAAAGCCAGCACGGCAGCATTCACCGCGAAGCGCGCCCAGACGATCAAGAGCGGGTGATAGCCTTGCCCGAGAAGCTTGGCGAACGCGTCCATCAGCGTCAGCATCGAGAACGCGCCAAGCATTAGCGCGATCCCCATCCCGGGACGATCACCCTCGGGATGTGAAGAGGGGGCCACGGCGGGCCCCCTCGCAGTCGCTTTCAAGCCGGGCAGAGCCATCAGAGGAGGCTCTTGACCTTCTCGGCCACAGCCTCGGGGGTGATCCCGAACTTTTCGTAAAGCTCGCCTGCGGGGGCGGAGGCGCCGAAGCCCTCCATGCCCACGAAGCCCGCTTTCGCCTCGCGGCCACGCTCGCCCAGAAGCCAACGGTCCCACGGCTGGCGCACGGCGGCCTCGACGGCCACGCGGACCGAGTTCGGCGGCAGCACGCGCTTGCGGTAGGCCTCGTCTTGCTCGGCGAACAGCTCCATGCAGGGCATCGAGACGACACGGGTGCCGATCGCTTCCTTCTGCAGCAGCTCGCGGGCTTTGATCGCGATTTCCACTTCCGAGCCGGTCGCCATCAGGATCACCTGACGCTTGCCGTCGGCCTCGGCCAGAACATAGGCGCCGCGCGCGGTGAGGTTCTGCGGCTTGTACTCGGTGCGCAGCGTCGGCAGACCCTGACGCGACAGTGCCAGAACCGAGGGCGTGCCCTCCTGGTTCATCGCGATTTCCCACGCCTCGGCGGTCTCGATGACATCGGCGGGGCGGAAGGTCAGCGTGTTCGGCGTCGCGCGGCAGATCGCGAGATGCTCGACCGGCTGGTGGGTCGGGCCGTCTTCGCCCAGACCGATGCTGTCATGGGTCATGACATAGACGGTCGGCACTTTCATCAGCGCCGACAGACGCATCGCGCCGCGCGCGTAGTCGGTGAAGCAGAAGAACGTGCCGCCATAGGGGCGCACGCCGCCATGCAGCCACTGGCCGTTCATCGCAGCAGCCATGCCGTGCTCGCGGATACCGTAATGGATGTAGCGGCCCTTGCGGTTCTCCGGGTTGAAGACCGTCATGTCCTTCGACTTGGTCAGGTTCGAGCCGGTGAGGTCGGCCGAGCCACCGATGGTCTCGGGGCAGGCGGCATTGATCGCGCCCAGCACCATCTCGGAGGCCTTGCGAGTCGCGATTTTCGGCGCGGCTTCGGCCTGCTCTTTCTTGAACTTGCGGATCGCGCCGGTGAGTTTCTTCGAGACGCCGCCTTCCATGATGCGGGTGAACTCGGCCTGCTTGGCTGCCGAGAGCTTGCCGAAGCGCTCTTCCCATTCGCCACGCTCTGCCGCGCCGCGGGTGCCGATCGCTTCCCATTGCGACTTCACGTCTGCGGGGATTTCGAACGGACCGTGATCCCAGCCGTAGATCGCCTTGGTGCGCGCGATTTCCTCGTCGCCCAGCGGCGAGCCGTGGGCCGAGTAGCTGTCGGCCTTGGTCGGTGCGCCGAAGCCGATGATGGTCTTGCAGTCGACCAGAACCGGGCCCTTGGCTTTCTTGGCCTTGGTAAGTGCCTCGTCGATGGAGGCGGGATCGTGGCCGTCGCAGGCAAAGACCGTCCAGCCCGACGCCTCGAAGCGCTTGCGCTGGTCGGTCTTGTCGGACATCGACACGCGGCCGTCGATGGTGATGTCATTATTGTCCCACAGCACGATCAGGTTCGACAGTTCCTGCATCCCGGCAAGGCCGATGGCCTCCTGGCTGATGCCCTCCATCAGGCAGCCGTCGCCTGCGATGACCCAGGTGCGGTGATCGACGAGCTTCTTGCCCCATTGGGCGCGCAGCGCCTCTTCGGCGATGGCCATGCCGACCGAAGTCGCGAGACCCTGGCCGAGCGGGCCGGTTGTGGTCTCCACTGCGTCGAGCAGGAAGTTCTCGGGGTGGCCGGCGGTCAGCGCGCCCGACTGGCGGAAGTTCTTGATCTGGTCGAGCGTCACCTGCTCGTCGCCGCAAAGATAGAGCAGCGAGTAGATCAGCATCGAGCCGTGACCCGCCGACAGGATGAACCGGTCGCGGTCCGCCCATTTCGGGTTCTTCACGTCGAATTTCAGGTGGTTCTGGAACAGAACGGTCGCCACATCGGCCATGCCCATCGGCATGCCGGGGTGACCGGAATTGGCGGCCTGCACCGCATCCATCGCCAGTGCGCGGATCGCGGAGGCAAGTTTCCAATGCTCAGGATGGGCGGCGCGCAGCTCTTCGATTTCCATGAAACGTCCTTTCGCGGGGCAGCTGTTGGATGGGTCCGCGCCCCTGATAGCAGGGATCGGCCCAAGATCAAGCACGGCCCACAAGTGCTTGAGGCAAAAGGGTGGGCTTGCCCTGTCGCAAAAGGTTAGACTTAACCAAACCCGCAGTCGGCCGCGATTCGGCCATGGCAAGCGAAAAACATGAGGACGAGGAGGCGCGTATGAGTGACATAGCCGAATACGAACGCCGCATCGCTTTCGCGCTCGAACGGATCGGGCGCGGGGTCGAAGCGCTCAAGCAGCGCGAGGCATTGCAGGCGCAGGCTGCGCCGGATGCCACGCACCAGCCCGAGCCGGAGACCGCACCGCCTGCCGAGGCAGAGCTGCCCCCCGTGCCGGAGGCGCCGCCCGCCGCCACTGCCGATCCCGCCGAAGTGGCCGAGCTGAAAGCCGCGCTCGCCGCGGAGCAGGAAGCCAATGCGCAGCTCTCCGAACGCGTCCGCGCGATCCGCGAGAAACAGGACACCACGCTGGGCGCGATGGAGCGCAAATACGGCGCGGCCGTCCGCGCGCAGGAAGCCGCTTTCAAGGAAGTCGCAGCCCTCAAGCAGGCCAACGCGGCGCTGGTCGCGGCCAATCGCAAGCTGATGGACGAGGGCGTGGCCTTCTCCGAGGAGGCGCTGATGGCCGAGCTGCAAAGCCTGCGCGCCGCGCGCGACGGCGAGAGCGCCGAGCTGGAGCAGATCATCGCGGGTCTCGACCCGATCATCGAAGCGGCGAACCGCGAGGAGGAGACCGATGCCTGAGGTGACGATTTCCATCGGCGGCCGCGATTTTCAGGTCGCCTGCCAAGAAGGTGAAGAACATTTCCTGCGCTCTGCCGCCGGGATGCTCGACAGCGAGGCGCAGGTGCTTCTGGGCCAGATCGGGCGGGTGCCCGAGAGCCGGATGCTGCTGATGTCGGGGCTCATGCTGGCCGACAAGGCCGCAGGCATCGAGGACCAGCTGCGCGACGCGATGAACCGTCTGGGCGAATTGCAGGCGAAGATCGACGAGCTGCAGTCGAACCCGGCGCATGTCGAAGTGCCGATTGTGCCGCCCGAAGTGACCGAAACGCTGGCCGAGATCGCCGCACGCGCGGAGTCGCTTGCCGACCGGGTCGAGGACGACGCGTGAGACGGGCGCTGTTCGGCGCGGCGCTCGCAAGTGTCGCGCTGGCGGGACCTGTCGCGGCGCAAGACGCGGTGCAGGGCACGGCCCCGGATGACGGATCGGTCGAGCGGTTGGAGCCGCTCAACCCGATTGTCGGCGACGGCCCCCCGGCGGTGTTGACCGCCACCTATCACTGCGAGCGCGGCGCGGAAGTGCACGCCGCCTATCTCAACGACACCGATCCGCAGCGCGCAGTCGTCTTCCTACAGGGGCGGCTGGTAGTGATGAGCCATATCCGCTCCGCCGACGGCGCGAAATATGCCGAGGATGGCGAGGGCGAAGCTGGCTATGTCTGGTGGACGCGCGGCGCGCAGGCGATGCTCGACTGGATCGCCGAGGATGGCGAGGTGCAACCGCTGCTCAGGGCCTGCCGCCAAGAATAAGGGCCGCAACGCGGATCAGCGCGGGGGCCCTCATCTTGTTCGTTCGGGAAACCTGAAGCGTCGCGCGCTTACTCGGCCGCCTTCATCTCGAAACCCTTCTCCAGCTGATCCGACGGCGTGATCGGATACTCGCCCGAGAAGCAGGCATCGCAATATTGCGGGCAGGAATTGTCGCGGCCCTCGGCCTCGCCCACGGCGCGATACAGCCCGTCGAGCGAGATGAATTTCAGGCTGTCCACGCCGACCCAGTTGCGCATTTCCTCTTCGGTCATCTGCGCCGCCAGCAGCTTGTCGCGGTTGGGCGTGTCGACGCCGTAGAAGCACGGCCATGCGGTCGGCGGCGAGGCGATCCGGAAATGCACCGACTTCGCGCCCGCATCGAGGATCATGTCCTTGATCTTGCGCGAGGTGGTGCCGCGCACGACCGAGTCGTCGACAAGGACCACGCGCTTGCCGCGAATGAGCGACTTGTTGACGTTGAGCTTGAGGCGCACGCCCATGTTGCGGATCTGCTCGGTCGGCTCGATGAAGGTGCGGCCCATATACTGGTTGCGGGTGATCCCGAGCGCGAAGGGGATGCCGCTTTCCTGACTGTAGCCGATCGCCGCCGGGGTGCCGCTGTCGGGCACGGGGCAGACCAGATCGGCTTCGACCGGGGCCTCGCGGGCCAGCTCGACGCCGATCGCGCGGCGGGTCTCGTAGACCGAGCGGCCACCGATCATGCTGTCGGGGCGCGAGAAGTAGACGTGCTCGAAGATGCAGAAACGGCCGGTGGAAGGGCCGAAGGGGCGCGAGCTCTCGATATGGCCGTCCTGAATGACGACCATCTCGCCCGGGTCGATCTCACGGACGAAGTCCGCACCGATGATGTCGAGCGCGCAGGTCTCCGAGCTCAGCACATAACCATGCTCGCCCAGCTTGCCCAGCACCAGCGGGCGCACGCCCAGCGGGTCGCGCACGCCGATCAGCTTGGTCCGCGTCATCGCGACGATGGAGAAGGCGCCTTCCACGCGGCGCAGCGCATCGGCGATCCGGTCGGCATGCTTGCGCTGGATCGAGCGGGCCATCAGGTGGATGATGCATTCGCTGTCCGACGACGACTGGAAGATCGCGCCGCGTTCGATCAGCTCACGGCGCAGCGCGTCGGCATTGGTCAGGTTGCCGTTATGGGCGACCGCGCAGCCGCCCATAGAGAACTCGCCGAAGAAGGGCTGGATGTCGCGGATCACCGCACCTTTGGAGCCTGCGGTGGAGTAACGCACATGGCCGATGGCGACATCGCCCGGCAGCGTTTCCATCAGGCTCGACTTGGTGAAGTTGTCGCGGACATAGCCGAAACGGTGGGCCGAATTGAAGCCGGTGGCGGCGTCATGGGCGACGATGCCGCCCGCTTCCTGACCGCGGTGTTGGAGGGCGTGAAGACCGAGGGCCACGAAATTCGCGGCGTCGGAAATGCCGACAACACCGAAGACGCCGCATTCTTCCTTGAGCTTGTCGTCGTCGAAAGGGTGGGCGTAGTGGGTCTTCTGGGCGGCGGGGCAGGACATGGCATCAGCTCCGTATGACGCTAGGGGAGGGCGCTTTGGCCCATTTATAGACAAACGCGAGAGGTGTTAACCCCTCGCGCCTGTAAAACCGTCATGTGACTGACATCAATTGTCGGTCGCCGGAGGCAGTTCGTCCGTCCGGGCCGGGGCATCCGCGCCCGGAGGGGCGGGGCAGGCGGCCACAAGTTGTTCGTAACGCTGCACGATCCAGCCGGGTGCATCGGCGGGCATCGATTCGTCGAGTTGGCCCGAGGCGCGCGAGAACACTTTGGCTGAACGCGAGTCGTCTACCACCGGCACGGGGTCGTTGCTCATCACGCGGTCATAGACCACAAAGGCCACCGCCACGAGGACCACCCCGCGCAGCACGCCGAACAGGAAGCCCAGACCCTGGTCGATCCCGCCAAGCGCCGAGCGCTGCACGGCTGAGGCAAAGAGCGGCGTGAGGATCGAGAAGACGACCAGCGCCACGGCGAAGACCACCGCGAAGCCGCCGATCATGCCCAGCTCGCAGCTTTGGCCGATGAACTTGTCGAGGCCGGGGATCTGCTGCACCAGAGGGCGTGCCTCGTTGGCGAAGATATAGGCGACGATCGCCGCTGCGATCCAGCCGACGATGGCCAGCGCCTCGCGCACGAAGCCACGCGAATAGGCGAGGATCGCCGAAAGAATGATGACGACCGCCACGATGGCATCGACAATGGTGAACCCGTCCATTTGCGCTCCTGTGTTCTCGGCGTTAACCGGCGCCGAACATCTCCCCGGTAAATGTCACGAGATCGCCCAGCTTGCGCAGGGACATCCCGCTTGACCCTTCGGCTTTCGTTCCCGAGGGTGCGATCGCTTGTGAAAAACCAAGTTTCGCCGCTTCTTTCAACCTGTTTTCCGTCTGACCCACGGGACGCAGCGCGCCCGACAGGCTGATTTCCCCGAAAATGACCATATCGGCAGGCAGTGCCACATCTTCGCGCGCGCTGAGAAGGGCTGCGGCGGCGGCGAGGTCCGCTGCTGGCTCCACCACTTTCATGCCGCCCGCGACATTCAGGAACACGTCGAGCCCCGCAAACGGGATGCCACAGCGCGATTCCAGCACCGCGAGAATGGTCGATATCCGTCCGCTGTCGAGCCCGACCACGGTTCGTCTCGGCGAGGCGAGCGTGGACGGCGCAACCAGCGCCTGAATCTCTGTCAGCACAGGCCGCGTGCCTTCGATTCCTGCGAAAACCGCCGAGCCCGGTGCGGGTTGGCCGCGCTCGGACAGGAACAGCGCCGAGGGGTTGGCCACCTCGGCGAGACCCGCGCCGGTCATCTCGAAGACGCCGATCTCGGAAGCCGGGCCGAAGCGGTTCTTCACCGCGCGCAGGATGCGGAACTGGTGGCCGCGCTCGCCTTCGAAATAGAGCACCGTGTCGACCATATGCTCGATCACGCGGGGGCCGGCGATCTGGCCTTCCTTGGTAACGTGCCCGACGAGGATCACGGCGGTGCCGCGCTTTTTGGCGAAGCTCACCAATTCGTGTGCGGCGGCGCGCAACTGGCTCACCGATCCCGGCGCGCTGTCGACATTGTCCGACCACATGGTCTGGATCGAATCGATGATCACGAGATCGGGACGCTCGGCTTCCAGCGTCGTCAGGATGTCGCGCAGGGACGTTTCCGCGCCCAGACCGACCGGCGCATCGGCAAGACCAAGACGTTGTGCGCGCATCCGCACCTGGCTCGCCGCTTCCTCGCCCGAAATATAGAGCGCCTTCACCCCTTTGCGGGCGAAACTGGCGGTCGCTTGCAGCAGAAGCGTCGATTTCCCGATGCCGGGATCGCCGCCGACCAGAACGGCAGAGGCCGCGACCAGACCGCCGCCCAAGACACGGTCCAACTCCTCCATGCCCGATTTCACGCGAGCTGGCGGTGTTTCCTTCGTGTCGAGCGCTGTGAGCGGGATCACCTTGCCTTTCGCGCCCTTCATGCCGGAGCCGGGCGTGGTCGAGATCGGCGCTTCCTCGTGGATCGAGTTCCACGCGCCGCAGGCGTCGCAGCGCCCGGACCATTTGGCGTGCGTCGCGCCGCATTCGGCACAGCGGAAGATCGCGGATTGCTTGGCCATAAGGTCAGCTACGTTCCAGATTGGTGGCGATCAGGCTCGCGCATTGCTCGGGATGGGTGGCGGGCAGCATATGACCGGCGCCCTCGACGCAGGCCACGCCCACGTCCGGAAGACGCGCGGCGATCGCCTCGGCAACCTTCGGCATCGTCGCGGGCGAGCGGTCGCCATGGATGATCATTGCAGGCGCGTCGATCTGCTCGAACCCATCGGGCCGGGCGATCTGCGCCGGATCCTCGAAATTGGCGCGGGAGATATTCTCGACCATCGGCATGCAGGCGGTGAAACGCTCGCGCTGCGTCTCGGAATAGCTGTCCCACGGCTGACCGGTGCCCCAGTCGCGCATGAAGCCGCGCGCCGCCGGTTCATAGTCGCCCGCTTCCATCAATTGCTCGAAGTGATCTTGCTTGGCGCGCAGGTCCTGCCAATCCGGGTCGTCCTCGGGGAGCGCCGCGAACAGCACCGGCTCGATCAGCGTCAGCGAACGGACGGCTTCGGGCGCGCCCACCGCGATGCGCAGCGCGACCGAGGCGCCGAAACTATGCCCGATCAGGTCCACGGGGCGCTCGATGAAGCTGGCCGCGATGCGCGTCACCAGCGTCTGGAAGCTGCCCGGCTCGCTCGTGTCGCCGCGCCAAGGGGCGGATTGCCCGTGGCTCGGCTGATCGAAGGCGACGGCGTGGATCTGCTGGCCCAGCGGCGTCAGCGCCTTCGCCCAGAGGTTCGAGCTGCCCAACGTGCAATGGATCGCGATCGCCGGACGCTCGCCCTGACCGAAGCTCTGCCAGAAAACCTCGGCCCCTTGTCGTTGGTCTCGCGGCATTCAGAGCGTCCCCAGATAGTCGTCGAGCAACTCCAGATGATCCTGCCCCCAGAACCGCTCATCCGTATCGGTCACGATATAGAAGGGCGAGCCGAAGACCCCGGCCTCGACCGCGTCCTCGAGGTTCTTCTCATAGGTGACCGCGCCGTCGAAGAGGCCCGTGGTCGCCAGATTGCCGTCAAAGCCATTGGCTTCCAGCGCTTCACGGATCACCTCGTCCGAGGCGATATCTTTATCCTCGGCCCAGCAGGCGCGCAGGATTGCGTTGACCAGCCCGCCGACATCGCCGCCGCCCGCTTTTTGCGCTGCGATGATCGCGTAAGAGGAGGGCGCGGGGTTCGGCGGATAGCCGGGCGGAGTGGTATTCATCTCCATCCCGAGCCGCTTTGACCAGCGCTTGAGCTCCTGCATCCGGTATTCCATCCGGCTCTGGTGACGCTGCGCCGGACGCACCCCGCCGGTGCGGTCGAACAGGCCCAGAAGGTCGAGCGGTTTGTAAGTCACGTCAGCGCCATGACGCGCCGCGATCTCTTCGAATCGCGGGCCGCCAAGGTAGGCCCAGGGGCTGAACGTGCCGAAATAGTAGTCGATGCGTGCCATTCATAACACTTTCTTGACAGTCGAAATTGCCGCCACGCTACCCCGGTGCTAAGGCAGGCGCAATCAAGCGAATCCCGCCGGCACTGACCGGCGTCACGAAGGAACTGGCCCATGTCCGTCGTCACTGAACCGAAGCTCATCTCCGGAAATTCCAACAAACCGCTCGCGCAATCCATCGCGCGGCGCATGTCGATGCATCGCGGCATGTCCGTCGGTTTGGTGGATGCGCGGGTCGAGCGTTTCAACGATGGCGAGATCTTCGTCGAGGTTTTCGAGAACGTCCGCGGCGAGGATATGTTCATCATCCAGCCGACCTCGAACCCGGCCAATGACAACCTGATGGAGCTGCTGATCATCACCGACGCGCTGAAACGCTCCTCGGCCGATCGCATCACCGCCGTGATCCCCTATTTCGGCTATGCCCGTCAGGATCGCCGCACCAAGGCCCGCACGCCGATCTCGGCCAAGCTGGTCGCGAACCTGCTGACCGAAGCCGGGGTCGACCGCATCCTGACGCTCGACCTGCACGCAGCCCAGATCCAGGGCTTCTTCGACATTCCGGTGGATAACCTCTACGCCTCGCCGGTCTTCGCGCTCGATATCCTGCACAACTTCAAAGGCCAGACCGACGATATCATGGTCGTCTCGCCCGACGTGGGCGGCGTGGCCCGCGCGCGTGAGCTGGCCAAACGGATCGACGCACCGCTCTCCATCGTCGACAAGCGCCGTGAGAAGGCGGGCGAGGTTGCGGGCATGACCGTGATCGGCGACGTGAAGGGCCAGAAATGCATCATCGTCGACGACATGGTCGACACGGCAGGCACGCTGTGCAAGGCCGCCGACCTGCTGATGGAGCACGGCGCGACCGAGGTTCACGCCTATATCTCCCACGGCGTCCTGTCGGGCCCGGCGGTCGAGCGCGTGACCAATTCGGCGCTGAAATCGCTGGTCATCACCGACTCGATCGAGCCGACCGACGCGGTGAAAGCCTGCCCCAATATCCGCATCGTGCCGACCGCACCGATGTTCGCGCAGGCGATACTCAACACCTGGTCGGGCACGTCCGTATCCTCGCTCTTCGAAACCGACACGCTCGTCCCGATCTACGAGGGCATGTATACCCGCGACTGATCCGCGGTTCGCCCGAGACAAGAAAAAGGCCCGGATCTGAGCGATCCGGGCCTTTTTCATTGCGCCCGATCCCGAGCGCCGGGTTACGAGGCTTTCTTGAGCGCCTTCTTCGCCTCTTTCAGCTTCTTTTCCTGACGCTCGACCTTGGCCTTGCGCGTCTTTACTTCCTGCTTCAGCTCTTTGAGCGTCGCTTTCTTCGCCATGATCCGGGTCCTCCGTGTCAATCCCTAGCCTTTGCATCGTGCGGCAACGGTTCCGCGATGTATAGGGCCGGGCGGTTCCGCGATGTATAGGGCCGGGCGTCGAAGCCATTGTTTTCGCGTCGGCCAAAGGTCGGGCTGGACAGCGTCGCGTGGCGCGGCGATGACTTGAGCATGCGCCTTTTCGCCCTCACCGCCCTCGTCATGGTCGCCTTCGCGGCCAACTCGGTGCTCAACCGGATGGCGGTGCATGATGCGGGATGGGGACCGGCCGCGACGGGCTTCGTGCGGCTCGCCTCGGGCGCGCTGGTGCTGCTGATCCTCGCGATCCGGGCCAAAGGCGCGCGCGGGCTGCGGCTGCCGGGCGCGGTGCTGGGGGTCGGGGTTGCGACGCTGGCGCTTTATATCTTCGGATTTTCCATCGCGAGCGGGCTGATCGACGCGGGCGTTGGCGCGCTGACGCTGTTCGGAATGGTGCAGATCACCATGTTCGCGGGCGCCCTGTGGCTGCGCGAGGCGATCTCGCTCTGGCGCTGGATCGGGGCGGGGCTGGCCTTCGTGGGGCTGGCTGTTCTGCTGCTGCCCGCCTCGGGTGCGGCCCATATCGACCCGCGCGGATTTGCGATGATGGCGCTGGCCGGGATCGGCTGGGGGCTCTATTCGCTCAACGGACGACGCGCGGGCGATCCGCTGGTCGCGACCGCGCTCAACTTCGCACTCGCCACGCCGCTTGCGCTGATCTGGATGCTGGGCGCGGGCGATTGGGGGCAGGGGGCAAGCTGGGGCTGGACGCCTGCGATCCTCTCGGGCGCGGTGACCTCGGGGCTGGGCTACGCGCTGTGGTATCGCGTGATACCGCAAATCCCCGCGAGCCTCGCCGCCATCGCTCAACTCTCCGTGCCCTTGATCGCGGCGCTGGGCGGGGCGGTTTTGCTCGCGGAGACGCCTTCGGCACGCTTCTGGCTAGCCGCGGCGCTGGTGATCGGCGGGATCGCCCTCTCGCTGAGGCGAAAAACCTGAGCGCATCTCTCGGATTTTCGGGCCGGAAACGGCTTGACCTCGGAACCTCCAGCGCTTCTTTAGTGTTTGACACACGTACCTTCGAACTAATGAGAGGACATCATGGCTTTTGAACTTCCCGATCTTCCCTATGCCCACGACGCACTCGCGGATCTCGGCATGTCGAAGGAGACCCTCGAATATCACCACGACATTCACCACAAAGCCTATGTCGATAACGGCAACAAGGCGATTGCCGGTACCGAATGGGAAGGCAAGTCGGTCGAAGAGATCGTGAAGGGCACCTACCAGCCGAACGCGGTTGCGCAGAGCGGCATCTTCAACAACGCCTCGCAGCATTGGAACCACACCCAGTTCTGGGAAATGATGGGTCCGGGCGCCTCGGCCATGCCGGGCGAACTGGAAAAGGCGCTGACCGAAAGCTTCGGCTCGGTCGACAAGTTCAAGGAAGACTTCGCCGCCGCAGGCGCGGGCCAGTTCGGCTCGGGCTGGGCATGGCTCGTGAAGGACACCGACGGGTCGCTGAAAGTTACCAAGACCGAGAACGGCGTGAACCCGCTGTGCTTCGGCCAGACCGCGCTTCTTGGCTGCGACGTGTGGGAGCACTCCTACTACATCGACTTCCGCAACAAGCGCCCCGCCTACCTGTCGAACTTCCTCGACAAGCTGGTGAACTGGGAAAACGTCGCGTCGCGCATGTAATTTCCGCGCGCGATACGAATTGGAAGGGCGTCCTGCGGGGCGCCCTTTTTCGTTTTTCTACCCGTGATGATTGCCGGAACGGAAAGTCTGCAAAGCAGGAACCGCGACCCTGCCAAATCGGTTTTCTTGACAGCTACCAGAAACCAAGAGGAGGATATGATGGCAGAGCGTATTCGTTCGAAAGACGGCAAGCGCGAAACCGAAGAGGTCCTCGGCGAGAAGCCCGAGAATATCGAGACGCCGGAAGGGCAAGGCAGCTCGGGCGGGAACCTCAATCGCAAGGTCGGCACCCGCGACGAGAAGAAACGCCTGGATGAGACTTCGGCAGGCGCGACCCGTCCGTTGGGCGGCGACGAGCGCGACAGCGGTGAAAAGGAGAAGATGTGATGACCAAGCTTTCCAAAGGCACCTGGGTTGTGATCGCGGATGGCGAGAAGGCGCTGTTTCTTGAAAACATGATGGACGAGCAGGATCCCAACCTCGTCGTGCGCCGCATCGACGAGCAGGAGAACCCGCCGGATCACGAGCAGGGCACCGACAGCCCCGGACGTATGGCCGATGACGGTCCCGGCCATCGCTCGGCCTTCCAGGAGACCGACTGGCACGAGCTGGCGAAGATGCGCTTCGCCGACGATCTGGCAGAGCGGCTTTACAAGATGGTCCATAAGGGCCGGATCGAGCGGCTGGTGATCGTTGCGGCGCCGCGCGTCCTGGGCGAGATCCGCTCTGCACTGCACAAGGAAGTCTCCGACGTGGTGGTGGCCGAGATCGACAAGACGCTGACTAATCACCCGCGCGACGAGATCGAGAAGCTTGTGAAGGAAGAGCTCGCGACCGCCTGAGCCGCGCCTCGCCAAGATGACAGGAAAAGCGCCGTGCGGGTCTCGCGCGGCGCTTTTTCATTGGGGCTTGAGAAGGAAGTGGCGGCTGCTGGCGGTCCGAGCGCCACCGATCGTTCAACCCGCCATGCGTCTCCGGACGTCTGTCGAGCAACGCACAAACGCCGCGCGAGACCCGCGCGGCGTTCTTTGGATGGCGAGGACAGAGGCGGATCAGTCGTCGCTCTCGAGGCTCTGCTTGAGCGTCTCGATATCGGGGTCGCTGGCGCGCGGCACGATCCGATAGACGGCGTTGACGAAGCAGAACACGGCGAAGCCGAGAAGGCCCACGCAGATCGCCCCGGTCAGGACCTGCCCGAACGGGTGTCCGCGCAGCCAGTCGAACACCTTGCCGAGGCCGCCCGCGCTTGAGGGATCGTAGCTATAAGCGGCATAGACGATCAGCGCGCCCATGATCGCGATCACCACGCCCTGCGCCACAAGCCCCGCCTGCAGCACGATATTGGCGCGCCGGGTAACCTCGTTGGCTTTCAGATGTTTCAGGTAGGCCTTGGTGATCCCTTTATAGAGGTAGTAGCCGCCCGCGCCGATCACGATCAGCCCAATGACGCCAAGCGCGATACGCCCCATCGGGGCGCTCAGTATCGTGGAGACCAGTTTGCTCGTCCCGTTGTCGCCGCTAGCACGGGCGACCAGAGCCGTCACGGCGATACCGCCGATACCCAGATGGACGAGGCCGCTCACGACGAGGCCGATCCGTGCGACCCAGCCCTTCATCTCGGAGCCATAGGCCTCAAGATCCCAAACCGCATCGACCACGCGCCAGATCGCGTAAGCCGCCATGCCGAGCGCGATGGCGACCAGCACCACGGCGCCCCAGCCGCTCGACAGCTTCTCCAGAACCTGCTTGGTGCCCTCGGCGCTGCCGCCATGAAAAAGCGACCAGAGCGAGACTCCGGCGACGACGAGATAGACCAGCCCGCGCCCCCCGTATCCCGTGCGCATCACGGGCACTGCCCAAGCGAAATCGTCGGGGTCGTGGCTGTCTGTAGCGGACATTGGCGGTCTCTCTCGGTACTGTGAATTGACGCAGACCCAATGCGTGGACAAGCGCACAGGTTCCCGTGAGGCGCGGCCTTTCCTTTCGCCCGCCGATCGGTCAGGGTCACGCGGTTGAGAGAAGGGAATTTCGATGAACGAGGCGGTCAAGGGCTTCTGGGCGATGGTGACGGCCTGCGTCATCTGGGGGCTGTCGGGCCTCTATTACAAAATGCTCGACGGGATGCCGCCGATCGAGGTGCTTGCCCATCGCACGCTCTGGTCCTTCCTGTTCTTCGCCGTGATCCTCGGGCTGAAAGGCCGCCTTGGCGAGCTTTGGATCGCGCTCGCGGAACGTCGCGGGCGCGGGGCGCTGGTGATCGCGACGGCGGCGCTGATGATCTCGGCGAACTGGTTCACCTTCATCTGGTCGGTCCATTTCGGCCATGCGGTGCAGGCGTCGCTTGGCTATTACATCTTCCCGCTCGTTGCCGTCGTCCTCGGGCTGATCGTCTATCGCGAGGCGTTGAGCACGCGGCAGTGGATGGCGGTCGCGCTGGCGGCCACGGCGGTCATGGTCCTAACGATCGGGCTGGGCGTCGCGCCTTGGGTGTCGCTGATCCTTGCCGCGACTTTCGGCACTTACGGGCTGATCAAGAAGGGGCTGCGCGCGGGTCCGATGGTCTCGGTCTGCGCCGAGGTTCTGCTGCTCTCGCCGGTCGCGCTGATCGTGCTCTGGGGCTATCACGCGGGCTGGTGGGGCAGCGCGCCCGGTGCGGGCCATTTCGGCGGCGACTGGAAGACGACGCTGCTGCTGATCTTCTCCGGGCCGCTCACCGGCACGCCTTTGCTGCTGTTCGCCTATGCGGCGCAGCGCGTGCGGATGGCGACCGTGGGGCTGGTGCAATATCTCAACCCGACGCTGCAATTCGCGGTGGCGACGCTGGCCTTCGGCGAGACGGTCACGATCTGGCACGCGATCGCGCTGGGGCTGATCTGGACGGCGCTCGCGCTCTATTCCAGCGCCAACCTGCGGATGCGCCGCCTGCAGCCTGCGGCACAGCCCGCCACGCAGCGCGGTTTAGGCGAAGGCTGAGACGAGCGCGCTTTCCAGCTCCGCCACGCTATCGACCGTCACGACCAGCTCGCGCAGCGACGCATCCGCGAAGCCCTCGCCGATGATATGGTCGATCAGCGCCTCGAGTGGCGCCCAGTAGCCTTCGATATTGAGCAGATAGATCGGCTTTTCATGCAATCCGATCTGGCGCCATGTCAGCACCTCGAACAACTCGTCGAGCGAGCCCGCGCCGCCCGGCAGCACCACCACCGCATCGGCATTCATGAACATCACCTTCTTGCGCTCGTGCATCGTCTCGGTGACGACGAAGGTGGTCAGGTCGCGCTTGCCGACCTCGCGCGGGAAGAGATGCTCAGGGATCACGCCGAAGGTGCGCCCGCCCGCGGTTTGCGCCGCGCGCGCGACCTCTCCCATCAGCCCGACATCGCCCGCGCCGTAGACCAGCTGCCAGTCGCGCGCGGCGAGCATCTCTCCGGTTTCCTGCGCTGCTGCCGCATAAGCGGGCTTCGCGCCCGAACGAGAGCCGCAATAGACACAGACGGAACGGGGAAGGGTCATGACGGTGTCTCCGAAAATGCATTGTTATTGAGCGGTGATACCGGGGTTGCTAAGTTCCCTCAAGGGACCGGGTGACCTAGCCGCACATAAGAACAGGCGGCAGGCCCCGAGGGATGACGTGAAGGCGGGACTTAAATGAATGAAAACGTGACGGATCAACCAGTCGAGAGCACCGGGCTCGGGGCGGTGAAAGGGGGGGCGGTCGCGCTGCTCCTCGTGGTCTTGGGGCTGGTGCTTTGGGGCGTTCTGCGCCCGGTGGAGCGTGATGGGACGCAGCCGTCGGGGACAGATGCGACCGCCGCGACCGGTTCCGCAGGGGCGCCGCAACCGACACAGGAGGGGGGCGCGGAGACGGCCTCTGGCACCGCCGCACCGCAAAAGCAAGGCGTGGAAACCGTGGTTCAGGAAGCGGAAGAGGCGGCGAGTGCCGTGGCTCCGCTGGCTGAGGAACCCACGGATAAGCTGGTTGAAACGGTCGACGGTCAGGGTGCTGAGGCCTCGGCTGCAGCGTCCGCCACCGGGACTGAGATGGGGGCTGACAGCACCACTGCGAAGGCGGCAGCGGACGGCAAGTCGCTCGCCCGGGTGAAATTCGATGCGCTGCGCGCCGCGCCCGACGGATCGGTGACGCTCGCCGGGCGGGCCGAACCGGGCGCCAAGCTCGATATTCTGGTTGACGGGAAAGTCGTGGCGAGCACGCTGGCCGATGGCGGCGGCAGCTTCGCCTCGCTCTTCGATCTGCCGCCTTCCGATGGCCCGCGCGCGCTCTCGCTGCGGGTGACCGGCGCGGATGGCACCACGCGCGACAGCGCCGAGACGCTCGTGCTGCGCGGCCAGCCGAAACAGGAGCGCCTTGCTTCGGCAGGTGAGAGCGCGACCTCCGGAATGGCAGCGAATGGTGCGACAGATGGAAGCGCCGGGGCGACGGCTTCGGCGACAGATGGTGCGGCGATGACCGGCACTGACGCAGGCGCGTCCGCCGCAACCGGGACTGACGCGGCCCCCTCCACACCCACGCCGCCGGCAGCGCCGCTCATCGCGGATGCCGATGGCGCGCGGCTGCTCGCTCCGAAAAGCGACGATCTGGTGATCGACACGATCTCCTTCGGCTCGGGCGAGGTTGCGCGCAGCGAAGGGCGCGGCGCGCCCGAGGGCACGACGCTCAGCGCCTATCTCGACGACACGCTCGTCGCCGAGGCGCAGCCGGGTGCGGATGGGCGCTGGTCGCTCAGCCTGCCTGGCTTGGGCACGGGCGAGCATAAGCTGCGGATCGATGCGCAGGATGCGTCCGGCAAGGTGGTCGCGCGGGCCGAGACCGGTTTCGACCAACCCGACGAGATCCTCGTGGCGAGCGCGGCCGATCCGACCGGTGCGCAGGCGGCTTCGGTGCGCGCGACCGGAGAGGTCGGCGACGCGGTGAAAGTGGTGCAGATCGTGAAGGGCAATACGCTCTGGGCGATCGCACGCGAGGTCTATGGCGACGGGTTCCTCTATGTGCGGGTCTTCGATGCCAATCGCGACCAGATCCGCGACCCCGACCTGATCTATCCGGGGCAGGTTTTCAACATTCCCGCCCCCGATGCGCAGCCCGCCGAGGCTGCGCAGTAGCGCACAGACCGCTTGCATGGCTGGACTCCTGCGCGCCGCCGAGTAGGTTGCGCGCAGGTTTGACCGGTGAGGGGCGCTGCCCCGCTCCCTGACGGGAGCCCCCGGGATATTTTCGCCAAGAGGAAGAGGAGGGCGCGATGCCTCCGGCACAGATCACGACCAAGGGCAAGATGAATGCCGAGGAACGCGCCCGCGGCTGGCGCACGATCCGCGCGGTGCTGCCCTATCTCTGGGCGCATGAAGCCCCGTGGGTGAAGCGCCGCGTCGTCTTCGCGATGGTGATGCTGGTTATCGCCAAGATCATCTCGGTCGCGACGCCCTTCGTCTATCGCGAGGCGGTCAACGCGCTCTCGGGCGAGGGCACCTCGGCGGCCTGGGCGCTGGGCATGGGGGCGGTGGCGATCACCGTGGCTTACGGCGTTGCGCGCCTGATGACGGTGGCCTTCGGCGAGCTGCGCGATGCGATCTTCGTGAAAGTGGCGCAACGCGCGCTGCGTCATCTGGCGCTGCAGACCTTCACCCACATGCATCAGCTGAGCCTGCGCTATCACATCACCCGCAAGACCGGCGGCCTCAGCCGGATCATCGAACGCGGGGTGAAAGGCGTCGAGTTCCTGCTGCGCTTCATGCTGTTCTCGGTCGGCCCGCTGATCGTCGAGCTGACGCTGGTGGCGATCATCTTCGCGGTGGTCTTCGACTGGCGCTATGCCGCGGTCGTGCTGGTCACCATCGCGGCCTATATCAAGTTCACCTTCAAGGTCACCGAGTGGCGCGTGAACATCCGGCGCGAGATGAACAAGGCCGATACGGCGGCGAACCAGAAGGCGATCGACAGCCTGCTGAACTTCGAGACGGTGAAATATTTCGGCGCGGCCAAACGCGAGGCCGAACGTTACGACGACTCGATGAAGGGCTACGAGGCGATGGCGGTGAAGACCGGCCAATCGCTCGCGGCGCTCAATGCGGGCCAGACGCTGATCATCACGATCGGGCTCGTGACGGTGATGGTCATGGCCGCGATGCAGGTGCAGGCGGGCACGCTGACGGTCGGCGATTTCGTCATGGTGCAGGCCTACATGATCCAGATCACAATGCCGCTGGGCTTCCTCGGCACGGTCTATCGCGAGATCCGGCAGGCGCTGGTCGATATGGGCGAAATGTTCGATTTGTTGCAGCAACCGGCCGAAATTCAGGACAAAGAGGGCGCAGATGTTCTGAAAGTGAAAGGCGGGCATATCAGCTTCGACCATGTCGAATTTGCCTATGATCCGACGCGGCCGATCCTGAAGGGGATTTCCTTCGACGTGCCAGCCGGGCAGACGGTGGCGCTGGTCGGACCCTCGGGCTCGGGCAAATCCACGATCGGGCGCCTGCTGTTCCGCTTCTACGAGGTGACCGGCGGCGCGATCCGTATCGACGATCAGGACCTGCGCGATGTGACGCAGGAGAGCCTGCAGCAATCGATCGGCGTGGTGCCGCAGGATACCGTGCTGTTCAACGACACGATCCGCTACAATATCGCTTACGGTCGTGCCGATGCCTCGGATGAAGAGATCGTCGCGGCCGCGAAGGCGGCGCGCATCCATGACTTCGTGCTGAGCCTGCCCGAAGGCTATGACACGGCCGTGGGCGAGCGCGGTCTGAAGCTTTCTGGCGGCGAAAAGCAGCGGGTGGGTATCGCACGCACGATCCTGAAGAATCCGCCGATCTTGTTGCTCGATGAGGCGACCTCGGCGCTCGATACGCAGACCGAACGCGACATCCAGATGAGCCTGAAGGCGATGGGCGAGGGGCGCTCGGTGATCACCATCGCGCACCGACTGTCGACTATCGCGGATGCCGATCAGATCCTCGTGCTCGACAAGGGCGAGATCATCGAGCGCGGACGCCACGAGGAGTTGCTGGCACAGCGTGGCCGCTACGCCTCGATGTGGGCGCGGCAATCGGCGGAAGAGGAAGACGAGGCAGAGCAAGGGGCGGCGTAAGGCGTGAAGGGCCGCGCTCGACCCTTGGGTGGGCGCGCCCATCCCTGCGAGGCTTGGCGCTTTATCTCGAAAGCCCGCAGGTCGGTCGTGCCTGCTCCGACATCGCCAATGTGCCCTCCCGGGGGAGGGTCGGGCGCGGCCCGGGCTAGCCGCCCGGGCATTTTCGCAGCTTCACTCCGCCGCGTCGGGCCGTGTCACCAGATGCGGCTTCACGCCGCCTTCGGGTTCGCCGTCCTCCCAGATGATCTCGCGGCCACGCATCTTGCGCATCGCACGCTCCAGCGCGAGGTCGCGCGCGGCCCGGCTGTCGATGCCCTGCATAAGTGCCGAAAGCGCCTTGGTCCCGCGATAGGCGCCGGTGTTGAACCAGACCCGGATCGCCAGCAGCGCGGGCGTCAGCACCAGCGTCAGCACGGTCGCGGTGCCAAGGCCGAACACCACCGCCGTCGCCAGTTGCTTCCACCAGAGCGCCGTCGGGCTGTCGATCGAATAGCCGCCATTGAAGAAATCGAGCGACAGGCCGAACATCATCGGCGCGAGCCCTGCCATCGTGGTGATCGTGGTCAGCAGCACGGGGCGCAGGCGGGCCTCGGCGGTACGGATGATCGCCTCGAGCTCGGGCATGTAGCGCGAGAATTCCTGATAGGTGTCGATCAGGATGATGTTATTGTTCACCACGATCCCCGCCAGCGCGACGATGCCCACGCCGGTCATGATGATCGAGAATTGCTGGCCCATCACCAGCATCCCTATCAGCACGCCTGCCGTGGACAGTACGACCGCCAGCAGCACCAGCACTGAATTGTAGAAGCTGTTGAACTGCGCGAGCAGGATCACGAACATCAGCGCCAGAGCCCCGCCGAAAGCGGTCATCAGGAAGTCCTGGCTCTCGTTTTGCTCGACCAGATCGCCGGACCATTCGTAGCTGACGCCGGGGGGCAGCGCGGCCTCGGTATCGAGCCACTCTCCCAGTGCCGCGATCCGCTCGTTGCCGGTGATCGGCTGGCCGTCGTCATTGGTGAGGCCTTCTTCGACCCCCGCCTTGATGTCGTAATAGCGGGTCTGGTCGATCCGGTCGATCTGGCCCAGCTTGGGGGCGGGCGTGCGGGTGATGAAATTCGCGAGCGGCACCAGCCCCTCGGAGGTGCGCAGCTTCAGCGTGTCGAGGGTCGAGAGAACCCGGTCTTCCTCGGGCAGGCGCACGCGGATCTCGATCTCCTCGTCAGATGAGGGCACGCGCATCGTGTCGAGCAGGATGCCGCGCGTCACCAGCTGCACCATCCCGCCCACCGTCGCCACATCCGCGCCGAAACGGCCCGCGCGGGTCACGTCCACGTCGATCACCCAGTCGATGCCGGGCAGGGGGCGGGTGTCCTCGATCGCGGTGACGCCCTTCATCTCCGCCATATGCGCCTCGACCTGCCGCACGGCCTTGTCGAGCGCTGCGAAATCGTCGCCCTCGAGGCGGAGCTGGATCGGCTTGCCGGAGGACGGCCCGCGATCCTGCGCGAGATATTCGGACTGGATGCCGGGGATCGTGGCGATCTTTGCCATGATCTTCTCCATCACCACATCGCCATCGAGCGCCGGGTCGTCCTTGCGCTCGGCCCAGGGGATCATCTCGACCTGAATCTGACCGATCGTGTCGCGCGGCGCGCTGGCCCCGCCATTGTTCTGGTTCAGCCCGCCTTCGCCCGCGAAGGAGAAGACCGCGCCCACGCCGGGCGTGCCGATCACCATGTTTTCGGCTTCCTGCAGCAGCGCGTCCTTCTCGGTCAGCGAGAGGTTGCCGCGGCCCCGGATATAGACGATCGCCTGTTCCACCTCGCTATCGGTGAAGAACTGGGTGCCGTTATTGTTCTTGCCGTAATAGCCGAAGGTCATGACGACGCCGGTCACGATCCCCGCGACCACGATCAGCGGCATGATCGGATTGCCCGCGATGGCGGCGGTGAAATAGCCGAAGGGGCGGCGGCGATAGCCCGCCTCGATGGGCTTCGGTTTGCCTTGGGGCTTGGCCGCCGTGAAGGTGATCGAGCTGAGCAGCGTAGCTATCACGAAGAGGATCACGCCGGGCAGCGAGGCCAGCAGATTGCCCGAAGCGGTATGCGTGCCCGTAAAGAAGGCCGGGTTGAGCGTCAGGAGCGCGCCGAGGAAGACGAGTCCGGCCGAGGCTACGGCCAGCAGCAGGCGCAGCGCGTAAGGCCAGCCTTTGATGACGCGCGCGCCCATGTCGAGACGACGGCTCATCCGGCCCGCGACGCCGCCCACGACGGGCAGGTAGATCAGCGCCACGACCAGCGAGGCCGAGAGCACGAAGATGATCGTGACCGGCAGCATCCCCATGAACTCGCCCGGCACGCCCGGCCAGAACAGCATCGGCAGGAAGGCGCAGAGCGTGGTTGCGGTGGAAGAGACGACCGGCCAGAACATGCGCTTCGCGGCTTCGGTGTAGGCGGCCATCGGGCCGGAGCCTTCGGAAATCCGCTTATCGGCATATTCCACCACCACGATCGCGCCATCGACCAGCATCCCCACCGCGAGGATCAGACCGAACATCACGATATTCGAGATCGGCACGCCCATCGCGCCCAGCAGCAGGAAGGTCAGCAGGAAGGAGGTCGGGATCGCGAAGCCCACCAGCAGCGCCGAGCGCGTGCCCAGCGTCGCCAGCACCACGATCATCACCAGCGCGATCGCGGTCAGCACCGAGCCTTCGAGCTGGCTCACCATCGCGCCCACGGTTTTGGATTGATCGAGCGAGATGCCCACATCGACCGCGCGCTGCAGCGGCTCGGGCCATTTGCTCTCGGTCTCGGCCACCGTCTTTCGCAGCAGGTCCACCGTGTCGATGACGTTGTAGCCTTTGCGCTTGACGATCTGCAGCGCCACCGTTGGCTCGCCGTTGAAGCGCGCGGTGCCGGTGCGGTCCTCGAAAGTCAGGCGGATATCGGCCAGATCGCCAAGCGTCACGACGCTCTCGCCGTTCTTCTTCACCGGCAGCGCATAGACATCCTGCGCGGTTTCGAAGGTCGCGGGGATCTTCACTGAGAACGCGCCGCCATCGGTCTCGACTTCGCCTGCCGCGATCAGTTGGTTATTGGCTTGCACGACATTGATCAGCTCGGGCGCGGTGACGTTATAGGCCTCGAGCTTGAGCGGATCGATCACGACTTCCAGCATCTCGTCACGCTGGCCCGCGATCTGGGCTTCCAGCACCGGCTCCAGCCCCTCGACCTCGTCCTGCAATTCGCGGGCGAGCTTTTGCAGGGTGCGCTCGGGCGCGTTGCCCGAAAGCGTCACCACGACGATCGGGAATTCGGAGAAATTGATCTCGTTGATCGAATATTTCTCGGCTCCGTCGGGGAATTTGCCCTCGGCGGTGTTCATCGCATCGCGCACATCGGCGATGATCTTCGTCTTATCCCAGCCGAAGTCGAATTCGAGCATCAGGCCCGCGTAATTCTCCTTCGCGATGCCGGTCATCTTGTCCAGCCCGTCGAGCCCGGCCAGTTCGGTCTCCATCGGCTTGACCAGCAGCTTCTCGGAATCGGTGGCCGAGATGCCGGGGAAGGGGACCGAGATGAACAGCATCGGGATCTCGATATCCGGCTCGCCCTCCTTGGGCAGGCTCAGATAGGCGGTCAGCCCCGCGAGGATCGAGATCGCCACGAAGGCGATCACCATCCGCGCGCGCGCTGCGGCCCAATCGACGATGCCGGTCATTGCGCGGCCCCGTCAGTGGCGTCTGCGGCACCGCTATCGGTTTGCGGGGCGGGCGTCATGGGGGCAGGCGTATCTTGGGCCGCATCGCCCGGCGCGTGATCGACGAGGGTCACGGCCACGGGCGAGCCCTCGGTGACGTAATCCTGTCCGACCACGATCACCGTCGCGCTCTCCGGCAGGCCCGCCAGCCAGACGCCCTCCGGCGTATCGCGCAGGAAGTCGACCGGGGCGAAACGGGCCACGCCGTCCACCGCGAGCCGCACGCCCAGCTTGCCCTGATCGTTCAGCGTCATCGCGGAGGCGGGCAGGAAATGGGCCTTTGTCCCATCGGCGGCGATGATCATCTCGACCGTCTGCCCTTCGCGGATCGAATGGTCGCCATTGGGCGCTTGGGCCTCGATGCGGAAGGTGCGCGTGGCGGCATCCGCCGATTGCGAGACGAAGGTGACCTTGCCCATCACCTCGCGCCCGGTCGCAAGCCGTGCGCCGACCATCGCGCCGGTCTTGACCCGGTCGATCTCGGTCTCAGGGACGTAGCCCACCAGCTTGATCGGATCGAGCTGGATCACGGTGGCGCAAAGCCCGCCCGCCGAGAGAAGCGAGCCCAGTTCGGCGGTGTCTTCCTCGATCATACCGGCGAAGGGCGCGGTGATCTCGAGCCGCGCCAGTTCCGTCTGCGCGGCCCCGACGGCGGCGCTGGCCGCTTCGAGGGCCGATTGTGCCGAGGCGGTGGAGGTCTCCGACCGGTAGCCGCCCTCTTTCAGCTTCTCGGCGGCGGTGGCGTTGAGCCGCGCTTCCGCCAGCCGGGCCTGCGCTTCGGCCAGTGCGGCGGGCCGCGTGCCGGGATCGAGCTTGCACAGCAGTTGACCTTTTTCGACCTGCGCGCCCTTGCCGAGCGGTTCGGAAATCACCTTGCCGGTCGTCTCGGAGCGTACCTCCACGCGGCGCGCGGCCTCGGTCTGTCCGCGCGTCAGAACGCCCTGATCGAGCGGTTGCGCGGTCGAGACCATCGCCTGCACCGGCACGGCAGGGGTGCCGGTTTCCTCGACTTGTTGCGCTTGCTCGGCAGGCGTCGCGGCATCGCCGAGATAGCCCATCAAGCGGTCGCGCTCGAACACCAGAAGGTAGAGCGCGACAAGAACGAGGATCGCGTTAAGGATCGGGACCGGACGCATCGGCGGGCTCCTGTATGTGGGCACGGCGTCTCGCCAAAATGGGGACTGAACCGCAGCGTTCAACTTACCGAGAGCGGCGCGTGATCTCAAGGCTTGCATTCCGCCACGACCCGCGCGACCAGAGCGGTTCGTGCGGCCCTTGGCAGCGCCGGGGGAGCCGTGTAAGAGGGGCGCCAAAGCTACGAGGAGACCCGCGCGTGAGTGATACCGACAGTTTCATCGACGAAGTCACCGATGCCGTGCGTCAGGACAAGCTCTGGGCGGCGTTCAAGAAATGGGGCTGGATCGGCGCGGTAATCATCCTCGCGATCGTCGGCGGCACCGCTTGGAATGCGTGGCAGAAGGAAAAGACCGAGGCCGATGCGCGCGCCTTTGGCGATCAGGTAATGGCGGCCGTGAACGGTGACGCCACCAGCGCCGACCTCGCCAAGGTCACGCCCGACGGTCCCGGCCGCGCCGCGGTTCTCAAGATCATGCAAGGCGACGCCGCGATCGAGGCGGGCAAGCCCGACGAGGCGATCAAGTTCTTCGACGCAGTCAGCGCCGAGCAGGGCCTGCCGCGCTCGATCAGCGATCTCGCGAAGCTCAAGGCGGTGATCGCGGCGGGCGACAAGATGGATGCGGCCAAGCGCGACGCGACGCTGCAGGAGCTGGCTACCCCCGGCGCGCCCTACCGCCTTCTGGCGATGGAGCAGCAGGCAGCCGCAGCCGTCGCGTCCGGCGACACGGACGGCGCGATCTCGATCGCCCAGCAAATTCTTCAGGACGCCGGCCTCACGCCGGGCTTGCAACAACGCGCGACAGAGTTGATTGTGGCGCTGGGTGGCGAAGTGCCGACCCAGCCGGGGCAGTCCGCTCCGGCACCGCAAGAGTAAAGGGTTGAACCGGCGCGCCTTTATCGGGCGTGCGGGCACTGCAAGAGAGCCGAGACAGGCAGGGGGAACGGGCGTGAAGCTGAGCAAGACGATCTGCGTGCTGAGTGTGGCGGCTTTCGTGGCAGGCTGTACCAAGGAAACGATCCTTCCCGGCGAGCGTCTCTCGCCCCGCGACGCGCTGCGCGCCGAAGAGGGGCTGCCGCTGGCCGACGCGCCGGCCCAGCAGTCGCTGCCGATCTCGCTGCCGCGTCAGGTGGGCAATGCCGAATGGCCGCAGCGGGCTGGCTCGGCGACCCATAGCCTGTTCAATGCGGCGCTCGGCAACGGCACGACGCCGGTCTGGTCCGCCGATATCGGTTCGGGCAATGCGCGCCGCTACCGCATCACCGCCGATCCGATCGTGGCAGGCGGCAAGATCTACACGCTCGACAGTCAGGCCCGCGTGACCGCGACCGCGACGAATGGCGGGCGCGTCTGGCAGACCGACATCACGCCTCCGGGCGACCGTCAGGGCGATGCTTCGGGCGGCGGCGTGGCTTATGCCAACGGCACGGTCTATGTGACCTCCGATTTCGCCGAGCTCGTCGCAATCGACGCAGCCACCGGCGGCATCAAGTGGCGGCAGTATTTCGACGCAGGCATCGGCGGTGCGCCGACCGTGAAGAACGGCGTGGTTTATGTGGTCGCGCGCGACTCTTCGGCTTGGGCGATCCGCGCCAGCGACGGCAAGGAAATCTGGCAAGTGCCGGGTGCGCCGTCGGCTTCGGGCATGACCGGCGTCTCCTCGCCTGCCGTCACCGATCGCATGGTGATCTTCCCGTTCTCCTCGGGCTTCCTGAGCGGCGTCCTGCCGCAAAGCGGGATGCAGATGTGGAACTCCAAAGTGCCGGGCGCACGTCCGGGCGTGGGCTACGCCAATATCGTTGACCTGACCGGCGATCCGGTCGTGGTGGGCGATACCGTCTATGCGGGCTCCTCGGCGGGCAAGCTGGCGGCCTTCGACGTGAATTCCGGCGAGCGGATCTGGACCGCGACCGAAGGGGCCAACAGCCCCGTGCAGGTTGCGGGCGGCTCGATCTTCCTGGTCTCGGATCAGGGCAAGATCGTGCGTCTCGATTCCAAGACCGGCGATCAGATCTGGTCCAAGGACCTGCCGTACTACACCAAGGACAAGCCGAAGCGTCAGCGTGACATCGTCGCGAGCTACGGCCCGGTTCTCGCTGGCAACAAGCTGTTCGTCGCGTCTTCCGACGGCGTGCTGCGCGTCTTCAGCCCGATCGACGGCAGCCTGATCGGCCAGGCGAAGATCCCGGGCGGGGCTGCGACCGATCCGGTCGTGGCGGGGCGCACCCTCTACGTCGTCGGCGGCGATGGGAAACTGCACGCTTTTCAGTGAGCCCTTTAGGGTGTAAGGGGGCCGCTTACGACCGCCCAAGGAGGGCATCATGAGCTTTACCCTGGCCATCGTGGGCCGCCCGAATGTCGGAAAATCGACGCTGTTCAACCGGCTTGTCGGCAAGCGACTCGCGCTTGTCGATAACATGCCCGGCGTCACGCGCGACCTGCGCGAGGGCGACGCGCGTCTGGGCGATCTGCGTTTCATCGTGATCGACTCGGCCGGTCTGGAACTGGCCGAAGACGACAGCCTTCAGGGCCGGATGCGCCGCCTGACCGAGCGCGCCGTGGAAGAGGCCGATATCTGCCTCTTCATGATCGACGCGCGCGTGGGCGTGACGCCCGCCGACGAGATTTTCGCCGATATCCTGCGCAAGAAGAACGCCAACGTCATCCTCGCGGCCAATAAGGCCGAAGGGGCGGCAGGCGATGCGGGCGCGATGGAGGCCTGGAGCCTTGGTTTGGGCGAGCCGCTGCGGATTTCGGCCGAGCATGGCGAAGGTCTCGACGATCTCTACACCGCGCTGGTGCCGCTGGCCGATGAATTCGCCGAGCGCAACGCCGCGAACGCCCCCGTCACCGATATCGTGATCGAGGACGAGCTCGAGGAAGGCGACATCCCCGCCTACCAGCCGCCCTCCGCCACGAAGCCGCTGCAGCTTGCCGTGATCGGGCGCCCGAACGCGGGCAAGTCGACGCTGATCAACAAAATCCTCAACGAAGACCGCCTGCTGACCGGCCCCGAGGCCGGGATTACCCGCGATGCGATCTCGGTCACCGCCGATTTCATGGGTACGCCGATGCGAATCTGGGACACGGCGGGGATGCGCAAGAAGGCGCGGGTCACCGACAAGGTCGAGAAGCTGAGCGTGGCCGACGGTCTGCGCGCGGTGCGCTTCGCCGAAGTGGTCGTGGTGCTGCTCGACGTGAATATTCCGTTTGAAACCCAAGACTTGCGGATCGCCGATTTCGCCGAGACCGAGGGACGTGCGGTCGTGGTTGCCGCGAACAAATGGGACCTCGAAGAGGACAAACCCGAGAAGCTGAAGGAACTGCGCGAGGCGTTTGAGCGCCTGCTGCCGCAGCTGAAAGGTGCGCCGCTGGTGACCGTCTCGGCCAAGACCGGCAAGGGGCTCGACCGGCTGCACAATGCGATCCTGAAGGCCCATGAGGTCTGGAACCGCCGCGTGCCGACCGCGAAGCTGAACAACTGGCTGACCGCGATGACCGAGGCGCACCCGCCGCCTGCGCCCGGCGGCCGCCGGATCAAGCTGCGCTACATCACGCAGGCGAAAACCCGTCCGCCGGGCTTCGTGGTGAAATCCACCCATACCGACAAGATCCCGGAAAGCTACGAGCGCTATCTGGTTAACGGTCTGCGCGAGAGCTTCGACATGCCGGGAACGCCGATCCGCCTCTACATGCGCGATCAGGGCAAGACGAACCCCTATAAGGATCGCAAGAAGTCGATCCCGTCGCGCCTGAAAAAGCACGTCGATGCGAAAAAGCGCTCGGCCCACAAGGAATCGGCGCGTAAAGCGCGCGAGGCGAAGAAGGGCGAGTAAGTCTTTAATCCTAAAAGAAAACGCCCGCCGGAAGATGTCGAAATCTCCGGCGGGCGTTTTTCGTTTCAGCGAGGCCGACGCGCTTTACAGAAAGCCTAGCCGATCGAGGGCCGCTTGGGCGCGTGCGCGCTCTTCGGTCGAGTCCGAAAGCACGCTCGCATTGATCTCCGCCATCAGTTTCGACAGCGTCTTTTCCCGGCGCATCGCGATGATCTGCGCGGGGATCTGGTCCTCGCCGATCTCGAGAATGCGCCTCATCAAGACGCTATCCCGCTTGTGCGTGACTGTTACGGACATGTGCAGCTCTCCCGGCGACTCACTTCGAACACGGAAACGTTAACAACGTTCCCGGCCGGAGTCTTGCGTCGCCGGGTCGCAGTGTCAGGCCAGCTTGCCGTCGACCAGCCGGGTCTTGCCGCCGAGATAGGGGTGCAGGCAGGCGGGCAGGGTGACGGACCCATCCTCTTCCTGACCGTTCTCCAGAACCGCGATCAGGCAGCGTCCGACCGCGAGGCCCGAGCCGTTCAGCGTCGCGATGAATTCGGGCTTGCCGCCGCCTTCGGGCTTGTAGCGCCCGTTCATCCGGCGCGCTTGGAAGCTGCCGCAAGTCGAGACGGAGGAAATCTCGCGATAGGTGTTCTGACCCGGCAGCCAGACCTCGAGATCGTAGGTCTTCTGCGCGCCGAACCCCATGTCGCCGGTGCAAAGCACGATACGACGATAGGGCAGCTCCAGCGCCTCCAGCACCGCTTCGGCGCATTTGGTCATGCGCTCATGCTCGTCGATCGCGGTCTCGGGCGTGCAGAGCGTCACCATCTCGACCTTCTCGAACTGGTGCTGACGCAGCATTCCCGAGGTGTCCTTGCCCGCCGAGCCCGCTTCCGAGCGGAAGCAGTTGGTATGGGCGCACATGCGCTGGGGCAGGGCGGCAGCGTCCATGACCTCGCCATTGGCGTAGTTCGTCAGCGTCACCTCGGCGGTGGGAATCAGCCACCAGCCATTCGTCGTCTGATAGCTGTCCTCGGCGAATTTCGGGAGTTGCCCGGTGCCCATCATCGCCTCGTCGCGCACCAGTACGGGCGTGATGTTCTCGGACAGGTCATGCTTGTCGACATGCAGGTCTAGCATGAATTGCGCGAGCGCCCGGTGGACGCGCGCGACCCCGCCCTTGAGCACCACGAAACGCGAACCCGACAGCTTCGCCGCCGTCTCGAAATCCATCTCGCCACCCACCGCGGACAGCTCGAAATGCTCTTTCGGATCAAAGGCGAACTCGCGCGGGGTGCCCCAGCGGCTCACTTCGACATTCTCGTCCTCATCCGCGCCATCGGGCACATCGGCCAGCGGCAGGTTCGGGATCGTCATCAGCAGATCGCGCAGCTTGGCGTCGAGTTCGCCCGCCTCGGTCTGCATCTGCGCCACTTCGGCTTTCTTCTCGGTCACCAGTGCGCGCAGGCGCTCGAATTCGGCCTCGTCGCCCTTCGCCTTCGCGGCGCCGACTTGCTTCGACGCAGCGTTCTGATCGGCTTTCGCGGTCTCGGCGGCGTGGATCGCCGTGCGGCGCGCCTCGTCCATTGCGAGAATCTCGGGCGAGAGCGGCGAGAGCCCCCGCCGCGCCAGCTGCGCGTCGAATTCTTCGGGGTTTTCGCGGATTGCGCGGATATCGTGCATCTCACCATCTCCAAGACTGTTGCGGGAAAGGCTTTAGCGCATGAAAGTGAAAGCGAAAACCCCCGGCGATGCGGCCATGACACAGGTCAATGAATTCGAGCCTGTGGAGTGGTTGTATTCTGTCGGGCGAATACATATTCAATAACCGGAATATAAATTGCAGGCGCAGGGGCGCGCCGGTAAGGGAAGGGAACCCGAGATGACGTTGAAGCTTCTGCCGTTGGCATTCGCCGCGTTGATCCTGCCGGGAATCGCGTTGGCGCAGGACGGGGCGATTACGGTCGAACCGCAGGTCGTGACCGATTGGAAGTCTGTCTACGGGCAGGTCGAGGCAAAGAACACGATTGCGGCGCGTGCGCGGATTTCCGGCACGATCACCGCGCTTGACGTGACCGAGGGCGACGAGGTCAAGGCCGGTCAGGAGATCGGCAAGATCACCGACCAGACGCTCGATTATCAGATCGGCGCGGTCGATGCGCAGATCAACGCGCTCGAAGCGCAGCTGGAGAATGCCAAGACCGAGCTCAAGCGCGGGCAGGAATTGCAGGCGCGCGGTGTCTCGACCTCGCAGAATGTCGATCAGCTTCAGACGCAGGTGAATGTCTACGAGGGCCAGATCGCGGCGCAGAAAGCGCAGCGCAAGGTCTATGAACAGCAACAGGAATTCGGCACCGTGACCGCGCCGATCGACGGCAAGGTCGTGACGGTTCCGGTCACCAAGGATGCCGTCATCATGGGCGGCGAGACGATCGCGACGATCGGCGGCGGCGGGTTCTTCCTGCGCCTGTCGATCCCCGAGCGTCACGCCGACACGCTGCACATGGGCGACACGATCATGATCACCGATCCCGACGGCAAGGAAATCGAGGGCAAGCTGGCCAAGATCTACCCCGAGATCGAGGGCGGTCGGGTGCAGGCCGATGTCGAAGTGCCCGATCTGGATTCGCGCTTCGTCGGCGCACGGCTTCTGGTGAAGCTGCCGATGGGCGAGCGTGACGCGATTGTCATCCCGCAGGACTATGTCTTCAACCGCACCGGGCTCGATTTCGTCCGCGTGAAGGAAGCGGACGGCACCTATCTGCGCACGGTCGTGCCGGGCGTTAAGGTCAATATCGACGGCCAGGACATGGTCGAAGTTCTTACCGGTCTGAGCGCCGGCGACACGGTGGTGCCGAACGATGAGCAATAACCAAGGCACCGGGCCCGAGACGCCCGAAGACGACGAAATCCACGTCAAACTGGGAATAGCGGGGGGGCTCACGAAGTCCTTCATCCGCTCGGCGCTGACGCCGCTGATGATCCTCGCCGCGATCGCGGTGGGTCTGGTCGCGCTGATCTCGCTGCCGCGCGAAGAAGAGCCGCAGATTTCCGTGCCGATGGTGGATATCCACCTGCAGGCGCCGGGTCTGAAGGCGCAGGACGCGATGAAGCTGGTGACCGAGCCGATGGAAACCATCGTGCAGGGCATCAACGAGGTCGAGCACGTCTATTCGCGCACGCAGGACGATTATTCGCTGGTGATGGCGCGCTTCAAGGTCGGCACCTCATCGGATGCCGCGATCCTGCGCGTGCATGAAAAAGTCCGCGCGAATATGGACAAGATCCCGAAGGGTATCCCCGATCCGGTGATCGTGGGTCGCGGGATCGACGATGTCGCGATCGTCTCGCTGACGCTGACCGGCAAGGACGGCGCGCAGGTGGACAGCGACGAGCTGACCCGTGTCGCGCGCGAATTGCAGACCGAGGTCACGAAGATCCAGAACGTCGGCCTGACCTATCTGGTGGGAGACGCCACGAGCGAGATCCGCATCGAGCCCGAGCCCGACAAGCTCGCGCTCTACGGCGTGACGCTGCAGCAACTCTCGAACAAGGTCACGCAGGCGAACCGCGCCTTCAACACCGGCAATATCCGCCATGAGGGCAAGCAGATCAGCCTGTCAGCGGGCGAGACGCTGACCGCGCCTTCCGAGATCGCGGGCCTTCTGCTGACCACGCGCGACAACCGCCCCGTCTATGTGGCCGATGTCGCGAAGGTCTCCTATGTGCCGGACGCCTCGGACCATATCGTCTCCAATGTGCAGCGCGACGCCAATGGCGAGATCGAGCGCTCGCCTGCCGTGACGTTGGCCATCGCGAAGCGCGCGGGGTCCAACGCCGTGGTCGTGGCCGAGCATATCCTCGACCGCGTGCACGAGCTGCACGGCCAGCTGATCCCCGACAATGTCGAGGTGAAGGTCACCCGCGACTATGGCGAGACCGCGAACGAGAAGGCCAACGAGCTGCTGTTCCACCTTGGCCTCGCGACGGTCTCGATCGTGGGCCTCGTGCTGGTTGCGATCGGCTGGCGCGAATCCATCGTGGTTGCGGTCGTCATTCCGGTGACGATCCTGCTGACGCTGTTTGCGGCCTATATCATGGGCTTCACGCTGAACCGGGTGTCGCTCTTCGCGCTGATCTTCGCGATCGGTATTCTCGTCGATGACGCCATCGTGGTGATCGAGAATATCGCGCGACACTGGGCGATGAAGACGCCCGGAAGTCGTGTGACCAAGGCGATCGAGGCCGTGGCCGAGGTGGGCAACCCCACCATCGTAGCCACCCTGACCGTTGTGGCCGCGTTGCTGCCGATGCTCTTCGTGTCGGGGCTGATGGGGCCCTACATGTCGCCCATTCCGGCGGTCGCCTCGGCGGCTATGATCTTCTCCTTCTTCGTGGCGGTGATTATCACCCCGTGGCTGATGGTGAAGGTCGCGGGCAAGGCGCAGCTGCATGGCCATCACGGCGATGACGACGCCTATGGCGGCGAACATGCGGGCGGCAAGCTCGGGCGGATGTACAGCGCTGTGGCGCGTCCGATCCTGAAGACCAAAGGCCGCTCGGGTCTGTTCCTGCTGGTCGTGTCGGTGCTGTCCTTCGGCTCGCTGGGGCTGCTTTATACCAAACATGTCACGGTGAAGCTGCTGCCCTTCGACAACAAATCCGAACTCTCGGTCGTGGTCGATATGCCTGCGGGCACTTCGGTCGAGGGCACGGATGCGGTCGCTCAGCAAGTGGCCGAGATCGTGACCAAACTGCCCGAGGTGCTCTCGGTGCAGACCCATGCGGGCACCTCCGCGCCGTTCAACTTCAATGGGCTCGTGCGCCACTACTACCTGCGCGCGCAACCCAATCAGGGCGATGTCGAGCTTCAGCTCGCGCCGAAAGGGGAACGGGACCGCACCAGCCACGAGATCGCGCTGGAGATCCGCGACAAGATCAAGGCGATCAAGCTGCCCGAAGGCGCGAGCCTGAAGACGGTCGAACCGCCGCCCGGTCCGCCGGTGATCGCGACGCTTCTGGCCGAGGTCTATGGCCCGACGCCCGAGATGCGCCGTGACGCGGCCCGCCGGATCGAGGATGCGTTCAAGCAGGTGCCCTATATCGTCGACGTGGATAACAGCTTCGGCATCCAGCCCGACAAGCTGCGCGCCACGGTCAATTCCGACGATCTGGAGTTCTACTCGGTCTCCGAAGGCGATGTCTGGGACACGCTGGGGATGCTGAACGGTTCGACCACGGTGGGCTATTCCCATCGCGGGCAGGAGCGCCAGCCGATCCCGATCGTGATGGAGCGCTCGAAGTCGAACAAGGTGATGAACGAGGAAACGCTCTCGACGCCGATCCCGGCCAATGTCCTGCCCGGCGCGCGCGGCGTGGTGGAGCTTGGCGACGTGGTCAGCGTCGACAAGGAGAAGGCGTCCTATCCGATCTTCCGCCATAACGGGCGCGAGGCCGAGATGGTCACCGCAGAGCTCGCCGGAAAGTTCGAGGCGCCGCTCTACGGGATGCTCGCCGTCGACGATGCGATCAACAACATGGACTGGCCCAAGGGCGAGAAACCGGTCGTGTCGCTGCATGGCCAGCCGCAGGACGAAAGCCATGTGACGCTTCTGTGGGACGGCGAATGGGAGGTGACCTGGGTGACCTTCCGCGACATGGGCGCGGCCTTCGCCGTGGCGCTTCTGGGGATCTACATCCTCGTCGTCGCGCAGTTCGGCTCGTTCCGCCTGCCGCTGGTGATCCTGACCCCGGTGCCGCTGACCTTCCTCGGGATCATGCTCGGCCACTGGATCTTCCACGCGCCGTTCTCGGCCACGTCGATGATCGGTTTCATCGCGCTGGCGGGGATCATCGTGCGCAACTCGATCCTGCTGGTGGACTTCATCCGCCACGGCAGTCACGAGGGCAAATCGCCGACCGAGGTGCTGATCGAGGCAGGGGCCATCCGCTTCAAGCCGATCCTGCTGACCGCGATCGCAGCGATGATCGGTGCCGTGGTGATCCTGGCCGACCCGATCTTCCAGGGGCTCGCGATCTCGCTGCTGTTCGGTCTGCTCAGCTCGACCCTGCTGACCGTGCTCGTGATCCCGGCGATCTACCGGATCTTCAAGACCTGATCCGGTCTCCGACCTGAAACGCGAAACCGCCCGCACGTCTCTCTCGTGCGGGCGGTTTTTCTTTATCGGATCGCGGAGCGGCCCCCCCTTCGCCTTGGCGAAAATATCCCGGGGGTGAGGGCGCAGCCCGAGGGGGCAGAGCCCCCTCCCTGTTAAGTTTTGTCGCCCTCCGGCGACGGGGGCAGAGCCCCTTAACCCGGTTGCCGCTCAGCCCAGCCTGCGAAGATCTTCTCCAGCGCGACGACGGCGTAATAGAGCAGGATGCCCAGGAAGGCCAAGGCGATCAGCACCGCGAACATCAGCGGGTAATCCCCGTTGGTCTGACCCGACAGGAACAGCGCGCCGAGGCCTTTGCCATGGGGCGAGATGATCTCGACGAGGTTGGTGCCGATGAAGGCCAGCGTCACCGAGACCTTCAGCGCGCCGAAGAATTCGGGCAGGGTTTTCGGCAGGGCGATCTTGCGGAAGATGGTGAATTTCGAGGCCCCCAGCGCGCCCAGAATATCGCGATATTCCGGCTCCAGCGTCGACAGGCCGATCCCCACCGAGACCGCGATCGGGAAGAAGGAGATCATGAAGGCCATCAGCACGGTGTTGAAGTCATGCGCGCCGATGAAGAGAAGCGCGAGCACCGGCACCACGGTCGCTTTCGGCACCGCGTTGAAGCCCACCAGAAGCGGATAGAGCGCATCGCGCGCGGTGCGCGAAAAGCCCATCACCATCCCGAGGAACGTCCCGAAGACGATCGAGATCGCAAGACCTGCTACCGTCCGCCACAGCGTCTGCCAGCTATCGATCAGGAACAGGTTCCAGTAGCGCATATAGGCGGCGGGCAGGTCCGAGGGCGAGGCCATGACGTAATTCGGCCAGCCATTCGCCCAGACGATGAATTCCCAGATCGCGAGGAAGGCGATGATCGACAGGATCGGGGTGAGGATTTTCTTGAAGTCCATCAATGCATCTCCTCGTCGCGGCCCTGAGCGATCCGGATCTGGTCGCGCAGCAAATGCAGCATGTCGACGGCTTTCGGCTCGTAGAGAATGTCGATCGTGCGATCCTTCGGCAGGTCCACATCCAGCACATATTGCGTATGTGCCGGGCGGCCCGAGAGCACGATGACCTGATCGCCGAGGAACACGCTCTCGCGCAGGTCATGGGTGATCAGAACGGCGGTGAAGGGCTCGGCGGCGCGCAGGTCGCGCATCGTCTGCCACAGATCCTCGCGGGTGAAATTGTCGAGCGCGCCGAAGGGTTCGTCCATGATCAGGACATCCGGCTTATGCACGATGGCGCGGCAGAGCGAGGCGCGCTGCCGCATCCCGCCGGACAGCTCGGAGGGGCGCTTGGTCTCGAACCCCTTCAGGCCCACCATCTCCAGCAGATGCTCGGCGCGCACGAGCTTCTCGGATTTTGCCATGCTCGGAGCCACGATCTCCAAGGGCAGCATGACGTTCTCGATGATCGAGCGCCATTCCAGCATCACCGGGTTCTGGAACGCCATGCCAACGGTCTTGCGCGGGCTGGTGACCTTCTCGCCATGCAGCCAGACCTCGCCCTGATCGGGCTTCATCAGCCCCGCCACCAGACGGGTGAGGGTGGATTTCCCGCAGCCCGACGGGCCGACCACGGCGCAGAACTCGCCCTGCGGTACGCGGATGTCGAGATGGTCGAGCACGGGCAGGGGGCCATGCTTGGTTTGATAGGCGTGGGTCACGCCGCGAATGTCGATGAGGTTTTCCATGAGGGTCCGGCGCGAGAAGGCAGAGAAAAGGGGCGGGCGCGTCTGTGGCGCCCGCCCCCGAGACGGTGACGGATCAGTCGATCTTCAGCTCTGCCGCGTCGGGCAGGTATTCGCTGTCGAAATAGAGCGCCGCGTCAGGCGTGTTCTGGAACTCGTAGACGGTCTTCGTCTGCTCGATTGCGGTGGCCATACGGTCCGCGTCGATCCCGCCCATGCCGTTTTCCTTGACGTAGTCGGTCAGCACATTGGCATCGATCGCCATCTGCAGGCGCTCGGTCTCCAGATCCTTGTCGGCGGCGGGGTTGCGCTTGAGAAGCGCGTCCACGGCCTTGCCCGGATCGGCGACAGCGGCTTTCCAGCCTTCGGCGGTCGCTTTGATAAAGCCCGTGATCTCTTCGGGATGGGCCTTCGCGTAATCGGTGTTCACGATGATCGCGTTGCCGTAAAGCGCCACGCCGTAATCGGCCATCAGCAGGATCGACTGGTCATCCATGCCGACGCCGAGGCGCTTGAGGTTGAGCGTCGAGGAGAAGGAGAAGCCGGTGACCGCATCGACCTTGCCCTCGGCCAGCATCGGCTCGCGCGTGGGGAAGCCGACGGGCTCGACCTTGATCTTGTCCATGTCGAGGCCGGTCTCCTTGGCGAAGATCGGGAATTGCGCCCATGCGCCATCCGGCGGCGGCGCGCCCAGCACCTTGCCTTCGAGGTCTTTGGGCTCGTTCACCCCCTGCGACTTGCGGCCGACCACGGCGAAGGGCGGCTTGTCATAGACCATCATCACGGCGGTGACGGGTGCGCCGGGGTTCTGATCGAGGAATTTCATCAGCGAGTTGATATCGGCGAAGCCCACCGGGTAGGCGCCGGTCGCCACTTTCGGAATCGCGTCGAGCGAGCCCTTGCCCTCTGCGATCTCGACGTCGAGCCCGGCCTCGCCGTAATAGCCTTCGTCCACGGCGAGGAAATAGGGCGCCGAGGGGCCTTCGAATTTCCAGTCCAGCGCGAAAGGCATCTTGGTTTCGGCCTGAGCCAGCGTGGCCGAGAGGCCGAGCGCGAGCGCCGCGAAAAGCCCCGGTTTGATGTGCAGCATGATATCCCTCACTTCGTTAATCCGTTTTCGCACCGATCCTGACCGGCGGCGCGCGGGGGTAAACTCAAACCGCGCGCGCCATGCGAACAGGCGGGGCGCTCACGGTTCCGTGATTAAGTTTTGGGCGGGGTGCTGTAAGAATGCAAGAAAATTAGGCGCGGCATCGGCGGGCGCTCAGAGCGAAATCTCCAGGGGCAGAAACCCATTCGCGTCGACCGGTCCGGAAGACGCGCGCAGCCCCGCCTGTTCCAGTTCGCAGAGATAGGCCGCGGCGCCGGGACCCGTATGGTAGAGCGCACGTGCGCCGGGCAGCGGAGAAAACCGCCAGATCGGTGGGGCGTCGAGATGCAGCGGCCCCACCTGCGCGTCGATCTCTTCGAGCAGCAGATCGCGCACCAGCACCGGCTCCGGATCGATTGGAACGGGACGGCCCCGCCGCTTGAAGCCGCCGCCGCCCGACAGGCGGAAATCATTGCTGACGACGATGAAGCGGTCGCTGTTGCTGATCCGGGCGCCCTCATGACGCAGGTCGCGGATGCGGCCGGGCGCGGCGGGCCGCAGGCTGCCATCAGGGCGGAAACGCGGGGGTTGAGAGAGGTCGATCTCGTAGGTGATCCCCGAGATCACGTCGAAATGGTAGCTCGCGAAGGTGAGGTCGCAAAGCATCCGAAACTGCCCGTCGGGATGCTGTTGATTGTAGATCGAGGCCGCCTGTTCGAGCCAGTCGCGCAGCTCCGCGCCGTTCAGCTCCACCGCGCCTACGGTATTGTTGAACAGGTAGATATCATCGACATGGCTCATCCGCAGCGGGCCGGGGGGGATGTCGATGAAATGGGCAGACCCCGCCGCGCCGCCCGATTTGAAGCTCGACGCGGCCCCGAGGAGGGGCAAGTCTGCCTCGGGGCGACCGGCGAGCCGTTCGCGGGCATAACGCCGCTTCGCCGCACTGATCAGCGCGAGCGTCCGGTCCGGTGCAATTTGTGTGAAATAGCTGTGCAGCGGGTCAGCAGTGGTGCCGATGGGACGGCGGATGTGATCGAGCGTGCGGCGATGGGCAGGCTCGGAGGCGGCAAGCACCGCCGCGCTGTCCGGCCCGGCCTCCTGCTGCGCCGGGCGCAGTTCCGCCCGATGCGCCGCGAGTTTCCAGCCGTCCTGAGTCTGCTCCAGCACGAGGTCGAGAACGCCCAGATGTGTTCCGCGCGCGCCCGCATTGAGCGCGGGCTTGCCGTGAAGCGTGCCGAGAACGGGGTCGATCCCCGCGAAGGCCGGCCGTGTGGCGTCGGGAAATCCGTGATGGTCATGCCCGGCCAGCACGACGTCGACCCCGTCGAGCCGCGCGACCGCAAGCGCCGCCCGTTCGGCAGAGTTTTCGGGGTCTTGCGATGCCTCGTCCCCCGGCGGCAGCGGCGAAATCCCGGTATGGGCGAGGGCGATCACGAGATCGGCGCCCGAGGCGCGGATCAATTGCAGCTGAGCCTCCGTCGCCTCCAGGAGCGAAGAGGTCGAAAGCTCGGCCCCGGGCCGGGTCTCGAGCCAGGCGAGGCTGGGGGGCGGCAGCACGCCGATCACCGCGATGCGCAGGGTCCGCTCGATGCCGTGACTGTCGAGCAGGTTGCGTTCGAGCATCGCCCAGGGCCGGATCGGCGTGCCGATGGAGGCGCGCAGATTGGCGCAGAGCGTGGGAAATTTCGCCGCCTCCAACGCTTGGACGAGCGGCCCGATCCCGAAATCGAACTCATGATTGCCAAGCGCCGCCGCGTCGTAGCCCAGAGCGTTCATCGCCGCGATCATCGGATTTTCGCCGTCGTGGCTGCCTGCGATCTTGCATGGCTCGCTCCAGAGCTGCGTCAACGGCGTGCCCTGAAGGAAATCGCCGCAATCGAACAGAAGGCAGTTCGGGGCTTCGCTGCGCGCTTGCGCGATTTCCGAGGCCAGCGCTGCCAATCCTCTGCGCGGGGCGGGGCGATCGTTGAAGTAATCGTATCCTCGAGCTTGACCATGCAAATCGGTCGTCTCGAGAAGCCTCAGCGCGAGTGTGACGCGCTGATCCGAAAACTGGCCGGGCCAATCCCGGTCAGACAGTTTTCCCATATGATCCCCTTGGCCCGAAATTGACCTTTTATCGTTGTAATGCCGCCTTTTGGCGGTCGCGTGTCCCCACACGCAACCTAGAGTAGAGGTCGGTCATTTGCCAAGTTTTAAATTGACGTAACGTACTTGCGAGGTAAGGCGGGTGGCGAATGTGGCCGATGCGCGTCACCTGATCGGCACTGGTCTCCGGTCGCCGGCTCGTGGCATGGGTAGGGCGTTCCGCAGGAGTTTTTCATGCCGCCCGATTCCCTCGCCGACGCGCCAAAGCCGATTTCTCAACCCGCCCGGTTGTCTCAAAGACGTGCGCTCGATCCGCGGGGATTGGCCTTTGCCGAAGCGCCGGGCGCGTTGGAGCGGGCGGCCCATCTGCGGGGCGACGCAGAGCGGCTCGCGGAGCTGCGCGCCGGAGACGCCGCGCGGGTGATCGCGCTTTGGCGCGGGCGTCCGCTGTTCGGACCCGAGGGGCTGCACCTTCTGCGCGCGGGCGAAGCGGCACTCGAGGCGATGCCGGGACCGGAGATATTCCTCGGGTGTCACGACGGGTTGGCCCTGTTTTCCCGTGATGTGTCTGCCTTTGAGCCGGATGGCGAACGACCCGACGGGGCGGCCTTCTTCGATGCCTCCGAGCAGCGTCATCCAGATCTGCCCGACGATATCGTCTTCGCGGAGCTGCGCGGGCGGATGGGCTTCCTCAGTCCGGTCGAAGCGGAGATCGCCGCCACCGCGCGCGGGCTCGTGGAATGGCACCGGACGCATCGCTTTTGCTCCACCTGTGGCGCTGAGAGTAAAGCCGAACAGGCGGGCTGGCATCGGCGCTGCCCGGTCTGCGAGCGACACCATTTCCCGCGCACCGATCCGGTGGTCATCATGCTGATCACCCACGGCAACCGACTGCTCCTAGGGCGCGGCCCGCATTGGCCCGAGACGATGTATTCCTGCCTCGCGGGGTTCATGGAGCCGGGCGAGACAGTGGAGGCCGCCGTGCGCCGCGAGGTCTTCGAGGAAAGCGGCGTCGCGGTGGGCGAGGTCTCTCTTGTGGCCTCGCAGCCCTGGCCTTTTCCGGCCTCGCTGATGCTGGGCTGTCGCGGGGTGGCGACCACCGCCGAGATCACCATCGACCCGGTCGAGATCGCCGATGCGCGCTGGATCAGCCGCGAGCGGCTGCTGCAGGTCGTGGCGGGGCGCGATCCTGAGATATCTGCGCCACGCCAGGGCGCGATTGCCGGCTGGCTGATGCGCGAGTGGCTTGCAGATCGGCTGGAATGAGGCCAGTTTGCCCCGCACGGTGCGCCACTCCCCGGCCTCCGATCTGCCCTGAGGACCTGGCCTTATGAAATTGTCGACCCGCACCGATATATCTGCCCCCGCCGGTTTCGTCTTCGAGCGGCTCGCGGATTTCGGCAGCTTCGAGCGGGTCGCGATGCGGCGCGGGATCACGCTGAAACGGCTCGACACGCTGAGCGAACCCGGCGCGGGCATGTCCTGGGATATCGGCTTTCGCTTCCGCGGCAAGCAGCGCCAGATGATCACCGATGTGAAGCATTTCGAGGTGCCGGAGCTGATCGTCTATGAGGGCGTGTCGAACAGTTTCGAGGCGGTGATGGATTTCGATCTGACCGATCTGTCGAAGACCCGCACGCGTCTGCAGGTCGGGCTGGACCTGAGGCCGCGCAGCCTCGGCGCGCGGCTGATGATCCAGTCGGCCAAACTCGGCAAGGGCAATCTGGAACGCCGCTTCAAGGAGCGGATCGAACAATTCGCCCAGGATATCGAGCGTCAGCACGAGAAAAGCGCCTGACGCCCTGATCCTCAGCCGTCGCGTTTGCCTTAGCTGTCGCGTTCGGGGGCGGCCGGATAGACGCCCAGAATTTCCAGATAACTGGTGAAGTAGTCTAGTTCTTCGAGCGCACGCGCCAGCGCCGGATCGTCCGGGTGACCTTCGACATCGGCATAGAACTGGGTCGCGGTGAAATGCCCGCCGACCATGTAGCTTTCCAGCTTGGTCATGTTCACGCCATTGGTCGCGAAGCCGCCCATCGCCTTGTAGAGCGCGGCCGGGATGTTGCGCACCCGGAAGACGAAGGTGGTCATCATCTTCTCGCCGCGCGGGCGGGTGTCGGGCTCGGTGCCCATGATCAGGAAGCGCGTTGTGTTATGCGCGTGATCCTCGATATGGCGCGCGAGGATGTTGAGCCCGTAGGTCTCGGCGGCCATGTCGGAGGCCAGCACGCCCACGCTCCGGGTCTGCGCCTGCACGAGTTCGGCCGCCGCGCCTGCGCTGTCGGCGGCCGCCTCGCCCCGGATGCCATAGCGCGACAGGAAGCTTGCCGCCTGCGGCAGAAGCACCAGATGCGCGCGGACCTTTTCCAGTTCCTCGATCTCGACGCCGGGCAGGGCCATCAGGCTGATATGCACGCGCACGAAGGCCTCATCGAGAATATGCAGCCCCGATTCCGGCAACAGGCGGTGAATGTCGGCCACCCGCCCGTAGGTCGAATTCTCCACCGGCAGCATCGCGAGATCGGCATCGCCTTTCTTCACGGCGGCGATCACGTCCTCGAAGGTGCGGCAGGGGACCGGCTCGAGGTCCGGGCGTGCGTCGCGGCAGGCCTGATGCGAATAGGCGCCCAGCTCGCCCTGAAAGGCGATCCGACCGGTTTTCGGCGATTGTCCTTGGCGGCTCATGTGCAATCCCCCGCACTGATCTTGTCTTGCGCCCTGCCTAGCCCGTGCCCGCGCGGAAGGGAAGGGCCGGGGCGCGGGAGGCTCACGCTGCGTCATTCATTATCCACCCTCTGAAAATCCGATCACATCTGGTAAAGTTCCCTTGATCTGAAAGGCCCTGTGCGGATAGATGCGCGGGACGACGACGCATATCAGGGACGAGACATGTTCAATACCATGACCTTTACCAAGGCGGCGGGCGCGTTTCTGGGCGCGTTGCTGTTCTTCCTGCTCACGGCCTGGGCCTCGAGCGCGCTCTATACCGTTGGCGAGAGCCACGACGCTTCGGGCGGCAGCGAGCACGAGATGAAGGACATGATGTCCGCAGCCCCCGGTGATCTGCTGGCGACTGAGGACGCAGGCGATGGCGCGGCTCAGGAAGAGGAAGTCGCACAGATCGAGCTTGGCACCGGCGACGCGGCCAAGGGCGAGAAAATCTTCGGCAAGTGCAAGGCCTGCCACTCGATGGAAGGCAAGAACGGCGTTGGCCCGCATCTCGACGGCGTGGTCGGTCGCGCGGTCGCCTCGGTCGGGGACTTCTCCTATTCGGACGCCCTCAAGAGCCACGGTGGCGAATGGACGCTCGAAGCGCTCAACTCGTGGCTGGAAAACCCGAAAGACTACATCCCGGGCAACAAGATGTCCTTTGCCGGTCTGAAGAAACCCGAAGACCGCAACGACGTGATCGCCTATCTGCAAGAGAATTCGAACTGAGGCAAATCCCTCTCGAATCTTCTCAAGGCCGCCTCTTTGGGCGGCCTTTTGCATTTCCCGTCCTGCTTTACAGATTCGTAACTTGCTCCCTGCGCACTTAGGCTTTTAGCTAGGCAGACGCGAAAACGCTTTGGAGCAGGGAGCAGGTGTGCATGGCAAAAGCGCGAGTGGCGAGTAAAGCGATCGATACGGATTGGACGCAGGTGGTGCCGCGCGCGCTGAGCGGGCTGGTTGCAGCGGGTCTGATCTGGGCGGGACTAGCCTTCGGCGCACATGCACAAGACAGCACGCAAAGCGGCGACACGATCACCTCCTACGGGATCGCGACGCTGGGACATCTGAAATATCCCGCCGATTACACCCATCTCGATTACGTCAATCCGGATGCGCCCAAGGGCGGCGAAATCTCGGAATGGGCGCCGGGCGGGTTCGACAATTACAATCCCTATTCGATTCAGGGCCGGGCCGCCGCGCTGTCCTCGGTTCCGCTGGAATCGCTGATGGAGGGCACCGCCGACACGGTGGGGGAGCTGTACTGCCTGCTCTGCAAGAGCCTCGAATATCCACCGAGCAAGGACTGGGTCGTCTTCACGCTGCGCGACGGGATCAAATTCTCCGACGGCACGCCGCTGACCGCGCAGGATGTGGTGTTTTCGTATGAGCAGCTGCGCGACAAAGGGCTGAGCTCCTTCCGCGCAGTGATCGCTCAGCAGGTGAAATCGGCCGAGGCGATCGACGACACGCACATCCGTTTCGAGTTCCAGCCCGATTACCCGCGCCGCGATATCATCCAATCGGTCGCGTCGTTGCCGATCTTCTCCAAGGCGCAGTTCGAGAAGGAAGATATCGACCTGTCGCAGACCTCGCCGGTGCCCTTCATCGGCTCGGGCCCTTACATGTTCGACAGCGTCAAAAACAATCGCGCGATCACGTGGAAGCGCAACCCCGACTATTGGGGCAAGGACCTGCCGATCAACAAGGGCCGCTCGAATTTCGACAAGATCCGCGTCGAGTATTTCGGCGATTACCAATCGGCTTTCGAGGGCTTCAAATCGGGCACCTACACCTTCCGCAACGAGGCCAGCTCTATCATCTGGGCCACTGCCTACGACTTCCCGGCGATGCAGACGGGCGAGGTCGTGAAGGCGGAACTGCCCAACGGCAACATCGCCTCGGGGCAGGGCTTCGCGATCAATCTGCGCGAGCCGAAATTCGACGACGTCCGCGTGCGCGAGGCGCTCGATCTGGCATTCAATTTCGAATGGTCGAACGACACGCTGTTCTACGGGCTCTATGACCGGGTCGAGAGCTTCTGGGAAAATTCCAAGCTGCAGGCGCAGGGCAAGCCCTCGGAGGCGGAGAAGAAAATCCTCGAACCGCTCGCCAAGGACCTGCCCGACGGCATCCTGACCGACGACGCGGTGATCCAGCCGGTCTCGGGCAAGCGCCAGCTGGACCGCAAGAACATGCGCAAGGCGGCGAAGCTGCTGGAAGAGGCGGGCTGGACCGTCGGCGATGACGGGATGCGCCGCAACGCCGAAGGCGAGAAGCTGACCGTGGCGATCCTCAACGACAGCCAGACCTTCGACCGTGTCATCAACCCTTACGTTCAGAACCTGCGCGCGCTCGGCATCGACGCCAGAATGGACCGCGTCGACGACAGCGAATATGAGAACCGCCGTCGCAGCCACGACTTCGACATGATAACCACCCATCTGGGTCAGGACGAAATTCCCGGCTCGAACCTGCAGCAATATTTCGGCTCGGGCTCGACCGATGACGTCTTCAACGCGATGGGGCTGAAGAACCCCGCGATCGACAAGATGATCCGCATGGTCGAAGAGGCGAATACGGAAGAGGAGCTGCTGCCGCGCGTCCATGCGCTGGACCGCAGCCTGCGCGCCTTGCGTTTCTGGGTGCCGCAATGGTTCAAGCCCACCTATACGGTCGCCTATTACGATATGTACGATCACCCGGAAAACTTGCCGCCCTACGCTCTGGGAGAACTGGATTTCTGGTGGTATGACGCCGACAAGGCCAAGAAACTGAAAGCGAGCGGCGCACTCTGAGCGACCGCCGATAAACGAGCAGAGGGCCGGACATGGGCGCCTATATCCTGCGGCGATTGCTGATGGTGATCCCCACCTTGCTGGGAATCATGATCATCAACTTCACGCTGACGCAATTCGTCCCCGGCGGGCCGATCGAACAGGTCATCGCCCGTGTGGAGGGCGAGGCGGATTCGATGCGCAATATCTCGGGCGGCGGGGATGCGGGCACGCAGAACCAGGGCGGCGTCGAGGATAGCGGCTATCAGGGCGCGCGCGGTATCTCTCCGGAGTTGCTCAATCAGCTCGAAGTGCAGATGGGCTTCGCGCGGATCGTCTGCGATGACGGGTTCACCGGCACGCCCGATCTGGCGGACCCGGCCTGCCACAAGGAGAAGATCCCGGCGTGGCAGCGCTTCGCGATCATGATGAAGGGCTATCTGACCTTCGATTTCGGCAACAGCTTCTTCCGCAACGAGAGCGTCGTGAACCTCGTGATCGACAAGATGCCGGTCTCGATCACGCTGGGCCTGTGGTCGACGATCCTCGCCTATATCATCTCGATCCCGCTCGGCATCCGCAAAGCGGTGCGCGACGGCACGCCCTTCGATACCTGGACCTCCGGCGCAATCATCGTGGGCTACGCGATCCCGGGCTTCCTGTTCGCGGTGATGCTGATGGTGCTGTTCGCGGGCGGCAGCTATTTCAAGATATTCCCGTTGCGCGGCCTGACATCGGATAATTTCGATCAGCTGACGATGATCGGCAAGGCGCTCGATTACCTGTGGCACATCGCGCTGCCGGTGACGGCGACGACGATCGCGAGCTTCGCCACGATGACGCTGCTGACGAAGAACTCCTTCCTCGACGAGATCAACAAGCAATACGTGATGACCGCCCGCGCCAAGGGCCTGTCCGAGAAGAAGGTCCTCTACGGTCACGTCTTCCGCAACGCGATGCTGATCGTGATCGCGGGCTTCCCGGCGCAGTTCCTCGGCATCTTCTTCGGCGCGTCGATCATCGTGGAGACGATCTTCTCGCTCGACGGTCTGGGCCTGCTGGGCTTCCAGGCGGCGGTGGAGCGCGACTACCCGGTGATCTTCGGCACGCTCTACATGTTCGGCCTGATCTCGCTCGTCGTGAATATCATCTCCGACATGATGTATGTCTTCGTTGACCCGCGGATCGATTTCGAGAAGAGGTCCGGCTGATGGCATTGTCTCCTCTCAACCAACGCCGCTGGCGCAACTTCAAAGCCAATCGCCGCGCCTTCTGGTCCGCGATCATCTTCGCCGTGCTTTTCGTCCTTGCGATGTTCGCGGAGTTCATCGCGAACGACAAACCCATCGTGGTCAGCTACCGCGGCGAGCTGTATTTCCCGATCTACAACTTCTACCCCGAGACCGCCTTCGGCGGCGATTTCCGCACCGAGGCGATCTATCGCGACCCGACCGTGCAATGCCTGATCGAGACCGGCGGCACCGAGGGCTGCTTCGACGCTGACGACCCGAAAGCCTTCGCGAACGAGGCGCTGCAGGCAGGCGAGGTCGATGGCGAGAAGATCGAGAAGGGCTGGCTCCTGTGGCCGCCGATCCCCTACAGCTACAACACGATCAACGATGTGGGCACCGCGCCCTCGGCCCCCGATGCCGATCATTGGCTGGGCACGGATGACACCGCGCGCGACGTGCTGGCGCGGGTGATCTACGGCTTCCGCACCTCGGTGCTGTTCGCGCTGATCGTGACCGGGATCGGCTCGATCATCGGGATCGCGGCGGGCGCCGTACAGGGCTATTTCGGCGGCAAGGTGGACCTGTTCTTCCAGCGTATTCTGGAAATCTGGTCCTCCACGCCCGCGCTCTACGTTATCATCATCCTCTTCGCGATCCTGGGCCGAAGTTTCTGGCTTCTGGTGATGGTCTCGATCCTCTTCGGCTGGCCCGCGCTGGTGGGCGTCGTCCGGGCCGAGTTCCTGCGCGCGCGCAATTTCGAGTACGTCCGCGCCGCCCGTGCGCTTGGTGTGTCGGACCGGGTGATCATGTTCCGCCACATCCTGCCCAATGCGATGGTCGCGACGCTGACCATGCTGCCCTTCGTGATCACCGGCGCGATCGGCGCGCTCGCCTCGCTCGATTATCTGGGCTACGGGCTGCCGTCCTCCGCACCGTCGCTTGGGGAGCTTGCGCTACAGGGCAAGCAGCACCTGCAAGCGCCGTGGCTGGCTTTCTCGGCCTTCTTCACCTTCGCCATCATGCTCTCGCTTCTCGTCTTCGTCTTCGAGGGTATCCGTGACGCGTTCGATCCCAGAAAGGTGTTCCGATGAAACCGGTTCTCGAGGTCGAAAACCTGAAGGTCGCCTTCAGCTCCGAGGGCAAATTTACCCCGGCCGTGAAAGGCGTGAGCTTCACCGTGAACGCCGGCGAGACCGTCGCGTTGGTGGGCGAGTCCGGCTCGGGCAAATCGGTGACCGCGCTGTCGACCGTGGCGCTGGTCGGCGGCAATTCCAAGGTCGAAGGCTCGATCCGCTACGAGGGCCGCGAGATGGTCGGTGCCTCGGAACGCGAGCTGATGCAGGTGCGCGGCAACGATATCAGCTTCATCTTTCAGGAGCCGATGACCTCGCTCAATCCGCTGCACACGCTGGAAAAGCAAATTGGCGAAAGCCTCGCGCTGCACCAGGGCGTCACCGGCGAGCAGGCCAAGAAACGTATCATCGACCTGCTCGACAAGGTCGGCATCCAGAACCCGGCGGACCGGCTGCAGGATTACCCGCACCAGCTCTCGGGCGGGCAGCGCCAGCGCGTGATGATCGCGATGGCGCTCGCGAACGGACCCGATCTGCTGATCGCGGACGAACCGACGACCGCGCTCGACGTGACGATTCAGGCGCAGATTCTCGAGCTGCTGGCCGATCTGAAGCGCGACATGGGGATGAGCCTGCTGTTCATTAGCCACGACCTCGGCGTTGTGCGGCGCATCGCGGACCGGGTCTGCGTGATGCAGCACGGCGAGATCGTGGAGCAGGGGAAGACTGAAGACATCTTCGCCAATCCGCAGCACCCCTATACGAAGAAACTTCTGGAGGCCGAACCCGCCGGTCGCGCCGAACCGGTGCCCGAGAACGCGTCCGAACTGGTGCGCACCGAGCATCTGAAAATCTGGTTCCCGATCCAGCGCGGTCTGTTGCGCAAGACCATCGGCCATGTGAAGGCCGTGAACGACGCCTCGCTGTCGGTCAGGGCAGGGGAGACGCTGGGCATCGTCGGCGAATCCGGCTCGGGCAAGACCACGCTCGCGCTCGCGATCATGCGGCTCATCGCCTCCGAAGGGCCGATCATCTACGAGAACCAGGACATCTCCAGCTGGCAGGCGAACAAGCTGCGCGCGCTGCGCCGCGACATGCAGATCGTGTTCCAGGATCCGTTCGGCTCGCTCTCGCCGCGCATGACGGTAGAGCAGATTATTGGCGAAGGGCTGACCGTCCACGGCGTCGATCCGGGCCGCAACCGTCGCGAAATGGTCGCCGAGATCATGGAGGAGACCGGGCTCGATCCCGCGATGATGGAGCGCTACCCGCATGAATTCTCGGGTGGCCAGCGCCAGCGGATCGCCATCGCCCGCGCGATGATCCTGCGCCCCAAGGTGGTGGTGCTGGACGAGCCGACCTCGGCGCTCGACATGACGGTGCAGGTGCAGATCGTGGACCTGCTGCGCGACCTACAAAAACGCCACGGGCTCGCCTATCTGTTCATCAGTCACGACCTGCGGGTGGTGCGCGCGCTCAGCCACAAGATCATGGTGATGAAGCGCGGTGACGTGGTCGAGGCGGGCAACGCGGCGGAGGTCTTCGCCAATCCGCAGACCGCCTATACCCGCCAGTTGATGGTGGCCGCCTTGGGGGAGAGTTCGCTGACCCCCGAGATTGCATGAAGATCCTCTTCGTTCACCAGAACTTCCCGGGCCAGTTCGTACATCTGGCACCGGCTCTGGCCGCACGCGGTCATGACATTCTGGCCCTGACGGTCGAGACGAACCAGCGCCCCTCGCCGGTGAAGGTGGTGAAATACCGCAAGCCCGCGCCGGTCGAGATGTCCTCGCGCCTCACGCGCCTTTACGCCGATTGCGCCGCGCGCGGGGCAAAGGTCGCACTCGCCGCCCGGCAGTTGCGCGACAAGCACGGCTATGTGCCAGATGTGATTTTCGGCCATTCCGGCTGGGGCGAGACGCTGTTCCTGCGCGAGGTCTGGCCCGAAGCGAAGCTCTTGGTCTATGCGGAACTCATGTATCGCACGATCGGGATGGACACGGATTTCGACGCGGAGTTCCAGCGCCCCGGCCTCGAGACCCGAATCTCCACCACCGCGCGCTCGGCCCATCTGATCCAGTCGATGGTGCAGGCCGATGCGGGGCTTGCCCCGACCGAGTTTCAGGCCGAGACCTTCCCGCCGGAGCTGCGTGCCAAGCTCACGATCTGCCACGACGGGGTGGACTGCGCGCGGCTCGCACCGAACCAGCCGGCGCGTTTCACCGTGCCCGGAACGACGCTCACCTTCCGCCCCGGCGACGAGGTTCTGACCTTCGTGAACCGCTCGCTCGAACCCTATCGCGGCTACCACTCCTTCATGCGCGCGCTGCCCGATGTGCTCGCCGCGCGGCCCGAGGCTCATGTGCTGATCGTGGGCGAGGAGGGGCAAAGCTATGGCGCCCCGCCGAAGGACGCCGAAAGCTGGAAGCAGAAATTCCTCGACGAGGTGCGCGACCGGCTGGACATGAGCCGCGTGCATTTTCTGGGCCGCATTCCTTACGGCGATTACGTCGACATGCTCCATGTCAGCCGCACCCATGCCTATCTGACCTATCCCTTCGTGCTCAGCTGGTCGCTGATGGAATCGATGGCCGCGGGCTGTGCCATCGTGGCCTCGGATACCGCGCCGGTGCGCGAAGTGATCACCGACGGGCAGACCGGGCGGCTGGTGGATTTCTTCGATATCCCCGGTTGGTCGAAGGCACTGGCCGAAGGGTTGGCGACCCCGCAGAAATTCGCCCCGATGCGCGAGGCGGCCCGCGCCCATATGTGCGAGCGTTACGATCTGCGCACCCATTGCCTGCCGCGCCTGATCGCCTTCGTCGAGGGTGCGATCGCCACGCCCTGATACGCGCCCGTCCGCGAGACGGACTCGACTCCGCAGCCCTCGAGATCTAAAAAGAACAAAGCGCGAACAAATGACTCGAACCCTAGGCTCAGCGACATGCTCGACGGGCGCACACGGCGTATTCTCACTCTCTGGTTTCCCCGGCTGGCGAGCGACCGGGTTCTTCGGGCACGACCGATTGAAGGGCCCTTCGCGCTGGTCCTGCGTGAGGGCAATACCGACCGGCTGCACTGCCTGAACGCCGCGGCCGAGGGGCAGGGGCTCGCGCGCGGCATGGCGCTGTCCGAGGCCCGCGCCTTCTGCCCCGCGCTGCAGACCGCGCCCGCCGATCCCGCCCGCGAGGCGCAATTCCTCGAAACCCTGCGCCGCTGGGCCACGCGCTACTGCCCTTGGGTGGGGCTGGAGGACGAGGGTCTGGTGCTCGACATCACCGGCTCGGATCACCTCTGGGGCGGAGAAGAGCCGATGATGGCCGAGATGGCCGCCCGGCTGGAGCGCGCCCGGATCACCGCGCGGTTGGGCCTCGCCGATACGCGCGGCGCGGCTTGGGCGCTGGCGCATTTCGCCCCCGGACGGGCCGCGCCGGGCGCGCGGCTCTCGGCACTGGGCAAGCTGCCGGTGGCCGCGCTGCGCCTGCCGCATGAGACGGTCACGGGGCTGCAGCGGCTGGGCCTGCGCGAGATCGGCGATCTGACCCGCACACCGCGCGCGCCGCTCGTGCGCCGCTTCGGCGCGGGGCTGATGGCGCGGCTCGATCAGGCCTTGGGCGATCTGCCCGAACAGGTCTCGCCCGTGGCCGATCCGCCCCATTACGGCACTCGCTTAACCCTGCCCGAACCGATCGGGCAGCAGACCGACGTGATGGCGGGGATCGAGCGGCTGCTCGACCGGCTCTGCGTCAAACTCAAGGAAAACGAGACTGGCGCGCGGGTGCTCTGCCTCACCCTGCGCCGCGTCGATCAGGCCAGCCAGGAGGTCGAGCTGCGCCTCGCCACCCCGCTCCGCGACCCCGCCCGGATCGCGGCCCTCTTCGCGCGCGGCATCGAGGATATCGACGCGGGCTTCGGGATCGACCAGATGCGCCTCGCCGCCACTCAGGTCGAGGCGCTGCCCGCCCGTCAGATCGGCGCCATCGCCACCGAGCGGCGCGACAAGCTGGGCGATCTGATCACCCGGATCGGGCTGCGCATCGGGCTGGAGAACGTCCAGCGCTACCTGCCCGCCGACAGCCATATCCCCGAGCGCAGCTTCCTGATCGCGCCCGCCGCCTTCACCGAACCCGAGGGCAACTGGCATCAGCCGCATCCCCGCCCGCTGCGGCTGTTCCCGCCCGAGCCGCTCATGTCCGACGCCCCCGATCCGCCCCGCCGCTTCCGCTGGCGCCGCCAATCGCTCAGCGCGGAACGCATCGAGGGGCCGGAGCGGCTGACCCCGGAATGGTGGTTCGACGATCCGAACTGGCGGCGCGGGATGCGCGACTACTGGCGCGTCGAGACCGGGCAGGGGCTGCGGCTCTGGATGTTCCATACGCCGCAGGATTCCGGCTGGTATGTCGAGGGGGTCTTCGCATGACCGCCCCCTTCGCCTTGGCAGAAATATCCCGGGGGGCGCCCGACGGGCGCGGGGGCAGCGCCCCCTCCACGGTCGTGACCACCGCCAACACCCCCGCCATTCCGCTCGCCTATGCCGAGCTTTGCACCACCTCCAACTTCACCTTTCTCACCGGCGCATCCCACCCCGAGGAGCTGATGGTGCGCGCCGCCGAGCTGGGCCTCGAGGCCATCGCGATCACCGACCGCAACTCGCTTGCGGGCGTGGTCCGGGCGTTTTCGGCGCTCAAGGAACTCAAGCGCGAGATCGGTGAGGCGCTGCGTATCCGCTCGGAACTGCAGCGCGACGAAAGCTCTCGCCAGCCCATCGGCTCGCCGCAGGATCTGGCCCGGCCGACGACCGCGAAACTGCCGAAGCTGATCGTCGGCGCGCGGCTGGTGCTGACCGATTGCCCGGTCGAATGGGTGGCGCTTCCCACCGACCGCGCGGCCTATCACCGGCTGAGCCAGCTTCTGACCCGCGGCAAGCGCCGGGCGGGGAAGGGGGAGTGTCACCTGACCCGCGCGGACCTGCTGGAGGGCTGCGCGGGGATGATCCTGATCGCCCTGCCGCCTGCCGATCTGGCCCGCGCCTACCGCCCGCTGCAGGAGATGCGGCGGCGCTTTCCGGGACAGGTCTTCCTTGGCGCGCCGCCGCGCTATGACGGCTCGGATCAGCGCTGGTTCGATGCCTGCGCGGCGCTCGCGCTGAGGGCCTCGACGCCGATGGTGGCGACCGGCGACGTGCTGATGCATCGCGGGTCGCGCCGGCAGCTGGCCGATGTGCTGACCTGCCTGCGCGAGGGCTGCACCATTGATGCGCTTGGCACCCGCGCGCTGCCCAATGCGGAACGCCGCCTGAAAGGGGCCGAGGACATGGCGCGGCTCTACCGTCGCCACCCCGCAGCCCTGCGCCGAAGCTGCGAGATCGCGGCGCGCTGCGGCTTCGATCTCGACGAACTCAGCTACGAATATCCCGATGAGGTCGCTCAGAACGAACCTGCGCAGGACCGGCTCGACCGGCTCGCCCGCGAGGGGCTGGCCCGGCGCTCTCCGGGGGGAATCTCGGAACGTCACGCAGGGCTGCTGGAGAAGGAGCTGCGCCTCGTCTCCGAGCTGGGGTTTGCCGCCTATTTCCTCACCGTCCATGACATCGTGAGCTTCGCGCGCAGCCGCGGCATCCTGTGTCAGGGGCGCGGCTCGGCGGCCAATTCGATCATCTGCTGGGCGCTTGGCATCACCGATGTCAGCCCCGATCAGATCGGCATGGTCTTCGAGCGTTTCATCTCGAAATATCGCGGCGAGCCGCCCGATATCGACGTCGATTTCGAGCATGAGCGCCGCGAGGAAGTCATCCAGTGGATCTACGAGCGCTACGGTCGCGACCGCGCGGGCCTCTGCGCGACCGTGATCCATTTTCGCACCCGCGCCGCGATCCGCGAAGTGGGCAAGGTGATGGGGCTGAGCGCCGATGTCACGGCAAGCCTCGCGGGCCAGATCTGGGGGATTTCCGGCAAGGGGCCGGACCACGCGCGGATGGGCGAACTGGGCCTCGACCCCACTGACCGGCGGCTGTCGCAGACGCTGAAGCTGATCGGTGAGATCATCGGATTTCCGCGCCATCTCAGCCAGCATGTTGGCGGCTTTGTTATCACAAACGGCCGCCTCGATGCGCTCTGCCCGATCGAGAATGCCGCGATGGAGGGGCGCACCTGCATTGAATGGGACAAGGACGATATCGACACGCTGGGCATCCTGAAGGTCGATGTTCTCAGCCTCGGGATGCTCACCTGCATCCGCAAGAGCTTCGACCTTCTGGCGGGGCATGAGAAGCTCGATATGTCGCTCGCCACCGTCCCGCAGGAGGACACGCCGACCTATGACATGCTGTGCCGCGCCGATGCGGTGGGGGTGTTTCAGGTGGAAAGCCGGGCGCAGATGAACTTCCTGCCGAGAATGCGTCCGCGCATCTTCTATGACCTCGTGATCGAGGTCGCCATCGTCCGTCCCGGCCCCATTCAGGGCGGCATGGTCCACCCCTATATCAACCGCCGTCAGGGGCGCGAAAAGGTCGATTTTCCCTCCAAAGAACTGGAAGGTGTGCTGGGAAAAACCCTCGGCGTGCCGCTGTTCCAAGAACAGGCGATGCAGATCGCGGTGGTCGCTGCGGGCTTCACACCTGAAGAGGCCGATCGCCTGCGCCGCTCGCTCGCGACCTTCCGCAAAATGGGCACGATCGGCACTTTCCGCGACCGGTTTGTCGAAGGGATGCTGGCGCGCGGCTACACGCCCGATTTCGCCGATCGCTGCTTTTCCCAGATCGAGGGCTTCGGCGAATACGGCTTCCCCGAAAGCCACGCGGCAGCCTTCGCGCATCTCACCTATGTCTCGTCCTGGCTCAAGTGCCACCACCCCGCGATCTTCGCCTGCGCGCTGCTGAATTCGCAGCCGATGGGCTTTTATGCGCCCGCCCAGATCGTGCGCGATGTGCGCGAACACGGGGTCGAAGTGCGGCCCGTTTGTGTGAACCATTCGGGCTGGGACAGCTCGCTGGAACGCCGCGCGGACGGAGCCCTGGCGCTGCGTCTGGGCTTTCGCCAGATCAAGGGATTTCGCGAGGAGGACGCAGGCTGGATCGTCGCCGCACGGGGCAATGGCTACCCCGATCCCGAGAGCCTGTGGCTGCGCGCGGGCACGCCGCCGCATGTGCTCGAACGGCTCGCCGAGGCCGATGGATTTACCGGAATTGGCCTCACGCGGCGCGATGCGCTCTGGGCCGTGAAGGCGATCCGCGCCCCCGCGCCACTGCCGCTTTTCGCCGATCCGATGGATGGGGAAGGGGGGCGCGAACCGGCGGTGGAACTGCCCGCGATGCATCTGGGAGAGGAGGTCGTGGAGGATTACGTGGCGCTCAGATTGAGTCTCCGCGCCCATCCGATGGAGCTGCTGCGCCCCTCGATTTCCGGCCTCACACCGCATTGCGAACTGATCGGCACGCGGCAAAATCGGGTCACGGTTTGCGGCCTCGTGATCACCCGACAGCGCCCCGGAACGGCCTCCGGGGTGATCTTCATCACCCTCGAAGACGAGACCGGCGTGAGCAATGTCGTGGTCTGGCCGAAGCTCTATGAGCGGTTCCGCCGGGCGGTGATGGGCGGGCGTCTTCTGCGGGTCTCGGGGCGGCTCGAACGGGAGGGGGTGGTGGTCCATCTGATCGCCGAAAAGATCGAGGATCTGTCCCCGCGACTGGCCGATCTGGGCCACCCGCTCGACGACGTTCTGGGCCTCACCACACCCCAGGCGGACGACGCTCCGAGGCTCCGTCCGCAGACCACCGCGCGCCATCCGCGCGAGCAGGCGAAACGGCTTTTTCCGAGCCGAGATTTCCATTGAAACCGGGCCTCTACCGCCCGTCGCGCGACACTTTGCCCGGTGCGGCGATTCGCCTCGCCTTGGACGCAATTGTTTTCGTAACGTCAAGAATGCCCTGTGGATAAGTTTCATTGTTGACGCTAAGTAAGGATATTAAGTCACTGAAATATATATGTTTCATATGATTTCGGCGCCCTGTGGATACTATTTTCGTTGCAATATTGCTGCGTGAGTTCAGCCTAAAGAGGAACAAAATTTCGTCAGATGACGGAGCCGCGTTCATATCGCAACTTGGGGAGGGAGCTTGCCGATATCGGTGAGCTTCAGGCGCGTCTTGTCTTTATTTGGCTTGACCAGTGTGACGAAATTCCTGCGTCGGACCCGCTCCGACGTGCAGGATGCTGTCGGTCTGGCCAATGACACCGCCCTCCACGAAGCCGATAACACCCTTCACCGCGAGGAAAATTACCGCATCGAGGCCCTAGAGCCGCGGCTTTTGCTCTCGGCGGACCCGATTTCGGGAGAACTGGCCCGGATGGCAGCCAATGCGCAGCCATTGGACCTTCTCGAAGACCTCATCGTGCTTGTTCAGACGGCTTTCGACCAGAATGTGCGCGGCGAAACGGGGGCTGATGAAGGGGCTTCGGACACCGGTTCGAACAGTGTGGACTGGCCGGAAGACTGGGGAAATCCTGCCGCTGCAACGCAAGCCGTCGCTCCGCAGGACGTGCAGGAAGAGGGGCAGTCAACGCCCTTCGAAGCGTTCCTTGCCCAGTTCGATATTCAAGAAAATCAGGGCATCGAAGGGCTGCGCGAGCTGCTCGGTTCGATGCTGTCGCAGCTACGTGGAAGCTTTGGCGCGGGACAAGATCCCGCAAGCAGCTCCGTGGCCGATTTGACTGGAAATGAGCCAACTGGCCCCCCCGGCTGCAACCACTAATGCACTGACGAATAACGAAAATACGCAAAACTCCAACAATGGGGCGGTTCTCGCTGCGCTCCAGGACCTGTTCCAAAAAATCAGTGAAACCCTTGGTCTTGGCGAATTTTTCAACGCTGGTCCGTGGGGCCCGCAAGCCGATTACCTCCATTTCGCCGGCACCGCCCCGACGGGCTCGAGCGCCGCGGATCTCACCGAGGAACAGCTTGCCCCGGTCTTCGAGGAAGCGCTCGCTCAGTGGGCGGCCCGGACCGATGACGCGGCGATCCTGTCGCAGCTCACCATCTCGATCACCGATCTCGAGGACGGCGCGCTTGCCCGGATCACCGGCACGCATATCGAAGTCGATGCCGACGCGGCAGGGGCCGGTTGGTTCACCGGTCTCGATACGAGCGAGCCGATCGATGGCGTCGATCTGCTGACGGTCCTCACCCACGAGATCGGCCATGCGCTCGGTTACGACCACGATGCCGATCTGGCCGTGATGGGGGAGAGCCTCGGCACGGGTGAACGGATCGCGCTTCCCGAACTTCAACTCGCAACCTCGGACCCGGTCGATGGCGCGCTCCAACTGTCCGACGCGTTCACCGCGCCGGTCATCACGCCCGGTGCCGGGTTCGCCGAGAACCTCCGCGCGCTGTTCGCCGGTCTGGCCTCGGCACTCGGCATCCAGATCCCGTTTGCGGAGGAGAGCGGACAATCGCTTCGACTCGATCCCGCAGCGGCTGGCACAGGCACCGCCGATCTCACCGAGGCGCAGGTCGCTCCGATCTTCGACGAAGCCCTCGCTCAATGGGCCAGCCGCACCGACGCGGCGATCCTGTCGCAACTCACCTTCACCATCACCGATCTCGAGGACGGCGCGCTCGCGCGGATCACCGGCACGCTGATTGAGATCGACGCTGACGCCGCCGGGGCCGGTTGGTTCATCGACGCGACGCCGGGCGACAGCACCGAGTTCGATCTGCTCGCAGGAGATCGTCTGGTGGCGACCGACGGTGCAGCCTCCGAGGGCGTCGACCTCTACACCGTCCTGCTCCACGAGATCGGCCACGCGCTCGGCCTCGACCATGACGCGGACGCAGCGGTGATGGGCGCGACGCTCGGCACCGGCGAGCGCATCGGTCTTCCCGACGCGGCCCCGAGCCTCGGCGCTCCGGTGGCCGGCGCGATCTCGGAAGCGGGTGGCGCGCTCGACGGCACCGCCGACAGCAACCTCACCTACACCGTGAACCTCGACGGCACCGTCACCGTCAACGGCACGACCTATGGCACGCCCGGCGCACCGATCACCTCGATCGCGGCAGGGGCGGGCTTCAGCGACACGATCGAGGGTCCGGACGCCGCGACGGTCTGGACGATCACCGGGATCAACGAAGGGACGCTGAGCTGGAACGGCCTCACCATCACCTTCACCGGGGTCGAGCGTCTCGAGGGTGGCACCGATGCCGATGCCTTCGCGATCGACGGTCCGGGCTTCGTGACCGCGGGCTTCGCGGGCAATGCCGGTCTGATGGAAATCTCCGTCGGCGATTTCGTGAGCCTCGCGACCAGTGACGGCGTCGGCTCGCCGATTGGCTACACCACCAACACTGGGCTCGACGGTGTGCTCTACGAAGTGGTCACCGGCACGACCACCGCCGTCACCGCCGGGTTCGACGTCACCACCATCTCGCTCACCAGCGGCTCGTTCTTCGCGGGCAGCGGCGCGAACGGCTACTTCACCCTCGGCCAGCCCAACACTTCTGTCGGCTTCGCGGTCGACAACCTGAGCTTCTCGATCACGATGATCCGCGAGACTGCGACGGACCGTCAGTGGGTCATCGCCAATGGCGCGGTCGATGCGCTGGGTCTCGTGAACGTCGACAACGTGACCGCGACGCTGTCCAACGGCACGCTGGAGCTGGTGACCTCGCAACTGACCGACCCGAACGATGCGCTGAGCGCCAAGCTCGTCGTCTCCGAGATCGACAGCGTGGCGACAGGCGCGACCGCACCGCTGGCCAAAGTCTCGGGCGATGTGACGCTGGCCATCGGCGGCGAGGTTCTGATCGCGGGCGGGTTCAGCTTCACCAAAACTATCGTCAGCGGCCTGACCGGCGCGACCGACACGATCGGCGATCTGATGGTCTTCGGCTTCGACGCGGTCAAATTCTTCGCAGGCACCGGCGCGGTCTTCGATACGAGCGGTCCGGTCACTGTCGACACCACTAACGCCTTCGGCTTCTCGGTCACCGGCTTCACCGGCACCTTCGCGGTGCTGAGCTCGGGCGGCACGACCTATACCGGCATCGACTTCTCCTTCGCCAACGCGACCCCGGTCGGCATCACCGGGCTGACCGCCGAGGTCAGCAATGTTTCCGTTCAGGTGAACACCGCCTCGGGCGTGGCCACTCCGTTGGACTGGGACCAAGGCGCGCTGGTCGATGCGGGCCTGACGCTGAACGGTGCGCTCACGAAGGTCGAGGCCACCGCGACCCTGATCGTGAATGACGCGGTCTATGTCAGCGGCACCTTCGCGCTCGAAAGCTCCGCCAAGACCGGCGTGACGTTCAATGGTGCTTCGGAGGATGGCGATTACTTCACCCTGTCGATCATCGGCGGGCGTCTCTTCGCGGGCGTCGGCGCCGAGGTCTCGGGCGGCAGCTACGATCTCACGAATGCGACCGGCTTCGAGATTCCGACCCTCGATCTGACGCTGGCGATGTTCACTGTGACCTCGGCTGGGGCCAACCTCGGCCAGAAGGTCACCGCGCTGGAACTCTCGACCGCAGCCACGCTGCACGGGATCACCGATGTGACCGCGACGGTCGACGCGCTCGACGTGACCTATGCGAGCATGGCCTTCGATTGGAGCCAGGTGGGCGGGCCGAGCTTCAGCTTCGACAGCACTTTCACGGGCTTCACCATCGATGTGCGCGCGGTCTTCACGATCAAGAGCACCGTTCTGTTGGCGGGCGATATCTCGATCACGGTGACAAAGCAGACCATTGCGGCGGCGGAGAATTCGCTTGGCTCCGATCTGACCGACGCGCAGGTGATGACCTTCGCGCTGGCGGATGGCTACATCTTCGTCGGCAGCGGCGGCGGCTTCACCACCGATGGGAATGGCAAGGTCAACGGGCTGGACCGCGATCTTGAGAACAAGCTGATCGGCACCGGCTTCGGCGCGGAAGGGGTGCTGTTCGAATTCGCCTCGGTGAAGAATGTCGATGGCACGACCGGCGCCGTGCTGAACGCCTGGAGCGCGATCAAGCTCTATGTCGGCACCGTCGAAGTCGCGGGCATTCCGGGCTTCACCCTCGCGGTCAGCGATTTTGTGGTCGAGGTGAACGCCGCCGATGCGATGGTCGCGGTGAACCCGACCGTGATGACTTGGAAGGGGCTCGATCTGGGCGCGCCGCTCGCGCTGACCGATGCCACGAACGGCTTCGACAATACCGAGCGTTTCTTCATCGGCGCGACCATCGACGAGCTGAACATCTCGGATACCGTGCTGCTGACCGGCAGCTTCTCGGTCGAGAAGACGGCGGGCACTTCGGTCGGCGGCGTCACCGGCGATCTGCTCTACATCACGCTCACCGATCTGAGCCTCTTTGCGGGGGCGGGCGCCACGATCGGCGCAAGCGGGATCGATACGACGAACGCTATCGGCTTCTCGGCAGCGGGGGGCAATTTCTACATCGGCATCCTAACCACCACCGACCCGATCCCGGTCAGCTATACCGGCGTGTCGGCGAGCCTCGCGAGCCTCGGTCTCGTGAATGTCGAAGGCGTGACGCTGGACCTTGCGAGCCTCAAAGTGCTCTACAACTCGGTCAGCGACACCACCCTCTCCAATCTCGACTGGTCGAGCCTGACCGGCCTCGAAGATGTGACCGACACGGTGAGCCTCGCGGTGTCGGGCAAGCTGACGCTGGCGGTGGGGGATTTCGTCTATCTGCGCGCGGGCTTCGGGCTGAAGGCGATCGACGTGACGGCGCAGGCGGGCAGCACCGAGACGCTCGATCTCGTCGATATCACCACGGGCACGCTGACCTTTGTGACGCTCAGCGATGTTGAGTTCTTCGCGGGCACCGGCGCTTCGACCACCACGGATGAGGCGACCGGCACGACCACGCTGAACCTCTTGGGCGATGCGGCGGGTCTTTATGCGAATGGCGGCAATCTCGCGCTCGGCCTGCTGACCGACACGACGACCGGCGTGAAATATACCGGGGTGATCGGCTCGCTGAGCGCGCTGGACGCCAAGGGCATCGACGCGGTTCAGATCAAGCTGTCGGGCATGGCGCTGGCCTCGAACTCGACCACCGCGCTGACCGGCCCGCGTCTCGACTGGTCGACCGTGAACGATACCGACGTGACCACGGCGCTTGGCGATCTGGGCCCGGGTGATCAGCTGGCGGTGTCCGGCACGCTGTCCGTCGAGATTTCCGAGACGGTCTTCGCGCTGGCGACCTTCAACTTCTCGGCCTCGACCGAGACGATCGACGACACCATCCAGGCGGCGATCACCGATGCGCAGGTCACGCGGCTGACCCTGACCAATGTGAACTTCTTCGCCGGTGTCGGCGGTGCCTTCGATGACGCCAATGCGCCCACCGCGATTGCCGATCAGGGCACGGGCTTCCTTGCCTCGGGCGGCACGCTCGAACTGATCGTCGTGAAAGAGAAGCTCGGCACCGCCACACCTCACAGCTGGAGCGCACTGTCGCTTTCGGTCGATTATGTCGGGATGCGCGGCCTGCCCAACGAGTTCGCGCTCGGGGTCACCGGTCTCTACTTCCGCATGAACACGGCCTCGATGGGCGCGACCAAGCTGAACTGGTCGGCCATTGTCGATCCGGCCGAGAACCCCGGTATCGCTCAGATCAATGCCGATACCGGCATCGCCTTCGGCGGCACGCTCGATCTGGCGCTCGACGGGTTCGTGCTGGTCTATGGCACGGTCGAAGGCTCGATCTCGACGGCCGATATCAACGATGGCGTGATCACCCTGACCGCCGCCGATATCACCAGCTTCAAGATCACCGGTGCGCAGATCTTCGTTGGCGCGGGCGGCGCGTTCGACCGTGATGCGACCACGAACGAGGTGACCGGTCTGCTCGATCAGGGCACCGGCATTTATGCTTCGATGGGTCTGGACGACGCGCTCGAATTCGCGCAGGTGACCCGCCTCGGCGTGCTGACCGATAATGCGGCGACGAATGACAACGACGCGGCCACGCAATGGGACAACGAGACCGTCACCATCGGCTGGACCGCACTGCGCGTCACCGTCGCGAGCCTCGGTCTGCGCGGTATCGACGCCTTCCAGATCGCGCTGGCCGATCTCGCGGTCGACGGGAATTTCGCAGCCATCGACGGCACCTTCCTGAACTGGGCCTCGCTGGGCGCGGTCACCGGGCTCGACACGCTGAGCCTCGCGGATGCGACCGACGGTCTGACCCGGGACGACGGCTTCTCCGTCTCGGGCACCGTGTAGGAACTGAACGTGGCGGGCGTGATCGTCGCCTCGGGCAAGTTCGGCATCAAGAGCTTCGCGAGCGACATCATCGTGCCCTCGGGCGTGACGACCGAGACCGTGCTGGGCGCGAATATCCTGATCTTCACCCTGTCGGATCTGAACCTCTTCGCAGGTGTCGGCGGTGCGCTTCTGGGCGACGGCACGATCGACCCCGATCAGGGCACCGGATTCGTGGCCGAAAACGCCTCGCTGCAACTGGTGCTGGTGAAGGAAGATCCGCTGAGCGTGACCCTTCCGGCCGTGCCGCGCAGCTGGACTGCCGTTGCGCTCGACGTAGCCACAGTGCGCCTGCAGGGCCTTCCCAGCACGATCACGGTGCAGGGCCTCGATCTCTATTTCGGCTTCAACGGCGCGGATGCGGTGAATGGCGAGCGGATCGACTGGACCGCGACCGGCGTGACCGAGATCGGCAATCTCGCCTCTGTCGATCTGTTCGACGTGACCGAGATGGGCGCCAACTTCAACATCGCCTTCGGCGGCTATGTCGAGTTCACCGTCGATGGCTTCGTCACCGTCGCGGGTACGATGGCGGGCCAGATCCTGACCGAGACGCTCGACGACGGCAACGGGCTGATCGTCGAGGGCGCGTCGATCATGACCTTCTCGCTGACCGGCGGCTATTTCTTCGCGGGGCAGGGCGGCGTGTTCACCCGCACCGATGGCAAGATCACGGATGTCAGCACCACCGACGGTACTGGCATCTATGCGAACAATGTGGGCATCGAGTTCGCCTCGGTCACCCAGACCGCCGACAACCCGCTGACGACCGGTGTGGTCGAGACCCGCACGGTCAAAAGTTGGTCGGCAATCCTCGTGACCTCGCAAAGCGTCGGCGTGACCGGCCTTACGGACTTCACGCTGCGGATATCGGACGTCGCGGTCGAGGCCAACTTCGGCTACACCGACCCGCTGAACGCGGCCAACAACTCGGTGATGAACTGGAAGGGCCTCGATCTGGGCCTGACGATCACCGACGACACGGATGGCTATGACGCGACCGCGATCCTGTCGGTGACCGGGACGGTGTCGGAACTGAACGTCGCGGGCGTCGTGATCGCGACGGGCACCTTCTCGATCAAGAGCCTGCTCGCCGATGTGGCGGTCGCCACCGCAATCGACGCCGATGGCACGCTGAGCGGGGCGAAAGTTCTGATCTTCACCCTGAGCGATCTGAACTTCTTCGCCGGTGTGGACGGTGTGCTCAAGAATGACGGCACGATCGATCCCGATCACGGCATGGGCTTCGTGGCGCAGGGCGGCTCGATCGAGCTGGTGATGGTGTCGGAAGACCCGGCCACCGTGACCTCGCCTGCCGTGGCCCGCAGCTGGATGGCCTTGTCTCTGCGCGTCGATCAGCTGGGTCTGCAGGGCCTGCCGCTGACCGCGACGGTGAAGGACCTCTATTTCGCGATGAACGGCGCGGATGCGGACGGTAACAAGCTCGACTGGGGCGCGACCGGCGTCGATCAGATCAACGCGCTCGCCGATATCACCAATCTCGACGCGGGCTTCGGCATCGAATTCGGCGCCTATGTCGAACTGCAGATCGAAGGCGCGATCCTGTTGGCGGGCGGTCTGTCGGGTGTGATCCGCGATCTCACCGTCGACGATCCGCAGGGCGGCACGATCAGCGCCAAGGCCTTCTCCTTCTCGATCGACGGCGCCTATGTCTTCGTGGGCGCGGGCGGAGAGTTCACCTATGACGAATTCGACCGGGTCGACGCGGTCGCCAATGCGGGCACGGGTTTCGCGGCCGAAGGGCTCGCCTTCGATCTGATCTCGGTGACCGAGGTGGTCGATCTGGTCGCAAACCCGAGCGCCGTCGCGCGCAGCTGGACCGCGATGTCCGCCCATGCCGACACGATCTCGCCGCGCGGTCTGCCGCAGGGGCTGGACCTGACGGTGAACTCGCTCGACTTCACGCTGAACGGGCGCGACGCGATCAATAGCGATCAACTCGACTGGGCGCCGATTATCCAAACTCTGGGCGTCGATGCGGTCGCTCCCGAAGACGGCACGGATCTGGTGATCTCGGGCGGCCTGGATCTGGATATCTTCGGCTTCGTCACCGGCTCGGCCACCTTCGACATCGTGATGCGCAACCAGATCGAGGCCGAACTGGACAGCACTTCCGACGGTCTCGAGAACGCAAGCCTCATGCTGATCGGCCTGCATGTCGAGAACCTCTTCGTCGGCCAGCCGGGCGGTGTGGGCTTGTCGGTGGCTTCCGCCGATATCGCGCTCGCGCTGATCAAGGCGACCCCGCCCGCCAACAGCACGCTGCCCTTGACCACCACGCCCTCGGCAACGGCGGTGCTGGGCAATATTCAAGGCGGCACGCTCGCCGGTCTGCCCGAGGGGATGGAGCTGACGGTCAATGCCTTCTCGCTCGACTACTACGCGACGAAGCCCGCCGGGAACGACACCACGACCTTCTTCAACTGGAATTCGATCGATCTGGACGGCACGCCCGCGCAGGGCGATCCCGCGAACGATCCGGCGGGTCCGGTCTCCTTCACCTATGGTCCGAATGACGAGGTGGTCACGTTCGACGCCAGCGCAGACCGGACGCAGGTCGTGGGCTACCTGACGCTCAACGCCTTCGGCTTCGTCGATGTGGGCGCGAAATTCACGCTCTCGCAGGATATCGTCGATGTGGATGTGAACCACGACGGCACCTTCGACATCGCCACCGATATGAATGATGCGGTGCTGACGCGGATCAGCCTGAGCATCGATCCCGCCGACGAGGCCGCGAATGGCGGCGACGCCCCGGCGGATTACGAGGCCAAGTTCTTCATTGGCATCCCGGACGGCCCCGGTATCACCATCGCGAGCGCCGATATCCTGCTCGCCTCGATCAAGGCGGCCAATCCGCTCACCGATACCCGCGCCTTCACTGCGCTCAAGGCCGATATCGCCTCGGCGTCGCTGACCGGGGTTGATCTGGTGGATATCACCCTCGACACGCTGTCGCTCGAGATGAACAAGGCCAATGATGCGACCGGCGCGATCGACGTGCTCGATTGGGGGCAGTCGATCAATCTTCTCTCGACCGAATGGAGCGACGGCCTGACCATGCTCAGCGGCCAGGATCTGCTCGCTGCGACGAATGGCAATGACGTCGACCCGGCCACCACTGATACGGTCCTCGACATGAACCAGTCGGGCTTCTCGCTCTTCGCGGGTGCCACGATCGTCATCGAAAACTTCGTCCATATCGAAGGCCAGATCACGCTGACCAAGACCGACAAGGTCGCAGCCCGTATGGTCGGCTCGACCACCTCCTTCGAGGCTTCGGTTCTGTCGATCGGTATCTCGGATGCAGTGGTCTTCGCAGGGGTCGGCACGCCGACGATCACGAATGGCGAGGTCGATGCTACCTCCGACGCGACCGGTGTGGCGCTTTCGCTGCAGCGCATGGGCCTGCATATCGTCAAGGAAATGCCGCTCGATCCGGCGAACCCGACCGCGACCCCGCTCAAGAGCTGGATGGTCGTGAAGGCGACGGGCGGGGCCTCGCTGATCGGCGTCGACAATGTCACGGTCGATGGCTCGCTTACGCTGATCATGAACCGCGGCGGCAACGAGACGACGCCCTACAACACGCTCGACTTCACCTATGGCGGGGTGGGCGGCACCTGGGACATCACGGTCGGCGCAGAGACGATCACCTTCGACGAACTGACCGTGGCGACGCTGGAAGTGTCGGGCTCGCTGACCATCGGCTTCGATGCCTATGTGTTCATCCAGGGCGAGTTCGCCTTCACCCAGTCGAGCGAGATTTATTCCGCCCTCGTCGCGGGCACGAGCACGACCCGCAATCTCAAGGCGGTGACGGTCGGTGCGCAGCATGTGAACATCTTCGTCGGCACCGGCTACGATCTGACCAAGAGCTTCGGCGATCAGGGCGATGCGGTCGGTCTGAAGATCACCGATGCTTATCTCGCGCTCGCCATGTTCAAGACGGTCGATACGAATGGCGTGGCGCTGGCCGCGACCGATCCGGCGGCTGCTTCGTACATGGCGCTGAAAGCCGGCGGCACGGTCGCGTTGGTCGGCATCGACGGGGTGACCCTCTCGGGCTACGGGCTCGAGGTCGAGCTGAACCAGGGCAAGCTCCTGAGCACGCAGGCCAAGGAAGCGCTGAACCTTGCGAGCTTCGATGGTGGCGGCTTCGACGTGAAGGTGAGCGACACCGATACCGTGACGCTGGATGCCAATGGCGCGATCCTCGCGGCCTCCGGCTTCGTCGTGCTGGGCTTCGAGGATTACGTCTTCCTCGCCGGGCAGGTTGCCTTCCAGAAGGGCGCGACCCTGACCGTGGGTACCGCGCCGAACCAGAAGACCTTCGCCGCGACCGAAATCTCGGGCGATGGCATCAGCGCCTTCGTCGGCACCGGCGGGCCGTATTTCGAGGTCGACACCTCGGGCGACACCCCGGTCGTGCAGCCGATGGCCGATACTTCGGGCGCGCAGGGGCTGGTGCTGACCAACTTCTCCTTCCGTCTCGCCATGCTGAGCCAAGTCGATGCCAATGGCGTCGCGGTGGTGGGCGGCGAGAAATACACCGCGCTCTACGCTTCGATCGAAGAGGTCGCGCTTGCCGGAATTCCGGGCGTCGCGATCAGTGCGAGCGGCGTCGAGCTCAAGCTCAACCAAGGCAAGTCGGGCACCGCGGGAGCGGGCGCCCAGACGATCCTCACGGGTTTCGACTTTACGGAGGTGACGGGCCTCGACCCCGGTGCCACGACCTTTGCAGATATGACCCCGCTTCAGGCGTTCTACAGCCTTGGCTATGCGGGCACTTTCCTTTCGGTCTCGGCTTATGGAGATCCGGTGGGAACGGGGATTGAGCTTCTCGTGAACCTCTCGGGCGATACGCCCACCAGCGCAGACGATGCCGACTTCGCCTTCTCCGGCGATCTGTCCTTCGAAAAGACGACCAGCGCGACGGGCGTTGTCTATTCGAAAATCGCGCTGACCGACATCACCCTGACATTCGGCGATTATGAATTCACCGGCGACGCGCTGCTCTATCTGATGCCGCAGGGCATGGCGGGCAGCTTCTCGGTCACGCTTCCCGATATCGCATTCGACGACGGCACCAATGCCTACCAGATCGGCAATGGCACGACGGCGACGCTCGAGATCAACACCTCCATTCAGGCGGTCTATGTCGAGTTCGCGAATGGCGATATCCTCGATCTGCCGCGCGGCCAGTTCCTGCGGGTCGAAGTCGAGAACGCCGCCTTCTATGTCGACTTCAACGCGACCGATACCGACAATGACGGCACGCTCGACGTGGGCGCTTCGCCGGAGATCAGCCTGAGCGGCACGCTGATGTTCTCGCAGCTGACGATCGGGATTGCGCCGAACCAGACCAAGCGCATGACCATCGCCTTCACCGGGGTCACGGGCGGCTATACGGACTCGAACGGCGACGGCTTCACCATCGAAGACGCGAAGGGCGTGATCCTGATCTATTCGGGCTCGGCCACGCTGTCGCAGAACGGCATCGCCGCGCAGATCGAGGCGAGCGCGCAAGGTTCGGGCGCAGGCTTCGAGGTCTCGGCGAGCGCGATCATCCGCATCAACACCACCTCGCGCACCGATATCTACGAAGAGGTCGATGTGGGCGACGCGACCTACATTCTCGACTTCCAGGGTCAGGCCAATGTGAACCAGATCGCGCTGGCCGAGGTGAAGCTGAGCTACGAGCCCTACTTCACCATCGAAGGCAGCCTCAGCGACATTCTCCCGGCCGAACTGCCTGCGGGCGCGACCAGCGGCAAGATTGGACGAAACATCTCGATCTTCCTCGGCGATGCGGGCGATCCCAACGATCCCAATGACGATATCGGCCTGCTGATCTCGAACACCACGATCGCGATCTTCGAATTCGGCACCTCCGCCAACCGCAAATTCGCGGTCTATGCGAAGGGCGAGGTGCAGGCGCTGGGCATTCCGGGGCTCAATATCTCGGGCACGGTCGAAGTGTGGCTCAACACCTCGGGCACCGCCTTCTCGACCACCGTGTCGGGCTTCCCGCTGCTCGAAGGCGGCACCTCGGCGACCCCGGTCGCGATCAGTTTCGCGGCCCCGCAGATGGAGCGCGTGAAAGGCTCGGTCGAGATCAGCTTCGGCGTGGCCGAGACCGGCGATCTGCTGGTGATCAGCTCCAACGACGTGCTGTTCAACAAGACGCCCGATGGCCGGATTTCGGTCGATGCGCCCGAGACCTCGATCACGGTGACGCCGCCGGGCGCCGACAGCTTCGGCATCGAAGGCGCGGCCCAGTTCAGCTTCGGCGGCGCGACCGGCTTCCAGCTGACCGATATGCGGGTGACGGGCTACACGCTCTTTGGCGAGACCGTCTCGGTGACGCCGACGACGAACCTGCGCCCGCTGACCGCCGATATCGCCTCGCCGCTCAATGGCCAGATCATCAATCTCGACGGCTTCACCTATATCGACGTCACTTTCTACAACACCAACCGTCTGGATGCGGATGCCTACCCGGCCTATCCGCTGGGCATCGACCCGGACTCGATCACCGATATCGACCCCGAGTTCACGATCACCGCGCGCTATGGCGACACGACGGCGGCGATCACGGTCGACGGGGCAGGGGTGCTGGTCGAAGGCACGGCGCGCCCGACCTATCGCTATCAGATCACCACGCCTGTGAGCCTGTCCGCGAACACCACCTATGAGGTCCAGTTCCTCGCCAATTCCTGGCGCGATGCCGCCGGTGCGCAAAGTGCCGCCGAATACGAGCGCTTCACGATCCGCAAGACGCCGGTTCAGAATGCGCCCGCGGCGAACCCGGCGACCGATCCGCAGGATTTGACCACGATCACCGCCGCGCCCTCGATCGAGCTCGCCTCGCCCTTCAATGGTGCGGTGATCGATAAATCGATGCTGAACTCGAAGGGCTATATCGACGTCACCTTCGTGCTGCCCAATGGCGAGATCCTCGACGCAAGCTCGATCAATGGCGACGAGATCCGCTTCGTGCGCACGGGCGGCGCGTCGAACGTCAATCTGCTGACGAACACCAACGGCACCTACACAGTCGAGAAGATCGGCAAGACCACCTATCGCTATTACGTCTTCGCCGAGCCGCCCGCCGCGACCGCCACCGGCACGGGTGTGGTCGGCACGCCGACTTCGACCTCGACCTCGCAGGCGAACCCGGCCTTCAACGTGGGCGATGTGCAGGTCGAGTTCATCACCGGCACCTGGAAATACACCGATCGCGGCACTGATCTGAACAGCACCGCCGACGACGTCGTCTACTGGTTCGGCGGCGAGAACGGCTCGGTCGCGTCGCCTGTTAAGACCACCGCCTATGTGCAGATCTTCAAGGTGCAGGAACTGCCGGCGGCCGAGGCTGCGACCCCGATCAAGGTCGGTCCGGTCTCGATCCTCGCGCCGAAAGTCGGTCTCGCGAAGCTCGGCTTCAAGGACGGTCTGCTGGTCCTGACGATCTCAGTCGGGGCGGAAAGCGCCTCGCTCGCCTTCGGCGGCACCGCGACGCAGAATGCCGACGGCACCCAGACCAATAGCGGTGGCACTCAGATCACCCTGACCAACCTGCTGGTGAAGTTCGATATCGGCATCGACGTGATGGGCGTCGTCACCGGCGAGCCGGACGGCCCGGTCGTCTCGCTCACCGGCAAATGGTCGATCGCCGCCGACAAGCTGACGGGCTCGATCCCGGATGTGGTCCTCTTCGAGGCTGACCGCATCAAGGTCGAATACGATCCCTCGTGGACGGCGCCCGAAACTCCGGTCGCGGGCACGCCGGAAGGCGCGGGTCAGGAGATCATCAAGATCGACACGATCAAGGTCACCTTCCCGAAATTCGGCATTGCGGGCCAGATCACGACCTTTGAGGGCGTGCGCGGTCTCACGATCTACGACAACGGCTTCCGCATCGGGCGCGGCGAGATCATCTATTCGGGTACCGGCGCGGGCTCGGGCACCGGCACGGGCGCGGTCCAGCGCACCGACGGCGCGACGGGCAAGATCAAGTTCGGCTCGATCCTCGAATTTGACGACCTGCGCATCGGCGTCACCGATTTCTCGCTGATCTTCGGTCAGGACGTGACCTTCGACGGCACGATCTATGTCGGCTCTGGCGGGGCGACCTTCGCGCCGGGCAAGGCGATCAACGCCAAGGTCACCGACCGCGTCTCGGGCGAGGACGTGAACGACACGCTCGCGCTGAAGGCCGGCCTGACCTTCACCGATGGTGTGGTCGACGGCTTCATCTTCGAGCTCGACACGTTCGAGATCAACATCGGCTCGGTCCTCAAGCTGAAGGGTGTGGGCCTGTCGCTTGACACCGGGGCAGCCGATGACGAGGAGCTGATCAGCTTCGTGTCGATCGGCGCGGAACTGAAGATCGGTTCGCTCAACCTCTCGGGCGAGGCGCGCCAGTTCGCCTTCCTCGGCGACGGCACCTTCGTTACCAAGCAGGGCTTCGGCGTCTTCATCGGCGTGGGCGGGGCCTCCGGGGCGAACTTCAAATGGCCGAGCTGGCTGCCGATCAAGATCACCGAGATCGGCGTGCAATGGCCCGACATTCAGGCCGACCCGAGCGATTTCGTCCTCACCTTGTCGGCGTCGATCACCGGGCTGCAGGGCTATGACGGGCTGACCTTCGAGGGCACGGTCGAGGGCATCCGCATCGATGTGGGCCTGCTGCTGGAAGGCAAGTTCCCGATCATCGGCATCGACTCGATCGGCGTGAAAATCGGCGGCAACGCCTTCGGCGGCGAGATCGAGGGCGCGCTGATCGGCGGCATCATCCGGATCGGCGAGGGCAATCAGATGCTCTCCACCTTCGACCTCACGAGCCCGGTGAAAGACCGCGTCTTCTTCATCGGCGTCGAGGCGGGCTTCTCCTTCTCGGGTCTGGGCGGCTTCACGATCCGCTTCGCACTGTCGGAGCTGGGCCCGCTCGGCGTGCTGGTCTCGGGCTCGGTGCCGGGCGGCATCCTGCTCGAGCCGAATTCGGGTCTCGCGATCAACGACTTCACCGGCGGCGTGGACTTCTTCAAGTCGCTGCCCGACATCACCGACCCCGACGAGCTCAACGGCCCCGATTTCGCGCTGCCGCTGAACGTGTCGATCGATGACTGGCTGAACTCTGTGCAGCAGCAGGTCGTGAACCAGTATATCGCGATCCAGAACGGCTCGGCGGCGGGCGGCGGGTTTGCGGCCGCCTTCACCTCGCCGATGATCATCACCGGCTCGGCCAAGCTTTATTCGATCTACACCTCGCAGGCCGTGTTCAACGGTCAGGTCACGATCAAGATCTCGACCGACGGCACGATCCTCGTGATCGGCCAGTTGAACTTCGCGGCCGATAACCTGTCGCTCTCGGCGCGGCTCTACGCGAACCTGTCGAAGATCGCGTCCGGCGAGGCGACGATCCTGCTGCTGGTGAAGATCCCCGATCAGGTCGATCTGCTGACGATCAAGGGCTCGCTGCAATTCGGCTTCAAGGACATCCTCGGCGAGGCCACGCAATTTGCCGTGGTCGAGGAGCAGGCCGCGACGCCCACGCAACGCCTCGACGGGCCCAGCGATGGCGGCGTGACCGGTGTCGGCAACTTCAACGAGCGCGCCTATATCGACATCACTTTCCCGACGGTGAACGGTGCGACGGTGGATGCGGCTTCGGTCTTCGACCTGACGCCGGAGATCGAGATCACCGGCGGCGATTTCACCCTCGACAACACGCAGGCTCCGGCGCAGGTCGATGCCGACACGTTCCGCTTCTGGCTGACCGGCACGGGCGATGTGAACTCTGTGACCTACACCTTCCTGTTCCAGTCCTGGTCCTACACCGAGACCGCAACGAAGCAGACCGTCTATGCGGATGAGGACAACACGACCCAAAGCGGCGACCCGGCTGTCGCGGGGCCGTGGGTCGATATCAAGTTCATTGCCGAGATCGGCGGCGAGATCACCGCCGAGACGCTGGCCGCGATCGCGACCAATGCGGTGGCGCCGTTCAAGCTGTTCAACGACAATGGCGACGAGATCGACATCCTCGGCGCCATCGCGATCGGCGGCGGCAAGGTGCGTTACTTCATCGACACCAGCGATCCCGACCTCACGAACAACCAGCTCGCCGTGGGCGATTACACGCTGCGCTTCACCGCGGACACGTGGGCGAACAACGACAGCCAGACCGGCAAGAACAACACCGCCACGCCGGATGCCGTGTTCTCGGTGGTCGAGCCTGAAGCCTCGCTCAGCGCGCCCTATCAGCTCGATGGTGACGGCTACACGGTCGACGTGAACCTCGCCAATGCCGATCAGCGCATTATCGTGACCTTCGATCCCGCAGGCAGCGGCTCGCTCGATTACGGCTCGATCCTCGATGCGAATGACGAGTTCACCCTGACGCGCACCGGTGCTGCGGATGGCTCCACGGTGAATACGGCTGTCGGAATCTCGGATACGCCGGTTCCGGTTGCGATGTTCATGAACGAGGACGGCACGGCGAGCCTGAAGACGCTCGGTCTCGATGCCGAGGGCCGGATCGTCGCCTCGGACAGCGCGGACTATGACCACCCGCTCCCGACCGACACGGCAGAGCTCTATGCGCTCCTGAAGAAAGAGGGCATCACGCAATTCGCCTATGCCATTACCACCGCGAATTTCGACTTCGCGCCGGGCACCTACACGCTCACCTTCACCGGGGCTTGGGCCGATGCGGCGGGCAATACGGGCGCGACCGGGGATAAGGTGATCACCGTCGAAGGCGCGACCGCGATCATGGTCGATCCGGGTGCGGGCGCTGCGATCGACGTGAACCTGCTCAACGGTCGCAACTATATCGACATCCAGTTCCCGAACGTGCCCGACAGCGATTTCGTCTATGACGCGGCCTCGATCACCGATGGCGGGGCGGAGTTCACGCTGAGCGGCGCGGGCCTCGGCACGGTGCAGATCGACAATGGTGTGGCTCCGGTCCGCGTGGGCGGCACCGACGCGGCCCCGATCTATCGCTACTGGCTGACCGGCAGCTTCGACAGCGGCCAGACCTATGGCGATCTGACCATCGCGGCGGTCGAGCAGGGCTGGTCCTACCGCTATTCCGACAGCGCGAACCCGACCACCGACCCGGCGATCAAGAGCGGTGAGGACGGTCTGGGCGTGGTGGCCAATCTCGAGATCACCGAGGGCTCGGTCGAGATCACCTTCACCAATATTCCGGCGGGCTACACGCTCGACCCGGCTTCGGTGCTCGACCTCGCCGCCGAGTTCACCGTGCAGACCGATACTGTAGAGACTTCGCGCCTGAGCGGCGGCACCTTCCGTGTCGAGCTGGGCGAGGGCGCGCCGGCTTTGCTGCAAAACGATCCGAATGATCCGACGAAGATCTCCTTCATCTACTCGCTGCAGACCTTCATCGATGAGGGCAACCCGGCGGAGCCCGCTTCGCTCACTGGCGAACTCTACCCGCAGACGATCACGCTGGAGTTGGACATCACGTCGATCTCCTTCTTCTCGACCGCGGCGCTGAGCGCCCCGACCATCGTGGTCAAGAGCGGCTCGACCTACTCCGACGCCAACAGCGCCGCCAATCTGCCGGGCGACCGCACCTATTTCGACATCGCGCTGAGCGGAGCTTATGGCGAGGACATCACCGATCAGCTGGCGATCGGCGACGTGAGTGTGACGGGCCTCACGATCACCGAGCTGATGGATATGGGCGGCACGATCCGCGTCTTCGCAGACGGCTCGCTCGGCATCGGCAGCCATGACGTGACGCTGGCCGCGAACAGCTTCGGCGATGCGGCCAAGAACCGCGTCCAGACGCTGTCCTTCACCGTCTCGGGCCCGCAGGGTGATCTGGTCGATCCGGCGAATGAGGGCAGCACGGGGCTCGGCGATGTGAATGGCCGCGGCTATGTCGATCTGCATTTCGAGCGCCCGGTGGGCGGCGCGCTCGATGTGGGCTCGATCACCGATCTCGCCCCGGAATTCACCTTCGGCGGCAGCGGCTCGATCACCTTCGACGACACGCTGGCCCCGGTCTGGCTGAACCCGCAGGCGACCTCGGGCGACTATATCTTCCGCTACTTCACCACCGGCGCGGCTGCCGCAGACACCACGATCTCGCGCATCGCGACTTTCGAGGATCAGCCGACCGTTCTGCGCGCCGATGGTACCGCCGACGATGCGACCGGCCCGGTCTCCTTCGATGCGAGCACCCTCTCGGTCGCCTTCATCGACGTGCGCTACACGCCGACCTATGGCGACGAGATCGACTTCGGCACGCTGGGCGATGAGATCAGCTTCTCGGGCACCGGCGCGAATGGCGTCACCGTTTCCTCGGCTCTGATCGTGGGCGACGGCCTGACCGTGCGCTACTTCCTCTCGGGCAAGTTCACCGCCGGCACCGTTCAGGTCGATTACGCCGCAGCCAGCTTCGGCTCGGGTGCCTATGACAATGACGCGAAGACCCAGAGCTTCCGCCTCGTCCAGCTCGGTGCGAGCCTGACTGACCCGGTCGAAGGCGCCTCGGTGGGGCAGGCGCCCTTGAATGAGCGCGGCTTCATCGACGTCACCTTCGAGCTGCCGAGCTATGCCACCGGCGTCGATCTCGAGAGCATCACCGATGCCGGTGCCGAGGTGATCCTGAGCGCGACCGGCTACACGATCGAAGTCGATGACAGCCAGGCGCCGACCTACATGGGCGACGATGCGAACGGCAACCCGATCTTCCGCATCTGGTATCTGGGCGACTTCGCGGGCTCGAACCTCGACGACAATGTCTCGGTCGAGTTCATCTCGGGCAGCTTCGACTGGCTCGGCACCGATGGTGGCACGATCAAGGCGATCACTGCGACCAACAGCGAAGATCTGGTGGTCACGACCGGCAAGATCGGTCTGGGTGCCAGCGCGCCGACGGCGACCTATGTGGCGCTGTCGCTCGGCACGAGCCAGACGCTGACCGATAGCAGCCTCGCGACCACGGACTTCACGCTGACCGATATCGACGGCAACTCGATCACCATCACCGGGATCCAAGCCCGTGGTCCCCCAGGCGAGTTCGCTGTGACCTTCGACTCCGCCGACGCCGCTGACGGCGCGGTGCTGACCCTGACCTATGCGGCGGGCGCATGGACCTACGGGGCCGCTGCCTCCGAGGCGATCGATCCGACGACGCTCTCGATCAAGCCCACCGACACCGCTTCCTATATCGACATCATCTTCGACACGCTGGGCGATCCGAGCCTCAACGCGCTCTACGCGATCGACGCGGCCACGATCAACGGCGACGAGTTCACCCTTGGCGGGGCAGGCGGCGCCAATCTCGATCTGCTCGACCTCACCCCGACCGACATGGGTGACGGCACCTTCCGCTATTATGTCTCGCGCGAATTCGGCCTCGGCACGGTCACGGTGTCCTTCAACGAAGGCAGCTGGTCCGACCTGCAGGGCAACGAAGGCGGCGCGAGCCAGCAGAGCTTCCGCGTCATCGACCAGATGCAGGAGGGCGGCCAGCCCGGCGAGGATGCCGACCCGGCCACCACCCGCGTCTTCTTCATCCGCGTCTCCGGCTCGATCACGCTGAATTCGGCAGGCATCCTCGACGAGCCGCTGGTCGAACTGCGCGCGCAGGCCGAACTGACCTTCGGCGATTACATCAAGGCCGACGGCTCCAAGGTCTTCCGGTTCGCGCTCGAAGCCTCGGGCACGATCACGGTCTACAAGCTCGGCAATATCGGCTCTGCGGCGGCGCGCTTCGTGCTGGAGACCGGCGGTATGTCGAGCGGCCTGCCGCAGTTCTGGGGCGTGGCCACGATCCAGCCGAACTTCGAGGCGCTCAACGAATACGGCGTCTGGATCAAGGGCAACGCGACCCTGATGATCAACATGTCGGGCGAGGACAAGGTCGAGACCCTGTCGCTCGAGGGTATCCTCGGCGATCAGCTTGAGCGCATCTCGGGCGGCGACGACGATACGGTGGCTGTGGCCGATCTCGGCGCGCTGCCGAGCCAGGCCAATGAGGGCTTCTACGAGAAGCAGGCCGTCAGCACGGAAGTCCGCGCCACCTTCGCGGAATTCGGTGTCACGCTCAGCTCGGAAGCCAAGATCGAACTGGTGCGCGAGCTGAACACCCAGTCGCGCTGGCGGATTACGGACGGCGCGAAGAAGTACTTCATTGAGAGCCTCGACGGCACCGCGACGCTGCATTCCGAAGAGCAGACCTACGAGCTGACGCGCAACTCGGTCGTCTTCTATATAGGCGGCGCGATCAAGCTGACCGACCCGGGGGCATCTGATCCGGATGTCGATAGCAACGTCAACGTCTATGCAGAACTGACCGGCGCCTTCTACCTGAAGATTTCGCAAGACGGGATCGAAGTCTTCGTGGCGGCGAGCGCCAATGTGTTCAACGTGATCTCGGGCCAGGCGGTCGGCCTTCTGATCATCGATTTCGGTGGGGTTTCGAACCATCCCGGCGTCGCGGGTAGCCTGTCGCTCGAGGTGAGCGTGGGCGATGCCGGCGGCGAGAATACGGACGCGGCGAACAATGCCGGCAGCTTCGGCAATATCGCGGAAGACGTCTTCCGCTTCGAGGCCGAGGTCATGGTCCTCTTCAACACCACCGGCATCACCCAGACCTTCGATGTGCCCGACGCGCTCGTGCCGTTCCTGCCGCCGAATGTTCCGACGACTTTCGAGATCTTCGAGCGTCCGCCGATCCTCGGACAGAACGAACGGGACATGACCAAGGATGCGGGCCCCTATTTCGTGGTCCAGATCAGCGGCTCGGTGACGCTCTTCGACTCGGTCACACTCAACGGCTTCCTGTCCGTCACGGGCACCGGCGACTCCCTGACGATCCAGGGGACGGTCTCCGGCCGGATCGCGAATTTCGGCGCGGTCGAGGGGATGCTCTATCTCGAGGCGAATATCGGCGCGAGCGATCCGGGCGTGGTCGGGCGGGCGCAGCTGTCGCTGGTCGGCGGGCTGGAGCTTCCGGGCGTCAGCCTCGGCGGGTCGCTCTCGATCATGCTCGAATTCAACACCTACGCGACGACGCAGGATCGCTACACGATCGTCACGCAGGGCGAATATGACGATCTTGTCGCCAACGGAGATGCGACCGCGACGACCGACGGCACCTTCTATTACGGCACGATCTCGGTCGAGAACGGGCTGTTCCTGAAGGTCACCGGCACGCTGGTCGTCTCGGATGTGATCGAACTGACGGGCGTCTTCACCTTCCGCATCGGCACCGCGCCCGATTTCGAACTGGTCGCGACGCTGGATGTGCAGGCGAAGCTCGTGGGTGTGGCCGAGTTCGGTCTGACCGGCGGTCTCGTGATCGCGGATGGCGGGCTGGTGATATATGCCGAGATCGATCTCAACATCGACCTCGCAACCGTCATCACCGTGACTGGCGACGCGACCTTCCAGCTCAACACCTTCTCGACTGCGCGCACCCTCGAGATCCCGACCATCAATGCCAGCGGGCAGGAGAGCACGATCTCGGTCACCGTGGCCTCGGGCTTCAGCCTCGAGATCGTGGGCTCGGTCAACTTCGTTGGCCTCGCGACCGCCTCGGGCCGCGTCTATATCGGCCTCAACGCGAGCGAGTTCCGCGTCGAGTTCGACGTGACCTTCGGCCTAGCCGGGCTCAACATCTCGGCCGCAGGCGGCGCGGTGCTGTTCTTCAACTCCAGCACTGGAGAACTCGACGGCCTCGCGCTGCTTCTGGATGTCAGCATCAACGCCAATATCGCGCTGGTGATCGACATCGAGGCCAGCGGCAAACTGATGCTCAACACCGTCGGCCGCGACGTGACGATCTCGGGCCGTGTGCTGGAGCGCAACTCCTTCGTGCTCGATCTCAGCGGCAAGGTCGAGTTCCTGAAGGTTCTCAAGTTCGAAGCGGGCTTCCGGATCGAGGTCACGGACAACGCCTGGCGCGTGGACTTCAACGCGAGCATGGACTTCTTCGGTCTCGCCACGATGAGCGTGAACGGCTGGTTCAACTCGAAGGGCTATTTCGACCTCTCGCTGAGCGGTCGCCTCGTGCTGGGCTCGAACAGCTTCGGCCTGACGGGCAACTTCTCGATCCGGGTCTATTACCTCTTCGACGATGCGGCGGATGTCTACAAGCTCGGTGTGTCGGGCTCGGCCTCGGTCTCGCTGCGCGCCTTCAACATCAGCTGGGCCACGGTTTCGATCAGCTTCTCGGCCACCGCGACCGGCACCGGCCGCGTGCCGATCGTGATCTCGGCCAGTGCGAGCGTGAAGGTGCTCTTCGTGAAGGTCTCGGTGAGCATGTCCTTCACCGTGGGCTATGTCGAATTCCCGACCCCGATCTATCTCGCGGGCGATCTGAACGGCGACACCAATTCGGGCACCTACAAGGATTGGGATGACACCTCCACGATCCTCGTGCTGAACATGGGCGACGCGAATACCAAGCGCGGCATCGGCGAAGCGACAGAGGGCGAGACCTATATCATCGAGGCCGTCACCCCGGTCGTGAATGGAGCGCAGACGATCCGCGTGATCTATTCGGGCCGCGAGCAGGTCTTCGAGCACGTCCACGAAATCCGCGGCTATGGCGGCTCCGGCGACGACCTGCTGGTCGTGCGCGACGGCGTCGCCGTGCCGATCCTCTTCGTGGGCGGCGCGGGTGTCGATACCGTGGCCTACGAGGGCGACGGTCAGGTTACGATCAACTCGGCCTCTGAGGGCGGCACTGCGGGCGATCTGGGCGATCAGATCAGCATCGGCAGCGGCGTCGCGGCTGGCTCGATCATCTACGGCTCGGGCGCGAATGACCGGATCGTCTCGGATGCGCTGGTGCCGATCACCATCTACGCGCTCGGCGGCGATGACGTGGTGCTGCAAAACGGCACGGGCGTCGCCACGATCTACGGCGGCACCGGCGCGGACCGCCTGATCGGCGGCGCGGCGGCGGATGTGATCAACGGCGAGGGCGGGGCGGACGAGATCGACGGTCGCGGCGGCGCGAACACGATCAACGGCGGCGGCGACAATGACCGCATCTTCCGCAGCCTCGCCTCCGACGGCGTCGAGGTGATCAACGGTGGCGGCGGCACCGACACGATCCTGCTTTATGGCACCGCGAACCCCGACACGGTCACGATCGGTCAGAAGCCCTCTGACTCCGGCATCCTGCAGGCGCTCGACGCCGATGGCAGCGGCTTCGAGGCCGACGGGGTCGAGGGGCTGATCATCCATCTGCTCGGCGGCACCGATACGCTGACGGTCAATCCGCTCGGCCAGACCGATCTGAATACCATGCGCATCGACGACGATCTGGTCGTGGAATCCGCCGATCCCGCGAAGGACGTGGCCGAGATCGATGGCACGAGCGACGGTGTGGCCGATGCGGTGATCTTCAACGGCACCAGCGGCGTCGACACCTTCACGCTGAAAGCGGGCGCGGTGGCCGATCAGGAATTCATCCTCGTCGCCGCCTGGTCGACCGGCACCGTGACCGTCACCTTCGACGACACGATCCGCGCCAAGGGCGACACGCTGCGCATCTCGGCGGCGGGCGGCAATGACAAGATCACCGCGGGCCCGGCCGTGGCGGCAGGCGACCCGTCCAACGCGACGCCGCTGACCAACGACCTGATCGCGCTGACGCTGGAAGGCGAGGGTGGCAACGATCGGATCATCGGCTCGATCTTCAACGACGTGATTGACGGCGGCGCGGGCTCGGATACCGTGACGGGCGGCGAAGGGCTCGATGTCTTCCGCGACACCGACGAGGCGAACGAGACCGACACGCTGATCGAGGTCTTCGCGGGCGAGGATATGGGCCTCTACGAGAACCTGTTCCTCGTCGGCAAGGTCTTCCAGGCGGATGGCTCCACGGCCTATGCGGAGGGCACGACCGATGGCGCGATGGTGCCGGGCGACGCCGATCTTTGGAGCACTTCGGGCCTCGGCGCGGGCCAGACCACGGTGGAACGTCTGAACGGCATCTTCGAGGCGGTCGATCTGACCGGCGGCGACGGCGTCAACAACACCTTCGTTGTCAACGACCTGAGCGGCTCGGTGACGGTGGGCGGTCTCGCGATCGGCGTCAGCGCCTTCAACGGCACCGTAACGCTCGACAATGCGGGCTCGGATGCGAGCGGCGATCTGGAGCATTACATCATCGCGGCTCCGCTCGGTTCGGGCTTCACCGTCCATATCGCGGACTCAAGCACGATCGACGCGGACAAGCTGGTCTATCTGGGCTCGCAGGGTGACGATTATGTCGCGATGTCGGTGGGCCTGATGGCCGCCTCGCGCTACACCAATGCGGCTGGCAAGGTGCTGGGCGCGGCCGCCGTCAGCATCGATCACAGCAATCTCGACGTGATCGAAGTCGATACCCGCGAAGGCGCCGACGTGATCGCGGTCACCGCGACCGATCTGCCGATCTACATCAACAGCGGCATCGGTGACGACGTGATCAACCTCGGCTCCGCCGCCTCCTCCGAGCCGGGCACCGCCCCGCTGGGCGGCACGCTCTCGGGCATCGCCGCGCTGATCCAGATCGACGCCTATGACACCTATAGCGGCCCGATCCTCGCCGATCGGGGCAGTGACACGCTCAACATCGACGACAGCGGCAATACCGGCGCGACCACCGGGGTGATCGGTCTGGAAGATCGCACGGCGGTCGAGGGCTTCATCTTCGTGGATGGCTTCACCGCCGCGGCTGCGGGCATCCGCTACATCGCCCTCGAGAACGTCAATGTCGATCTGGGCGACGGCGTGAACGACGTCACCCTCAAGTCGACCGGCAAGCGCGACGTCACCACGCTCGAGACCCGCGACGGCGCCGATATCATCAAGGTCTTCGCGATCAACGGCCCGACCATGATCGACACCGGCGCGGGCGACGATGCGGTCACCGTAACCGAAGACGATCCCGACACGCCGCTGGCCAATGACGGCACGCTGAACGCGATCCTCTTCGGCTACCTGACGATCGATGCGGGCGCGAACGATCCGGTCACCTACGAGGTCGACGGCACCATCGTGAACCATGGCGATACGCTGATCGTGTCGGATGCGGGCGACACGCTGCCCGATCAGGGCGGCTATCTCAGCGGCACCGAGATCGTCGGCCTCGGCATGACGCTGGGGGTGGTCTATGCGGGCTTCGAGGAGCTGGAGCTGTCGCTCAGCAACGGCAATAACGGCTTCCACGTCTCCGACACCCATGCGGGGCTGACCACGCTGAACACCGGCGACGAAACCGCGACGGGCGATGCCACCTCGGATGCGATCACCATCGAGAAGATCTCGGGCCGCACCTTCCTCAACCTCGGCGCGGGCAACGATCTGGTGCAGGTCAACTACTACGCCGACGGCACCCAGACCTTCCTCAACGGCATCGACGGGTTCGAGTTGGATATCGACGGTCAGGCGGGCAGCGACCTCTATGACATCGGTCTGGCCAGCGCGGGCAACTCCACGATCCGCATCCTCGACACCGGCACCGCCTTCGACGGTATCGACCGCGCCGAAATCCGCGGCACGGACGGGCGCGACCTGTTCCTGTTCCGCGCCAACCAGGACCTCGATGTGGGCGTGGTCGCGGCGCTGCCGATCGCCGAGGACGGCACGATCCTCAACACCGTGGTCGAGCGGGTGGAATACAACTCCGCCATCGACGCCGATCTGCGGGTCTTCGGGCGCGCGGGCAATGACCTCTTCGTCTTCGACGACACACTCGCGGGCGTTCAGGCCTTCGGCGATGCGGGCGACGACACGTTCCAGATCGGCCAGCTCTTCGCCTCCTTCCGCGACGAGCAGAACCCCTATAACGGCCTGAGCGGCATCGACTATTACGAGACCACGCAGGTCACCGTCGGCTTCCTGTCGAACGGCGTCAGCTTCGACACCACGATCCGCGGCGGCGACGGCGAGGACAGCTTCACCGTCTACTCGAACAAGGCCGAGCTGTTCCTCTATGGCGAGGCCGATGACGACACGTTCCAGGTCCGCTCCTTCGTTCGCGTCGACCCGAACGACCCGGCTGCGCCGTTTACCAACATCAATGGCGGGCAGGGCGCCGACTTCATCCAATATGCGGTGAACGCGCCGGTGCGCATCGATGGCGGTGACGGCTTCGACACGATGACCGTGATCGGCACCGAGATGGGCGACGACTACGTCATCACCAAGAACGGCGTCTATGGCGGCGGGCTCTTCATCTCCTACACCGGGATGGAGAAGCTGGTGGTCGATGCGCTGCAGGGCAACGACACCTTCTTCATCGAGAGCACCTCCGAGGGCGTTCTGCTGGAGATCGTGGGCGGTCTGGGCTCGGATAGCGTGAACCTTGGCGGCTCCGATCTCGACGGTGTCACCGAGGGCGGCGCGATCACCGTGGTGTCGAACGGTCTCAACGGTCACAGCGGCCTGATCCAGACGATGGTCGACAGCACCGATCCGCGCTATCAGGCGATCTGGGCGCAGGATCCGGTCTCGCAGATCAAGGACAATGACGCGCCCGATCTGGTCTTCTTCAACGCCGATGGCGAGGCGGGCTCCAGCGTGCTGCGCGTCTTCGAGGCCGCGACTGCCGATCCGACCATGTCCGTCACCCGTTACGCGATTGCGCTGTCGCGCGCGCCGGACGAAGACGTCTACATCACGATCTCGCCGACGCTGGGCACCGAGGGCGATGTGGCCGCGGGCGCCGAGGGCGTGCTGGTCAACGGCTCGGCCTCGGGCACGGTGCTGCACTTCACGGCGGCCAACTGGGATACGCCGCAATATGTGACCGTCACCGCGATCAACGATCTGGTGGCAGAGGGTCGCGGCATCGTGCAACTGCGCCATACCGTGACCGAGGGCGACAGCCGCGCCGACGATACCGGCTTCGACAATCTCGCCGTGCCGAACATGCTGGTCGATGTGATCGACGATGAAGTGGCCGAGCTGCTGATCTTCCCGGTCGACGACTCCTCGGCCATCGATCTCGCGGGCGACACGATCGTGGCCGAGGCCGCAGCGCTTGCCGCGAATGACCGCTTCGCCGTGATGCTGAGCCGCGCGCCGACCGGCCCGGTGCAGGTGAACTTCGCGGTCGATGGCAATGTGACGCTGTCCTCGAATGTCGTGAACTTCGACGGCACCGACTGGAATACCGCGAAATTCGTGACGATCACCGCAGTGAACGACAGCGCCGACGAGGGTGTGCATTACGCCCGCATCCAGCCCACGATCTTCGAAGACACGCGCGACGCCTTCCTTGGTGCGACCTATGCGGATGTGGCCGGCGGGGTCGCGGCGAATATCAACCGCGATATCAGCCAGCCGCGCAGCGCCGAGGTGCTCTATACCGCGGCCGATCTGACGATCCTGCGCCCGAATACGGCTGAGACCGAGCTCTACACGCTCACGCTGGGCGGCATCGACTATGTGGTCGGCGTCGGGATCGGCGAAGTGGTGGCGGACCTCTCGACCGTGACCGAGGGCACGATCGTCGTCGATGCACGCCTCGATCAGACCGCGACGGCCACGGATATCGCGGATGCCTTCGCGACGCTGGTGAACGCGGACGCCGAGCAGGCTGCGACGATGACGGGCACGGGCGCTACGCGCAGCATCGCGGCGGCGGCGGGCGTCTCTTTCAAGCTCCTGATCGAGACCAGCGATCCCGCCTCCGGCTATCTCTTCACGCCCACCGGCGACATCTATGTCTCGATTTCGGGCGACGCCTTCGAGTTCTCGAGCGATGAACTGAGCGTCGATGCGGCCACCAGCAAGCGCGCCTATGACATTGTGGCCTTCCGCCTCGGCGCGTCGCTGGCCGACGGCACGCTGGCCGCAGATGGCACGCTGGTCGATGGCGCGACCTGGATCATCAAGCTCGACGGGCTGCAGGTGCAGGCGACCGCCGAGTTCGGCGACACCATGAGCGACATCGTCAACAAGCTGGTCGCCCAATTCGCGGGCGCCGATTACTCGGCTTCGGCGGGCTATCTGCAAGCGACGCTGCTGCCCTCGGTCGAAGGTGCGATCTACTCCAATGCCGGGTCGAAGACCTGGACTATCCTCGTCGACGGTCAGCTCATCAGCTACACCTCGCAATCGGGCGATGAGCTGGGCGGGATCGCGGGCATCTCCGACGAACTTGCAGCGCAGATCAACGCCGCCAATCTCGGGATCACGGCGGTGGTCGATGCCAATGGCGCGATCACGCTGACCTCGGCCACGGCCTTCTCGCTGCTGCCGCTCGACAGTGAAGACGCCTCGATCGCAATCGCGAGCGATGCGAGCCTGACGCCGCCGAGCTACGATCTGGGCGAGATCTTCATCTTCCGCACCCCGGGCGCGGGCGGCATCGAGTCCTTCTCGATCGAAGTGTTGCGCAAGACGAGCCCCGACGCGGCAAACACCCGGACCGGCGGCGCCTATGTCAGCGCGGATGCGGTGAAGTCGCAGACCCATTGGCAGCTTGCCCGCATCGCCTTCGCGGCGCCGCTGACCCCGATCGTGATCCCCGAGGGCTCGAGCCTCGCCTATGAGATCGGCACGAACATCACCAATGCCGAACTCGCGCAGCAGTTCACGCCCTACAGCTATGTCGTGGGCAGCAACGGCGACAATCTCGCGCCCGCGCCGCTCGACGTCACCGTGCTCGATGACGACGCGCCGACGGTGGAGATCATCCAGACCGGCGGCTCGACCGATCTGGCCGAGCGTGCGCCGGGCGATGTGCAGGTCGTGGACAGCTTCTCGGTCGTGCTGACCGGTGCGCTGAGCGGCGACAACACCGTCCGCGTCGATGTGACCCCGCTGCCGACCCGTACTTACAATTCGCAAGAGGCGTTCAACGCGGATGCGAACTTCGGCGAGAACGAACTCGTGCAGGTTCAGGTCGCTGCCCCGCTTGCAGCCCTGTCGCTGGCAGGGGAGGCGGTCGCGGGTGAGACCTGGCAGGTCACCCTTTTCAACGATGTGGACCTGCGCGCAGGCGCCCAGACGGTCGGCTACACGGTTCAGGCGGGCGACGATCTTGATGCGGTTGCTGCGGGCCTGATCGCCGCGATCAACGGGGTGTCCGGCTACAACGCCACGCTCACCGCCGATGGCGCGATCGAAATCTCGGTCGATGCCGCGGCGACGTTCACCCGCTTCTTCGTCGAGGTTGGCATCGCGGGCGACAGCCAGGGCAGCATCGACACCCGCACCGTGCAGGACTTCAACTTCGCCAATGTCCTCGAATTCGAGATGATGGGCGTGCCCACAGCGGGCGAGGTCTGGACGGTCAACTTCGACGGCCAGAGCTTCACCCACACTGTGACCGCCGGGCAGTCGCTGTCGAACATCGCTGCCGCGCTGGGTGCCCAGATCAACCTCGCGAATGATGCGGCCACCGCGAATGGCGATCCGCGCGCCTATGAGGTGATCGTCGATGGTCGCGTGATCTCCATCCGCGAGCTGGCCGATCCGGCGGCGGATTACCAACCCTCGGCCTCGGTCAGCGGCCAGAAGGAGGGCGAGATCGCGGCGCGTCAGTTCGTCGAGTTCGATAACACCAACTGGATGACCCCGCAGCAGATCACCGTGATCGCGATCGACGACACCATCGTCGATGGCGGCGACGCGCAGGTCTTCGGCGCCTTCAACGACCGCGTGAATTCGATCCGCGGCCCGGTCTCGATCATCGGTGGCGAGAGCGATACCGACGTGTCGCTGCGCGTGCCGGTGCTGCTGCCGGGCGAGACGAACATTCCGCTCGCCGATGGCGTGACCGGGACGGTGACCGATGGTGGCACGGTGATCACCATCGATCCCGAAGAGCTGACCCATGTGAACGGCGATTACGGCGAGCGTCCGGGCTTCGATCCGCGCATCAACGACACCGCCACGATCTACGACATCGCGACCATCGACCCCGATGGCACGCTGAGCGGCCGTGTCGATGTCGCGAGCGTCTCGGAAGATATCCTCTCGCTCGTCAACGATGCGGGCATGACGCTTACGCTGATGGTCGGCGCGCAGGATGCGGTCGAGGCGGGCTATGTCTGGTTCTTCGGCACCCCCGATCAGAGCGATCTGTCGCTGGTCGACTGGCTCACGGCTTCGGTCGATCTGGCGGGCGATGTGACCGCCTACGAGACCGTGACCGTGACGCTCGACGGCACCGACTTCAGCTACACGCCGGACACGGAGCACGCCTACCGCTCGATCGTGCTGCGCGAGCTGGCTGCGCTGATCGACGCCTCGGTCGAATATGAAGCGGTGGCGACGGTGAACCTGCTGGGCGAGACCCGCCTGCATGTGAAGCGCGCCGATGCGGCCGCCTTCGATATCGCGGTGACCACCTATGCGGGTCTGACCTCGACCATCGGCGGCGCGCCGGTGCAGAGCCTCTATAACGACGCGAATATCCACTGGACCGCGGCCGCGTTCCACCTGAACCAGCCGCCGGTGAGTGGCGCGAGCTGGGCGCTGACGATCAACGGCGCGGCCACCCCGGCTTCGGTCACCTCCGATGGCAGCTTCGGCTCGGTCACCCAAGGGTTGGCGGCGCGGATTTCCTCGGTCTATGCGCCGGTCGTCTCGGGCAGCCAGATGGTGCTGGAGAGCACGCCGCCGGAAGGGTTCGACACCGATCCGGGCGCGCTCATCACCTATGCGCCGGTCAATCCGAACCTGCGCGTGGACGAGGCCGAGCAGATCGACACGCTCACCGTCTTCAACAACGAGAGCCCGGCCATCGACAGCGGCGTGCTGACCGAGAACCACCTCTCCGGTCTGGGCATGGGCGGCGACACATATATCGGCGGCGAGCTGATCGCGGGTGGCGTCAGCTATACCGGCCTCGAAGTGGTCGACATTCGTCTGGGCCGCAATGTGGATACCTTCACGGTCGAGAGCACCCATCGCGGGAAGACCATCATCGACAGCGCCGACGGCAATGACGTGATCTACGTAAAGACCACTGCCGGTCACACGATCATCCGCACCGGCAACGGCGACGATCAGGTCTATGTCGGCTCCGATCAGGGGGTGGTCGACCAGATTACCGGTCTCCTGATCGTCGATATGGGCGCGGGCGAGAACGACCGTCTGTTCCTCGATGACAGCGCCGACCTGAACGACAATGTCCTCGTGCTGGATGGCGCGCGCGTGGCCGGGCTCGATATGCCCTCGGTGGCGGAGCGTATCCAGATCGAGACCCGCGGCACCGGCGGCAGCTTCACGCTGGCTCTGCCGGATGGCACGCCGGTCACGGTGGCCTTCGACGCGGATGCCGCAGCGATGAAAGCGGCGATCGACACGGTCTTTGCCGATTACGGCACCGATGCGGAGGTGAGCGTAGAGGCGACGGATAGCGGCTATATCTACACCGTCATCTTCGGCGGCCCGACCGGCGGCGTCGATCTGCCCGACCTGATCGTCGATGCGAGCGGCATCACCAGCGACGCGAACACCACCGCCAATATCGAGGTCACCGAAGTCATCAAGGGCACCACCGATCCGAGCCTGAACCAGATGCAGGCGATCACCATCGCGGCCGAGGGCGGGACCTTCACGCTGGCCTTCATGGTGCCGGATGTGCTGGGCAACATGGATCTGCGCATCTCCGACCCGATCGCCTATGACGCGACCGCCGAAGAGATCGCCGCGATCCTCGAGCCGATCCTGAACCCGAATAACAGCCGTCCGTTCCTGCCCTACACCAAGAACTTCGCGGTCGACCGCTTCGGCGACACGATCTACCTGACCTTCCAGGGCGCGCTGGCTCAGACCACGGTGGAAGCTGTCGATACGCGCGGCCTGACGGGTGATGTGCTGGAGGCGCGTATCGATATCGCCGAGCCGAGCGCGGGCGACACCTTCACCATCAATCTGACCGATCTCGCGACGCCGCTCTTCGACGATGCCTTCCCGGGTGACTTCGCACTGTCGAGCTTCGCCTATACCGCGCTGGCCGGCGACACGGCGGCGGATGTGGCTGCGGCGCTGGCGGCTCAGATCATGGATGCCCAGGGCCCGAATATCATCGCCTATGTCGAGGGCACGGTGCTCGTCATCACCTCGCGCTCGGGCGAGCGGATCTCGGTGGTGGTCAATGGCGGCGATCCGGCGCTCGACTATCTGCTCGGCCCGCTGGGCATCCAGACCGATCTGGCCAAGCTCGAGACCCGGATGGACGGTGTCGACTACTACGGTGTTGAATATCTCGAGATCGGGATGGGCGCGGGCAACGACGTGATCAACGTGCGCGGCACCACCGCCCATACCACGCTGAACCTCGGCGCGGGCGACGAACGGATCTATGTCTCCTCCGAGGCGGGCTTCGGGCTCGACACCGACACGACCTTCCTGACCGGGCATCTGCTGAACGTCGAAGGCATGCTCAACATCGAAGCGGGCACCGGCCGCCACAAGCTGATGATCTCGGATGAGGCGACGGTGCAGGGCGACGGCACCACCGATCTGCGCGCCGAGATTACCGATGACCGCGATGCCGCGCTGGCCGCTGCTGCCGCCTGGGGCGACGATACCGAACTGTCGAGCGTCAACGAGATCTTCGTCGTCGGCATCGCGCCCGCGCCGATCACCTATGGCGCGGATGCCGCGGGCAACTTCCTGGGTGGTATCACCTATTGGACCGGCTTCGGCGCCGATGCGATCGCCATCGACGGTACCCATGCGCGCGATATCGAAGGCGGTCGCGAGCTGACGGTTCTGAACACCGGTCTGGGCAATGACGATGTGACCGTCGATCTGCAGGCGGGCGAGGACGGGGCCTTCGCGCTCAACACCCAAGGTCCGCATGATGCGAATTACGCGCCCGATTGGGGCTATGCCCGCGACTATCTGGAATTCGCCGATGACGATATCGTCGATGCAGCCCTCAGCACGCTGCCGCTGATCATCTTCGGCGGGCAGGGCGATGACCGCATCACCTCGGGTCTCGCGAATGACATCGTCTTCGGTGATCGCGGCCGGATCGACTATCTCACCGCGGATGGCACGGGCTATGCGCTCAAGCTCGGCTCGGGCGGCCCGGATCACGTCAATGACGGCACCGATGTCGCGCCGACGCTGATCTACACGATCGACCCGACCATCGGCGGCGCGGACACGATCACCACGCTCGGCGGCGACGATATCGTGCTGGGCGGCGTCAATGGCGACACGATCACCACCGACGGCGCGACCGATAGCGGCAAGGATATCGTGATCGGTGACAGCGGCTTCATCGACTATGTCTCGGCTGACGGCGACCGCACCGATATCGACGAGATCGCCACCACCGCCGAGACCTATGGCGGCTCCGACCGGATCGTGACGGGTCTGGGCGACGATATCGTGCTCGCCGGTGAGGATGGCGAGACGATCATCGACGCGCTGATCGACGGCACCCGCTCGCGCGACCGCGAAACCATCGCCGCGACGATCCTCGCCGAAGGGCAGCAGATCGCGGGCGACTATGTCGATGCGGGCCAAAGCGACAATATCGTGCTGGGCGACAACGGTCGGATTGTGGCCGCCACGGACGATGCGCCGCGCTTCGGCACGCAGCCGATCACGCTGGGCCGGATCGAGACGACCACGCCCGAGATCGGCGGCGATGACGTGATCCTTGCGGGCATCGGCTTCGACATCGTGCTGGGCGGCACGGCGGGAGACGTGATCCGCGTGGCCGAGGGCGAGGTCTATGACGTGGCCGTGGGCGATACGACCCTGCGCGATGCTGGCAATATCGTCCTTGGCGACAATGGCTATGTCGACTGGGTCAAGGCGGATGGCGATGCCTCCGACATCGACGAGATCGCCTCGACCGCCGAGGCGATCGGCGGGGCCGACTGGATCGTGACCGGCGGCGGCGACGATATCGTCATCGCGGGCGTCGACGGCGGGGCTCTGAGCGTCGATTGGGGCGACGGCGAGACCGTCATCTCGGGCGACTACGTGAACGCGAGCCAGGGCGACAATATCGTGCTGGGTGACAATGGTCGGATCGTGGCCGCCGAGGACAACGCTCCGCGCTTCGGCACCCAAGCGATCACGCTGGGCCTGATCGAGACGACTGCACCCGAGATCGGCGGCGATGACGTGATCCTTGCGGGCATCGGCTACGATATCGTGCTCGGCGGGGCTGGCGGCGATGCGATCAACGTGAAGATCGACGAGGTCTATGCCGCGACCGACACAGCGACCACGTTGCATGACGCGGGCAATATCGTGATCGGCGATACCGGCTTCATCGACTGGGTGGGCCTCGACTATGACGCCTCCGATATCGACGAGATCGCGACCACCGAGGACCGCTATGCGGCGACCGGTGCGATGATCGGCGGCAACGATCTGATCGCCACCGGCGCGGGCCGCGACTTCATCATCGGCGGCACGGCGGATGACACGATCTTCGCAGGCGCGGGCAACGATCTGGTCTTCGGCGATCACGGTCGGATCGTGGCGCAGCCGGGCGGTGGCGTGGATGCCGACCTGCTGCCGCTGAACCTGACCGAGCTGACCACGCAGTTCGACTTCTACTCGATCCTGCGCAGCGAGAACGACGGCGGCGGGCGCGACATGATCTTCGCCGAGGATGGCGCGGATATCGTGCTGGGCCAGCAGGGCGCCGATGTGATCTATGGCGGCAACGGCGACGACGATCTGATCGGCGGTCACAACCGTCCGGGCGGCGATGACGGCGCGGACCGTGTCGACGGCAACGGTGCGGTGCTGTTCGAGGATCGCCCGGTGATCAGCGCCTGGTTCGATCTGGACGCGCAGGCGCTCGACCCGAACGCGACCGACAATGACGTGATCCTTGGCGACAATGGTATCGTGATCCGCACGGACGCGGCCGAGAGCCTGCGCTTCCGGATGCTCGCGGATGGCACGCTGACCATCTATGACGCTGCCGATGACGGCACCGGCTCGAATGCAGGGACCACAGCACAGACCAACCCGACCGGCGTGGAAGAGCGGCTGATCGCCCTCTTCGACCACACCGACACGAACGAGGCGACCCGGACCGACCTTTACGGTGCGGATTACCTCGCAGGCGGCGCGGATGACGATGTGATCTTCGGCCAGCTCGGCGACGATGCGATCCAGGGCGACGGCTCGGCCACGTTCCGCGGCCTTGCGCTCGCCACCGCCTATGACGCAACCGATGACGGCTACGCCACGCGCCTCGCCGACGGCACGCTCAGCGTGAACCCGACCCGCAGCATCGACGCGGCGCGCGACGGCGACGACTATATCGAGGCCAATGGCGGCAACGACATCGTCTTCGGCGGGCTCGGTCAGGACGACATCATCGGCGGCTCCTCGGATCTCTACATCCATGATGCGCGCGCGACCGGCGAGGGCTTCAGCCTCGATCTGCTGGCCACGGCGAATGTCACCGAGGCCTTCCGTCCCGACGGCGCGGATATGCTCTTCGGCGGGCAGGGCGATCCGGTGACGCTGAGCCGCAACGATTACGGTCAGAGTGGCGCCAATGCCCATGCCCGCGACGCCGATGTGATCCTTGGCGACAATGGCCGCATCCTGCGTCTGGTCGGTGCGACCGGGTTCCTCGGCTTCAACTACGACACGCTCGATCCGGCGCGGGCCTCGGGCACCGTCATCGGCGGCGCAGATCATTCCGACGCTTGGCTGGTGGTGCGTGCGGTCGAACTGCTCGACTACCACACCGGCGGCCCGGATGTCTGGGGCGCGGATGCACTGGCCGACAATGGCGGCGCGGATGAGATCCACGGCGAGGGCGGCGACGACGCGATCTACGGCATGCGCGGCAATGACGTGCTCTATGGCGAAGGTCAGGACGACGATCTGATCGGCGGCTGGGGCCATGACTGGATCTCGGGCGGCACCGGTCAGGATGGGGTGCTGGGCGACGATGGCCGCATCTGGACCTCGCGCAACGACCGTGGCTATGGCGAGCCGCTCTACGGTGTCGCGCCGGTCAGCCCGCAGACGATCTCGACCCCGGGCAAGATCCAGCAGGCCGATATCAACGTCCAAGGCGCGCTGAAGAAGACCGTGAACCTGACGCCCTTCTTCTTGACCGCCGATGGCCAGACCGACGATCCGCTGCAGGATCCGGCCTATGCCGATGACATCATCTATGGCGGTCTGGGCGACGACTTCCTGCATGGCGGGGCGGGCGACGATCTGGTCTCGGGCGCCGAGGCGCTGGCCGAAGCCTGGTATCTCGCCTATCCGAACGATGCGCTGGCGCCGGGTGTGGCGGGCGTGCTCGTGCGCTCGGATTACACGGTGCCGTTCTGGTCCGCCGATCCCGCGGCCACGCAGGGCAATGCGCTGGGCTACAATGCCTTCTACGCGGGCGAGTTCGCGGCCTATGACGAATACAACCCGCGCGATGTGATCGTGATCGACGCCGCTGGCCATTACGTTTCGCTCTCCGAGGCGACCGACGGTTTGACCTTCTTCGCGAGCTTCGATCCGGCCGATCCGGGCGCGCCGCAGGTCGGCACGCTCGAGCAGGATGGCAGCCCGGTCTATAGCGACGGCAATGACGTGATCTTCGGCGATCTCGGCAATGACTGGCTCGTCGGCGGCACCGGGCGCGACCATGTCTATGGCGGCTGGGGCGACGATCTGATCGATGTCGATGACGACCATAGCCGCGACGCGGACGGTTCGGCGCTGGGCGCGAATGACACGCCCGACACCGCGTCGAGCTATGAGGACATCGTCTATGGCGGTGCCGGTCGCGATATCATGATCGGCAATACCGGTGGCGACCGCCTGATCGACTGGGTGGGCGAGTTCAACAGCTACATCGTGCCCTTCGCGCCCTTCGGTGCCTTCACTATCTCCCGTGCGTTGGCCCCGCAGATCCAAGAGTATCTCTACGATCTCTCGGCCTCCGACGGCGCCGATCCGACTCGCGCAGCCGATACCGGCGACTACAACGCCGACCGCAACGGCGAGCCGTGGGGCGAGCTGGGGCTGGTGATGCAGAAGGACGATGCGTGGCAGGATCAGACCGGAGCGCCGAACGATCCGCAGCCGGGCAACATTCCGGGCGGTCGCCGTGACGTGCTGCGCTCGGCCGACTTCAACGGCAATGGCGGCGGCAAGGACGCGCAGGGCTTCGCCGCCGATAGCGGGGTCTGGACGGTCGAGGGCGGCGCCTTCGCGGTGAGCCCGGAAACGCTCGGCGGCGATGCGGTCTCGGTCTTCTATATCGGCGACGCGCTGCCCAGCTATTTCGAGATGAAGGCGACCATCGTCGGCGGCAAGCCCACGGCGGGCCTGAAGTCGAACGCCTATCTGATCTTCGACTACCAGTCGCCGACCGACTTCAAATTCGCCGGTGTGAACATCTCGACCGACAAGTTCGAGATGGGCATCCGCACTGCCGATGGCTGGATCGTGCTGGAGCAGACCCCGGTTCAGGCCAAGCCCGACACGCCCTATAACCTGCTGCTCGCGATCAACGGGCTGACGGCGACGCTGGTGATCGACGGGCAGGAATATTTCACCCATGTCTTCGATGCGCGGGTCGATCAATACGGCGTCACACACGGGCTGAACTCCGGCTATGTCGGGATCGGCGCGCAGAACTCGGTGACCAAGCTCGACAATATCGCGGTGCAGGTGCTGCCCCCGGAATTTACCCTCGATGAGACCGAGGACTTCTCGGACGGCATCGCGGATCGCTTCGCCACCGATACCGCTTGGCAGATCAACGCGGGCGCGCTGGATGCCCAGCCCGCCGGTGTGCCCGCCATCGCACTGTCCGATCTGGTGATTGCGGAGACCTCCGTCACGCGGATCGCGGCCCAGATCGAAACGGGCGGCCGCGCGGGCTTCGTCTTCGACAGCTACACCGACGGACGCTACAAATATGCCGTGATCGACACTGCCAACGACCGCGTCTCGATCGGCTATTACACGCAGCGCGACGGCTTCGTGGAAACCGCGAGCTACGACATCGCCATCGACGGCAGCCAGTCCAACAAGCTCGAGATCACGCTCGCCCGCAGCACGGTCAGCCTCGCGCTCAACGGCCACGAAGTGCTGGGCCATGCCTTCTACGCCCCGGTCGCGGATGGTGCGGTCGGTCTGATGGCCTTCGATACGGCGAGCTTCGACGATGTGCGCCTCGCGACGAACGACCCGGCCTATTTCACGCCCGATACCGGTTCGCTGATCTACGATTACGCGTCCGCAGGTCCCGTCGCGATTGCGGATCAGGGCGTGACGACGCAGAGCCTCTATGTCGGCTCGGATGTGGTGATCGCCGATCTCGATGTGACGCTGAGCCTGACCCATGAGCGGCTGAGCGACCTGACCGTGACGCTGATCGCGCCCGATGGCACGCGGATCGAGCTGTTCGCGGCGCTTGATGGCACGGGGATCGACACGCGCTTCGACGATGCGGCGGGCGAGAGCATCACCGGCGCCACGGCACCTTACGGCGTGACCTATCGCCCGGTTGGCGATCTGGCGGCGCTTGAGGGCAAGATGTCGGGTGGTGTCTGGACGCTGGAGATCGTGGACGGAGCGAAGCGCAAGACCGGCACGCTGGAAAGCTGGTCGCTGACGATCGAGGCGGCGCAAGCGCTTCATGCGGTCTCGGTCGCGGAGGTGCCAGAAGGTGCGATGCTCGATGAAGACCTTCTGGCCGCGGCGCGTGCGCAGGCGCTCCAAGAGATCGCGCAGGAACTGGGCCTGACCGCCGAAGAGATCGCGAAGCTCGAAGCGGTGCAGATTTCTATCGCCTCGCTCGACGGCACGCTTCTGGGCTATACCGCCGAGGGCGCGATCACGCTCGATGCGGATGGGGCAGGGCATGGCTGGTCGCTCGATGGCAGCGAAGGGCTGAACCTCGTCGATGCGCTCAAGCATGAGTTCGGGCATATCCTCGGGCTGGCCGACGATAGCGACGCGGCCACCTGGATGGACCCGACCCTCGCGGCTCAGGACGCCACGCCCGCGGCCAATCCTGTGCCGAACACCCCGAATGATACCGCTTCCGATACTGCGATTGACGCCGGTCCGCAGGATGCCGCCACCAGCGACACCACCTCCGCGCCCAGTGCTGCACCGATCACCGAGCCTGAACCGGCAACAACGACCCCGACCCGGGGCAATTCAGGCAATACCGGTAAACAATCGCGCAATGCAAAAGGCTGACGCAGGGGCCAATGCGTTCAACTGCCACGTTTTTTCTTGATTGAATCCAGAACTGCTCGTTTACTTTGCGTAAGGAAGCAAGTTTGGCCGTTCAATCGGCACTTTCAGGGACATAAGCGGACACGGGAAGGGCGCTGGGGAGCACCCTCGAGGGAGCAATTTTGCAGCAACATGCAGGGACAACGTCTGGCGAGGCGACGGGCTCGGTATTTCTGGATTCCGAGACCCTCGGCAGGCTGAAAGCAGGGACAGACCGCGCGCAGGTATCGCAGGCTTGGTTGGCCGCGATGGCCCGACAGGTGGCAGGTCTGGAACAAGGGTTGGTGGTGCTGGCCGGGATCGGGCGCAGCCGGTTCGAGCCCGCCGCGGTCTGGCCAGAGAATGCGAAACCGAAACGCGAATTGATGGCAGCCATCGACGGCGCGATCCATGCCGAGCGCATGGTGATCGAGACGCTGAGCGAGGGCGGCGCGGCCATTGCGGTGCCGATCCGTATGGAGGGTCAACTGCGCGGTGCGGCGGCGATCCAGATCGGCGCGGACCCGGACGCGCGCACCGACCTTGCGATCGATCAGCTGCAATGGGGCTCGGGCTGGCTCGAGGCGTTCTTGCGCCGCAAGCAGGGCGGTTCTGGCGACAGCCTCGCCTCGGTGATCGAATTGCTCGCGACCAGCCTGCATTACGACCGCTTCACCGAAGCCGCGACGGCGGTGGCCTCGGAACTCGCGGGCGTTCTGAATTGCGAACTGGTCGCGATCGGCCTGACCCGCGGGCGCCACGCGCGGGTGCGGGCGCTGTCGAATTCCGCGAGCTTCGGCAAGCGGTCCAACCTCGTGCGTGCCATCGAGGCGGCGATGGACGAGGCGATCGACCAGCAGGCGGTGTTGAGCTATCCGCCGCCCGAGGACGGCTCGGAACGGGTGCTGCGCGCCCATGCGGCCTTGTCGGAAACCGAGGGCGGGGCGACGCTCTGCACGGTGCCGCTGACCGAGGACAAGAAGCTGGTCGGCGCGCTGGTGCTGGAACGCCCGGCGGGCGAGCCGTTCGGGCGCGACACGATCCAGATGGCGGAATATGCGGGCGTGCTGCTCGGCCCCGTTCTGGCGATCAAGCGGCGCGAGGACCGCTGGCTGCCCGCGAAGACATGGGATGCGAGCGTCAATACGTTCAAGGCGCTGTTCGGCCCCAATCATGCGGCTCTGAAACTGGCCGCGATTGCGCTGGTCGCTTTGCTGGCCTTCGCGTGGTTCGCCAAGGGCATGTATCGCGTGACTGCCGATGCGACCATCGAGGGTCGTATCCAGCGCGCGATCTCCGCGCCGATCGAGGGTTATCTGGCCGAGGCCGATGCGCGCGCTGGCGATATCGTGAAGGCGGGCGAGGTGATGGCCAAGCTCGACGACCGCGACCTGCGGCTCGAGCGGCTGAAATGGGAAAGCCAGAAGTCCAAGCAGACCCGCGAATATTCGCAAGCCATGGCCAAGCGCGAACGCGCCAAGGCGCTGATCCTGCAAAGCCAGATCGAACAGGCGGATGCGCAGATCGAACTGCTCGATCAGGAGATCGGGCGGATGGTGATCAAGGCGCCCTTCGACGGGGTCGTGGTCTCGGGCGATCTGACGCAGGCACTGGGGGCGCCGATCGAGCGCGGCGACGTTCTGTTCCAGGTCGCCCCCCTCGATGATTACCGCGTGATGCTGCGTGTGGACGAGCGCGACGTGAAGGATGTGAAAGCGGGCGAGAGCGGCGCGCTCATTCTGGCCTCGCTGCCCGACACCCCGATCGAAGTGCAGGTCGACCGGATCACGCCGATCTCCAATGCCGAAGCCGGGGCGAACAAGTTTCTCGTCGAGGCTTCCGTGACCGACGGGCCGATCAATGCGCTGCGTCCGGGCATGGAGGGGGTCGCCAAGATCGAGGTCGAGGAACACCGCCTCGTCTGGATCTGGACCCGGCGGATCGTTCTCTGGGTGCGCATGACGCTCTGGTCCTGGTGGCCGTGACATGGCCACCTCGCTCTTCTCTCCGTCCTGGTATCGGGTGAAGGATCTCAAACCGCGCCTGCGTAGACATGTCGCGATCCACCGGCACGATTATCGCGGGCGCGTCTGGTTCGTGGTTCAGGACATCGCGACGGGGCGCTTCCATCGCATCTCGCCGGCTGCGTGGCGGCTGGTCGGGCTGATGAACGGCAAGCGCACGATGGACGAGCTGTGGAACACCACCAACGAGCAGCTTGGCGAGAAGGCCCCCACGCAGGACGAGGCGATCCGGCTGATGGGGCAGTTGCACGCAGCCGACGCGCTGATCTGCGACGTGCCGCCCGACGGGCGCGAGCTGTTCCGCCGCTACCAGCGCCACCAGTCGATGCAGATCAAGCAGAAGATCTGGTCGCCGCTCGCGATCCGCATCCCGATCTGGGACCCGGACGCTTTCCTGACCCGCACCATGCCCTTCGTGCGCCCCTTCTTTACCCGCACCTTCGCGGTGATCTGGGTGCTGGTCGTGCTCGCGGGTTTCATCTTCGCCGCGATCAATTTCGGTGCGATCACCGACAATATCGCGGACCGGGTGCTGACGCCGAAGAACATTTTCGTGCTCTGGCTGGTCTATCCGGTGGTGAAGGCGTTTCACGAATTGGGCCACGGCTACGCGGTGAAGAAGAACGGCGGCGAGGTCCATGAAATCGGGATCATGCTGCTGGTTCTGGTGCCGGTGCCTTATGTCGACGCCTCCGCCGCCTCGGCGTTGCGTGACAAGTATCAGCGGATGCTGGTCGGCGGCATCGGGATCATGGTGGAGCTGTTCCTCGCTTCGATCGCGCTCTTCGTCTGGCTCAATGCCGAGACCGGCGCGGCCCATGCGGTGGCCTATAACGTGATGCTGATCGGGGGCGTCTCGACGCTTCTGTTCAACGGCAACCCGCTCTTGCGCTTCGATGGCTATTACGTCTTCGCCGATTGGCTGGAGATCCCTAATCTCGGCCAGCGGGCCAACCGCTACTACGCCTATCTCGCGCAGAAATATCTCTTTGGGATGAAGGAGGCGGAGCCCGTCACCTCGCTGCCCGCCGAGAAGCGCTGGTTCCTGTTCTACGGGATCGCCGCCTTCATCTATCGCCTCTTCATCATGTTCGCGATCATCACCTATATCGCCGGCCGCTTCTTCTTCATCGGCGTGCTGCTGGCGGCTTGGGCGATCACGACGCAGATCCTCGTGCCCATAGGCAAATCCATGTCCTTTCTGTCTTCCAGCCCGAAACTCCGCTCCAACAGGCCGCGTGCGGTCCTTGTGACAAGCGCGATCCTTGCCGCGCTCTTCGTGATCCTGTTCGTCTTGCCCGCACCCTACCGATCCGTCGTCAGCGGCGTGACATGGCCTTCTGAGCAGGCGCAGGTGCGCGTCGGCACGAGCGGTTTTGTGACCGAGGTGCCGGTTGCGACCTATGATGCGGTGCAGCCGGGCGAGGTGATGATCAAGCTCGACGATCCGCTGCTCAGCGCGCGGCTCGATGTGCTGGACTCGCAACTGGCAGGGCTGGAATTGCAGCGTCAGGCGGCGGTGCGCACCGACCGGGTCGAGGCCGAGATGATCGCGGCGGAGATTTCCGCGACCCGCGAGGACCGCAACCGGCTCGCCCAGCAGCTCGACGAATTGTCGATCCGCGCGCCGCGGGCGGGTCTGGCCGTGGTGCCCAATGGCGAGGATCTGCAGGGGCGTTTCGCCAAGCGCGGGCAGGTGATCTCCTATGTTCTGACCGAGGAAGACACGGCGGCCTTGCGCGTTGTCGTTGGTCAGGACGATGTCGATCTGGTGCGCAATGCGACGGGCCGCGTCGATGTGATGCCGGTCGAGTATGGCGGGCAGAGCTATCCCGCGACCATCGTGCGCGAAGTGCCCGGCGGCATCCGCGACCTGCCGACGCCCGCGCTGGGGCTGCAGGGCGGCGGCACGGTTCCGGTCGATCCGGGCGACACCAAGGGGCTGCGCACGCTGCAACGGGTCTTCGAGTTCGAGCTGGAGATGGCCCCCGATGCGGCGCTGCCGCTGCTAGGTCGTCGCGTCGAGGTGCGTTTCTCGCATGGCACTCTGCCGATCGGGTTTCAGGCCTATCGCGCGCTGCGCCAGCTGTTCCTGAGGCTCTACGATGTCTGAGATGCTCGTCCAGCGCCCCGGTCTGCTGACCGCCTTCTACCCCGAGCGCGAGGATGAACGCCTCGGCACGCTCGACCGGGTGATGGCGAGCGCGGTGGGGCGGGTGTCGCAATTCTTCTCGATCAAATCGGCGGCAGGCGCGGGCTTTTTGCGCCGTGTCGCGAAGGAGGAAAAGACGCTGGTGAAGCTGGAGGCGCATGCCTTCAACGCGGCCCGCGTCGAGGTGGCGCAGAAGCTGCGGGTGAAGGGGCTGCGCGCCGATCTGGTGGCCCGCGCCTTCGCGCTGGTGCGCATCCAGTCCGAACGCTCGCTGCAGATGCGCCCCTTCGACGTCCAGCTTCTGGGCGGGCGCGCGATGCTGCGGGGCCGGATCGCCGAGATGGACACGGGCGAGGGCAAGACCCTGACCGCCACGCTGCCTGCCGCGATCATGGCGCTCTCGGGCGTGCCGGTGCATATCGTGACGGTGAACGATTTCCTTGCCGCGCGCGACGCGGAATGGATGGGGCCGCTCTATCGGGCTTTGGGTCTCAGCGTCGGCATTATCGTCGAAGGTCTGAGCCCCGAGGAGCGTCAGGCGGCCTATGCCTGCGATATTTGTTACTGCACGAACAAGCAGTTGGCCTTCGATTACCTCAAGGACCGGCTGGTGCTGGAGGGAGAGACCCGCGCGCTGCATATGGCGCTGGAGGGGCTGTCGAAGACCGATCCGAAACGGCAGAGGCTGCTGATGCGCGGGCTGTGCTACGCGATCGTGGACGAGGCGGATAGCGTGCTGGTCGACGAGGCGCGCACACCGCTGATCATCACGCGCGCGGGCGATCATTCGGGGCTGGAGCAGACCTATCAGCGCGCCGTCGAGATCGGGCGCAAGCTGACCCGGCCGCGCGATTTCACGGTGCGCGAGAAGGAATGGAAGGTCGAACTGACCGATCTGGGCAAGGCGCGGCTGCGCCAGCTCAGCGCGCATTTCGGCGGGGTTTGGGTCACCGAGATCCATCGCGAGGAACTGGCGCGGCAGGCGCTCTCGGCGCTGCATCTCTATCACCGCGACAAGCATTACATCGTCGATGAGGCGGGCGTTCAGATCGTCGACGAATACACAGGCCGCGTGATGTCCGACCGCTCGTGGGAGCGCGGGCTGCATCAGATGATCGAGGTGAAGGAAGGCTGCGAGATCACGGGGCGGCAAGAGACGCTGATCCGGATTTCTTACCAACGCTTCTTCCGCCGCTACCTGACGCTGGCGGGCATGACCGGGACCGCGGCCGAGGTCTCGGGCGAGCTGCGCGCGGTCTACCGGCTGCGCACGAAGCGCATCCCGACGAACCGCCGCTCGCGCCGCAAGAACCTCGGCGAGCGGCACTACGCGACTGCCGATCAGAAATGGCGCGCCGTGCTGGCCGAGGCCAAGCGCGTCCATATGACGGGCCGTCCGATCCTGATCGGCACGCAATCCATCGCCGCCTCGGAAGAGATCAGCGCGCTCCTGACCGAAGAGGGGCTGACGCATCGCGTGCTCAACGCGCGCGAGACCGAGCACGAGGCCCATATCATCGCCGAAGCGGGCGGTCATGGGCGGATCACTGTCGCGACCAACATGGCCGGGCGCGGCACCGATATCCGCATCGACCAACAGATGCGCGACCTCGGGGGGCTGCATGTCATCGCGACCGGTCGTCACGACGCGCGCCGCATTGACCGCCAGTTGTTCGGGCGCTGCGGACGGCAGGGCGATCCGGGGACTTTCGTCACCTTCGTCTCGCTCGACGACGATCTGCTGCGGGTCTTCTACGGCACGCGGCTCTCGGGCCTGATCCGCACATTCTCGGGCGGGACGGGACGCGTGCCGTGGCTTATCGGGGCGCCTGTGACCCGGCTTGCACAACGTGCGACCGAAGCGCGCCATTCCGGTGTGCGAAAGGCGCTTCTGCGCGCCGACGACAATCTCGAAGACCTGCTCGCCTTCAGCGGCAGGGGCAACTGAAAGGGACCACCCATGCGGCTTACTTCCATCACCCTCCTTCTCGCCATCGGTCCCGGCGCGGCGCTCGCGCAGGATCAGGAGCGCTTCGATTGCCTGATCGATCCGGGGCAGGTGCTCGAGATCGGCTCGGCGGTGGACGGGGTGATCGATCAGGTCTTCGTCTCGCGCGGGGATACCGTGAAGAAGGGCGACCCGATCGCGAAACTGGAATCCAAGGCCGAAGAGGCGCAGCTGACCTATGCGAAGGAGCGTGCGCAGGATGAGGGACCGATCGACATCGCGCGTTCCAAAGTGGCGCTGCTGCAAAAGGCCGCCGACCGCGCGACCGAGATGGGCAAGCGAAACGTGATGGCCGACGCGCAGGTGCAGGAGGCCCAGACCAATGCCGAAGTGGCCCAGTTGGAGCTGCGCTCGGCCCAAATGGACCAACATCTGGCGAAGCTCGATCTGCAAAGGGTGGAGGCGCAGCTGGCGCGGCGTGAGATCCGCTCGCCGATCGACGGGCTGGTGATCACGCGGATGATGGGGCCGGGCGAATATGTCTACTCGCAAGCGCCGATCGCACAGCTCGCGCAGATCGACCCGCTGCATGTCGAGGTCTTCCTGCCGACGTCGATGTATGACCGCGTCAAGAAGGATCAGGTGCTGAAAGTCTATCCCGCAGCACCCGTGGGCGGCGAGTATGACGCAACGGTGAGCGTCGTCGACAAGGTCTTCGATGCGGCGTCGGACACGTTCGGGGTGCGCCTCGCATTGCCCAATCCCGAAGGCAAGCTGCCCGCCGGGATCGACTGCACCGTGGGTTTCCCCGCCGAATGAGCGTGACGTGGCCCTGTCGCGGCAGGGCCATCACTTAAAGCGCAGGGGCGGCGTTCAGCGCTGGAAGCAGCTTGCTTTCTTGCCGAAACCGGCGGGCGAGCAAATCCATTTGCCCTTACCGATAAACCGGGTCTGAACGACGCGCGGCGTGGCTTGCGCTTTGCTGGTGCGACCGGCGAGCCAGTCAAATTTTGCGCCGCCCTGACCGGCGGTGCTTTTGGCGGAAACACGGATCGGTTTGAGGTCCAGCATGCCAGCTTGTTGCGCATGGGCGCTGCTCAGCGGGGCTGCAAAGATCAGGCCGGCCACGACAAGGCGGGCCGCTTTCACGGATAAAAACGTCATCGGAACTGTAATCCTGTCTGCTCACGTTGCGGTCTGACCCCTCCCGTCTGCGCGGAAGAGGGCCGATTGCGTCCTCGTGCCAGCAGGATTGGTCGATCTCAGCCTACGGGTCAAGTTGGTAGGTGACGTGGCGGGAAGCAGGCGGATTTGTGGCGAAATGCAAAGAGGCTGCGCGAGAGAAATTCCCGCGCAGCTTCAATGTCTTGTCTAGCAGTGGTGTTGTAGGCGAAAAATCGCCACTACCTATGGTGGCTCAGGTCAGAACTTGGTTCTTGATTCGCCAATCCGGCGCGCCGAAGCCTTCGGGCCACGGGTAAACCTCGCGCTGGTTGAAGTAACTTACACCGACGAGGCTCGGATAGTCCGGCAATTCCTGACGCACTCGGTCGCGCCACATCGAGACATAGGACTGGTTTCCGACATAGCCGAGCTCGGCCACTGCCACCGGTTTGCCATAGGTTGCAGCCCGCGCGTAGCGGGGCGCGAAGATGTCGTCGAAGGTCTGATCGCGCCCGAACTTGGCCTGGTCCCAAGCCTGCAGCCCGAAGACCGTGAGGCCCACGATATCGGCGTAATCGTCACCCGGGTAATAGTCGCCCATGTTCTCGTCGCCCAGCGGCGACCACATCAGGTTGATCTTCGGCGCCCGGTCGCGGGCGACGTCGGTCATCCGGCGATAGGCCGCGATGTAGTCGTCGGGGTTCCAGTCCGACCAGATGAACTGGCCGGATTTATCGTCCATCTCATGGGCGAAGCGCAGCGTGACCGGGCTTTGCAGCGTCGCTAGGACATCGGCCACCGCGATCATGTTGGCGTCGTATTCGCCCCGCTCGATGCCGCGGCGCAGATATTGCGCCGTGTTGCGCTCCGAGCGCGACCATGTCCAGGGCTCCAGTGTCACCAGAAGCGCGCGGTTTCGTTCGAGCGCGTAGCTGTCGGCATCGTTCAGCGAGGGAAGGAAAACGTCCTCCCAAGGCAGGAACAGGTGCTCGATCACCACGCCTGAAAGATCCGCAAAGTCACCATCGGGATCATAGACCCCGAACGGCAAGGAGCCGGGCGGCACGCTGACATCCGCAGCGAACGCCGGCCGCGCCGATACTGTCAGTCCCAACGCCGCGGCACCGGCCATCATTTCGCGACGGGTCATCAAATCATTAGCCATGTCAGTCTCCTCCTTTTCAGTGCGAAGCCCCGTCACTTCCAGCTCGGTTTGACGTGGAACTTCGCTTGTCCCGGGGCGCCCATGCCGGCCCCCGAGACGATGTATTCGACCTTTGCGAGCTGAACCGATTTCAGCCCGATCATGAGCGCGTAGACGCTTTCGCCGCCGCGGAGCCAAAGGGCTCCGAAGCTGAGCGAGACGATGACGCTCAGCGTGCCCATCTGAACCGCCATATCGCGCGGCCAGCCGCGCCAATCGATCTGAACGCGGCGCGCGCGCGCGCCGAAGATCACACTCAGCAAGACGAAATAGAACGCGGCGTTGAACATGGAGAGGAGGTAAAACCCGCGCGCCTCACTGACGTCGTCGATCAAGAGCACTGGCAGCAAGGCACCCAGGGCCAGTCCACCGTAAACGGCGATGATCCGCTCGGGTAACATCGTCGAGGCGGCTTCGCCTTTCGGTGTGATCCGAAAATCGACGAATTTTCCCGACAGCCTGTCATAGACGGCCATGATGCAGCCCCATAGCACCCAAGGCCATTGCATCATCACGAAGAGTGCTTTCTCCCACGCGATAATCTTGGCGTCGCGCGGACGGAAGAACTGATCGCGCCGCAGCATGAAGGCGAATATCAGCGTCACCGTGCCTGCGGGCAGCACATGTCCGATAAAGGCGGGATAAGTCACGTCGGCAAAGCGCATGTCGAAGCTGATGGCGATGATCGGGGCGACATACATCATCGACATCGAGAGCGCGAAGAAGACATACCAGCTTTGGCAGAGCACGAAGAGGAACTTCAGCCGCCACGGCATCTTGCCGACATAGTCCGGCATGTAGCGCAGAAGCAGGCTCAGCAGCGAGCGCGACCACTGGAACTCCTGCGTGATCAGGTCGGTCACCGTGGCCGGGCCATCGCCGATCGCAATCGCGTCGATCGCGTGAACGCCGCGCCAGCCCGCCGCGTTCATCAGGAGCGTGGTCGAGTGATCTTCCGCGAGTTCGGGACCAAGACCGCCAGCTTCCTTCAGCGCGGAGGTGCGCACAGCGTAATGAGAGCCGATGCACATCGGCGCGAATACTGCAGTGTAGCCCGCTTGAAAAACTCCGTGGAAGGCTGCTTCGAAATAGAGCCTCGTGCGCGCGGCCCAGCTTTCCTTGGCATTGGACGCACAGATCGACGGTGCACTGACATACCCCACCGCATCATCGGCAAAGGGGCGCAGCATCTCACGCAAATAGCCCGGTTGCGGGACGTGATCGGCGTCGAGCTGGCTTACGATGTCATAATCGCGATAGCCCCAGTGGTCGTAAAAATAGGCGAGGTTTCCTTCCTTGCAGCGGGTCCGCCGCGGCCATTCCTGCCGGTGGTAGTCCGCGATGCCGTGGCGGCTGGAAATCTTCACACCGTGGATCTTGCACCATGCGCGCGTTTCGGGCGAGGGCGCTTCATCGGCGAGCCACGTGTCATGCGGATAGTCCTGCGCGAGCATCGCCTCCAATGTCCGACGAACGACCGAAAAGGGTTCGGATGGAGTTTTCGTCGTGATCATCGCGACGCGCCACCGACCCGGCTCCGGAAGGGGCGAGGAGGGGCGGACCGCCTGCAGGAAGATCACGAAGAAGTAGATCTGCATTGCGAGAAGCCAGATCAGCACACCCGTGAGTATCAAATAGGGAACCGTCGCAAGGATATGCGACGGCGTGAGCCACCAGCTCCAGAAATAGACCGTCGCGAGCATCCACAGCGCAAACAGCACCCGATAGCGCAATGCCTGCCTCGGTGTGAGGATGGGCGCGAGGTGTCCGGCCTCGATCGCAGCGCGTATGTCGGGACGCTGGATCATTCGGCGGCCGTTGCGGTTATCGGGGCGGTTGCGGTTTCAACGCCCGCTATCTCTGCGCGGAAATAGGCGATGGTCGGCACGAGACCGCTGCGCAGCGCGATCTCCGGACGCCAGCCCAGCCGGGTCTCGGCGCGGGTGATGTCGGGACAGCGCTGCATCGGATCGTCGAGCGGCAGATCCGAGACGACGAGCGGCGCGCGGCTTTCGCACATGTCGCGCACGATATGGGCCAGCTCGGCGACGGTATATTCGCCCGGATTGCCCAGATTCACCGGATCGTGGCCAACCGTCTCGCTTTCCATCAGAGCGACCAGCCCGCTGATCAGATCGTCGACATAGCACAGCGAGCGCGTCTGCGTGCCGCCGCCGTAGAGTTGGAGCGGCGCGCCACGGATCGCCCGCGTGACGAAATTCGAGATCACGCGCCCATCCTCGGGGTCCATACGGGGCCCGTAGGTGTTGAAAATCCGCGCGATGCGGGTGTCGATGCCGCGAATGGCCTGAAGGTCGTGGAACAACGTCTCCGCTGCGCGTTTGCCTTCGTCGTAGCAGGCGCGCGGACCGGTGGTGTTCACCCGACCGCGATAATCTTCGCGCTGGGGCGAGATGTCCGGGTCGCCATAGACCTCGGAGGTCGAGGCCTGCAGGATGCGTGCGCCGGTCCGCTCGGCTAGGCTGAGAAGGTTCATCGACCCCGCGACGCAGGTCTGGAACGTGTGCAGCGGATCCAGCTGATATTTCGGCGGCGAGGCCGCGCAGGCGAGATTGTAGATCCGGTCGAGCTCGCCATACATCTGCAGCGGCGCGATGACGTCATGCCTGAGGAAGGTGAAATCGGGATGTTCCATGAGATGGGCGATATTCTTTGTCCGCCCGGTCAGCAGGTTGTCGATGCAGATCACCGAGTGACCGGCCTCGATCAGCCGGTCGCACAGATGCGACCCCAGAAACCCGGCCCCTCCGGCAACCAGACAGCGCAACTGCCCTTTATGCCGGCGCGGCGGCGCCCAAGAGATATCTTGCGTCTCGAAACGTGGCAGATGCGTCATGTTCTCCCCCCACAGAAGAACGGCAACGACTGCCCAGTCCGGTTTGAGGTCAACTTAATCGCTCTGGGCCGGACCAGGCCCGTCGATCCCGATTTCAGATATTTCAAAAGGGTAGGGGGCGATTTTCGGGCCGATCAAGCGAAAGCAAAGCATTTCGACCGAAATTCGGAAGGCCGAAAAAAATCTACCTTCCGATAGATGAAGTTTGCACGCTAAGGTTGAGTTCGGCGCTGCCGGTTCGACTTGTCGTCTTCGCGCCTATCCCTTGATTCGACTTGGACAATCGAGCCGAGAGAAGGGCAAAAGCGCCTTTTCTCAGAGGTCGGAAAGGCCCGTCGTCAGGTTGTGCAGGCGCCGGGTCTTCTCAAGCAGGTCCTGCGCTTCGTCCTCGGAGAAGGGGGCGCTGGACCGGGTGAACCCCGAAATCGAGCGCGAGCCGTTCTCCAGCACTGCGCAGGTCAGGCCATTATAAAGTCCGTGGGATTTCGCACCTTTCAGAACCCCCTTGGGGTCATCGAGATCGTCCCACCGCACGATACCCACATGCTGCAAGCCCCACAGGACGACAGGGTCGTCCATCATCATGCCCTTTTCGCTATATTCGTCGATCCACGGCTCGGGATATGTGCGATAAAGGATGTTCGGGCGAGTGAAGCGGATATGCAGGGCAAATGCGAAACCGGTGTCGCAGGTTTGCCCGAGGTCCTCTAGCAGGCTGGCGATTTCCTTGCGGTTTGCTGTTTCCATCACGGGAATTCGTCTTTAGGTTGTTGGTACAAGGCTGCAGCGACGCGTGCGACGGTAGGCTGCGACCGCAGTGAGTGCAAGTGAATTGACCATCAGAATATGGAACTGAGGGATTGCGAAAAGCGATTGAATGAAATCGCCCCGGCCGGGTTTTACCTCGCGCTCAGGGTTGGATATGCATTTCCCGAAGCCGAACTCAACCGTCTGAACAGCGACTGGGTCGACATGTACACCCAGCAAGGTCTGGTCGTGCAGGATCCTTCGATGCACTGGGTCTATCACAATGTCGGTTACGTGCGCTGGGTCGACCTGGAGGACGATCCCCGAGACGTCGTCGGCATGGCCCGACGGATGGGGCTGACCTACGCTGCCACAATCTCTTACAACACGCCAAGCGATGCCGGGCGACGCAGCCACGCGGTCCTGTTCCGGTCGGACCGCGATTTCACCGATGCGGAGCTTCATGAAGCTTTCGAGATGCTCAAGGCCTTGCATGTCGACGCCTCGCAGCGCTCGCTCACGGATGCCGAACTCGAGGCGATCCGCTTCCGCGCCGACGGGCTCTTGATCAAACAGATCGCCGCGGAACTCGCAATTTCCGAAAGCGGCGTGAAAGCGCGGCTGTCTTCTGCAAGCCGAAAACTGGGGGCGCGAAATGCGATTGAAATGCTCGCAATCGCGACTTCAAGGCGACTGATCTAGGTATATACAACCTAAAAGAGTGAATTTTTCACAAATACGTGGTTTCGATGGAGCTATCCAGAAGGAGGCTCCAATGCAAAACTGCACTTTCGAATTTTCGCAACTTCACCGCTTCGGCACCGCTTTTTACGACTTCCTGCGCCTGCGCAAGGAGGTCTTCGTCGACACGCTCGGTTGGGACGTGCCGCATAACGACGAAGTAGAAATGGATCAATACGATACGCCTCTGGCGCATTACTCGCTCGTGCAGAAGGACGGGCAGGTGGTGGGCGGGGCACGGGTCATGTCCACCGCGGCGATCTGGGGCGGCAATACCTATATGCTGCGCGACGCGCATCTGGGGAAGCTGCCCCATATCCCGCCGGAAATCCTGCCGACCGAAATCGCGAGCGAGACGGTCTGGGAATGCACGCGGCTTGTGATTTCCGACGCGCTGACCACGCAAGCGGAACGGTCGACCTGTCTGCGGCTGATCGTCGACGGGCTGGTGGAGCGCGCGAAGGAGCGCGGCGCGGACGAGTTGATCTGCCTCTCCTCGCTCGCCCTGATGCGCGCGCTGCGACAACTTGGCTACGATGTGAGCCGGATGGGCCCGACCTATCGCAACGACGAGGATGGGCGCCAATACGCGGCGCTGCGGATGCCTGCGGAATATTCCACCCAGCGGCGTCGCGAAATGGCCGAAGCCTGTGTGATCGCAGCTCAGTCGGCCCCGCGCCAGTTGCACACCGCCGCCTGATCTAGGGCAGCCTGTTCCGGGGCCGCCTGATCCGGGCTTCGATAGAAAAAGGGCGCGCCCATCGTCCGGGCGCGCCCTTAGCTTTCGGCGTCGGTCGCGCGCTCAGCGCACGACGAAGACGCAGCAATTCGAGTGCCGCACGACCCGTGCGGCGTTCGGACCGAGCAGGTAATCGCTGAGATCGGGGCGGTGCGCCCCGAGCACGATCAAGTCCGCGCCGTCCTTTTCGGCCAGCGACAGGATCTCGTGATAGGCGGTGCCGACGCCCACGATGTGGCGCACCTTCGCGTTCACCTCGGGGCCGACCACCTCGGCGACGAAGTCATGCAGCAGCTCGCGTGCATGCTCCTTCGCCTTCGCGGTGTGATCGTCCGAGAAGAAGGCCCCGACCACCGCCGAGCCGTAATCTGGCACCACGGTGATCACGTCGAGCTGTGCGTCTTCCATCTTGGCCAGCCGCGCCGCCCATTCGAGCACTTTGCGCTCGGTCTTGGGGCGGTTCATGTCGATCGCGCAGAGAATGGTATTGGTCATGCCGGTTCTCCTTCAGCAAAGGCTGCGTCATCGTCTTCCTTTCGCCGATTTTGCAGGAAAGCGATGAGCGCGAGAAGGGCGAAGGCGGGGATGAACATCAGCTCTTTGGGGAGCTGGTCGTTCGGCACCTTCACATTGGACAGGGTGACGGGATTGTCGCCATAGAAGTCGAAGCCCTGCAGTTTGGTCTGCAACTCCGTGCCGAACATCGGCTCGTCCGCGACCATCTTGCCGTCCGTCTCGGTGAAGCTCAGGCCGAGCTTGTCGAGCCGGTCCTGACCCGTCGCGCCCTCGGGCACCTTGACCAGCACGGTCATGTCCTTCGGATCGCCCGTCGTATAATCGGGCCCCGAGAAGACCAGCCGCAATTCGCGACCGACCGGCGCCTTGTCGAGACGCTGCGTGATATTGGCAGGCGGCACCTCGTTATAGGGCGGCTCGATCATGTTCATGAAATAGCCGGGACGGAACAGGGTGAACGCGATCAGCAGCAACGCCACCGTCTCCCAGATCCGCGAGCGGGTGACGAACCAGCCCATCGTGCCTGCGGTGAAGACGAGGATGCCGATCGTCGCCACGATGAAGACGAAGATCGCCTGATACCAGGTCACGTCGATCAGCAGCAGGTCGGTGTTGAAGATGAACACGAAGGGCAGGGCGACCGTGCGCAGCGAATAGAAGAAGGCGGTGAAGCCCGTCTTGATCGCATCGCCGCCAGAGACCGCCGCCGCCGCGAAGGAGGCTAGACCCACCGGTGGCGTCACATCCGCCATGATCCCGAAGTAGAACACGAACAGGTGCACCGCGATCAGCGGCACCACGAGGCCCGACTGCGCGCCCAGATGGACGACCACGCCCACCATCAGCGAGCTGACGACGATGTAGTTCGCGGTGGTCGGCAGGCCCATCCCGAGGATCAGCGACAGGATCGCCACGAAGATCAGCATCAGGATCAGGTTGCCACCCGAGAGGAACTCGACGAAATCGGCCATCACCTGACCGATCCCGGTCAGCGAGACGGTGCCCACGATGATCCCGGCGGTGGCCGTGGCCAGACCGATCCCGATCATGTTGCGCGCGCCGTCGATCATGCCGCCGATCAGGTCGAGAACGCCTTCACGGAAGCGGCTCATGGGCGCACTCTCGCCGCGGAACATCGCCTTGAGCGGTTTCTGCGTGAGCAGGATGAAGAACAGCAGGAACGAGGCCCAGAAGGCCGACAGGCCCGGCGATTTGCGCTCGATCATCAGGAAATAGACCAGCACGACGATCGGCAGCAGGTAGTAGAGGCCCGCCTTGTAGATGTCCTTGATCTCGGGGAGCTTCACGATTTCCGAATTCGGATCGTCCGGCTCCAGATCGGGCGCTTTCGCAGCGACCCAGATGAGGCCGAGATAGACCACGACGACGAGCAGGGCGAGAACCCAGGCCGCGCCCTCGGGCACCATCGAGGTGATGAGGCGCACCGGGAATTGGGTGGCGTAGCACAGGGCCGCGAAACCCGCGAAGAAGGCGAACATGCCAAAGGCCGTACGCCAGACCGAGACCACGCGGTCGCCGATCGTCGGCATCCGGTTCTTCACCGCCTCGAGATGCACGATGTAGAACAGTGCGATGTAGGAGATGATCGCCGGGATGAAGGCGTGTTTGATGACCTCCAGATAGGAGATGCCGACATATTCCACCATCAGAAAGGCGGCAGCGCCCATCACCGGGGGCATGATCTGGCCGTTGACCGAAGATGCCACCTCGACCGAGCCCGCCTTTTCGGCCGAGAAGCCCACGCGCTTCATCAGCGGAATGGTGAAGGTGCCGGTGGTGACCACGTTCGCGATCGACGAGCCCGAGATCAGGCCGGTCGCGGCAGAGCCCACGACGGCGGCTTTTGCCGGGCCGCCGCGCAGGTGGCCGAGCGCGCCGAAGGCCATCTGGATGAAGTAATTGCCCGCGCCGGCTTTCTCCAAGAGCGCGCCGAACAGCACGAAGAGGAAGACGAACTTGGTCGAGACGCCAAGCGCGATGCCGAACACCCCCTCGGAGGTGATCCACATATGCGACATGGCTTTGCGCAGGCTCGCGCCGGCCCAGCGGATCTGTTCGGGGAAGAACTCTGACGAGCCGAAGAAGACGTAGCACAGGAACACGATCGCCAGCAGGACCATGATGGGCCCGAGCGTGCGATAGGCTGCGATGAAGAGGAAGATGATGCCGAGGACGGAGATATAGGCGTCCTGCATATCCGCGAGCCCGCCATTGTCGACGATCTTCTGGTAGAAGAAATAGCCGTACATCGAGAGCAGCGCACCGCCGACCGCGAGGATCCAGTCATACCACGGCACATGGTCCTTGGGTGAGGATTTGAACAGCGGATACGCCATCGCCGAGAGGAAGATGGCATAGGCCAGATGGATCTGGCGGGCGTTGTTGATCAGGTCGCCCGGCAGCACATACGGCCCGATGGGCGAGGCCAGAAGCACCTGAAAGATCGACCAGCTCAGCGCCACAACGGCGACCATGAGCCCGACCCAACCCTTGGGGCTGCGTGCCCCGCTGTCAGAAGCTTGGACGAGCTCCTGTAATTCCTGTTCGTTCAAGGCGCGATTTTCCGCCATCGTTCCCCCTAGCGGCCCACAGGGCCGTCCGCCTGTTCCGGCATGATCTTAAAGCTGAAACTAAAAAAGGCGGGCACGCAAGCGCGCCCGCCCAGGTATGTGCAGGGCTTATTTGATCCAGCCCTGCTCCTTATAGTACTTCAGAGCGCCCGGATGGATCGGAGCCGAGATGCCCTTGGTGACCATTTCTTCCGGCGTCAGATGCGCGAAAGCCGGGTGCAGCTTCTTGAACTCGTCGAAGTTGTCGAAGACCGACTTCACCAGAGCGTAGACGACATCATCGGGCTCATCGGCCGAGGTCACGAGGGTCGCGCGCACACCGAAGGTCTGCGTGTCGTCGGGGTTGCCGCGATACATGCCGCCCGGAATGGTGGCTTTCGCGTAGTAGGGGTTGTCGGCGACCAGCTTGTCGACCGCGTCACCCGTGACGTTCACGAGGGTCGCGTCGCACGAGGTGGTGGCTTCCTGGATCGAACCCGAGGGGTGACCCACGGTGTAGACCATCGCGTCGATCTGGTTGTCGCAGAGCGCTTTCGACTGCTCGGCGGCTTTCAGCTCGGTTGCGAGCGCGAAGTCCGAGGTTTTCCAGCCCATCGCGTCCATCAGCACTTCCATCGTGCCGCGCTGACCCGAACCGGGGTTGCCGATGTTCACGCGCTTGCCCTTGAGGTCGGCGAAGTTCTTGATGCCGCTATCGGCACGCGCGACGACGGTGAAGGGCTCGGGGTGGATCGAGAACACCGCGCGCAGCTTCTCGAACGGACCCTGATCGGAGAACTTCGAGTCGCCCTTGTAGGCGTGGTACTGCCAGTCCGACTGGGCGATGCCGAAGTCCAGCTCGCCCGAACGGATGGTGTTGATGTTGTAGACCGAACCGCCGGTGGATTCGACCGAGCAACGCACGCCGGTTTCCTTGTGGCTCTTGTTCATCAGGCGGCAGATCGCGCCACCGGTCGGGTAGTAAACGCCGGTCACACCGCCGGTCCCGATGGTGATGAAGGTCTCGTCGGCTGCGTTCGCCGCGGGCGCGAACAGCGCACCGGCGACGGCCGCGATGGCCCCGAGTTTGAAGAACTTTTTCATTGAGTAACTCCCGTTGGTCGTTTTTGGGTCTCGGTTCGAAGATACGGCCCGCGTCGGTCAGCGCGCATAGACTTCGTCGAGAAGCCTGTTGCGCCGTTCGACCTCAGCGATCCGTTCGGTTGCGCGGGGTCCCGCGCGCTTCGCCACCAGCGCCAGAATTGCTTCGAGCAAGAACAGCGTGGCAACGTAACTCGTGTAGAAATGCGGGCTGTCGGTGGGCACGATGAAGGTCTCATCGGCCGCGTGCAGCGCCGGACAGCTGCGGCTGTCGGTAATCAGCGCGACATAGGCGCCCTGTTCATGGGCATGGATCGCGCTGCGGATGGTGGAGCGCGCGAAGGGCGGCTTGGTGATGACCAGAACCGCGTCGCGCTCGTCGAGCCCGGCAAGCGTGGCGCCCAGAGACGAACCCGCCCGCGCGCCCAGCTCCCAGTTATCGCCGAGGAAATTGGCGATATAGGCGGTGTATTCCGCGATCCCCGTCGAACCGAGCGCACCCAGAAGCACCACCCGGCGCGCGGCGGCGAGCTTGTCGGCCACGGCCTCGAGTCGTCCCGGCTCGATCGCGGCGGTCAGGGCTGCGATATTGTCCTGCGTGGCCGCGGCATAACGGTTTAGGAAGCTGCTCTGCGGATCGACGGCATCCTTCTGCAGCCGATCGGCGCGGTCTGCGAAGGGGGACACACGGCGACCGATCTGGTCGCGCATGGTCTCGCGCAGCTCTTCGAAATTCTCGTATTCGAGCGCATGGGCGAGGCGGGTGAAGGTCGCGGGCGCAAGGTTCGATTCGCTCGCCAGCGTGCGCAGCGAACGGGTGGCGATGCTCACCGGGTTGTCTGCGATATAGTCTCCCGCCTCACGCAAGCGCGTGGAAAGGTTGCCATATTGCGCAGCCAATCGCTGTTCGAAACTGCCGGACAATGCTCCTCCCCAGGTTCCATCACCAGTTATCGCGTTGAGGTGACCGTTTCAATTGTTTCATATATTGTCAATGCGTAAAACATATGTTTCATGGGGTAATCAGCGATCCTCACGCATTCTTGTCCCGAAGGAGGGACCGATATGAGTCACGTATTCCCCCGCCACACGAAGTCCAATCCGCCCTTGGCGGTAAAGGGCGACGGTATCTACATTCTCGATGCCAACGGGAAGCGATATCTCGATGGGTCCGGGGGCGCGGCGGTGTCCTGCCTCGGTCACTCTGACGCTGACGTGACTGCGGCGATCAAGGCTCAGATCGACAATATCGCCTTCGCGCACACGAGTTTCTTCACCTCCGAACCCGCCGAACGGCTGGCAGATCGCCTCATCGCTCACGCGCCGGGGAGCTTGGATCGCGTCTATTTCACGTCCGGGGGATCGGAGGCGGTGGAGAGCGCGCTGAAGATGGCACGGCAGTATTTCGTCGAGAAGGGCGAGCCGAGCCGGTCGCATTTCATCGCGCGCCGCCAGTCCTATCACGGCAACACGCTGGGCGCGCTGGCGGCTGGTGGCAATGCGTGGCGCCGGGAGAAGTTCAACCCGCTGCTGATCGACGTGAGCCACATCGCGCCCGTGCATGAATACCGCTGGCGCGAGGAAGGCGAGACCGCCGAGGAATACGGTCTGCGCGTCGCCAACGAGCTGGAGGCCGAGATTCAGCGCCTTGGGGCGGAGAACGTGATCGGCTTCATCGCCGAGCCGGTCGTCGGCGCCACGATGGGCGCGGTGCCGCCGGTGAAGGGCTATTTCAAGCGCATCCGCGAGATATGCGACCAATACGGCATCCTGCTGATCCTCGACGAGGTGATGTGCGGGATGGGCCGGACCGGCACGCTTTTCGCCTGCGAGCAGGACGGGATCGCGCCCGATATCGTCACCATCGCGAAGGGGCTCGGTGCGGGCTACCAGCCCATCGGGGCGGCGCTCTGCACCTCCGAGATTTACGACGCCTTCGTCAACGGCTCGGGCTTCTTCCAGCACGGCCACACCTATATCGGCCACCCGACCGCGACAGCCGCGGGCGACGCGGTGCTGAAGAAGCTGACCGAGGGCGGACTGGTCGCGCGGGCGGCGCAGCAGGGCGAAGTGCTCGACGCGGCGCTGCGCGAGGCGTTCGGCCAGCATCCGCATATCGGCGATATTCGCGGGCGCGGCATGTTCCGCGGGCTGGAAATCGTGGCCGACCGTGCCACGAAAGAGCCGATGGACCCGGCCAAGGCAATCAACAAGAAGCTTAAGGCGGCGGCCTTCGAGGCCGGTCTCGTCTGCTATCCGATGGGGGGCACGATCGACGGCCAGCGCGGCGACCACATCCTGCTCGCGCCGCCCTTCATCATCACCGACGACCAGATCGGGGAATTGGTGGACAAGCTCGGCACCGCGATCCGCGAGGTTCTCGGGTGAGCCTGCCGCATATCATGGTCGCGCCGAACGGGGCGACCAAGACGAAGACCGATCACCCGGCGCTGCCGATCACCTTGGACGAGATTGCGCAGACCGCGCTGGCCTGCCGCGACGCCGGGGCAGGGGCGCTGCATCTGCATCTGCGCGACGACGCGGGCGGGCATCTGCTCGATAGTGGCGCCTATGCCGAGGCGCTGGCTCATCTGCGCCCGCTTCTGGGCCAGATGGCGATCCAGATCACCACCGAGGCCGCAGGGCGCTACGAACCGGGGCATCAGCGCTATGTCGCGTTGAACTCGGGCGCGCAGATGGTCTCGGTCTCGGCGCGCGAGATGCTGCGCGACCACGAATTGCAGGCGATGAAATTCTATGAGGAGGCCGCCGAGCGCGGCATCAAGGTCCAGCATATTCTCTATTCCCGCGAGGATGCGGAGGCGCTGGTGCATGTTCTGCCGGATCACCTGTTGCGCGATCCCTGGCTGCAACTGATCTTCGTGATGGGCCGCTATGTCGCGGGGCAGGTCTCGACGCCGGCTATGCTCGATCCGTTCCTCGACTGGATGCAGGCCGAGGCGATCACCCCCGACTGGGCGATTTGCGCCTTCGGCTCGGGCGAGACCGACTGCCTGCGCAATGCGCTCGCCAAGGGCGGCAAGGCGCGGGTCGGGTTCGAGAACTCGCTGGTGATGGCGGACGGGACCACCGCGCCCGACAATGCCGCGCGCGTGGCCGAGATCGCAGCCCTTTAGTCGAGTGCCGGATGCCCTTTCTCGGGGCAATCGGAGAGGTCCGACCGGTCTTCCTCGGGAAGCTGCTTGGAAATTTCGCGCAGCGCGCTGCGCAGACCTTCCTCCATCACGGGGTGATAGAAGGGCATCGCCAGCATGTCGAAAGCGCTCATGCCCGATTGGGTCGCGAGGCCGAAGAGATGCGCGAAATGCTCGCCCTCGGGCAGCGCCATCTCGCAGCCCAGCAGCTTGCCGGTTTCAGGCTCGGCATAGACGCGGATCATTCCATAGGCTTCCTCGGCCAGCCGGGCGCGCGATTGCGTCGCGAAATCCGCGCTTCCGATCAGGATGTCCTGCCCGTCGAGATCCTTGAAGCTCTGCCCCACGCGCACCGCATTGGGCGCGCTGAAGGCGATCGCCATCGAGGTCCGGCGGCGATAGCAGCGCGGGGTGTCGGCCACCGCGTTGCGCCCCGCGATATGCCCCTCGTCGGCGGCTTCGTGCAGGATCGGGCGGATCGCATTCGCGTCGCCCGCGAGGAACACCCGCAGATCGCCGATCTGGGTGGTGGAGGCGTCGACCTCGGGCATCCCGTGATCGTCGAGCGGCACGCCCAGCGTCTCCAGCCCGAGCCCCGCGATATTGGGGCGGCGGCCCATCGCGGCGAGCACGGCATCGGCCTCGAATTCCGCGCCGCCTGCGCCTTTCACGATCAGGCTGCCCGCATTGCCTTCGGAAATCTCCGCCGGGGCGCCCAGATGCAGCGGCAACTCCGCCGCGATCGCGTCGCGCAGGAGTGCCGCGACCTCGGGGTCGGTCATGCCAGCGACGCTTTCCAACGCATCGAAGCCCGCGACCTCGATCCCCATCCGGGCCATCGCCTGTGCCAGCTCCACCCCGATCGCGCCCATGCCGATCACCGCGATCCGCTTGGGCAGATCGTCGAGGGTGAACAGCGTGTCGGTGGTCAGGATGCGCTCGCCGAAGGTCTTCCACGGCCCGGGCACCACCGGCGAGGAGCCCGTCGCGAGGATGATCGCATCGGCGGTCACTTCGCCATGGCCCGCGATCTCGATCCGGTTCGGGCCGAGGAGCGTCGCACGGCCCGAGATCGCTTTGTCGCCAAGGGCTTTGGGCACCGCGCGCGGCGATTTCGTGAACCCGTCGCGCATCCGTTTCATCCGCGCCATCACGGCGGGTACGTCGATGCGCAGCGCCTCGGCCCCGGAAATCCCGAAGGCCTCGAAATCATGGCGGCGGTGGAAGGCGTTGGCGGCTTCGATCAGCGCCTTGGAGGGCATGCAGCCGCTTTCGGCGCAGGTCGTGCCCCAATGGCCGTCATTGACGATCAGGAAGTCATAGGTCGCATGGCGCACTTCGCGCAGGGCAGACAGTCCGGCCGAGCCAGAGCCGATAATGACGACGCGCGCGTGTTGTGACATGAAACCTCCGCTGATCTGTCGTGAACCGAACCGTTCAGCGAGGTATACGTTCCAACCAGTTGCGTGGTAAAGCCTGCGCCTCGCCGCGAACCCGCAGGCTGCGCATCGCCACGATCTGACCCAACGCGCGATGCGGCGCGATGGTGCGGAAGATATCGCGGATCATGCGTGCGTCGGCGGCGACGCCTGCGCGCCAGTTGCCGAGCTTCGCGGATTTCATCGGGCTGTCGACGCCGGGCCAGGAGACGACGGCGATCCGGGCGCGCTCTGCGATCCACAGCCGGTTCATGAAGACTTCCAGTCCGAAGCGGGGCAGGGCGTTGAGCGCCTCCAGCCACTCGCCCAGCATCTCGCGCGGGATCACCCGCTCGCCCGAAATGTAATCGAGCCCGATCACCCGCCAGATGCGCGGCGCGTTGCGGCGCAGGCTGATCGTGACATCGGCCTCCCCGTTCGCCACCGGCGCGATCAGCGCGCCCAGATCGGCATGGGTCAGCCCCAGCAGATCGCTGTCGAGCAGCAGCAGATGGCTGCCCGCGGCCTCCGCGATCCCGGCAGCCACGGCGGCCGTCTTGCCGCCATTTTGCGTCTGGCGCAGCACCCGCAGATGCGGATGGGCGTCGCGATACCCCTCGGCGATCTCGGCGGTGCCATCGCTCGAGCCGTCGTCGATCACGATCACCTCGGCGATCTGGCGATGGTCCAGCACACGCTCCAGCACCGCGCCGATCCGCGGGGCCTCGTTATAGGCGGGCAGAATGCAGGTGATCGTCGTCATGTGTGCGACCTCTTGCGACGAAAGAACCAGATCGTGCCACCAAGAATGATCACGACCAGCAGGATAAGCGAGCCTTTCGACAGCCAGCTGTCGATCTTCCCGATATGCGAGCCGAGCCAATAGCCGAGCGCCACGAAGGCCAGCGATTTCGGGATTGTCGCGATCAGGTTGGTCAGCATGAAGACCCAGACATTCATCCGCGCGACCCCGGCTGCGACCAGCACCGGCGCGCCCGCCGAATGGGTCAGCTTGCCGAAAACCAGCGTCTTGACCCCTTTGTTCTGGAAGTGCCGCGCTGCACTCACGAGCCGCGCGCGACTGAGGCCCAGTTTGTCGCGCCATTTCTTGGGCATCCGGTTCAGCCCCCATCGGCCAAGCGCATAGAGCCCCAGATCGCCGACGAGATCGGCGAGGATCACGATGATCGCGACCGACCAGACCGAGAACATGTTCTGGCTGGCGAGCCACGCCGCGATCACCGTCACGATCGGCCCTTCGAGCACCGCAATCGGCGCGAGCACGGCCAGACCGTGTTTCGCCATCAATACGGAGATCGTCTCAAGGCCGATCATCAGGTTACTCCGTGACGGGGGTGTCGCTGCGGGCGACGTCCCGGTGGGTCATGTCATTGCCGCGCCAGGTGAAATCGCGCCCGAACCATGTCATCAGCCACAGCGCGGGCAACATCGCGTCGCGGATCGCGAAGCCCGCGATGTCGCGCGCCGAGGCGGGCCAGCCCGCGATCCGGGCAAGCAGCACTTCGGCACCGTACCACAGCGCCACCAGAAGCGGCAGGGCGATCCACGGCATCGCGCCCAACGCCGCCAGAGCAAGGGCGGCGAGGAAGGGCAGGAACGGACCTTGCGCGATTTCGGCGGCGAAAATCATCACGAACCCGTCGCGGCGTACCTTGGACCAGCGCAGCTGGCGGTCCCAGACCTCCCGGGCCGCGCGCGTTCCGATCGGTTGCGCGAAAAGGTGCCGCGTCAGCCGGACCTTCAGGCCCTGACGGCGCACCAGTTTGGTCGAGGCCACGTCCTCAGCCATGTTACGCCCGAGCGCCGCGAAACCGCCGCCCGCCATCAGGATATCGCGCCGCCAGAACAGCGATTTGCCTTGCGCGAAGCCCATTCCGATCATGTCAGCCGCCACCTGCCATCGCGCCTGATTGGTGTTGAGGAAAGCGGCCTCCACCGCGCCCCAGAGATTGCCCGGACGTTCGGCCACCGGTGGGGCGGACACGAGCCCGGTGCCGGGCCGCCACTCCGCCACTAGCCTCTGCAGGTAGTCGCGCGGCAGCAGCAGATTGCTGTCGGCCATCGCAAGCCACTCCGCCTCGGTCGCCGACAGCCCCTTGTGCAGATTGTTCAGCTTCGGATTGCCCGACACCGCGTCGAGTCCGGTCAGAAGCCGGGCGCGCACTTGCGGGTTCTCTTCGATCAGGCGACGCACCAGCGCGCAGGCCGGATCGCGCTCGGAGGGTGCGCAGAAGATCACCTCGTAATTCGGATAGTCGAGGTTGAACGAAGACCCGAGTGTCTCCGCGTCGAACGGATCGACGCCGCAGACCGGGCGCATCAGCGCGATGAAAGGCAGGTCGTCGGGCACCGGCTTCGGCGGGCGGGACTCGCGCCATGCGGTCATTGCGGCGCTGAGAAGATGCGCCGTGAGGGTGATGCTCAGAAGGGCGGCAAGGAAGAGCAGAACGATCGTCATGCGCGAACCTTTGCGACTGCGGGGCGGGTGCCGGTTTCCGGGACCGCTGCGGGCTCCGCGCCCCATTGAAGAAGTTGCAACGCGCCGGAACTATCCTCGGCCAAGGCGGTCAGGCTGTCCACCCAGTCGCCGCAATTGGCGTAGGTCATCCCGTCGACATCGCGCAACGCGGGCTTGTGCGAGTGGCCGCAGATGATCCCGTCGACCCCGGCCTCGGAGGCCATCGCGATCAGCCGATGCTCGTAACCCGAGCCGCGTGCGATCAGATGATTGATCCCCTCGATCGCAAGCTGGATCAAGGTGCGCTCCGTCTCGGAGACGTCGCGGCGGCGGCGCAGCCAGGCATCGATGCCGCGGAACAGCGCGTCCATCCGGCTCCCGAAACGGGTCATCGCGTGCCAGCGCAGGATACGCGCATCGCATTGGTCGCCATGCACGATCAGGTAGCGCTGCCCGTCCGCGCCGACATGCAGCGCCGTCTCGGTCAGCTCGAAGCTGAGGAAATTCATTCCCGGCGAGCGCAGCGCCGCATCGTGGTTTCCGGGCAGATAGACGATGCGAGTTCCGGCTTCGGCATGGGCTTCGAGGGTCTCGATGATCTCGGCATGGATATCACCCCATTGCACGGGCCCGCCATGCCAGAGATCGAGGATGTCGCCGACGAGGTATATTGCGTCGGCCTGCACGCTTTGCAGGAAGTCGAGGATCGGCCCGGGGCTGCATCCTCGCGATCCGAGGTGGAAATCCGACAGGAAAAGGCTGCGGTAGTGGTGTTTGTTGTGATGGCGCGATCGGCTCATGTCACATCTCCGGTGGATCTGCAGGGAGGGGCAGGCACCCGGCGCCTGCGCGGAGAAGCGGAGCGGAAACAGTCGGGAAAATCACAGGCTGTATGTTGTTGCCCATAGGGTCCTTCCGCTCGTTGCTGCGCTGCCCATCGCCTTTCGACGCGACATGGATGTGACGGCCACGTGAACCTGTAATGTCACCTAGAGGCAGCTGTGCGGTGATCAACCATAAGCATGTGAAATACTAAGCAACTTCCGGTGAGCGCACGATATCTTGCGGTTTGTTTCACCCGAAAGCATAGTGATCGCGGTCTCGACGATTGGCGAAGGAGAACGCGATGGCAGGATATCTGACCACCCATGTGCTCGACACGGCACGGGGATGCCCGGCGGAAGGGCTCAAGATCACGCTCTTCGCGCTCGACGGGGGCGACCGTGAGGTGCTGGCCGAGATGGTGACGAATGCCGATGGGCGCACCGACTCGCCAATCCTGCCGGTGGAGCGGTTTCGCACCGGCCAGTTCGAACTGGTCTTCGCCGCGGGCGACTATCTGCGGGCGAGCGGGCAGGGGGCGCCAGAGCCGCTGTTCCTCGATGAAATCCCGATCCGCTTCGGCATGAATGACGCCGAGGCGCATTACCACGTGCCGCTTCTGCTCTCGCCTTACGGTTATTCGACCTATCGCGGCAGCTGACCGCGGGCCCTCCATCTGCTTGCGATTTGAGCAACCGGACAAAATTCGGGCGGTTCCGCCGCGCCATCGCTTGCGCTCGGGCGTGGCTTGGGAAACTCTGAGCGCAAAACGAGGGATGACGGATGGATTACACGTTTTTTCTGGAATGGGTGCAGTTCGCGGTGCGCTGGCTGCATGTGATCACCGCGATCGCGTGGATCGGGTCGTCCTTCTATTTCATCGCGCTTGATCTGGGGCTGGTGCCCGAGCCCGGCGCCCCCAAGGGGGTGCATGGCGCGGCGTGGCAGGTCCATGGCGGCGGCTTTTACCATATTCAGAAATACCTCGTCGCACCCGCGCAGATGCCCGACCGGCTGACATGGTTCAAATGGGAAAGCTACATGACGTGGCTTTCGGGCTTTGCGATGATGGTGGTTCTGTATTGGACACAGGCGCAGTTCTACCTGATCGATCCGCGGGTGATGGAGCTGCCGGTCTGGGGGGCGATCCTGATCTCGATCGGCTCGCTCGCGCTGGGTTGGCTCCTCTACGATTTGATCTGCAAATCGAGCTTTGGCGAGAACAACACGCGGCTGATGCTCGGGCTCTACGTCATTCTCGTCGCGATGGCCTGGGGCTATACGCAAGTCTTCTCGGGCCGTGCGGCGCTGCTGCATCTGGGCGCCTTCACCGCGACGATCATGACCGCGAACGTCTTCCTGATCATCATTCCGAACCAGAAGATCGTGGTCGCCGATCTCATGGCGGGGCGCACGCCCGACCCGAAATACGGCAAGATCGCCAAGCAGCGCTCGACCCATAACAACTACCTGACGCTGCCGGTTATCTTCTTGATGCTGTCGAACCATTATCCGCTAGCTTTCGCGAGCGCGTATAACTGGCTGATCGCCTCTCTGGTGTTCCTGATGGGCGTGACGATCCGGCATTTCTTCAACACCCATCACGCCCATAAGGGCAAGCCGTGGTGGACCTGGGGCGCGACCGCGGCGCTTTTCGTCGCGATCGTCTGGCTGTCCTCGATCCCGAAGGCGGATGCTGGCGAGGACATGGAGGACAGCGCCATGTTGACGCCCTTCGAGCAACGCTTTGCCGCCGCGCCCGGCTTCGACGAGGTCAGCGGGATCGTCATGGGGCGCTGTTCGATGTGTCATGCGAACGAGCCCGGCTATGAAGGGATCGGTCATGCGCCGAAGGGCATCAAGCTGGAGACACCGCGCGAAATTGCCGCCGCCGCACGGCAGATCTATGTGCAAGCTGGGCTGACCGATGCGATGCCACCTGCGAATTTGAGCTACATGGAGCCGCAGGAGCGCGCCGCCATCCGGGCTTGGTTTCGTGCGGGCGAGGCCGGGACACAAGGAACAGGCGAGACGGATCGGGCGGAGGCCGCGATTGCGGTGCCTCATCCCAACGCGTCCTGATTGGCGTCCCGCGTCAATGCGTTCTGCAAGTTCCTTCGTCGGTTAAAAATCCTCCCAATCGTCATCTGTGGGCGGAGGTGGCACCGCCAACGCGGTGTTGCCCGACACGCTGACCTGCTGAGGCGATTTGGGTCGGGCTGATTGCTGCGGCGCGGATGCTGTGGGCCCGGATGTTTCGGGGGAGGTTTCTGCCGCAGCCACTTTTTCTGCTGGCGACGTGCTATCGGCCCCCTCATCCGGAGCTGCCTCGCCAAGTTTGAATTGCCCCATCGCCGCGCCGAGTTCCATCGCTTCGCGTTCGAGGACCTGGCTCGCGGCGAGCGCCTCTTCGAACATGGCCGCGTTGTGTTGGGTGACCTGATCGAGCTGGGTCACGGCGGAGTTGATTTCGGTCAGGCCCGCGCTTTGCTCCTGCGTCGCATTTGCACTGTCCGCGACATAGGCGAGGAGGTCGGAGACGGAGGACTGGATGCCGCCGAGCGCATCTCCCGCTTGCCCGACCAGACCGACACCGCGCTTCACCTGCGCCGAGGAGTTCGCGATCAGTTCGGCGATTTCGCGTGCGGCATCCGAGGAGCGTTGCGCGAGTGCGCGCACTTCCGAGGCGACGACGGCGAAGCCGCGCCCGGCCTCGCCAGCGCGAGCGGCTTCCACCCCGGCATTCAGGGCGAGCAGGTTCGTCTGGAAGGCGATCTCGTCGATGACGCTGGTGATCCGACTGATTTGCTCCGAGCTTTGCTCGATTTCCGACATGGCCTGCACGGCCTCTGAGACAACGTGGCCGCTTTGTTCGGCACTGCGCCGGGCGGTCTCGACGAGGTCGTTGGCGCGACCGGCGGCGTGGGCGGCGGCCTCTACCGAGGCGGTGATCTCGTTGAGCGCTGCGGCGGTCTCTTCCAGCGTCGCTGCCTGCCGTTCGGTGCGTCGCGCCATGTCGTCGGAGCTCGACGAGATTTGCCGCGCCTCGGTGCGGATCGATCCTGCATTGTCGAGCACTTTGCGCATCGCGCCCCGCAAATCACCGATCGCGCTGTTGAAATCGCTACGCAATGTCTTGTAGTCGCCTTCGAATTCGGTGGTGATCTCGGCCATGAGATTCCCGGCGGAGAGCCCGGCCAAGGCCGATTTAAGCGTTTCGACGATGTTCTGTTGGGCGGCCATCATCGCGCTGCGCTCGGCCCGCCGGGTTTCGGCTTCGAGGTGCTGTCGCGTCCGATCACTCGCAAGGACGCTGAACATGACCATCGTGCCGTCCGTGTCGAGGATCGGGTTGACCGAGCCTTCAAGCCAAGCCTGACGGCCATCGGCGCAGCGCAGCATGAGCATACCGGCGAAGGGCTGCGGATCGCGCTGGAGGATTTCGCAGACCGGCGTTCCCTCGAAGGTGATCTGACCGGCGACGGACATCCCCTCCATCTCTGCGCGCGGAGCGCCGAAGACCTCGGCAAATGCGTCGTTGACCGTGTCGATCGTCACGTCAGGGCGCAGATCGACTCGTAGCAGGTTGGCGTCGATCGCGGAAATCAAAGAGGCGTTTCGCTGTTCTTCGGTGATGTTGCGCCATTGCGAGACATGGCCGATCTTCTCCCCGGCCTCGTCGATGACGGGACTGACGAGGGCGAGAATCGCCCCGGCACGCATCCGTCCTTCGAGCGTGAGCGTGTTGCGCGCGCCATCGTCGAGGGCGGTGGCCGTTGTCGTGCCCGCCGGCAAGATGAGATCCGCGCGCGTTCCCAAGAGTTTGTCGGGACCGAAATCTGGGTTGTGGGCGCGAATTTCCGCGGCGAAGGGGCGCAGCAATTCCGCGGCCGCCTCATTGGCGAAGGTGATGACGTGGTCGTTGTTGGTAAGAATGATCGCGACCGTGGCGCTTTCGAGCGCGGCGCTATGCATCCGCGCGGCACGGTTATGCGATTCGGCGGTCGCCAGCTCGGACTGGAATGTCCCCAGAGTGCGGGCGATCGCACCGATTTCGTCGCGGCGACCGGTAGCCGGGATGTCCGTATCGAGTTGTCCCCCGGCCACGGAGCGCATCGCCTCCGTCACGCGGGTGAGGGGGCGGGTGATCAGCCAGCGCGCGCCCAGCATCACACCGCCGAGAATGCCCGCGAAAATCAAAGCGGTGAACGCGAGGTTGCGCACCATGTCCTTTTGCGCGCGAGCGATGGCGGGGGCCGGACTCCAGCGCAGGGCAATCGCGGCGATCGGCGGATCCTCCGGGGAAATGCGCAGCGGAATCGCCTCGCTCAGCCCATCTGCCGAGATCGCCCTGTCGTTGGCCTCAAGCGCGCTTTGCGCCAGAGCGATAAGCGCGGGATCGGGCGCGCCAGCATCGGCCATAACCGTGCCGCGTCTGTTGAGCGCGATTGCGGATTGGCCTGCACCGTCCGAGCCCGCGAGCACGTTTTCTAACTCATGCGTCGCATCCGCGATCCGCCCCGTGATCAGCGCATCCGTCACCGAATCGCCGAGCATCGGCAGGATTTGGTCGAGATGTGCCCGCGCTGCCTCATTGGCGCGACGATGGTTCGAATTGATCGTGAGCAGCGTCATCAGCGTCGCGAACACGAACCCCGCGATAGCGATCAGGATCAGCAATTTGAGCATCACGGTGTGCCAGGCGCTTGCACCAGCCTCGGATTTGGACATGTCCGCCTCATTTTTCCACACGGGCGCATTCCCGCAAAATCGCCGACACGCTACGTCCAGACCCTTTCCATGCGATTAACACGCACCCGCCGACGGCCAATATTTGCGCCGCGGCAGCCCTTCGCGCGGGGTCAGCGCCCTTGAAGGTCCCCGATGCGGTCACTAAGACTTCTGTAAAGATCACACGCTATGAACAGCGTCGAACGACCAGGAAGGGCCGAGATGAAAGATCCCCACGAGTTTTACATGAACACGCTGGTGCCGATGGTGGTCGAGCAGACCTCGCGCGGCGAGCGTGCCTACGACATCTACTCGCGCCTGCTGAAAGAGCGCATCATCTTCCTGTCGGGGCCGGTCCATGACGGCATGTCGACCCTGATCTGCGCGCAGCTTCTCTTCCTCGAGGCCGAGAACCCGAAGAAAGAGATCGCGATGTATATCAACTCGCCGGGCGGCGTGGTGACCTCGGGTCTCTCGATCTACGACACGATGCAATACATCAAGCCGAAGGTCTCGACCCTGGTGATCGGGCAGGCGGCGTCGATGGGCTCGCTGCTGCTGACCGCGGGCGAAAAGGGAATGCGCTTCTCGCTGCCCAACAGCCGCGTCATGGTGCACCAGCCCTCGGGCGGCTATCAGGGTCAGGCGACCGACATCATGATCCACGCCCGCGAGACCGAGAAACTCAAGCGTCGCTTGAACGAAATCTACGTCAAGCACACCGGCAACGACTACGACACGATCGAGGCCGGTCTCGAGCGCGACAACTTCATGTCCGCTGAAGAAGCAAAGTCCTGGGGTCTGATCGATGAGATCCTCGAGAGCCGCGTCAGCGACGACGGAGAAAAGTGATCCTCCCGCTTAACTTCGGGGCGATTTTGACATTGAGGTGACGGTTGGCCTGTCCTAGTCTTGATGGGACAGGCCAATTCACGAAGCCCGGGGGCAGCCCGGGCAGCAGAGGTAAGAGATGGCGAACTCGAACGGCTCCGACAGCAAGAACACGCTCTACTGCTCGTTCTGCGGCAAAAGCCAGCATGAGGTCCGCAAGCTGATCGCGGGCCCGACCGTGTTCATTTGTGACGAATGCGTCGAGCTGTGCATGGACATCATCCGCGAGGAGACGAAATCGGCTGGGCTGAAATCCACCGATGGCGTGCCGACCCCGCGCGATATCTGCCAGGTGCTCGACGATTACGTGATCGGTCAGGAACATGCCAAGCGCGTGCTCTCGGTTGCGGTGCACAACCACTACAAGCGCCTCAATCACGGCACGAAGACCGACATCGAACTGGCGAAGTCGAACATCCTGCTGATCGGCCCGACGGGCTGCGGCAAGACGCTTCTCGCCCAGACGCTGGCGCGCATCCTCGATGTGCCCTTCACGATGGCGGATGCGACCACGCTGACCGAAGCCGGTTACGTGGGCGAGGATGTCGAGAATATCATCCTCAAGCTGCTTCAGGCCTCGGAATACAACGTCGAGCGGGCGCAGCGCGGCATCGTCTATATCGACGAGGTCGACAAGATCACCCGTAAGTCGGACAACCCGTCTATAACGCGCGACGTGTCGGGCGAGGGTGTGCAGCAGGCGCTGCTGAAGATCATGGAGGGCACCGTGGCCTCCGTGCCGCCGCAGGGCGGGCGCAAGCATCCGCAGCAGGAATTCCTGCAGGTCGACACGACGAATATCCTGTTCATCTGTGGCGGCGCCTTTGCGGGCCTCGACCGGATCATCGCGCAGCGCGGCAAGGGCTCGGCGATGGGCTTCGGAGCGGATGTTAAGGATAGCGAAGAGCGTAATATCGGCGAGCTGTTCAAGGAGCTCGAGCCCGAAGATCTTCTGAAATTCGGCCTGATCCCGGAATTCGTCGGTCGTCTGCCGGTCATCGCGACGCTCACCGACCTCGATGCCGAGGCGCTGGTGACCATCCTGACCGAGCCGAAGAACGCGCTGGTGAAACAGTATCAGCGTCTCTTCGAGATCGAGGGCGTGTCGCTGACCTTCACCGACGATGCGCTGACCGCGATCGCCAAGAAGGCGATCGAGCGGAAGACCGGTGCACGTGGCCTGCGTTCGATCATGGAAGACATCCTGCTCGACACGATGTTCGAACTGCCGGGCATGGAAGAGGTCGAAGAGGTCGTGGTCAACGAAGAGGCCGTGACCCAGAGCGACGCCAAGCCGCTGCTGATCTATGCCGAAGCCAAGAAAGAAGGCAAATCGGCGAGCTGATCGCGGTGCTGCAAGGATTAGACATGGGGCGAGCTTCGGCTCGCCCCTTTGCTTTTGCGACATGTTTCTTCTCGCGCGGCGCGGTTTGCGTTAATCTCGCGCACAATTCCCCGCGCAGAAGGGCACTATCATGAGGCAGAGCTTTGCACCGCTCGCGACGGGGCAGGACAATAATCTAAATCTGATCCGTCTGATCGCGGCATTCTGCGTGCTCGTGTCGCATGCCTGGCCGATCAGCCTCGGGCCGCAGGCGCTGGAGCCGCTGGAAGCGGCCACCGGCTTCAGCCTCGGCGCCCTTGCGGTCTTCGTCTTTTTCGCGATCTCGGGCTTTCTGATCTCGGCGAGCTTCGAGCGCTCCAGCAGCCGGTGGCGCTACGTCCGCGCCCGCATCGCGCGCATCTACCCCGGGCTAATCGTCTCGATTTCTCTGGTGACCTTCATCATGGGGCCGGTTCTCACGCGGCTGTCCCCGATGGACTATCTCGCCTCGACCGACACATGGCGGGCGTGGCTTGGCAATGTGAGCTTGCTCCGGCTCGACTACCATCTGCCCGGCGTATTCGAGAGCAATCCCTATCCGACCGTCCAGGGCTCGCTTTGGACCCTCCCGGTAGAGATGCGGTTCTATGTGGTCGTGGCGCTGATCGGGGTGCTGGGCCTGTTGCGCAAACCGTTTACGCTGATGGGGGCTGTCGCGGTGGGTCTGGTCGCGCTGAGTCTGACTGAAGGGCGCGAGTTTCCAGGCGCTTATGCGCTCCGCTCGCTCTGGTATCCGGGGCTGCCCTTCTTCCTTGGCATGGCGCTCTACCTGATGCGTGCGCGTATTCCCGCCTCGGCGATCATTGCCCTTGGTTTCATCGTTCTGGCGGTGATCTCCGCGCATGGCCCTCTGGCGTATCCTGCGATGGCGCTCGCCACCTCCTACGGTGCGCTCTGGTTCGCGGGGCTGCCTTCGGGACGTCTGCGCGAGTTCAACCGGGTAGGGGACTATTCCTACGGTGTCTATATCTACGCCTTCCCGATGCAGGGGCTGGTCGTGGCGCTCTTGGGAGAAATGGGCCCGCTTTTGAATATCGCGCTCGCCACGCCTATCACCGTCGTGCTCGCGGTGCTGTCTTGGCACTGCGTCGAGCGTCCGGCGATGAGAATTCTGCGCCGCAAGCCAATTCCGCAGGCAAATTCCGCTTCGCAGGCGCCCTGATCCCCGCACGGGCACTGGACCTCGACGCCCCAGCGGATATAACAGGCGAGACGCATTGCGGAGGTTGCCCCATGAAGTTTCTGCTTCGAATTCTCACCTGGTGGAACGGCTCGACCGTCGGCACGCAGCTTTTCACCGCGCGTAAGGGCGTGAAAGTTGGCGAGGACGAGCAAGGCAACATCTATTACCGCACCAAGGACGCCAAGCGCCGCTGGGTGATCTATAACGGCGAAAGCGAAGCGAGCCGCATCCCGCCGGACTGGCATGGCTGGATGCACTTCACCTATGACGAGCCGCCGACCGACAAGCCGCTGGCCCACAAGCCTTGGGAAAAGCCGCATGAGGCAAACCACACCGGCACCGAAGCGGCCTATGTGCCGCCGGGGTCGATTCGCCTCGCGCATCCGGTAGAGCGCCGCGATTACGAGGCTTGGCAGCCCGAGTAAGGCCAACCCGCTATGAGCGAAAACCGCACCGAGATCATCACCGGCGCGATCGTGCTGGTCGTGGCCCTGGGCTTTCTGGTCTGGGCAGGGCGCGGCATGGGCATCGGCGCCGATGGCGGCTCTTACCCGCTGCATGCGTCGTTCCGGTCGATCGGGGGCGTCGTGCCCGGCACCGATGTGCGGCTTGCGGGCGTGAAGGTCGGGACGGTGACGAACGTCGCGCTCAACCCGAAGACCTTCTTCGCCGATACCACGATTTCGGTGAAAAACGGCGTCGCGCTGCCCGAGGATACGGTTATCGCGGTGACGCAAGACGGGCTCCTGGGCTCGAATTATATCGACTTGATCCCGGGCGGGGCGATCGACGACCTGAAGCCCGGCGACGAAATTCTCGACACGCAAAGCGCGGTCTCGATGCTGAACCTGATGCTGAAATTTGCAGGTGGCGGCAGTGGCGACGGCGCAGGGGAGGGGGCGCAATGATCCGCGCTTTGGTTTTGATCGCGGCACTCGTTCCGGGGCTCGCTGCGGCGCAGGACTTCACGCAAACGACGCCGGACGACCAGATTCCGCAGGATGAGCCTGCGAAAGGGCTGGCCGACGGTACGGGCGCGATGCTCCGCGGGCTCGACAAGGTCTCGGGCATCGCCTCGGACATCAATTTGAATGTCGGGCAGAGCGTGAAATACGGGTTCATCAAGGTGACGCTGCGCGAATGCCGTTACCCGGCCGACGATCCGTCCTCGGATGCCTATGCCTATGTGACGGTGACCGAAGAGGACAAGCCGCAGCCTGATTTCTCAGGTTGGATGATCGCGTCCAGCCCCGCGCTCTCGGCGCTCGATCACCCGCGTTACGACGTCTGGGTCATCCGCTGTAAAAGCGACTGAGGCGCGGGGATCGCGCCTTTCGTGAAATCGCATTCCCGCGTCAGCGCCTGAGCCAGACGCGCGCGATATTCGATCCGGGTCACTTCGATCGCGCCCATCGAGGCCAGATGCGGCGTGATGTATTGCGTGTCGAGCAAGGTGAACCCCGTCTGGCGCAGCCGGTCCACCAGATAGGTCAGCGCCACTTTCGAGGCATTGGGCCGCCGCGAGAACATGCTTTCGCCGAAGAACGCGCCGCCCAATGTGATCCCGAAAATACCGCCCGCGAGGTCACCGTCCTGCCAGACCTCCAGACTATGCGCGAAACCCGCCGCATGGAGCTGATCGTAGAGCGTGAAGAGCGGGCCGTTTATCCACGTCTCGTCACGATCTGCGCAGCCTTCGACCACACCCCGAAATGCCGCGTTTGTTGTAATACTGTAATCGCCGCGCCGGATTACCTTCGCCAGAGAGCGCGAAATGTGGAATTTGTCCAAGGGCACGATCCCGCGCAGAGCCGGGTCGAACCAATGCAATTGCGGATTGTCGCGGCTTTCGGCCATCGGAAAGATGCCCTGCGCATAGCCCGCTAAAAGTAGTTCCGCGCTCAACCTGTCCGTCATTATCTTGCCCGGTTTTCCCGTTACGCCTAGGCTCGCCAACAAGATGAACCAGAGCGGGGCCGAGCGCAAATATGGGTTTCTACGATTTCCTCCCCGAGATCGACCGATACGCCGAAGATCCCGGCACGGTGGAGCGGATGAACCTGCGCCACAAGATGATCATCAAGCCGCTGGAGCAGGAGATCGCGGGCAAGCGCGTGCTCGATCTGGCGGCGCATGATGGCCGCTGGGCCTATGCCTTCGCGGCGGCAGGCGCCTCGGAAGTGGTGGGAATCGAAGGGCGGCAGGAACTGATCGACCGCTTCGACCAATTTCCCCGCGCGCATCTGCGCGAGAAGGTGACGCTGATCTGCGACGACATTTTCGACGGGATGCAGAAGCTGATCGACGCGGGCGAGCGTTTCGACGTCGTGGGCGTCCTTGGTATCCTCTATCACGTCATGGACCATTTCCGGCTGTTCCAGCTGGTGCGCCAACTGGGGCCGGAACTGGTGATCGTGGATAGCGAATTCGCGCAGCGCCCCGGCCCGGTGATCCTGTTGATGCGCGAGCGCACCGACAACGAGCTGAACTCGATTCCGCAGATCGAGGGGCAGGAAAAGGCGCTGATCGGAATCCCGTCTTTCCCGGCGATGAGCGCGATGGCCGATGTGCTCGACTACGACTGTCATTGGCTGGACTGGGAGCAGATCGGGCAAGGTAAGCGGCAGCATGTTGGCGACTACTATCGCCCTAAGGACAAAGAGAAAAAGCGCGGCACCTGCCTGCTGACCCCGAAATGAAAAACGCCCCCGAAACCGGGGACGTTTTCGTAGATATCGAACCGATCAGAGGTTCTTTTCGAGCCACCGTTCGAGCCAGTGGATCGAGTAGTTGCCGCTCTGGATATCGGGCTCCTGCAGCAGCGCGTTGAACAGCGGCACGGTGGTGTCCACCCCGTCCACGATCAGCTCGCCAAGCGCGCGATGCAGACGCTGCAGTGCCTCGTGGCGGTCGCGGCCATGCACGATCAGCTTGCCGATGAGGCTGTCGTAATAGGGCGGGATCGAATAGCCGTCATAGAGCGCGCTATCCATCCGCACGCCAAGGCCGCCCGGCGCGTGGTAATGGGTGATCTTGCCGGGGCAGGGCGCGAAGTTCGGCAGCTTCTCGGCATTGATCCGCACTTCGATCGCGTGACCGCGGATCGAGAGCGTGTCCTGATCGAATTCCATCGGTTCGCCGGCGGCGACCTTGATCTGCTGACGCACCAGATCGACGCCGAAGATCGCCTCGGTCACCGGGTGTTCGACCTGAAGACGGGTGTTCATCTCGATGAAATAGAACTCGCCATCCTCGTAGAGGAACTCGATCGTGCCGGCGCCGGAATAGCCCATCTCACCGATCGCGTTGGCGCAGATGCTGCCGATGCGGGCGCGCTCTTCAGCGGTGATCGAGGGGCCGGGGGCCTCTTCGAGCACCTTCTGGTGGCGGCGCTGGAGCGAGCAGTCGCGCTCGCCCAGATGGACGCCGCGGCCCTTGCCGTCACCGAAGACCTGCACCTCGATATGGCGCGGCTTCTGCAGGTATTTCTCGATATAGACTTCGTCATTGCCGAAGGCGGCTTTCGCCTCGGAGCGTGCGGTGCGGAACGCGACCTCGAGCTCTTCTTCGGATTTCGCGACCTTCATCCCGCGACCGCCGCCGCCGGCGGTGGCCTTGATGATGACGGGGTAGCCCATGTCACCGGCGATCTGCTTCGCAGCCTCGGTATCGGGCACGCCACCCGCAGAGCCCGGAACGACCGGAATGCCGAGGTTCTTCGCGGTTTCCTTCGCGGTGATCTTGTCGCCCATGATGCGGATATGGGCGGCCGACGGGCCGATGAAGGTGATGCCGTGATCCTCGAGCACCTGCACGAAGGCGGCATTCTCAGACAGGAACCCGTAGCCCGGGTGAATCGCCTGGGCGCCCGTGATCTCGCAGGCCGCGACGATGGCGGGCACCGAGAGATAGGATTGCGTCGAGGAATTCGGGCCGATGCAGACCGATTCATCGGCCATGCGCACATGCATCGCGTCCGAATCCGCCGTCGAATGGACCGCGACCGAGGCGATCCCCATCTCGCGGCAGGCACGGATCACGCGCAGCGCGATCTCGCCCCGGTTGGCGATCAGGATCTTGTCGAACATACCGGCCCCCTTATTCGACGATCATCAGGGTCGAACCGTATTCGACCGGCTGACCGTCATCGACGAGGATGCGCTTCACGGTGCCCGATTTCGGGGCGGGGATGTGGTTCATGGTTTTCATCGCTTCGACGATCATCAGCGTCTGGCCTTCCTTGACCTGATCGCCGACCTTCACGAAGGCCGATGCGCCCGGCTCGGGCGAGAGATAGGCGGTGCCCACCATCGGCGAGGCCACGGCGCCGGGATGATCGGCGGGGTCTTCGACGGGCGCGGATTGCTCGGTGGCTGCGGATTGCGCCGCCGGGGCCGCTGCGGGCGCCGGAGCGGGGGCAGCCGCAGGAGCAGGCGCTGCGGCCTGCACGATGTTTGTCTGTTTCGACACCCGCACTTTCAGGCTGTCATCTTGCGCGTAATCGCGAGTCACGGCGATTTCGGTCAGCTCGTTCGAATTGAGCAGTTCGGCAAGGGCCTGAATGAAGGCCACGTCGTTGTCACGGGTATTTTTGGTCATGCGGTCCTCGAAGGGTGCTTTGAAATGGAGCCCATTCTGCGGGGCTCTTTGGTGCTGGAGGCGGTTATACGCGAGGTAACGCGCGGTGAAAAGCCGCATCGGGCGTCCTGGTGTCAGGGTTTCGCGATCTCGTGATTGCCCGATAATTGAGCACAGGTGGGGTAGGGGGCGCTGAACTACCGGGCAATCGGGCGGGAATTGGCGACCCGCCGCGCTGCGGCATATTTTACCACTTGATAAAATTCAATCCTGTGCGAGCGTAGGGAACAAGAAAAACTGACAGGGAGCCCGCAAGTGTCCAATAGCCAGCTCACCGAAGGGATCGCGCCAGCACGGCTCGACCCGGAAAGCTACTGCACCAATTTCGCCGATCACGCGCCGCCGCTGGGCACGCAAGAAGCCCGCATTGCGGCCGATCGCTGCTATTTTTGCTACGATGCGCCGTGCATGGAGGCATGCCCGACCGCGATCGACATTCCGCTGTTCATCCGGCAAATCTCGACCGGAACGCCGGAAGCCGCGGCGAAGACGATCTTCGATCAGAACATCATGGGCGGCATGTGTGCCCGTGTTTGTCCGACCGAGAACCTTTGCGAAGGCTCCTGTGTCCGCATGGATTCGGAAGGCGAGCCGGTCGAGATCGGCGCGCTGCAGCGTTTCGCGACCGATACCCTGATGGCCAAGCAAAGCCACCCCTACACCCGCGCCGAGCGCACGGGCAAATCGGTGGCGGTCGTGGGCGCCGGGCCTGCGGGTCTCGCCTGTGCGCACCGTCTCGCGATGAAGGGCCACGAGGTCACCGTCTATGATGCGCGCTCCAAGCCGGGCGGGCTCAACGAATACGGTATCGCCAGCTACAAGACGCCGGGCGGGTTCGCGCAGGCGGAAGTCGACTGGCTGATGCAGATCGGTGGCATCACTATCGTCGAGAATTGGCAACTTGGCCGCGTCGGGGATGGCGATCTGGCCGAGCTGCTGGGCGATTACGACGCGGTCTTCCTCGGGATGGGGCTGTCGGGCGTGAACGCGCTGCGCCTCGATGGCGAAGACAAGGATGGCATCCGCCCCGCGACCGAATTCATCGCGGAGCTGCGTCAGGCCTCCGATCTGGCCGAGCTGCCGATCGGGCGCGACGTGGTCGTGATCGGCGGCGGCATGACGGCGGTCGATGCTGCCGTGCAGTCGAAGCTGCTAGGCGCGCTCAATGTGACCCTCGTCTACCGTCGTTCGCGCGCCGAGATGCCCGCCAGCACGGTCGAGCAGGAACACGCGCTGACCCATGGCGTGAACATCATCGAGAACGCCGCCCCCATCGCCATCCATGGTAACGGCGCGGTGCGTCAGGTCGAGTTCGCCTACACGAAGAAAGGCGAGGGCGGTCTGGAGATGACCGACGCCACCTTCAAGCTGTCCGCCGATCAGGTCTTCAAGGCTATCGGTCAGACGCTGGGCGATATGCCTCCGAAGGTCGAAGTCGCGGGCGGCAAGATCAAGGTGGACGGCGCAGGCCGCACCTCGGTCGAACGGGTCTGGGCGGGGGGCGATTGCACCCATGCCGGCGAAGACCTGACCGTGACGGCGGTCGCGCAGGGGCGCGATGCGGCTGAAGAAATCCACCAATTCCTGATGGAGGGCTAAGAGATGGCCGATCTGACTTCTGAATTCATCGGTATCAAATCCCCCAACCCGTTCTGGCTCGCCTCCGCGCCGCCGACGGACAAGGAATACAATGTCCGCCGCGCGTTTGAAGCCGGTTGGGGTGGGGTCGTGTGGAAGACGCTGGGCTCGGAAGGTCCGCCCGTCGTCAACGTCAACGGCCCGCGGTATGGCGCGATCTATGGCGCGGATCGCCGTCTGCTCGGTCTCAACAACATCGAGTTGATCACCGACCGTCCGCTGCAGACCAACCTGCGCGAGATCAAGGCGGTCAAGCAGGACTACCCGGACCGCGCGATCATCGTCTCGCTGATGGTGCCCTGTGACGAGGAAAGCTGGAAGGCGATCCTGCCGCTGGTCGAGGAAACCGGCGCCGACGGGATCGAGCTGAACTTCGGCTGCCCGCATGGCATGGCCGAGCGCGGCATGGGTTCCGCGGTGGGGCAGGTGCCCGAATATATCGAGATGGTCACCCGCTGGTGTAAGCAATATTGCAGCCTGCCGGTGATCGTGAAGCTCACGCCCAACATCACCGATATCCGCCGCCCGGCAGAGGCCGCCAAGCGCGGCGGGGCCGATGCGGTCTCGCTGATCAACACGATCAATTCGATCACCTCGGTCGATCTGGACGATTTCGCGCCGGAGCCCACCATCGACGGCAAAGGCACCCATGGCGGCTATTGCGGTCCGGCGGTGAAGCCGATCGCGCTGAACATGGTGGCCGAGATCGCCCGCGATCCCGAAACGGCCGGTCTGCCGATCTCGGGCATCGGTGGCGTGACCACCTGGCGCGATGCGGCAGAGTTCATGGCGCTCGGGGCTGGTAATGTGCAGGTCTGTACGGCGGCGATGACCTATGGCTTCAAGGTCGTGCAGGAAATGATCTCTGGCCTCAGCGATTACATGGATCGCAAGGGCTTCACCTCGACCTCCGAACTGGTGGGGCGCGCGGTGCCGAACGTGACCGATTGGCAGTATCTGAACCTCAACTACGTCACCAAGGCCGAGATCAATCAGGACGATTGCATCAAATGCGGCCGCTGCTATGCCGCCTGCGAAGACACCTCGCACCAGGCGATCGCGGTGACCGAAGATCGCGTCTACTCGGTCAAGGACGAGGAATGCGTGGCCTGTAACCTCTGCGTCGAAGTCTGCCCGGTCGAGTGCATCACGATGCGCAAGATGGACAAGGGCGAGGTGGATCCGCGCACCGGCGAGACGGTCGGCGACTACGCCAACTGGACGAGCCATCCCAACAACCCCTCGGCTGCAACAGCAGCCGAGTAAGGGCAGGGGCCTAGCGGGTCACGTCGAGGTTCGGCGCGACCTGCGGGGCAACCTGAGACCATCCCTCCTGCGACGCGCCGCTCCGATGATCGGAGGGCGCGTCGTTTTTATCTTCCGCCTGTGGCGCAGGCTCGGCACGCGCCTCCTTCGCGGTGTCGGGCGCTTTGACCTCCGCGCGCTCCTCCGTTGATGTGTCGGTGGTCTGGATCGTGTCGGTGGGCTGCACCGTCTCCGGGGCGGGGGCGTCCGAGGTCTCCACGAGGTCCGGCGCAGCCCAGAGCGCAGCGGCCTGAGCCTCGAGCGGCGTGACCTCGAATGTCGGGATCGGGCCGGTCAAGGCGTCGGGGTCGGGCCGTGCACCCCCATCGCGGCTGCCGAGTGTACGGGGCGATTGGCTTGCATCCTCCGCACTCCGATCCTGACCTTCCTCCTTCAGCGTGCTGGCGCCGCGTGCCGCGCGCGCTTCCAAGGCGCGCACTTGCTGCGCGCGATCCTGCGGCGTTTGGGTGTCTACATTCGCGCCGAGGCCGCCGTTGGTATTGGCCGCATTCGCCGCCGCCTCCACCGTGCTGGCAGGCGCTGTCTTCGGGGCCGCCACCGTCAACAGAGGCGACCACCCGACCTGAGGCATCAACCCCGAAATCCGGTCCATCCCGAGCTCCATATTCCTGCGCCCCCACGCATCCTCAGACTGCGCCGGGGGCGTTACCGGACCGTTAAGATCAGGCAGAAACTCCGGGGATAGTTACGGAAGGCTTAATCGCTTATGGCTTGAGCAGCCGCGCGAAGAGCATATCGAGGAACGGCGCCGCCCCTTCGATCGGGTCCTTGCCCGGGCCGAGCACCGCACGCACCTGCGTGTCGAAATCGGCGTAATGCTGGGTCAGCGCCCAGATCGAGAAGATCAGGTGATGCGGATCGACCGGGGCAAGACGCCCCTCGGCGATCCAGCCCTCGATCACCTTGGCCTTCTCGTCCACCAAGGTCTTGAGATCGGTGGACAATCCCGCGCCCATCCGCGGCGCGCCCTGCAAGACTTCATTGGCAAACAGGCGGCTTTCGCGCGGCATCTCGCGGCTCATCTCGAGCTTGCGGCGCATGTAGCGCATGATTTCCTCGCGCGGCTCGCCCGCAGGATCGATCGCGCGCAGCGGCGCGAGCCAGATATCGAGAAGCCCAGCAAGAAGCGCCTCGTGGATCGCCTCTTTCGAAGGAAAGTAATAGAGCACGTTCGGCTTGCTCAACCCAGCTTCCGCCGCGATCTGGTCGAGCGTCGCGCCGCGGAACCCATGCGCGGAGAACACGTCCAGCGCCGCCTCGAGAATCTTGCCGCGATTGACCTTTTGTATCCGGGTCAGCGGGCGCTTGCCGTCGTCGTCGCTGGTGAAGTCGCGCGGGTCGAGGTCGTCTGCCAAATATTCGTCTCCCAGTTCGTGTTTTATGTTAACCGAAGCGTTACTGCGGGATCAATCGCTACGGGGCAGCAGAGTGCGCTTTTAACGCGCATTGAAGGCCGCTTGACTGGTTCCTAAGCTGTGCTAGCGTGAGTCTGACCGTTCGGTCAAACTAGACAATCCGGCCGTGTCTCGACCCGGCCGCCCGACCGGAGTTTTTCCATGGCGCTCGACCGCAAGTCCCCCAACGATCTCAACGCTTTCTGGATGCCCTTCACGGCGAACCGCCAGTTCAAGAAGAACCCGCGCATGTTCGTGGGCGCGAAGGATATGCATTACACCACCTCGGACGGGCGTCAGGTGCTCGACGGCACGGCTGGTCTTTGGTGCTGCAACGCGGGCCATTGCCGTCCGAAGATCACCGAGGCGATCCAGAAACAGGCCGCCGAGCTCGATTACGCGCCCGCCTTCCAGATGGGCCATCCGATCGCGTTCGAGCTCGCGAACCGTATCCTCGACATCGCGCCCGACGAGATGGCGCATGTCTTCTACACCAATTCCGGCTCAGAATCGGTCGAGACCGCGCTGAAACTCGCCATCGCCTATCACCGTGCGCGCGGCGACGGCGCCCGCACCCGTCTGATCGGACGCGAGCGCGGCTATCACGGCGTGAACTTTGGCGGCATCTCGGTCGGTGGTATCGTCACCAACCGCAAGGTCTTCGGCCCGCTCGTGCCGGGCGTCGATCACCTGCCGCACACCCATCTGCCCGAGGAGAACCGTTGGTCGAAGGGCTGCCCCGAGCATGGCGCGCATTTGGCCGACGACCTCGAGCGTATTATCGCGCTGCATGGCGCCGAGACCATCGCCGCCGTCATCGTGGAGCCGGTTGCGGGCTCGACCGGCGTGCTGCTGCCGCCGAAAGGCTACCTGCAGAAGCTGCGCGACATCACCAAGAAGCACGGCATCCTGCTGATCTTCGACGAGGTGATCACCGGTTTCGGGCGCACGGGCGCGGCGTTCGCCGCCGAGAAATACGGTGTCGTGCCAGATATGATGACGACCGCGAAGGGCCTCACCAACGGCGTGATCCCGATGGGCGCGGTGCTGGCGACGGCCGAGGTTCACGACGCCTTCATGAACGGCCCCGAGCACATGATCGAGCTGTTCCACGGCTACACCTATTCCGGCAACCCGATCGCCGCCGCCGCCGGGATCGCGACGATCGAGACCTATCGCGAAGAGGGTCTGTTCGAGCGCGCCGCCGAGCTTGCCCCCTATTGGGAAGAGGCGCTGCATTCGCTCAAGGGCGTGCGCAACGTGATCGACATCCGCAACGAGGGCCTGATCGGCGCAGTCGAGCTGGAGCCGATCGCGGGCGAACCCACGAAGCGGGCCTTCTCGGCCTTCCTGAAGGCTTACGACAAAGGCATCCTGATCCGCACCACCGGTGACATCATCGCGATGAGCCCGCCGCTGATCATCTCGAAAGAGCAGATCGACGAGCTGGTCGGCACGCTCAAAGAGGTGCTCGAAGAGGTTGAGTAATCGGGCCCAAGCCGAGATGACAAGACGGCCGCGCAGGGGTTGCGCGGCCGTTTTTTTGTTGCGGCGTGGTGCTTGAGGGCGCGGGGCGACCAGCCCCGGGCCGCGCCCGACCTCCCCCCCGGGAGGGCGCATTGGCGATGTCGTCGCGGACATATCTGTCTTGCGGGCTTGCGAGATAAAGTGCCTGGCCACAGGTGACGCGCCGCGCCCACCCGAGGTCGGGCGCGGCCCTCACTCCCGCTCAATACGGGTTCTTCGCCCCGCGATCCTCGCTCAGCGATTGCTGCGAGCGCTCCACGATCATCTCGATCGCATCTGCCAGATGCTCCTCGCCGATCGCCTTGTCGCCGCGGGCCACGCGGATGCGATGCGCCTCGATCATCACCTCGGCATGGGACGATCCGCGCGGCGGCTCGAACTTGTAAGTGGCGAGTTCGATCAGCAGCCCCAGCGGATCCTTGAAATAGATCGAATCCATGAAACCGCGATCCTTCACGCCGGAATGCGCGATCCCGCGCGCATCGAGCCGCGCCACGACCTGCCGATGCGTCGCCATTGAGACGTTGAAGGCGAGGTGATGCACGCAGCCCGGATCGGTGGGTGTGCGGTCATGGACGGGCTTGCGGCTCTCATTGGTGAAAACGGTGATCAGCCGCCCGTCGCCCGGGTCGAAATAGAGATGCCCCTCGTCGGCATTGTCCAGATTGGGTTGGTCGAAGATGAACGGCATCCCGAGCAGCCCTTCCCAGAAATCGATCGAGCTCTGCCGGTCCGCCCCGGTCAGCGTGATGTGATGGACGCCCTGCACCTGCATCTTGCGCATGTCTTTCTCCCTATCTCTCTTGCGAACAAGTTAACCCATGCTGTGCGCAGGTCTAGAAACAGGATCTGTGCGGTGCCGCGCGAAACCCCGCCGAGCACCGTTTCGCCAAATTGCGCGACCTTGTGGCGGCGGGGGCGGGGACTATGTTGCGCAATGATGCTTGGAGACTCGCGATGCTGCGCCTGACCTTTGTCCTTGCCCTGATCTGCCCGCTGCCCGCGATGGCAGAACTGGTCCCGTGCGAGACCTCCATTCGCGGCAAGACCTATTCCTACGTCTACGATGCGGAGAACGCGGCGCTGAAGGAAAGCCGGTCGCTGCGCGAGAAGCTGTTTGGCGAGAAAGGGGAGGTGACCTGCCCGGCGCTGGTCACTCTGCGCGCCCTGACGCCTGAGATGGACGACGAAAGCCGCGCCCCGTTCTGTTTGCAATGGGACAAGGAGGCCGAGACCTATCTGGGCTACGACCGGGGCGAGCGCGACGCCTACGGGCTCTGCCGCAAACCGTCGAAAAGCATCTGCGAACGTATCAAGGGCACCGCGAAGGCCGCTGGCGATCTGCGCGACGATGCGGAAAGCGCCGTGGGCGATGCGGCGAGCAAGGTTCTGGGTAAGAAAATCGGCGGCATGATCGTCTCGGATCAGGCCGGAAACCTGCAAAAGAAGCTGCGCGATGCGGGGCTTGGCGTGCTGGCGGGGGCCTCGACCCCTGCGCTCGCGGCCACGGCGGTGGTCGTGGGTGGCGCGATTTACGTGTGTTCGGATACCGGCGCGGAGGCGGTCGGTCTGGAGGCCGATCCGGTCGAGCCGACCTCGGACGGGAAGGAGCTTCTGGGCGCGAAACTGCCCGAGACGCATCTGCCTGCGGGCGTGGCCGGGGCACCGATGCGCCCGGTCGAGACCGAGACGCTGCCGGAAGAGTCGGAGGCATCGGAGGCGGCTTCGCAAGCCCCGGCGGCGGATGCAAAATCGGATGTCGCCCCCGTCGGCGCGCCGAATATCACCGCCGACCCGGCGGCGAACTGAGCAATCAGGCCACTCCGATCCCCCGCAGCACAATCCCCTTCACGCAGGTCTTCGCCTCTTCCCACTGAGCGTCACTCAGCGGAGCGCCGCCGTTCAAGGTCTCGATCTGATGCGAGAAATCGGCGTAGTGCTGGGTGGTGGCCCAGAGCATGTAGAGCAGGTGATGCGGGTCGACCTCGGCCATTTTGCCTTCCGCGATCCAGCGCCGGATGATCACCGCGCGGCCCTCGGTCCAGTCGCGCAGCGTCGTCTCGAGGTAATCCTGAATCACCGGTGCGCCATGCATCACCTCTGAGGCCCAGACCTTCGAGCCGTTCGGGTGATTGCGCGAAATCTCCATTTTGGCGTCGATATAGGCGCCGATCCCTTCGGCCGGTCCGCTTGCCTCGTCGAACACATCCGCAGCTTCCAGCCAGATGTTGAAAATGCGCTCCACGACCCGTCGATAGAGCGACTCTTTCGTCTCGAAATAGTAATGGAGATTGGCTTTCGGGAGCCCCGCGACATCCGCGATCAATTGCATCGTGGCTCCGCCGAATCCTGCCTCGGCGAAGACCCTCTCGGCGGCTTTCAGGATCGACTCTTCGGTGGCGCGCCGCGCCTCGGCGCGGCTTCCCCGGCTGGCTTGCCCATTTTTTGTGCGCTTGCCGCGCTCATTATCTTTCATTCAAAATACGTCCTGATTTTTGTTGACCGAATGGTCAGACCGTGGCCCACTCAACCTGACCATACGGTCAGAAAAAGATTCGTCGCAAGAGGGGATAACCCCCACGCAGCCGACAGGGAGTTATGAAATGTCAGCACCCGGAGAAAACCTCCGCATCAATCCCGATCGCCTTTGGGACAGTCTCATGGAGATGGCCAAGATCGGTCCCGGCGTCGCCGGGGGCAATAATCGCCAGACCCTCACCGATGCGGATGCCGAAGGCCGCGCGCTGTTCCAGAAATGGTGCGAAGATGCCGGCATGACGATGGGCGTCGACACGATGGGCAACATGTTCGCGACCCGCGCGGGCGAAGACCCCGATGCGCTGCCGGTCTATATGGGCAGCCACCTCGACACGCAGCCCACGGGCGGCAAATACGACGGTGTCCTCGGTGTGCTCGGCGCGCTGGAGGCGGTGCGCTCGATGAACGATCTCGGCATCAAGACCAAGCACCCGATCGTCGTGACCAACTGGACCAACGAAGAGGGCACGCGCTTCGCCCCGGCGATGCTCGCCTCGGGCGTGTTCGCAGGCATCCACACGCAGGACTGGGCCTACGATCGCGAAGATGCGGAAGGCAAGAAGTTCGGCGACGAGCTGAAGCGTGTCGGCTGGGTCGGTGACGAAGAGGTCGGTGCGCGCAAGATGCACGCGATGTTCGAGCTGCATATCGAGCAGGGCCCGATCCTCGAGGCCGAAGGCAAGGATATCGGCGTCGTTACCCACGGGCAGGGTCTCAGCTGGACCCAGGTGACGATCACAGGCAAGGATGCGCATACCGGCTCCACCCCGATGCCGATGCGCAAGAATGCGGGCCTCGGCATGGCGCGCGTGCTGGAACTGGTCGACGAGATCGCCTGGTCGCACAAGCCCCACGCGGTAGGCGCGGCTGGCCATATCGACATCTACCCGAATTCGCGTAACGTGATCCCCGGCAAAGCCGTGTTCACCGTCGATTTCCGTTCGCCCGATCTGAGCGTGATCGAGGATATGGAAAAACGACTGCGCGAGGGAGCAAAGAAGATCTGCGACGAGATGGGCCTTGAGGTGGAGTTCGAGAAGACCGGCGGGTTCGACCCGGTCACCTTCGATCCGACCTGCGTGAGCGCCGTGCGCAGCGCCGCCGAGCGTCTGGGCTATTCGCATCGCGACATCATCTCGGGCGCGGGCCACGATGCCTGCTGGATCAACGCGGTCGCGCCGACGGCAATGGTGATGTGCCCCTGCGTCGACGGGCTGAGCCATAACGAGGCCGAGGATATCTCCAAGGACTGGGCAGGCGCGGGCGCCGATGTGCTGTTCCACGCCGTGCTGGAATCCGCGGAAATCGTAAGCTGAGACGGGCGGAAGAGGGGGCGCTGCCCCCTCGGCGCTAAGCGCCTCACCCCCGGGATATTTGAACCAAATCGAAGGCGGAAGACCTTCGTGGGAGGTAAACAATGACCAAAGTCATCAAGAACGGAACCATCGTCACCGCCGATCTGACCTACAAGGCGGATGTGCTGATCGACAGCGGCAAGATCATCGAGATCGGCCCGAACCTGAAAGGCGACGAAGAGATCGACGCGACCGGCTGCTATGTGATGCCGGGCGGGATCGATCCGCACACCCATCTCGAGATGCCCTTCATGGGCACCTATTCCAGCGACGATTTCGAGAGCGGCACCCGCGCGGCGCTGGCGGGCGGCACCACGATGGTCGTCGATTTCGCGCTGCCCGCGCCGGGCGAAGGGCTTCTGGAAGCGCTCAAGCGCTGGGACAACAAATCGACCCGCGCGCATTGCGACTACTCTTTCCACATGGCGATCACCTGGTGGAGCGAGCAGGTCTTCAACGAGATGAAGCAGGTCACGGAGCGCGGCATCAACACCTTCAAGCACTTCATGGCCTATAAGGGCGCGCTGATGGTGAACGACGACGAACTCTATTCGAGCTTCAAGCGCTGCGCCGAACTGGGCGCGATCCCGCTGGTCCATGCCGAGAATGGCGATGTCGTGGCGGAGCTGTCCGCGAAACTGCTGGCAGATGGAAATAGCGGCCCCGAGGGGCACGCCTATTCGCGCCCGCCGCAGGTCGAAGGCGAGGCCACCAACCGCGCGATCATGATCGCCGATATGGCGGGCGTGCCGCTTTACGTCGTGCACACCTCCTGCGAGGAGAGCCACGAAGCGATCCGCCGCGCAAAGATGCAGGGCAAGCGCGTCTGGGGCGAGCCGCTGATCCAGCACCTCACGCTCGACGAGAGCGAGTATTTCGACAAGGATTGGGATCACGCCGCGCGTCGCGTGATGTCGCCGCCCTTCCGCAACAAGCAGCATCAGGACAGCCTCTGGGCCGGTCTCGCCTCGGGCTCGCTCTCGGTGGTCGCGACCGATCACTGCGCCTTCTCGACCGAACAGAAGCGCTATGGCGTGGGCGATTTCACCAAGATCCCGAACGGCACCGGCGGTCTTGAGGACCGGATGCCGATGCTCTGGACCTATGGGGTCGAGACCGGCCGGATCACGATGAACGAATTCGTGGCCGTCACCTCGACCAACATCGCAAAGATCCTCAACGTCTATCCGAAGAAGGGCGCGGTTCTGGTCGGTGCGGATGCCGATCTCGTGGTCTGGGATCCGGAAGCGACCAAGACGATCTCGGCCAAGACCCAGCAATCTGCCATCGATTACAACGTGTTCGAGGGCAAAGAGGTCAAGGGACTGCCGCGCTACACGCTCAGCCGCGGTGTCGTCGCCTGGGCCGATGGCAAGATCCAGACGCCCGAGGGCCACGGCGAATTCGTTGCCCGCGATCCGGGCATGCCGGTGACCAAGGCTCTGTCCACCTGGAAAGAGCTCACCGCGCCGCGCCCGGTAGAACGCACCGGTATCCCGGCGACCGGGGTATAAGGCGCAATGGCGGCCCCGGTCAGTTCCGGCGTTCTGGAGGCTGCGGTCTATGTCGAGGATCTCGACGCGACCGAAGCCTTCTACGGCGGGCTGCTGGGGCTCGAGCGGCTAACCCGTCGCGACGGGCGGCATGTTTTTTTCCGCTGTGGCGACAGCGTGATCCTGACCTTCATCGCTCAGGCCACGCGGGAGCCACCCGACCCGGAGGCGGCGCTGCCCGTTCCACCGCATGGCGCGGTCGGACCGGGGCATGTATGTCTCGCGGCGGACGCGGAACAACTGAACGAATGGGAACGACATTTGAGGGACAATAACGTGGAGATTGAGGCCGACTTCTATTGGCCGAACGGGGCGCGGTCGATCTACCTGCGCGACCCGGCGGGCAACAGCGTCGAGATTGCGGATAAAACCCTGTGGAGGCGCGGATGACGGCAGCACCGGTAATTCAGGCCCGCGGGCTCAATCTGACTTTCCAGACGGGGGACGGTTCGGTTCACGCGCTGAAAGATATCGACCTCGATATCGAGAAGGGCGAATTCGTGAGCTTCATCGGCCCCTCGGGCTGCGGCAAGACGACCTTCCTGCGGTGCATCGCGGCGCTGGAGACGCCCACGGGCGGCTCGCTGACCGTGAACGGCATCTCGCCGGAAGAAGCCCGCAAGGCGCGCAGCTACGGCTACGTGTTTCAGGCGGCTGGTCTTTACCCTTGGCGCACGATTGCGGGGAATGTGAAGCTTCCGCTGGAAATCATGGGCTATTCCAAGGCGCAGCAGGAAGAGCGTGTTGAAAAAGTGCTCTCGCTGGTCGACCTCGAAGGCTTCGGCAAGAAATTCCCCTGGCAGCTTTCGGGTGGCATGCAGCAGCGCGCCTCGATCGCGCGGGCGCTGGCCTTCGACGCCGAGATCCTGCTGATGGACGAACCCTTCGGCGCGCTCGACGAGATCGTGCGAGACAAGCTCAACGAGGAGCTTCTCAAGCTCTGGTCGGCCACCAACAAGACGATCGGCTTCGTGACGCACTCGATCCCGGAAGCGGTCTATCTGTCGACCAAGATCGTGGTGATGTCGCCCCGTCCGGGCCGCATCCAAGAGGTGATCGAGAGCACGTTGCCGAAAGGGCCGCGTCCACTCGACATCCGCGACAGCGAGGAATTCCTGCAGATCGCGCATCGGGTGCGCGAGGGGCTTCGGGCGGGGCATGCCTATGATGAATGACGCGATGACCCCTACCGCGAGCGGGGGGCTGTCCGCCCCCCTCTGGCTGCGCCATTCACCCCCCGAGGATATTTCGGCCAAGCCGAAGGGGAGGGCGGTCTCATGAAGATGATCGCACCCGTTCTGACGGTTCTGGCCGCGATCTTGCTGCTTTGGTACGCAGCGACGGTCTGGATGAATTCGCAATGGACCTACGATCAGGCGGCACGCGCCGGTGAAGAGGTCACGTTCTCCGAGCTTGTCACCGACACGCTGACCCAGAAACGCCCCGTTCTGCCCGCGCCGCATCAGGTGGCTGTCGGGCTATGGGAAGGTGTGGCCGGGCAGAAGATCACCTCCAAGCGCAGCCTTGTCTTCCACGGTTGGATCACGCTGTCCGCGACGCTTGCGGGCTTCGCGCTGGGCACCGGTCTGGGCATTCTGCTGGCGGTGGGGATCACCCATAGCCGGGCAATGGATCTGAGCGTGATGCCTTGGGCGATCGCGAGCCAGACGATCCCGATCCTCGCAATCGCGCCGATGGTGATCGTGGTGCTCGCGAGCCTCGGGATCACCGGGCTGCTGCCCAAGGCGATCATCGCGGCTTACCTGAGCTTCTTCCCCGTGCTCGTCGGCATGGTGAAGGGACTGCGCGCGCCCGATCACATGCAGCTCGATCTGCTGAAGACCTATAATGCGAGCCAGGGCGCGACCTTCTGGAAGCTGCGGCTGCCGTCGTCGATGCCGTATCTCTTCGCCTCGCTGAAAGTGGGCGTGGCCGCGAGCCTCGTCGGCACCATCGTCGCTGAACTGCCGGCGGGCGCGACCCGCGGGCTTGGCGCGCGGCTTCTGTCGGGCAGCTATTACGGGCAGACGGTGCAGATCTGGTCCGCTCTGTTCGCAGCGGCAGCGCTCGCGGCGATCCTCGTGGTGGTGGTCGGCATCATCGAACAAATCACCCTCAAGCGGATGGGGATGGTGCAATGAGCTGGCTTATTTTCGCAATCGTCTTCTGGCTGGCGGCCTGGGCCCTCAATACCTGGCTTGCGCGCCATCACGGCTCGGAGCGTTGGGCGCGTTTCCTGATCCCGGCCTTGTTCGGCATCACCCTCCTGCTGCTGTGGGAAGGTCTGGTGCGCGGGCTGAATATCAGCCCGGTGATCCTGCCGGCGCCAAGCCAGATCGCGGCGAGCCTGATGGCCTCGACCGATGTGCTGCGCGAGGATTTCGTGCAGACGATCCTCAAAGGCGCGCTGTCGGGCTACATCATCGGCTGTGGTGCTGCGGTGGTGGTGGCGATCCTGATCGACCGCTCGCCCTTCCTGCAACGCGGACTGCTGCCGATCGGGAACTTCGTCGCGGCCCTGCCGATCGTCGGGATCGCGCCGATCCTCGTGATGTGGTTCGGCTTCGACTGGCAGTCGAAAGCGGCGGTCGTCGTGGTCATGGTCTTCTTCCCCGTTCTCGTGAACATGGTGGCGGGTCTGGCGGCCACGAATGCGCTTCAGCGCGACCTGATGGCGACCTATTCCGCAAGCTATTGGCAGGGGCTTTTCAAGATGCGCCTGCCAGCGGCGATGCCGTTTCTCTTCAATGGGTTGAAGATCGCGACGACACTGGCTTTGATCGGTGCGATCGTTGCCGAATTTTTCGGCAGCCCGACGAAAGGAATGGGCTTTCGCATCTCGACCGCGGTGGGGCAGCTTGATCTGCCGCTCGTGTGGTCGGAAATTACCGTTGCGGCCCTCGCGGGCTCGGGCTTCTATGGGCTTGTCGCCCTGATCGAGAAGCTGGTGACTTTCTGGCACCCGTCGCAACGGGCCCGGACGTAAGGGCAAGGAAGAGCCTGAGAAAAACCTAAAATCCCGGGCGTAAAGATCCGGGGCCAACAGTGGAGTGAAAGATGAAGAAACTGATCGCAGGGGTGGCCGCAAGCCTCACCATGGCGGGGGCCGCTTGGGCCAACGAGGACGTGACGCTGCAGCTGAAATGGGTCACGCAGGCCCAGTTCGCGGGCTACTATGTCGCGCTCGACAAGGGCTTCTACGAGGATGCGGGTCTCGACGTGACCATCAAGCCGGGCGGCCCCGATATCGGCCCCGAGCAGGTGATCGCAGGCGGTGGCGCCGATGTCATCGTCGACTGGATGCCGGCGGCGCTGGCGGCCCGCGAGAAAGGGCTGCCGCTCGTGAATATCGCTCAGCCCTTCAAGAAGTCGGGCATGATGCTGACCTGCCTCAAGGAAAGCGGCATCAAGACCCCCGAGGACTTCCCCGGCCATACGCTGGGCGTGTGGTTCTTCGGCAATGAATACCCGTTCCTGAGCTGGATGAACCATCTCGGCATCTCGACCGAAGGCGGCGACGATGGCGTGACCGTGCTCAAGCAGGGCTTCAACGTCGATCCGCTGCTGCAAAAGCAGGCGGCCTGTATCTCGACCATGACCTATAACGAGTATCTGCAGGTGCTCGAAGCGGGCATTCAGCCCGACCAGCTGGTGACCTTCAAATACGAAGACGAAGGCGTCGCGACGCTCGAGGACGGTCTTTACGTGCTCGAAGAGAACCTCAAGGACCCGGCCTTCGTCGACAAGATGGCGAAATTCGTGAAGGCCTCGATGGAAGGCTGGAAATACGCCGAGGAGCATCCCGACGAGGCCGCACAGATCATTCTCGACAATGACGAGACCGGTGCGCAGACGATGGAGCACCAAGTCGGCATGATGAAAGAAGTCTCCAAGCTGACCGCTGGCTCGAACGGCACGCTCGACCCCGCCGACTACGAGCGCACGGTCGACGTTCTGATGTCGGGCGGTTCGGACCCGGTCATCACCAAGAAGCCGGAAGGCGCCTGGACCCATGATGTGACCGACAAGGCTGGCCTCGAATAAGAGAGACACTCTCGCGAAACACGAAGCCCTCCGGTGCGCCGGGGGGCTTTTTCATATTCGGGGTTTCTTAAGGGGAATCGGCTTTGCTGAGCGGCAGGAGGCACTCGCATGGCCGATCGATCAATGACCGCGCAGCGTGCGCGCGCCCGCGCACGGGCTCGCAGGCGTCAGCAGCGCACGCACCCGGCCCTGACCGCGTTCTACGCGGTCGTCGTGATCAGCGTCGCGGGCGGGCTGTTCTACCTCGCATGGAAAAGCCAGTTCGCGGCTCCGCCGAGCTACCTTTTCGACACGCCCACCCAGCCGATCGAGGCCGCCTATTGCCTCGCCGTGGTCCGTGCGCTCTCGGGCGGCGGAAGCGGGGGATATATCGGGCAGGCGCAGGATTTCTGGCTGAAGCGCCTGCTGACATTCAGCGGCGATGTTGCGGGCAATATCGCGAAGGGCGAAGATGCGCTCGGGCACCATCTGATCGGCAGACCTTTGCCCGATCGCCAATGGCTCGTGGATGCGATGGATAAGTGCTCCAACCGCGCGGTGAATTACGGGGTGCATTTCGGGGCCTTCGATTAGCGGCGAACCGCGGCGGCCTGTTGGAGTGTGCCTGCAACGAGCCCTTAGCGGGATGGCGCGTCAGCTGACGAAGCTTCGCCAGAGGGCGTGCCGAGGAATGCCGCCTCCGCCGGCGACAGATCGGCCCGGGTGCGGGGCAGAGCATGCGGCATTTCGGACTGAATCCACGCCACCAGCTCCTCGCGAATATGGCAGCGCAGATCGTAGGTGCGCGGACCGTTGCGCGCGGAGGCGAGGATACGCACCTCCATCACCCGCTCGCGGAAATCGGTCACCTGCAACGCGAAGACCTTGCCATCCCAGAGCGGATCGGCGCGGGTGATCTCTTCGGCTTTCGCGCGGATCGCGGCGACGTCGGCCGTGTGGTCGAGATAGATCATGACGGTGCCGATCAGATCGGCGCTTTCGCGGGTCCAGTTCTGGAAAGGCTGCTCGATGAAATAGCTCAAGGGCACCACGAGCCGCCGCCAATCCCAGATGCGGATCACGACATAAGTCGATGTAATCTCTTCGACATTCCCCCATTCGCCCTCGACGATCAGTGCGTCGTCGATGCGGATCGGCTGGGTCAGGGCAAGCTGGATGCCCGCGAACAGGTTCTTGAGCACAGGCTGCAGGGCGAGGCCCACGACGATACCCGCGGCCCCGCCTGCGGCCAGAAGCGACACGCCATATTGGCGCACGGCGGGGAAGGTCATCAGGGCGGCTGCGACCGCGAGGATCACGATCATTACCTTGGCCACGCGCATCAGGATGCGGGTCTGGGTGACGTGTTTGCGCGCCAGCAGGTTGTCTTCCGCGTCGAGCTTGAAGCGCCGCAGGTGGATCGTCGTCCAGATGTAAAGCGCGGTATAGGCGATCCAGGCGAGGCAGAGGATCAGCGCGACGAGCAGAATGTGGGTGATTGCTGTGGTCGCGGCCGGGCTTGTCGGGGCGAGCCCGTTTGCAAAGCCGAGTGCGGCGATCAGAAGGATCAACCGCATCGGTTGCGCCCCGCGTGCAACCAGCGAGCGCCAGAACAGATCGCGATCGGCCACCGCTCGGTTGAGCGCCGTGAACAACACCCTAAACAGCAGCAGCGCGATCAACGCCGCGATCACATAGGCGATCAGCGCCACCGCCCAGTCCGGCAGGAATTTCTGCGCCGTATCGATGGCGCTGGCCAGTTCGGTCTCGATCGTCTCGGGCTCCATCCGGGTCTCCGCGAATTGCCGCGCTGTTATGCTGCGCTGCCGCATTGATGATGGCGCATCGGGCGGAGCTGTCAAATCGGGCCGGGAATTGACGTCGATCATAGAGCGAACAGGCCGGCAATGTAGAATGACATATGGGGAAATCGTCCCATGCCGAGAATTGGAGAGAGCCATGAAAAACCGCTTTTTCGCAACCGCCGCACAGCTTGCCGCGCTCGTCGCGTTGGTCGCGTTTGCAGGCTGTACGCAGCTTGAACGCGATATCGGGGAATGCGAGCCGGGTGTCGGGGGTATATCAGGCATGGCCACGGTCGCGCCCTCTGGAACGGGATCCTGCTGAGGTCCTGTAAACCCCTGTAAAACTATTTTCTTCTTCTGCACTTGTTTGTAAAAACGGGTGCAGGAGGAGTTTACATGGCCCGTTCCCCGCTGACCGGCACCCGCATCCGCGAGCGGCGCAATGCGCTTGGCTTGAAACAGGCTGAACTGGCGCGGGCCTCCGGGATTTCGGCGGCCTATCTCAACCTGATCGAGCATAATCGCCGCCGGGTCAGCGATGCGTTGATCTTGCGGATCGCAGGCGCGATGGGCGTCGATCCGGTCACGTTGGGCGAGGGGGCGGAAGGGGCGTTGTTCGCCGGGCTGCGCGAAGCGGTCGCGTCCCTGGAGCTGGCCGAGACAGGCAGCGGCAATGCCGCAGTTGGTACCAGCCAAGCCGCGCCCGATCTCGACCGGATCGAGGAATTCGTCGGTCGCTTTCCCGCATGGGCCGCGCTTCTGGTGAACCGTCAGGCGCGGCTGACCGAGTTGGAGCGCGTGGTCGAAACCTATGCCGAGCGCATGGCGCAGGACCCGTTCCTGCTGACCTCGCTGCATGAGGTCCTTTCGGCGGTGACCTCGCTGCGCTCCACCGCCGCGATCCTTGTCGAGACCGAGGATATCGAGCCGGAATGGCGCGCGCGGTTTCTCAACACGATCCAGGAGGAAAGCCTGCGCCTGTCGGGAACGGCCGAGGCGTTGGTCGGCTATCTCGACGAGATGGAAACCGCCGAGACCGGCCTGTCCTCGCCGCAGGAGCAGTTGGAAGCGTGGCTCGAGGCGCGCGGCTGGCATGTCCCGGAACTGGAGGGAGGCGGGGCCGATCCGGTCGAGCTGATCGCGGGCGCGCCGGAATTGGCGTCCTCGGCGGCCCGGGAACTGGCGCGCGGCCATTTGCAGCGGCAGGCCGCCGATGCGCGGGCCTTGCCGCTGGACCTGGTGCTGGCGGCGCTGACCGAGCTCGGCCCCGATCCGGGCGCGCTGGCGGCGCGCTTTGCCGTGCCGCTTGCGCAGGTGTTGCGGCGGCTAGCGGCGTTGCCAGAGGGCGCGCCGGGTTTGGGGCAGCCGGGATTGGTGGTCTGCGACGGCTCGGGCACGCTGACCTTCCGCCGCGCAGCCCCCGGTTTCCTGCTGCCGCGCTTCGCCGCCGCCTGTCCGCTCTGGCCGCTCTATGAGGCGCTTGCACGGCCGATGCAGCCGATCCGGGCGCTGGTCGATATGGCGGGGCGCTTGCCGCAACGCTTCCTGACCTATGCCGTCTCAGAGCCGCGCCCGGCGGGGTTCGACGGTCCGGTGCTGATGCGCGCCACCATGCTGATCCTGCCAGCCCCCGCGCAGAGCGCCGATGCGCCGGCGCGTCCGATCGGCGCGTCGTGCCGGATCTGTCCGCGTGGCGAATGTCCGGGGCGGCGCGAGCCTTCGATCGTTGCGGATGCGTCGGCGGGGAGGGCGTGAGGGTTTGACAGGGCGCGACACGGTGGCGATAGTCGGGTGAGGGGGATGGCTATGGCGCAAAGACAGGTGCTGTTGATCGAGGACGAGCCGCATATCGCGGAAGCGATCCGCTTCATTCTGACGCGTGCGGGCTGGGCGGTGTCGGTACTCGAAGACGGCGCGCGGGCAATGGCGCGCATCACCGGCGATCCGCCCGATGCAATCATCCTCGATCTGATGCTGCCGGGGCGCTCCGGTCTCGAAATCCTTGCCGATATGCGCGCGGATGCCGCGCTGCGCGACTTGCCGGTTCTGATGCTCAGCGCGCGCGGGCAGGGGCGCGACCGCGATGCGGCGACCCGTGCCGGTGCGACGGCCTTCCTCGCCAAGCCATTTGCCAATGGCGACGTGCTCGACCAGCTCGAAGCGATCACCGGCGGGGGCGCTGCGCGCCGGGAGCCCGCCTGATGCCGCAGACGGGCCAGCCGCTCTTTCTCGCCCGCCGTTCCTATCGCCGCCGCCGCCTGATGGATGCGGCGCGGCTTTTGCCGATTGTCGGGCTGGTGCTGATCCTGATGCCGGGCCTGTGGCATCCGGCGCAGACCCCGGTGCCCGATACCGGGCGCGGCGGGCTCTACCTTTTCGCGGTCTGGATCGTGCTGATCCTCGCGGCTTTCGCCATCTCCCGCGGGCTGGGCCCGGTGCTCAACGCAGAGGACGTGCCCGAAGGCAATGGCGAGGCCGGGGGGGCAACCGACGCCGCAACCGCCAGCCGCGCGTCGGACGCGCCGCCGCCGGAGGGCTGAGATGCCCTTCAATAATCTCGTCGCGGTCTGCCTCACCTATGTAATCGTGCTCTTCTCGGTGGCGTTCGTGGCCGAACGCCGCGCGCAGCGCCGCCGCCTGCGCTTCCTGCGCTCGCCGGTGATCTACACGCTCTCGCTGTCGATCTACTGCACCGCCTGGACCTTTTATGGCGCGGTCGGCTACGCGGCGCGCTCGGGGCTGGAATTCCTGACGATCTACCTTGGCCCGACGCTGGTCTTCGTCGGCTGGTGGTGGGTGTTGCGCAAGCTCGTGCGGATCGGGCGCACCCATCGCGTGACCTCGATCGCGGACCTGATTTCTAGCCGCTACGGCAAGTCGAACACGCTGGGCGTCATCGTCACACTGATGTCGGTCGCCGCCGCCACGCCCTACATCGCGCTACAACTGCAATCGGTGACGCTGAGCTTCGGCGTCTTCGCGGCTGGCACGCCCGAGGGCTGGGCGCTGCCCGATCAAGGCGCGACGGCGCTGTGGATCGCGGGCGGGCTTGCGATTTTCACCATCCTCTTCGGCACCCGAAACCTCGATGCGAACGAGCGTCACCACGGTGTCGTCACCGCCATCGCGCTGGAGGCGGTGGTCAAGCTGGTCGCGCTGGTCGCGGTGGGCGTCTTCGTCGTCTGGGGTCTGGGTGGCGGGCCGATGGACATGCTCTCGCGGATTGACGCCTCGAAGATCGCGGAATGGGATCTCAGTCCGGGGCGTTTCGCGGGGCTGACCTTCGTCTCCGCCGCCGCGATCCTGACCTTGCCGCGGATGTTTCAGGTGCTCGTCGTGGAGAATGTCGACGAGCGGCACCTCGCGACCGCAAGCTGGGCCTTTCCGGCCTATCTGATGCTGATGAGCCTCTTCGTCGTGCCGATCGCGGTGATGGGGCTGGAGCGGATGCCCGAGGGCGCGAACCCCGATCTGTTCGTGCTCACGCTGCCGCTGTCGGAGGGGCAGGGGAAGTTGGCGCTGCTGGCCTTCTTGGGCGGGTTTTCCTCGGCCACGTCGATGGTGATCGTCGCTGCCATTGCGCTCGCCACGATGGTCTCGAACCATATCGTGACGCCGCTGTGGCTGGCACTACGCCGGGAGGGGCCGCGCGCCCAGGGCGATGTGCGCGGGCTGGTTCTGGCCTCGCGCCGGGTCTCGATCATCGCGGTGCTGGCGATGGGCTATGCCTATTACCGGATGTCGGGCGGCTCCGAGGCGCTGGCGGCGATCGGCCTGATCGCATTCGTGGGCGCGGCGCAGGTTCTGCCCGCGCTGATCGGCGGCATCTTCTGGCGCGGCGCGACCCATGTGGGCGCGGCGGCGGGGTTGGTGATCGGCTTCGCGCTCTGGGCCTATACGCTGTTCCTGCCCTCGGTGGGCGATGCCGGACTGATACCGCAGATCGTCCTGGATCACGGGCTGTTCGGGTTTGAATGGCTGCGTCCGCATGCGCTCTTCGGGATCGCGGGGCTCGACCCGCTGCTGCATGCGCTGTTCTGGTCGCTGCTGTTCAACACGCTCGCCTTTCTGGTCTTCTCGATGCTGTCCTTCCCCGGCCCGATGGAGCGGCTGCAGGGCGTGGCCTTCGTCAATATCTACGATCAAAGCCCCGCCGCGCGCTCTTGGGTGCAAGGCGGCGCGGAGGCCGAAGACCTGTTGTCCATGTCGCAGCGAATTCTGGGAGCCGAACCTGCGCAGCATTTCTTTCAGGCGCAGGCGGCGGGGCAGGGCAAAGCCGGGTTCCTGCCCGACACCACGCCCGATTTTCTCGCCCGGCTGGAGCGCAAGCTGGCAGGCTCGGTCGGGGCCTCGACGGCGCATGCGATGATCGCGCAGCTCACCGGGGGCACCTCGGTGTCGATGCAGGACCTGATCGCCGTGGCGGGCGAGACGGCAGAGGCCAAGGAATACACCGCGCGGCTCGAGGCGAAATCCGAGGAGCTCGCGCGGGTGGCGCGGGCGCTGCGGGAGGCCAATGACAAGCTGCAGGATCTGTCGGTGCAGAAGGACAGCTTCCTCAGCCAGATCAGCCACGAGCTGCGCACGCCGATGACCTCGATCCGCGCCTTCTCGGAAATCCTGATGGAGCCGGAGCTGCCGGATTCGATGCGCGCCCAATATGCCGAGATCATCCACGAGGAAGCGCGCCGCCTGACGCGTCTGCTCGACGATCTGCTCGACCTCTCCGTGCTGGAGAACCGCCGCGCCCAGCTCAATGTCTCGGTCGCCAATCTGCACGACCTGATCAACCGCGCGGTGCAATCGGCCTCCTCGACCCAGCCCGAGCGCGCCTTCCGCATCGAACGCGATTTCCCGACCGAGCATATGCCGATCTTCACCGATGCCGATCGGCTGGTGCAGGTCATGATCAACCTGATTTCGAACGCGCGGAAGTATTGCGATGCCGAGAAGGCGGTGCTGCGGATCGAGGTGAAGCGCCGGGGCAAGCGGGTGCAGATCGACTTCATCGACAACGGCGCGGGCATTCCGAAGAAGAGCCAGAAGCTGATCTTCGAGAAATTCGCCCGCCTGACCGATCAAAGCCGCGCCGGCAGCGCGGGCCTCGGCCTCGCGATCTGCCGCGAGATCATGACCAATCTGGGCGGCACGATCGACTACGTGCCGGGGCAGGGCGGGGCCGCGTTCCGCATCACCCTGCCGCTGAGGCGCAGCGATCAGCGCGCGCCTTCCGATCAGCCCTCCGAGAGCGCAGCCCTTTCTCGCTAAGCCGCGAAACACTTGGTGTTTTCAACGTTTTGTAAACCTCGATCTGCCAAAGCTGAGCCATGAGACCCCGAAGGCGGGTGGATGGAGGCCATGGTTCACGAGCGCGAGACATCGGTGCTGCGGCGAAAGACCGAGGCGGCGAAGGCGGTTGCGGGCGCGGCCCCGATCACGCCTGCGCGCGCGATCACGCTCGCGCTGTCCAAGGTCGCGCAGGACATGCTCGAACTGCCGCTGCAGGTCGCCTCGATCGAGGAGGCGACGCGGTCTCTCGCCGATCTGCCCGAGATGCTCGAAGATCTGTCGCTGCTTGCGGTGATCGAAGGGCCGGGGGAGGCGCTTGGCGTGCTGGCCTTGCCGCCTGCCACCTTGGCCACGCTGATCGAGATGCAGACGATGGGGCGGTTCGGCAAGACCATGCCTGCCCCACGCAAACCCACCCGGATCGATGCCGCCATCGCCGCCGATTTCGTCGATGCGGTGCTGGCCGAGATCGAGGAGGGCTTGATCAGCGACCCTGCGATTTCCTGGGCCGGGGGCTTCCGCTTCGCTTCGCATCTCGACGATCCACGGCCGCTTGGTCTGCTACTGGAAGATGTCAGTTACCGTGTCTGGACGGCGCAGCTTGGCTTCGGCACCGGCGGCGAACGCAGCGGCGGCTTCCTCTGGGCGGTTCCGCGCGAAGGGCGGGGCGGGGCGATGCGCCGCGCGGCCCCGGCGGCGGGCGAAAATCCGGAGGGCGGTTCGGGGCCCAAGGCGGAAAGTTTCATCCCCGAAGACCCCGCGCGCGACTGGTCCGACACGTTCGAACGCTCCATTCTGGCGGCCTCCGCTCAGCTCGAAGCGGTCCTGCACCGCGTCACGCTGCCGCTGTCTGCTGTGCTGACACTGCGCCCCGGCACCGAGATCCCGATACCGGAGGACGCGTTGGAGAAGATCACGCTCGAGGCGCAGGGACGGCGCAAGCTCTCGCTCGCCCGTCTCGGCCAAAGCCGCGGGCTACGTGCGCTGCGCCTGCGCGAGGAAGACGAGGCGGCGAATGGTGCTGGCCGTGGGGCTGAGACGTTTGATGCCGGGGCGTCGCCCTATGCGCAGGCCCCGACGCTTGACGAGGTGCCGGGCCTGTCCAGCCTCGGCGACCCGCTCGATCCGGTCTATGATCCGGGGGATGGTCTCGATGCCGCCCACGCGGCCGAGCCGCGCGGGTTGGACGGGCTTGAACCCGATATGGATTTTGGCGAGCCACTCGATCTTGATGCGCTCTCCTCGACGGAAGACGACGACGCGCTGCCGCCGCTCAAGATCCAATCGGGCATGTAATCGCACCCCCGCCCAAGGGAGTGCGAATGCAGGCTGCGGCGGCGACTTAAGCGCCGCGCGTCGCCGAGGTCGCGGACGCCTCTTTGGTCCCGTTCTCGCAGGGCGGCACTTCCAGCGTGCTGCGATCCAACAGGCTCAGCCACGCTTTCGCCCGCGGTGCGAGGGCCATTCCGACCCCCATGGCGATCAGGAACAGCCAGCCTTCCCAGCCATTGAAGGACAGCGAGCCCATCGCGGGGCCGGGGCAGAGCCCCGCAAGTCCCCAACCCGCGCCGAACAGGAGCGAGCCGAGCACGAGATTGCGATCCACGAGCCGCGGAAACGGCCCCGGCATCGGCGAGCCCAGCATCGAGGTTTCGCGGCGCTTCGCGAAGATCCAGACGAAGAACATCACGCTCACCGCGCCGCCCATCACGAAGGCCAGCGTCGGGTCCCAATCGCCGAACACGTCGAGCCAGCCCTGCACCTTTTTCGTGTCGACCATGCCCGCCACGAGAAGCCCCGCGCCGAACAGCCCTCCCGAGAGGAATGCGAAGAAATTGCGCATCAGATCACTCCCAGAAAATGCCGGAAGATCACGAGGACCAGCGCACCGCCGAGCAGGTAGAAGGCGGTGGCGACGATCCCGCGCAGCGAAAATCGCGAGATGCCGCAGACGCCGTGGCCCGAGGTGCAGCCATTCGCGATCCGCGTGCCCAGGCCCACCATCAGGCCTGCGGCTACGATCACCCAGACGGAACTGGTCATATGGGTGTCGACTGTTGTGTAAAGCGGCACGAGAAGCGGTGGCACCGCGATCAGCCCGCCGAGGAAGGCCACGCGCTCGGACACAGTCTCGCGGCCCGAGCCGTCGACCAAGCCGCCGATAATGCCGCTTGCGCCCATGATCCGGCCGTTGACCAGCAGAAACAGGCCAGCGCCCGCGCCAATCATCAGGCCTCCGACGAGGCCCCAAATCCAATCTTGATGCATGAGCTCTCCCTGTGCTCAATTGCGGATCGAACGGGCTCTCCCGGACCCGTCAGAGTTGTAATGCTAGACCTCACGCCCGTGACGGTGCAAGCAATTTGATATCTGCATATGTGCGTGAGTGCGACCGGTTGATTTGCGTCAAGGCGGATAAATGCTTGCCTGTTTAGGTGGTTGTATCGATCAAGGAGGACAGGATGAAGTCGATTGAAACGCGCAAGAGCGAACTCGAAACCCGCCGGGCGCAACTCTCGGAACGGATGGCGCAGGTCGAATCCGAGCTTGAGAGCCACGAAGAAAAGGATTGGGATGACGCCGCGATCGAGCATGAGAGCGACGAGGTTCTCGAAGATCTCGGCCAGTCGGCGCAGTCCGAGATCCGCGCGATCGACGCCGCCTTGGCCCGGATCGAGGCGGGCGAATACGGCTATTGCGTCACCTGCGGCGAGCGCATCGACGAGGCGCGGCTCGATCTGCTGCCCGCAACACCGTTTTGCCGGGCGCATGCACCGGGCGCGAAGGCGCCCCGTCAGTAACCTCAGGCCTATCATTTCAAAGGGGCAGGGGCAGGCATTTGTCCCTGCGGGCCTCCCCCGGGGATGCGCGATTTCCCTTTTGTTTTGAACCTGCTTCGCTTTAAACTTCGCGCGGCGGTGGATCGCACGGAATGCCCCGCCACAAGTGGGGGACGATGGCGAACCGGGTGAAATTTCGCACACAGGACGGGCTTGCTTGGCTGACGCTCGCGGCGCTTGACGATCAGGGCGCGCGGGCCGGTATCACGGCCCAGATGCGCCGCGCGATCGGCGGCGTGCTCGACCGGGTCGACGGCGACGAGAGCCTGCGCGGTCTGGTCCTGCAGGGCGGTGCGGCGGGCTGGCCCTGCGCGCCCGATCCGCTGGAAGATTTCGACGCGATCATGCCGCGCCCCGCGAAGGGCGAAGAGGTGCCGAGCCTGTCGGAGCTTTGCCGACGACTCGGGGCGCTCGATCTGCCAGTGCTTGCGCGGCTCTCCGGGCGGATCGCGGGCGGCTCTATGGCGCTGGCGCAGGCCGCCGATCTGCGCATCGCCGATCCCGACACCTGTTTCGCGGCACCGGAATTCGCGCTTGGCGGCTTCGTCGGTGCAGGCGGGCTCGTGCGGCTCGCGCGGCGGATCGGCGGCGCGCGGGCGCTCGCGATCGTGGCCGCCGGCGAGGAGGTCGAGGCCGAGCCCGCCCGGGCGCAGGGCCAATGCGACCTCGTGCTGGGCGCGACCGATCGCAGCCAGATTGCCGCCGCCCTCGATATGCTGATCGCCGAGGGCGTGCCGCGCACCGATACTGCGCTCGACGATCCCGCGACCTATCTCAACGATCTCGCGCCGTTGCGCGCACAGTTGGGAAAAGGCGCGCTTGCGCCGGTGGGCGCACGCCTGTTCGAAGTGGTCGAAGGCGCGCTGTTGTTGCCGCTCGACGAGGCGCTCGATGTCGAGGCGGTGGCCTTGCAGGAACTGCTTGAAGCGCAGTTGTCGCAGGCGTTGCGCCATTCCGCACGGGTCACGCGTCGCGCCGCCCATCTGCCCGGCGAGGGCACGCCCACCGCGCCCGCGCCGCTGCGGATCGGCCTTTGGGATCAGCCCGCGGCGATGGCCGGAGGCTTGCTCGCCGCCGGGCACGAGGTCGTCTTCGGCGCAAGCGACCCCGCCGCGATCGAGACGGCCTTTGCCGATATCGCGCGCAAACAGGAGATCGCGGTGCAATCCGGCGCCCTGTCGCCCGACATTCGCGAGGCCGATTGGGCGCGGCTCGGTGCGGCGATGACCCGCGAGGGGCTGTCAGGCTCGGATGCGCTGATCGCCTCGGGCAAAGGGAATTTCCCAGCCGCGCCGCTGAGCGCGCGCAACGCTGAGGATCTGCCCGAAGGCACGAACGACTTCGGGCTGCGCTGCACCGGCGATCTGTGCGAACTCGTGCCGCCCGAGGGCGCGCTGCCTGCCGATCTCTACGCTATGGCGGGGCTGCTGCGGCAGGGCGGAGCGCAGGTTCTGCGCGGTGGCCCGGGCGCGGGCGGCATCGCCGATCATCTGCGCGCCGCCTATATCGCCGCGGCAGAGCGTGCGGTGCTGGCCGGGGCCTCGGTCGCGCAGGTCGATGCGGCGGTCCGCGAGGCAGGCGGCGCGCGTCCACCGCTGGAGCTGGCCGACCGGCTGGGCGTCGACGCCGTGCTGGAGGATTTCGTGCGGCTGCATCGCCCGTTCGGCCCGCTTCTCAGCCTGCTCGCGCTCGATGCCGCGGCGCGTGGCACGCGGCAACAGGGCTTTTACGATTGGTCCGAGGGCACGCCGCGCCCGGTTCCCGATCAGGCCGAGGCGCTGGCGGCTTTGCGCGACGAGGCCGGGATCATGCCGCGGCGTCTTTCGAATGCGCGCATCCGCGCCCGGATTCTGGCCGAGCTTGCCAATTGTGGCGCGGGGCTCTTGCAGCACGCGCAGGCGCATCGGGCGGGCGATATCGACGTCGCGGCGCGCCATGTGCTGGGCTTTGCACCGCAGATGGGCGGCGTGATGTTCGCCGCCGACCGCGCAGGCCTTCTCGGGACGCGCAAGCTGCTGCGCGAATTGGCGGAAGAGGGCGCGCCCGAGCCGGTCACGCTATGGGATGTGCTGATACGCAACGGAAAATGCTTCGCCGATCTCGACGACGCCTGAGGGGGCGTGGGTGTGAGGGCGGGGGCGCCTCAGCCGAGGAAGATGCCCAGCACCACCATCATCAGCCCGATCACCGACACGAACAGCGCGCCCATATTGACCGCGATGATCTTTTGCAGCCGTGCGCGCAGCTCTTCATCGGGCAGGCCGGCGCGTTTGGCGCTGGCGACTTTGACGATGCAATACAGGATGCCGAACAGCCCGATCACCGAGACGACGGCCCCTGCCCAGATCAGATTTTCCATTGCGGCCTCCGAAAGTTGCGCGCGCCTGCCTAGCCCGTCGCGGGGGGTATGGCAAGAAAAACGCAGGTGCCCGCTTTGTTGCGGGAATAAGCGGGAGGGGCGGGCGTCCTTCCATAACCCGCCGATCCGCGCGCGCCGCCTCTTGATGCGCGCAGACGCTCGGGCTAGTCAGAGCGCCGACCCCCGTTCGCAAGCAGGAGAGGCCCATGCCCAACGATGCCGCCTACAATGTCACCGCCGATGAGCTGCGCCAGTTTGTCGAGCAGTTCGAGAGCCTCGAAGCCGAGAAGAAAGACATCGCCGAGCAGCAGAAGGACATCATGTCCGAGGCCAAGGCCCGCGGCTATGACACCAAGGTGCTGAAGAAGATCGTCGCCCTGCGCAAACGCGACAAGGATGACGTGGCCGAGGAAGAGGCGATTCTCGACATCTACAAATCCGCGCTGGGGATGGGCTGAGCGCCACTGCGCGCCGGGCGATGATCCGGCGCGAACCGCGCCCTTCGCTTAGGGGGCGATGAATTCCACACCGGGCATCCGCGCGATCGCGGCGACGTCGGCATCGTATTGCGCGGTGATCTCGTCGACCAGCTCATCGGTCCAGCCCGGCAGCGGTGCCTCGATCTCGAGCGCCTCGGGCTGGGCGTATTTGTCGAGGAAGGCCGCCACGATCTTGCGCCGGTGCAGCACCGATTTCGGCGGGTTCGCGTCGAAATAGCTGCGCAGCCGTTCGATCCCCTCCTCGGGCATGATCTGACGCAGCACCATCATGTCGCCCTTGAGCGCCTGATCCTCCGGCAATCCGCCGACCGAGCGCAGCACCTCGGGCCAGATCAGCGGCAAATCCTCGTTGCACCAGATCACGAAACGCCGCCCGCCCGCGGCTTCCACCATCTGGCGGATCAGCGGCTCCCAGCGCAGCTCGCGCGGGTCGTGGCCTTCCATGATCTGCTCGTAACTGCGCTTGGGCAGCCGCGCGACCAGTTGCGGGATCAGGCTCGCGGGGTTGATCAGCGCGAGATGAAACTCGGTCTCCGCATCGGGAAAGAGGTTCGCGAGCGGCGCGAGCTTGCCCGGCGCCATCGCATAGAAGCCGCGCTTGGTGATCACCCGCTCGGGGATGCACAGGAAAAACGCGTGGCTGAACACCAGCCGGTCGAGGACCGGCGCGTCGGTGCTCGCCTCGATGATCGCGTCCTGCACATCCTGCGGCGCAGGCCCGCCTTTCAGCGAGACCAAAGCATCGCGCAGCACCATCCGATAGCTGCGGGGCGCTGGCACGGCGATGCGGTGAGACTCGAGGAGCCGCTCATTGCTCGACAGCGCGCCCACGATGCGATCTTCATCGGTCGAATGCGCTCCGAGATGGAAAACGACTTTCATTCTGCGCGCCTCAATATCGTCTGGCTGGTCAAGCCCTTATTGTTGCCGCTCACTCTAGCCGCTCCGTTCTGGACAGGCAAATGTGTTTCGGGGTAGGAGGGGCGAGACAATTCCGACAAAACTGATCGGGAAAGCCCGTGCCCAAGTCCGCCCAAACCCTCTCGGTCCCCCCTGCGCCTGCCCTGCGCGGGCGCTTGCGTGCGGCGGGCGGGCTGTGGTCGCTCGGGGCCGTGGTGATCGCGGTGCTGGTGCTGGCGCCGATTCTGGCCGTGGGGTGGATGGCGCTCGATCCGCGCGACAATATCTGGCCGCATCTGATCGCGACGGTGCTGCCGCGCTACCTGACCAATACGGCGGTGCTGACGGGCGGCGTGGGACTGCTGGCCTCGGCCATCGGGGCGGGGGCTGCGTGGCTCGTGGTGATGTATCGCTTCCCGGGGCATCGCATATTGCAATGGCTGCTGCTGCTGCCGCTCGCGATCCCGGCCTATGTCGGCGCCTACGCCCTCACCGATTTTCTGGACTATTCCGGCCCGGTGCAGACCGCGATGCGCGGCGCTTTCGGCTGGGCTTCGGCGCGTGATTACTGGTTCCCCGAGATCCGCTCGCGCGAGGCGGCGGTCGTCGTGCTCTCGGCCGCGCTTTACCCCTATATCTACCTGATCACCCGCGCGGCCCTGCGCGAGCAATCCGGCGCCAGCTACGAGGTCGCCCGCGCCCTCGGCACCGGGCCGTGGGGGATGGTCTGGCGCGTGGGCCTGCCGCTCGCGCGTCCCGCAATCGCCGCAGGGGCCGCGATCGCGATGATGGAGACGGTGGCGGATTTCGGCGTCGTCGATCATTTCGGCGTGCAGACCCTGACCACGGGCATCTTCTCGACATGGCTTTCGGGAGGCAATGCGGGCGGGGCCGCGCAGCTCGCGCTGGTGATCCTCGGGATCGTCCTCGCGCTCCTCATGCTCGAGAAGCTCTCGCGCCGCCGCGTCCACTATTACCAAAGCGCGCGTCAGGCCCGCCCGGTGCAGCCGCAGCGCCTGAAAGGCGCGGCTGGCTGGGTGGCGACGCTGGCCTGCGTGCTCCCGGTGGCCTTGGGCTTCATGCTGCCGGTCGCGGTGATGGGCAGTCATGCGCTCGCCAATCCCGAGGCGTGGTTCGGCCGGGGCCTCGGGCTCGCGCTGTGGCACACGATCCTGACCGGAGGGGCTGCCGCCGTGATCACGGTGACGCTGGCGCTGTTCATGGTCTACGGGGTGCGCCTGTCGGGGCAGCGCCTGCCGCGCGCGGTGCTGCCGCTGACGACGCTGGGCTATGCCGCGCCGGGGGCGGTGCTGGCGGTCGGCATCCTGATCCCGCTCGCCGGTCTCGATCACATGCTGGCCGACACCGTGCTGGCGATCACCGGCCACGACCCCGGGCTGCTGCTGACGGGCTCGGCCTTCGCGATCATCCTCGCCTATGTGGTGCGATTCTTCGCCATCGCCCAAGGCGCGAGCGACGCCGCCTTCGGGCGCGTGCCGCCCTCGCTGCCGATGGCCGCGCGTTCGCTGGGGCGCACGCCGGGCGGTGTTCTGCGCAGCCTCTACCTGCCACTGATGCGCGGCTCGGTCGGCTCGGCGCTGCTTCTGGTCTTCGTCGATTGCGTGAAGGAACTGCCCGCGACACTGCTGCTGCGCCCGTTCAATTTCGAGACGCTGGCCACGCGCACGCAGGAAAAGGCGAGCCTCGAGAACCTGGGCGATGCCTCGCCCGCCGCACTTCTCGTCTGCGCGGTGGGGTTGGTCGCAGTCGCGATCCTCGCCCGCGCGGATCAAGCGCGCGCCGATCTTGCCCGTTCCCGCTGAGCGGCGTCTTGCGCGAATTTCCAAGCCGCGCTATTGCGGGCCCGTCACGCCGGCGTAGCTCAGTTGGTAGAGCGTCTGATTTGTAATCAGGGGGTCGGGGGTTCGAGTCCCTCCGCCGGCACCACCTCACCGCGCCTGTGGGCGTGCATTGGAGGGCGCGATGGACGGCACCGCTCAGATTTCCGGAGCTCTTCCGGGGCGCATGTTCGATGCGCTCGTGCTGGGAGGTCCGGCGATGTGGGCGATTGCGGCGCTGTCTGTGATCTCGCTCGCGGTGATTTTTTGGAAAATCTGGGATCTGTTGGCCGCCGGCGCGTGGTCGGGCGGGGCACATAGCCAGGCGGCGATCGCGGCTTGGGCGGCAGGCGATCCCGACGGGGCCGAGGCGGCTCTGGCGGGGCGGCGCTCGTTGCGCGCGCAGCTGGCCCGAGCGGCGATGGCGAGTCTGCGCGATCCGCAGCTCGATCGGGCAGGTGCCGAGGCCGAAACGGGCCGCGTCGCGCGCGATCTGCTGGCGCGCGCACGCTCGGGGCTCCGCGCGCTGGAACTGGCCGTGGTGATCGGCCCGCTTCTGGGGCTTCTGGGCACGGTCGCGGGCATGATCGCGGCCTTCCGCGCGCTGCAGGAGGCGGGCGTTCAGGCCGATCCGGCGACGCTCGCAGGCGGCATCTGGGAGGCGCTTCTGACGACGGCGGCGGGCATGGCGGTGGCGATCCCGGCGCAGATCGCGCTGTCGGGCTTCGACGCGGTCGTGGACCGCCTGCGCCACGATATGGAAGACGCCGCGACCCGCATCTTCGCCCGCGCGCCCGCCACGCTCACCGAGCGGCCCCGCGCCGCCGCCGAGTGAGGCGCGCGCGATGTTCGCCTTCGGTCAACCGCGCCCCCGCCGCCGCCCGGCGCTGACGCCGATGATCGACGTGGTCTTCCTGCTTCTGGTGTTCTTCATGCTCGCCTCGCGCTTCGGGGTGGAGCGCACGCTCGACCTGACCTTGGGTGCCGGCACGTCTGGCGCGGACTGGTCCGGGCCGCCGCGTCTGGTCGATGTGGGCGTCGGCGGCACGGTCAGCCTGAACGGGCAGACTGTCGCGCTCTCCGATCTGGCGGGCGCGCTGCAGCCGCTGATGGACCAACCCTCCGATCCGGTGGTGCTGCGTCCGAAAGAGGGCGATCTGAGCGCACTGACGCAGGTGATCGAGGCGCTGCGCGGCGCGGGGCTGAGCAATCTGGTGCTGGTGCCGTGAGGCTTTTCTCCGATCCGCCGCGGCGTAGCCTGGCCGAGCCGCTCTTGCCGATGATCAACGTGGTTTTCCTGCTGCTGATCTTCTTCCTGCTGGCTGCGACGCTGGCCCAGCCGACGCCTTTCGAGGTCACCCCACCCGAGGCTTCGGGCGCGGGCAAGGCCGATCCCGGCGCGCTGGTCCTGTTTGCGAATTCCGAAGGCGAGATCGCCTATGGCGAGGCGCGCGGCGATGCGGCGATTGCGGCGCTGGGGGCGGCTGCGCAGGATGCGCGCGCGGACTGCGGCGATTGCGCCGACAGCCTGACCCTGCGTGCGGACGGGCAGCTTCCCGGCGACGCGCTGGCGAAACTGATGCCGCAGCTGGCGGGTCTCGGTTTCACCGATCTCAAACTCGTGGTGCGGGGCAAATGACGCTGCGCGGGCTGGCTTTCGCGGGTGCGCTTGGCGCGGCTTTGGCGGTCCATGCGGGCGTGCTGATGGTCTGGGAGCCTGCGCCTGCGGGCGGGGCGCAATCGGCGGGCGACGGGGGCGACGCGCTCGTCTCGCTTGCGCCGTCTTCGCCGTCCATGGCCGCGCGGGTGGCGGAGTGGGAGCGCCCGCCCGAGGTCGAGACGGAGATCGCGGCGGCGCAGCCTGAGGCTCCAACAGCGCCCGAAGCGCCTGAAGCCCCGACCGAGCCGCCGGAAACCGCGCCGCAGACTGCCGCAGCCCCCACGCTGACCGCGCCACCTGCGCCCGACGCGGCGTTGCCCGAACAGGCCGAGCCCGCGCCGCCCGACATGCCGCGGCCCGAAGCCAAGCCCACGCCGCCTGCGCCGGAACCGGCGAAGCCGAAGCCCAAAGCGCCCGCGAAGAAACAGGCCTCGCAGCCCGCCGCGGCTCAGCCCAAGCAGCAGGCGAAGGGGCAGGGCGACAAAGGGGCCGCAGGCGACCGGCGCGCGGCCCCGGCGGCGACGCTCTCGGCGGGGCAGATCCGCTCGCTGATGGGATCGTGGGGCGGAGACATCCGCGCCCGGATCGAACGCGCCAAGCAAACGCCCTCCGGGGCAGGCGCGGGCCGCGTGGTGGTGGCGCTGAATATCGCGCGCGACGGGCGGCTCGTTGGCGCGTCGGTGGCGCAAAGCTCGGGCAATGCGGCGCTCGACCGGGCGGCGCTCGATGCCGTGCGCCGGGCGGGTCGTTTCCCCGCAGCGCCGCAAGGCTTGGGCAAACCCAGCTACAGCTTCTCCTTGCCGATGGCCTTCCGCTGAGCGCGGCTTGCACCCGCCGGCAAGGCGAGGCAGGGTGCGCGCAACCAAGGAGCGAGCATGCCGATCAAGAACCGTTTTGCCGAGATGCACGCGGAAGCCACCGCATGGCGGCACGATTTTCACCGCAATCCCGAACTGCTCTATGATCTGCCGCGGACCTCCGCGCGCGTGGCCGAGCTGCTGCGGGAATTCGGCTGCGATGAGGTGGTCGAGGGGATCGGGCGGACGGGTGTCGTCGGCGTGATCGAAGGGCAGGGCACGCGCCAGGGCGGGCTACGCTGCGTCGGTCTGCGCGCCGATATGGATGCGCTGCCGATCCGGGAGAAAACCGGTGCCAAACACGCCTCCGAGGTCGAGGGCAAGATGCATGCCTGCGGCCATGACGGGCACACGTCGACCCTGCTTGCGGCGGCGAAATACCTCTGCGAGACGCGGGCTTTCGCGGGCCGTGCCGTGGTGATTTTCCAGCCCGCCGAAGAGGGCGGAGCCGGGGCCAAGGCGATGATCGAGGACGGTCTGATGGAGCGTTTCGGCATCGAAGAGCTCTATGCGCTGCACAACATGCCGGGGATGGAACCGGGCAGCTTCGGCATCCGGCCTGACGCGATGATGGCGGCGGCGGATTTCTTCGACATCGTGGTGACCGGCAAGGGCGGCCATGCGGCGAAACCTCAGGAAGTGATCGACCCGGTGCCGATTTCCGCCCATCTGATCCTCGCGCTGCAAAGCATCGTGTCCCGCGCGACCGATCCGCTGGAGGAGATCGTGCTGTCGGTCACGACGCTGGAGACCGACTCGAAGGCGCTTAACGTGATCGGCAATTCGGTGAGCCTTGGCGGGACGGTGCGTACGATGAGCGCCGAGACCCGCGATCTGGCCGAGCGCCGTCTGCGCGAGATCGCGCAAGGCGTGGCCGCGACGCATGAGGCGACGGCAGAGGTCGACTACCGGCGCGGCTATCCCGTCACCCGCAACGATGCGGCGGCGGCCGAGGTCGCAGCGCAGGTGGCCGAGGCCGTGGCAGGCACCTGCGATCGCAACGTCGACCCGATGATGGGGGCGGAGGATTTCGCCTATATGCTGGAGGTGCGCCCCGGGGCCTATGGCTTCATCGGCAATGGCCCCAGCGCGCCGCTTCATCACGCGGAATATGATTTCAACGACGCGATCCTGCCTGCGGGTGCAAGCTGGTTCGTCGGCATGATCGAGGCACGTCTGCCTGCCGAGTGAGCCTTAGCGCATGACCATAACCCGCGCTGGTCTCAGCGCATGACCATGACCGCACATTTCGCATGGCGCACGACGCGCGAGGCGGTCGAGCCGATCAGGTAATCGCCAAAGCCCGGACGGTGCGACGCGATCACGATGCAATCGGCCCCGATATGTTCGGCGTAGTCGAGGATTTCATGGCCGGGCTGACCTTCGACAATCGCCCAGGCGCCCGCGTCGAACTCCGCCGCGCGCGTGGCGAGGTCGTGCTCCAACGTCTTGCGCAATTCCTCCGCATAACCCTCGGGCATGTAGTTGATCGCATAGGCGGGGACGTCTTCCATCACATGCAGCAAGGTAATGCGCGCCCCGTCGCCTGCGAGCGCCCGCGCGACATTGATTGCGGCGTCGGGATTGTGATCTTCGTCGAAGGCGACGGGCACGAGAATGTTGGAATACATTGGTTTGGCTCCCTTTCTTTGTCGGGAGCCTGCCAGAGGGTCTGGCGCTGCGCATTGATTTGAGTCACCCCGGAGGTGGGCCGCGCCACCAAATTCGCGTGAGTTGCCCGAGACCTGCGCCGCGCGCGTAGCGGACGCAGGTCCGGTGAGGCTCAGCCGCCGGTATGGCTCATGTGGCGCGACATTTGGCCCGAGACGGTCTGGCGCGAATAGTCGAAATCATGGCCCTTGGGCTTGCGCGAGATCGCCTCGCGGATCGCGGCTTCCAGCGCGGCATCGTCCTCGCTGGCTCGCAGGGGCGCGCGCAGATCGGCGTTGTCCTCCTGGCCGAGGCACATGAACAGCTCGCCCGTGCAGGTCACCCGCACACGGTTGCAGTTCTCGCAGAAATTATGCGTGAGCGGCGTGATGAAGCCGATCTTCTGGCCGCTTTCCTCAAGCCGCACGTAGCGCGCCGGGCCCCCGGTCGATTCCGCCAGATCGGTCAGGGTAAACCGCTCGGCCATTGCCTTGCGCACATCCGAGAGCGGCCAGTATTGATCGAGCCGCAGATCGTCGCCCATCTCGCCCATCGGCATCACTTCGATGAAGGTCAGGTCGAAGCCTTCCGCCGCGCACCAGTCGATGAGGGTGAACAGCTCGTCTTCGTTGAAGCCCTTCAGCGCGACGGTGTTGATCTTGACCTTGAGGCCCGCGCGTTTCGCGGCCTCGAGACCTTTGAGCACCTGTTCGAGCCGCCCCCAGCGCGTGATCTTCGCGAATTTGTCGGCATCGAGCGTGTCGAGCGAGACGTTGATCCGCTTCATGCCCAGTGCCGCGAGATCATCGGCGAATTTCGCAAGCTGCGAGCCATTGGTGGTCAGCGTCAACTCGCGCAGATCGCCGGTCTCCAGATGCCGCGAGATCGAGCGGAAGAAGGTCATGATATCGCGCCGCACCAGCGGCTCGCCCCCGGTGAGCCGCAGCTTCTTCACGCCAAGGCGGATGAAGGTCGAGCAGAGCCGGTCCAATTCTTCGAGCGTCAGCAGTTCCTTTTTCGGCAGGAACTGCATGTGCTCGGCCATGCAATAGGTGCAGCGAAAATCGCAGCGATCGGTGACCGACACCCGCAAGTAGTCGATAGGGCGGGCGAAGGGGTCGATGAGGGGCGTGTTATCCATGGTTCGGAAAGTAAGGCGCGGCGGGCGGGGCGGCAAGGGTCGTCACGTGGATCACGTGCGGGCAGGGCGCAGAGCGGGGGGTGGCAGTCGCCTCGGACTGCGCATAGGCTCGACGAAATTTTAAGGAGATTTCGAATGCGCAAACCCCTCTCCCGCCCGATCTTGGCGCTCACGCTGATGATGCCGATGGCGGGCTGCGCCACGCTGGGACTCAACGGCCCAAACGCCGCGAGCCCGGCGACCACGGCAGCCCCCGACGCCGCCGCTCCGGTCGCAGCGCCGATCCCGAAGCCGAGTGCGAAAACCGCCGATTCCCTTGATACCACCACCGCGGAGCAGCGCGCGGAGGCGGCGAAGAAACCCGTGGGCGGCGAGACCAAGCTTGGCACCACCATCGCGAGCCTTGGCGATCCGGCCGATCCGGGCTTCTGGGTAAAGACCGGGCTGGTCAAAAGCGAAACCCCCGGCCGGATCGAAGACCCGAAGACCGGCAAATCCGCGAAGGTCACGCTGATCCCGTCGGGCAAGGCGGCTGGCTCGGGCTCGGAAGTGTCGCTGCCCGCGCTGCGTCTGCTCGAGGTGCCGCTGACCGATCTGCCCGAACTTACCGTCTACAAGCTTTGAGTGGCGCGCGATGAACCCTCTGCGCGAGATCGACATTCCGCCGCTCTGGCTGGTGCTCTTCGCGGCGCTGGTCTGGGCGCTGGGGCAGATCGTGCCGATGCCGTTTCGCTATGATCGCGCGCTCGGGATGATCGCGATCGCGCTCGGGCTCGCGCTCATGCTGGCCGCGGTGGGGCAGATGCTGCTTCACCGCACCACCTTCATCCCGCGCCGTGACCCGTCTGACCTCGTGACCTCCGGCGTCTTCGCGCTGTCGCGCAACCCGATCTATCTCGGCGACGCGCTTGTGCTGGCGGGGCTGGCGCTGATCTGGCACGCGCCTTTGGGGCTTCTGCTGGTGCCGGTCTTCATGTGGTTCATCACGCAGCGCTACATTCTCGGCGAGGAAGCCCGGATCGCCGCGCATTTCGGCGACGCTTACACCGCCTACCGCGCCCGGACCCGCCGCTGGCTCTGATCGGGCCGCGGCATAATGCTGCGCCCGTCAAAAAAGCTGGTGGCGGTGCAATCGGGTCGCAGCGCGAAATGGACGACCTAACGCGCTGATATAAAAATATAAATTACCCTAAAGTTCGGTATTCAATGGTATACACGAACCGGTGAGGCGCGCCGTGAACGATTAACAAGGTTTTACGGCCCATCGGTGCTTGTGAAACATTATTGCGCGATGCTAAGGAGTACGACGCAAGATTCCGGGTGCGCAGGCCATCGGCTAAACGCACCGCTATCCAAGGGGGAGTTAGAGTGAAAATCGGAGCTCCAAAGGAGATTTTCGAGGGCGAGGCGCGGGTCGCCATGACGCCCGACTCGGCTTTGCAGCTGCAAAAGCTGGGCCATGAGTGCTTCATCGAGACCGGGGCAGGCGTCCGTGCCGGCTTCACAGACGAGGCCTACGAGGCCGCGAACGTGACCGTCATCAAGACCGCCGCCGCGCTGTTCAAAGAGGTGGATTTCGTCATCAAGGTGCGTCCGCCGAGCGATACAGAGGTCAAGCGCCTCAAGCCCGGCCAGACCCTGATCTCGTTCTTCTACCCGGCCCAGAACGAAGAGCTTCTGAAAGCCGCCGAGAAGACCGGTGCGAACGTGATCGCGATGGACATGGTCCCGCGGATTTCGCGCGCGCAGAAAATGGATGCGCTGTCGTCCATGGCCAATATCGCGGGCTACCGCGCGGTGCTCGAGGCAGGCAACAATTTCGGCCGCTTCTTCACCGGTCAGGTGACGGCGGCGGGTAAGGTTCCGCCGGCGAAAGTGCTCGTGGTGGGCGCAGGCGTCGCGGGTCTCGCCGCGATCGGCGCTTCGACCTCGCTGGGTGCGATCACCTACGCCTTCGACGTGCGTCCCGAAGTGGCCGAACAGATCGAGTCGATGGGCGCCGAGTTCGTCTATCTCGACTTCGAAGAGGCCGCGAAAGACGGCGCCGAGACGGGTGGCTATGCTGCGCCGTCCTCGCCGGAGTTCCGTGAAGCCCAGCTTGCGAAATTCCGCGAACTGGCGCCCGATATCGATATCGTCATCACCACCGCGCTGATCCCGGGCCGTGACGCCCCGGTGCTGTGGACCAAGGACATGGTCGAGGCGATGAAGCCCGGTTCCGTGATCGTGGACCTCGCCGCCGAGCGCGGTGGCAACTGCGAACTGACCGTGCCGGACCAGAAGATCGTGAGCGACAATGGCGTGACCATCGTCGGCTACACCGATTTCCCGAGCCGCATGGCGACGCAGAGCTCCACGCTCTACTCGACCAACATCCGTCACATGATGACGGACCTGACGCCCGAGAAGGACGGTGTCGTCGTCCATGACATGGAAGACGACGTGATCCGCGGCGCGACCGTGGCCTATCAGGGCGAGATCACCTTCCCGCCGCCGAAACCCAAGGTGGCCGCGATCGCGGCGCAGAAGCCGAAGGAAAAGGCCAAGGAGCTGACGCCGGAAGAGAAGCGCGCAGCCGAAGTGGCCGAGTTCAAGAAGCAGACCCGCAACCAGGTGACGCTGCTCGCCGTGGGCGCGATCGTGCTTCTGGGCGTGGGCCTCGTGGCGCCGGCCAGCTTCATGCAGCACTTCATCGTCTTCGTGCTCAGCTGTTTCGTGGGCTTCCAGGTGATCTGGAACGTCTCGCACTCGCTGCACACGCCGCTGATGGCTGTGACCAATGCGATCTCGTCGATCATCATCCTCGGCGCGCTGTTGCAGATCGGATCGGGCTCGTGGCTCGTGATCCTGCTTGCTGCGCTGTCGGTGTTCATGGCCGGGATCAACATCTTCGGTGGCTTCATGGTCACCCGGCGCATGCTCGCCATGTTCCAGAAGTCGTAAGAGGGGGAGAGCGTAATGGAAAACGGATTCTCGACCGCCGCCTATGTCGTCGCGGCAGTTCTCTTCATCCTCTCGCTGGGCGGCCTTTCGGGGCAGGAAAGCGCGAAACGGGCCGTGTGGTATGGCATCGTCGGCATGGGCCTTGCGGTTCTGGCGACGCTGATCGGCCCCGGCTCGGGGCTGTGGCTTCTCTCGGTCATCCTGATCGCGGCCGGTGGCATCATCGGCTGGTTCGTCGCGAACCGGGTGCAGATGACGGAAATGCCGCAGCTTGTGGCGGCGATGCACTCGCTGGTCGGTCTCGCCGCCGTCTTCGTGGGCTACAACGCCTATATCGAGATGGCGCGCGTCGGCGCGATGGGCATGGAAGAACAGCACGCGCTGAAAGGCTTTGCCGCTCTGATCGCGCATAAGACGCCGGTCGAGCTGTCGATCCTGCGCGTCGAGCTGTTCCTCGGCGTGTTCATCGGGGCGGTGACCTTCACCGGGTCGGTCGTGGCCTTCGGCAAGCTCGCGGGCAAGGTGACCTCGAAGGCCACCAAGCTGCCGGGCGGGCATATGCTCAACGCAGGCGCCGCGATCCTCTCGGTGATCCTGCTGATCCTGTTCATCAACGGCGCGGGCGCTTGGGCGCTCATCGCGATGACGCTTCTGGCCTTCTTCATCGGTTACCACCTGATCATGGGTATCGGCGGCGCCGATATGCCTGTCGTGGTGTCGATGCTGAACTCCTATTCGGGCTGGGCCGCGGCGGCGATCGGCTTCTCGCTGGGCAACGATCTTCTGATCGTGGTCGGCGCGCTGGTCGGCTCCTCGGGTGCGATCCTGTCCTACATCATGTGTAAGGCGATGAACCGCTCGTTCATCAGCGTTATCCTCGGCGGCTTCGGCGGTACCTCCGGTCCCGCGATGGAAGTCGAGGGCGAGCAGATCGCGATCGACGCCGACGGCGTGGCCTCCGCTCTGCGCGACGCAGATAGCGTGATCATCGTGCCGGGCTACGGCATGGCAGTGGCACAGGCTCAGCAGGCCGTGTCGGAACTGACCCGCAAGCTGCGCTCTCAGGGCAAGGACGTCCGCTTCGCGATCCACCCGGTCGCGGGTCGTCTGCCGGGCCACATGAACGTGCTGCTGGCCGAGGCGAAAGTGCCTTACGACATCGTTCTGGAAATGGACGAGATCAACGAGGACTTCCCCGACACCGATGTGGTGATCGTCATCGGCTCGAACGACATCGTGAACCCCGCGGCACAGGAAGATCCGAACTCGCCGATCGCTGGCATGCCGGTTCTGGAAGTGTGGAGGGCCAAGCAGGTCTTCGTCTCGAAGCGCGGTCAGGGCACCGGTTATTCGGGCATCGAGAACCCGCTGTTCTACAAAGAGAACACCCGGATGTTTTATGGCGACGCCAAGGACTCGGTGAACCAGCTGCTGCCGCTGATCGACTGATCGGCAGGGCAGGGAATTTGGAAACGGCCGGTCGGTGGACCGGCCGTTTTCGTTTGTGAGGGTGGCTCGGGGCGACTAGCCCCGGGCCGCGCCCGACCCTCCCCCCGGGAGGGCGCATTGGCGATGTCGGCGCGGGCATGGAGGTCGTGCGGGCTTGCGAGATAAACCGCCCAGCCACATCCGTTGCAACGCGCCCACCCGAGGCTCGGGCGCGTCCCTCTGTCGTGAAGTAGAAAACCTGGGGCCTTACGCCCCCGCAGCCTCACCGGCCAGCTTGCGAATCCGTTCCACCATCGCGCGCAACCCGTTCGAGCGCTGCGCCGACAGGTGGTCGTTCAGGCCCAGACGGCCCAGCTCGGTGGGCGCGTCCACCTTCAGGACGTCTTCAACCGTCAGGCCGGAGTAAAGCGCATGCAGGATCGCGATCAGGCCCTGCACGATCATCGCGTCGCTATCGCCCTGAAAGTCGAAGGTCGCCTGCGGGCCCTCGCCCTCGATCCGGGGCAGCAGCCAGACCTGGCTCGCACAGCCCTCCACCTTGGTCGCAGGCACCTTTACCGCGTCGTCCAGGGGCGGCAATTCGCGGCCCAGCTCGATCACGTGACGGTAGCGGTCCTCCCAATCGTCGAGAAATTCGAAGGTCTCGGCAATCTCTTCAAAGGCTTCGCGCGCCATGGTTACTCGCTCCTACGGACAGGGAATTGCCTATTGGGTAACGGGTTCGCGCCCGAGGGTCCAGACGCGGCTTTTCAAAAGCGCTACAATGGGCTACCACAAATCCGGGTCCAGACCCGGGACAGTATCGGAGCCATCATGAACAAAGCCCTGATCGCGGCACTTGCCCTGACGCTCACCACCGCAGGCTGCGGCACAATCCGTGACAGCAAGCTCAACCCGTTCAACTGGTTCGGGCGCGACACGGCTGCACCGGTGGAAACACTCGCGCCGCGCGGCGGCTACCCCGTGAAGGTCGGCAAGCCGAACCAGCAGCAGGTGTCGCAGGTTTCCTCGCTCTCGGTCGAGAAGATCCCCTCGGGTGCGATTATCACCGCGATGGGCCTGCCGCCGACGCAAGGCTATTGGGATACCGATCTGGTCCCGCTGAATGGCGGTGCGCCGGATGAGAACGGCACGGTGACCTATGTCTTCATGGTTTCGCCGCCGCCCGCCGACAGCCCCGATGCGCGCCGGGTGATGACCCCGCAGTCGCGCGAGGTTTCGGCGGCTGCGTTCCTGAGCACTTACAAGCTGCAGGGCGTGCGCAAGATCGTGGTGCAGGGCGTTTCCAACGCGCGGTCCGTCGCGCGCTGATCGTCACTTCAGTTGATTGAGATGAGGCTCGGGGCGACCCGGGCCTTTTTCTTGTCGTCTTGCCCGGATCAGCCGCGACAGCGGCCCGGGCAGCGCCCGACCGCCCCCTCGGGCGGGCGCTTGTGGGGTGTCAGCGCGCGCACTGAAAGCCTCCGAAACTTTCAGGGATAAAGCGAAGACCACCAAAGAAGGGGGCGCCCACCCGGCGGTCAGGCGCAGCCCTCTGGTGTCCTTACACGTCGATCAGCTTCACCGCGCCGCTATCGGCGGTCAAAGCCACTTCGCCCTTAGCCAGACGCAGCGCGTCAGTGCCGAAGACCTCCGCGCGCCAGCCCTGCAGGGCGGCCACGTCGCGCTTGCCGGCGGCGATGCGATCCAGATCGGAGGATGTCGCGATCAGCTTCGCGGCGACGCCTGCCTGCTGCGATTTCGCCTTCAGCAGCACCCGCAGCAGATCGCCGAGCGCGGTGTCGACCTGCAATTGCTGGGCCTGGTTATCGGGGCGGGGCAGCTTCTCGTTGGGCATCTCAAGCCCTTCGCGGACCGCCGTCAGGATGCCCTCTGCGATCTCGCCCTTGCGAGCTTCGCGCAGCAGCAGTCGCGACTTGCCCAGCTCTTCGATCGAAGAGGGCTTGGTCGAGGCCAGCTCCAGCAGCGCGTCATCCTTGAAGATACGGCTCCGCGGGATGTTGCGGTTTTGGGCGTAACCTTCGCGGAACTGCGCCAGCTCGCGCACGATGGCGAGGAAACGGCCCGAATTGGTCCGCGTCTTCACGCGCTTCCATGCCTCTTCGGGGCGGTTGATATAGGTCTCGGGGTTCAGCAGAACCGCCTCTTCCTCTTCGACCCAGGCATCGCGGCCGGTTTTCTTCAGCTGTTCGTCGAGGAATTCGTAGATCACGCGCAGATGGGTCACATCGGCGATCGCGTATTTCTTCTGCGCCTCGGTCAGCGGACGGCGCGACCAGTCGGTGAAACGCGAGGATTTGTCGAGCGACTGCTTGGCGATCTTGCGCACCAGCGTCTCGTAGCCCACCTGCTCGCCGAAGCCGCAGACCATCGCGGCGATCTGCGTATCGAACAGCGGATCGGGGAAGACCTGCGCGTCGGTGTAGAAAATCTCCAGATCCTGCCGCGCGGCGTGGAAGACCTTCACGGTCTCCTTGTGGCGGTAAAGATCGTAGAGCGGCTCGAGCGAGAGATCGTCGGACAGCGGGTCGACCAGAACGGCCTCGCCTTCGGTCTCGCCATGATTGGGGAGCGCCATCTGCACGAGGCACAGCTTGGACCAGTAGGTCCGCTCGCGCAGGAATTCGGTGTCGACGGTGACGTAGGGCTCTTGCTTGGCCTTTTCGCAGAAGGCCGCGAGGGCCTCGGTCGTGGTGATGGTCTGCATATCGCGCTTTCAATTCGGTGCGGGCTCATCCCGCGCAGGTGCAAATTCCCTAGACCTTCATGGGGCAAAAGGGAAGGGCGGCGCGTGTTACGGCCCGGTTTGCGTGGCAGAAGCGCCAGTTTCAGTGCTGAAGGAGGAACGCGGCCCAGGTCAGCCCGTAGAGGATGGGCTGGTGGATCAGGTAGATCGGCAGGGTGTGACGGCCTGCGAACAGCGCGACTTTCATCACACCGCGTGTCTGATCCGGCTGGTAGCGCGCGGCCCGTTTCCAATAGCCCAGACGGTCGAGCAGTTTCGCCGCGCCCATGCCGATCAGGAACGGCCCGATCCACGGGAAGACCGGCTCGAAATCCATCGAGGGTCGCCACTTCGTCGAGAGCCCCAGCCACCACAGCCACGGGTGATTGAAGATCTCGAAGGCGTAGTTCAGATGCACCCAGACCGCGATCACGCCGAGTGCTGCCAGCAAGATCCACGGCAGGAACAGAAGTGCGGCACCGATCAGCGAACTGACGGCGATGGAATGCAGGATGCCGTAATAGATGAAGTATTCCGGCATCATCACATAGGTCGCGGCACTCACCAGCCCGGCGGCAACCACCACCTTGCCGATCCGCTTCCAGAACGGGGCGGTGCGGAAGCCGTGGCGATGGGCGAGCACGAGGCTGGCGCCGGCCATGAAGATGAAGGTGCTGGCTACCACGCGGGCGAAATCGAGGAAGGCGGGGTGAAACACCGTGCCACGCGGCACAAAGCCGAAATTCTCGAGATCGTAGGTCAGGTGGAAGATCGCCATGCCGATCAGCGCCACGGCCCGGATCAGGTCGGGGGCGATCATGCGCCCGCGCGGGGCCGTATCCGGGGTCGTGTCCATGTGTCAGTCATGCGCGAAGCGACGGCCGCTCGCAAGCGGATGCGGCGCATTTCGGCGTGAGCGTGCTTACAAATGGGCGCTTACAGAAAGACCGGCGTGCGGTCGCCCTCGGCGAACCGGCGCAGCACCGCCGGATAGAGGCGATGTTCCTGCACCAGCACGCGGGCGGCCAGATCGTCGGGCGTGTCGTCCGGCTCGATCGGAACGCGCGCCTGACCGAGAATCGGCCCGTCATCAAGCACCGGCGTCACCTCATGCACGGTGCAGCCCGCGACCGCATCGCCCGCCTCGATCGCGCGCTTATGGGTGTGCAGCCCGGGATATTTCGGCAAGAGCGAGGGGTGGATATTGAGCATCCGACCCTCGAACTGCGCCACGAATTCCGGCGTCAGCACCCGCATGAAGCCCGCGAGGCAGAGGATATCGGGCTTAGCGGCGAGGATCGGTTTCAGCAGCTCGGCCTCGAACGCGGCGCGATCCTTGCCATAGGGGCGGTGGTCGATGGCGGCGGTCGGTACGCCCATCCGCGCGGCCTTCTCCAGCCCCGACGCCCGTGCGTCGTTCGATGCGACGAGCACCGGGCGGGCAGGGTGGTCCTCTGCCATGCTCTCGACCAGTCGGACCATGTTCGAGCCGCCGCCCGAGATCAGGATCGCGACACGGATCACAGCAGCGCGCCCTCGTAGGCGATGCCCTCATTGGCGGTGACGGTGCCGATGCGGGTGACGCTCTCGCCTTCGCCTGCGAGCAGGGCGGCGACCTCGTCGGCCTTGTCCGCCGCGACGACGACGATCATGCCGATGCCGCAATTGAAGGTTTTCAGCAGTTCGCGCTCTTCCATCGAAGCGGTCTCGGCCAGCCAGCGGAATACGCCGGGCAGCTCCCACGCGTCGAGGTCGATGGTCGCGCCCATACCCTCGGGCAGAACGCGCGGCAGGTTCTCGGTCAGGCCGCCGCCGGTGATATGGGCCAGCGCATGAACGCCGCCTGCGCGCACCGCAGCCAGGCATTGTTTGACGTAAAGCCGGGTGGGCGCCAGCAGCGCCTCGCCAAGCGAGCCCTCATCGAAGGGGCAGTCCGCGTCCCAGCCAAGGCCGGATATCTCGACCACCTTGCGCACGAAGGAATAGCCGTTGGAATGCACGCCGTTCGAGCCGAGGCCCAGAAGCACGTCACCCTCGGCCACGCCTGCGGGCAGGTCGGTGCCCCGTTCCATCGCGCCGACCGCGAAGCCCGCGAGGTCGAAATCGCCCTTGGAATACATGCCCGGCATTTCCGCCGTCTCGCCGCCGATCAGTGCGCAGCCCGATTGCGCACAGCCTTCCGCGATGCCCTCGATGATGCGCGCGGCCTGATCGAGCTCGAGCTTGCCGGTCGCGAAATAATCGAGGAAAAACAGCGGCTCTGCACCTTGGCAGACCAGATCGTTGACGCACATCGCCACGAGGTCGATGCCGATCGTGTCGACATTGCCGGTGTCGATCGCGATGCGCAGCTTGGTGCCCACGCCATCGGTCGCGCCGACGAGGATCGGATCGTTGTAACCGGCCGCCTTCAGATCGAACAGCGCGCCGAAGCCGCCCAGACCCGACATCGTGCCCGAGCGCTGCGTGCGCTTGGCTGCGGGTTTGATCCGGTCCACCAACGCATTGCCCGCGTCGATATCGACGCCCGCATCGGCATAGGTGAGGCCCTGTTTTTTCTCGGTCATCGCGGCGCACTCCGGCAAGTAAACTCTTGGCCGAAGCCCTAGCGTAACCGCACGCGCCCCGCAACGTCGAAGGGGATGGGTGCGCGCGCTTTCTTGACGCGCGCGTGCGGCCTGACTAGAGGAATACGCAATGGTGGGCCTGTAGCTCAATTGGTTAGAGCAGGGCGCTCATAACGCCTTGGTTGCGGGTTCAAGTCCTGCCGGGCCTACCAGTTTTCCGCCGAAATTTCCGCAGCTTCGTGGCCGTGTTGCCACGACTCTCCCTATGCGTGTCGCCTCGCCCGGAAAGCCCCCATTTCGCCCAATTTGCGCCGTGAGACGATCACGAACCCGCGCCAAATGAGGGCCTTGTTAGAGTGTCAGTAACTATAAAAATCGAGCAGCCACGTCATAGGCCCCGATATTTTTGCACAGTCTTCGAAAGTCGGAGACCGGTCCCTCGCGGGCCTGTCCGGCAGTAACAAGGTAAAGCAGCGGCGACATGGCCACGACGTTCAACTGGATATATCTCGGCGTCGCCGAGGACGCGAACGGCAATATCTACTACTTGGATTCCCAAGAGGGAAATTCGAGCATGGAGAATTACAACCTTCTCCAGAACGCCTCCGCCGGGTCCTCCACCGATCCGCTGTTCAGCCACATCACCGAAGCAACGCTGATCGACAATGGCGGCTCGAGTGGCGTTCTCGACACCAATAACAACACGTCCAACGACACGATCCGGACCGATATCGGTGACGGTCAGGGCGTTCGCGATTTCACCTATGACGGTCTGGTGGTCTACAACACGACGATCACCTACACCGACGGCACCACGGCGAATGTGCAATCGGTCCTCGTGCAGACCACGACGGGCGAAGTGTTCCTCGCGCCGGAACTGTCGAATAATGCAACCACGGCGGCCTATGAGGCCAAACCGATCCAGTCGATGATCATCGGCTCAGCGGTGAGCTATCAAAACACCAATCTCGCGCAGGATCGCTACGTTACCGGCTTCGACGATGGCTATGTCGACGGCACCGACGGGGCGGACCGCATTGACGTGAACTACGTCGAACCGATCGCGAATGGCTCCGACCGCGTAGACAATAACGATGCGGGGCTCGCGGGCAGCAGCGGCAACGACGACTACATCCGGGCCTATGGCGGCAACGATACCGTGCTGGCCGGGCTCGGCAACGACACGGTCGATGGCGGCACGGGCGACGATTCGATCGAAGGCGGGTCGGGCAACGACTCGCTGATCGGCGGAACCGGCAATGACACGCTCCTCGGTGGCAGCGGGAACGACACGCTCACCGGGAACGACGGCAACGATTCCCTCGATGGCGGCGCGGATAATGACTGGCTCGATGGCGGGATCGGGAACGACACTCTGATCGGCGGTCTCGGGAATGACCGGCTGATCGGCGGCGCGGGCAACGACTCGCTCGATGGCGGGGCGGGGACCGATACGCTCGACGGCGGCACGGGCAACGACACGCTGCATGGCGGCGCGGGCGGCGATATCCTGTCGGGCGGAACCGGCATGGACTATGTCGACTATTCCGATTCCGCGAGCGCGGTGAACATCAACCTCGGCGCGGGAACGGCCACGGGCGGCGATGCGACGGGCGATACGCTCAGCGGCGTCGACGGGATTTACGGCTCGGCAGGCAACGACACGCTGATCGGCTTCGACGGCGCCTCCTCGGACCCGACGGATGGCTACACCAACGTCTTCTACGGCAATGGCGGCGACGACTATATCGACGGCGCGGGCGCGGATGACATCCTCTACGGCGGCACCGGCAACGACACCGTGCTGGGCGGATCGGGAAACGACTCGCTTTACGGCGACGAAGGCAATGACAGCCTCGTTGGCGGCACCGGCGATGATACGCTCTTCGGTGGCGACGGGAACGACGTCCTGCAGGGCGGGGCCGGGAGCGACCAACTCGACGGCGGCGCGGGCAATGATACGCTCTCGGGCGGCGGCGGCGGCGGCGACACTCTCGTCGGCGGCGCGGATGCCGACAGGTTCATCGACCTCGTCCCCGGCGACACGATCGACGGCTCGGAGACGGGCGACGATTTCGACATCATCGACCTCAGCGACTGGGGCTGGGACAATGTCGCCGTGCATCGTGACGCGGCGAACCCGGAAAACGGCACGATCGATTTCTATGACGGCAATGGCGCGGTCGTCGGCACGGTCAACTTCTCGAATATCGAAAAGGTCATCCCCTGCTTCACGCCGGGCACCTTGATCGCGACGCATAGCGGCGCCCGCGCGGTCGAAAGCCTGCAGGTCGGCGATCGCATTCTGACTCGCGACAGCGGCTTTCAGGTCATCCGCTGGATTGGCACCCGTGCGCTCAGCGCGGCGGAACTGCTGGCGAAGCCGGAATTCCGCTCCATCAAGATCGCACCGGGCGCGCTGGGCGCGAACCAGCCCGAGCGCGAGATGCGCGTCTCGCCGCAGCACCGCATCCTGCTGACCGGGCCGCGCGCGCAACTGATCGCGGGCGAGCCGGAGGTGCTGGCCGCCGCGCGCCATCTTGTCGGGTTGCCGGGGATCGAGATCGACGAAGAGGCCGAGGCGGTCACCTATATCCACGTGATGTTCGATAATCACGAGATCGTTTTCTCCGACGGGCTCTGGACCGAAAGCTTCCAGCCGGGGCAGGCGACGATGAACGATATGGATCAGGCGCAACGGGCCGAATTGCTTGCGCTCTTCCCGGAACTGGACGGCGAAGTCGAAAGCTATCTCGCCGCGCGGCCGAGCCTGAAACGCCATGAGGCCCGGATCATCGCGGCCGCCTGACCCGGCGCGAGCCACTTCCGCGTGACCTGCTTGCCCTTGCGTTCCCCCGCTCCGGATCGCTACAGGGGTTATTGACCCGTGGATCAATAAAAGGAGCGCGCTGCAATGCCTGACCTCGAAACCGCCGCCAAGGACGACAGCAAGCCGCGCCCGAACATCCTGATCCTGATGGTCGACCAGCTCAACGGGACGCTCTTTCCCGATGGTCCGGCGGAGTGGCTGCACACGCCCAATCTGCGCAAGCTGGCCGAGCGTTCCGTGCGGTTCGAGAACGCCTATACCGGCTCGCCCTTGTGTGCGCCGGGACGGGCGGCCTTCATGTCGGGCCAGCTTCCCTCGACCACGGGCGTCTATGACAACGCGGCCGAGTTCCGCTCGGACATTCCGACCTATGCCCACCACTTGCGCCGCGCGGGCTACCAGACCTGCCTCTCGGGCAAGATGCATTTCGTGGGCCCCGATCAGCTTCACGGGTTCGAAGAGCGACTGACCACCGATATCTACCCCGCCGATTTCGGCTGGACCCCGGATTACCGCAAGCCCGGCGAGCGGATCGACTGGTGGTATCACAATATGGGCTCGGTGACCGGGGCAGGGGTAGCCGAGATTTCCAACCAGATGGAATATGACGACAATGTCGCCCATGAGGCGAAGATGAAGCTCTACGATCTGGCGCGCGGCAACGATGCGCGGCCGTGGATGCTGACCGTCAGCTTCACCCATCCGCACGACCCCTACGTCGCGCGCAAGAAATACTGGGATCTCTACGAGGATTGCGACCATCTCGAGCCCGAGGTCGGCACGATCCCCTATGAGGAACAGGACAACCACTCGAAGCGGATTTTCGACGCCAATGACTGGCGCGAGTTCGACATCACCACCGAAGATATCCGCCGTTCGCGCCGCGCCTATTTCGCGAACCTGTCCTATCTCGACGACAAGATCGGCGAGCTGCTGCAGGTGCTCGAAGACACCCGGCAGGAGGCCACGATCCTCTTCGTCTCCGATCACGGCGACATGCTGGGCGCGCGGGGGCTGTGGTTCAAGATGAGCTTCTACGAGGGCTCGGCGCGCGTGCCGCTGATGATCTCGGCACCGGGGCTGGAGCCGGGGCTGGTCTCCGATCCGGTTTCGACGATCGACGTCACGCCGACGCTCTGCGATCTGGCGGGCATCTCGCTCGACGAGATCGCGCCCTGGATCGACGGGCAGACCCTGCTGCCGCAAGCCAAGCGCGAGCCCCGCAAAGAGGCGGTGGCGATGGAATATGCCGCCGAGGCGTCTTACGCGCCGCTCGTGAGCCTGCGCAAAGGGCGCTACAAGCTGAACCTGTGCAATCTCGATCCCGATCAGCTCTTCGATGTCGAGGCCGACCCGCATGAGTTGACCAACCTCGCAGACGACCCCGCCCATGCCGAGGCCTATGCCGCGCTGAAGGCCGAGGCGGCTCAGCGCTGGGATCTGGATCGTTTCGACGCGGAGGTCCGGGCCAGTCAGGCGCGCCGCTGGGTCGTCTACGAGGCGCTCAGCCAGGGCGGCCAGTACCCGTGGGATTACCAGCCGCTCAAGAAGGCCTCCGAGGCCTATATGCGCAATCACATGGACCTTAACGTGCTGGAAGAGAACAAACGTTTCCCGCGCGGGGAATAAGGGCGCACGGCCCGGGGGGGGGGCGCCGGCCCCGGGCCAATCTCTGGGGCTTTTCACTACCCCGTGAGCGCCTTTCCGGAACGCCGCGCCGCCCTAAGCTGTTGTCCAACCCAACAGGCAGACAGGAGATCGACCATGAGCGTTCCGACCCTCACCCTCAATGATGGCATCAAGATTCCGCAGCTTGGCCTCGGCGTCTGGAAAATGGACGATGCCGATGCGCCCGCCATCATCGAAAACGCCCTCGACGCGGGCTATCGCCATATCGACACCGCCGCCGCCTATGGCAACGAGGCGGGCGTGGGCCGCGGCATCGCGCAAAGCGGTGTGGCGCGCGAAGACATCTTCGTGACCTCGAAGCTCTGGAACGACCGGCAGGGCTATGACGAGACCAAGCGCGCCTTCGACGAGACGATGGGCAAGCTGGGCTTCGATTATCTCGACCTCTACCTGATCCACTGGCCGATGCCTGCGAAGGACAAATATGTCGAGGCGTGGAAAGCGCTGATCGAGCTGCGCGACGCGGGCCGCATCCGCGCGATCGGTGTGTCGAACTTCCTGCCCGACCATCTCGAGCGGCTGATCGAAGAGACCGGTGAGGCGCCCGCGATCAACCAGATCGAACTGCATCCGCGCTTCCAGCAGGCCGCGCAGCGCGAGGTGCATGAAAAGCTCGGCATCACGACCGAATGCTGGTCGCCCCTGGGGCAGGGCGAGGCGCTCGCGAACCCGATCCTCACAGAGATCGCGGCGCGCCATGGCAAATCGGTGGCGCAGGTGATCCTGCGCTGGCAGGTGCAGCTAGGTTGCGTGACGATCCCGAAATCCGCCAATCACGAGCGGATGCGCGAGAATATCGACGTGTTCGATTTCGAGTTGACCGAGGATGAGATGGCGCAGATCAAGGATATCGACAGCGCGGAAGGCCGGATTGGGCCGGACCCCGCCACCGCCGATTTCTGAGAGGGCCGATGGGTCATGCCACCCCGGCGACACAGGCGCTGACCCGCGCCAAGCTCGCCTTCGAACTGCACGAATATGCTTATGAGGCCGGTCAAGATAAGATCGGCCTCCATGCGGCCGGTGCGCTCGGAGTGGAGCCTTCGCGGGTTCTCAAGACCCTGATGGTCGAGGTGGATGGCAAGCCCGCCTGCGCGGTGATCCCGTCTGATGCGACGCTGTCGATGAAGAAGGTGGCCGCAGCTTTTGGGGGCAAATCCGCGAAGATGTTGGAGCCCGCCAAGGCCGAGAAGCTGACCGGGTTTCGCACCGGCGGCATCAGCCCCTTCGGCCAGAAACGCGCAAGCCCGGTGGCGTTCGAGCAGAGCGCGCTCGGCTACGAGACGATCATCCTGAACGGCGGCAAGCGCGGGCTGATGATCGAACTTCGCCCCGCTGCGGCGCTGTCAGCCGCGCGGGCCGAGGCAAAGCCCCTCATCGCCGATCAGTGACCGCCCATCCCCTTGCGGATGCGCCGGATCATCAGCCAGACCGCGAGGATCACGATCGGCGTCAGCCCCGCCATCATCAGCTCTTTGCTCAGCCCGATCTTCTTCGAGAGCGGATAGGCGAGGTAGCCCGCGACCGAGATCGCGTAATAGCTGATCGCGACCACCGACAACCCCTCGACCGTGTGCTGCAGGCGTAGCTGCAGGTCCGAGCGGCGATCCATGCTTTCCAGCACTTTCTGGTTCTGCGCCGAGCGTTCCACGTCGACCCGCGTGCGTAGCAGTTCGCCCGCGCGCGCCGCCCGCGTCACCATCTGGCGCAGCCGCGTTTCGGCCGATTTGACCGTGCGCACCGCCGGATCGTAGCGACGAGCCATGAACTCGCTGAGCTTCTGTCGCCCCTCGAAGCGGCTCTCGCGCAGGGCCTCCACCCGCTCGCGCACGATCGCCTCATAGGCTCCGGTCGCAGAGAAGCGGAAGGAATGCTGCACCGCGAGGCTCTCCAGCTCGGCGGAGATTTCCAGCAGGTCGTGCAGTGTCTCTTCGGCGGAATTGGCGTCATTGCCCATCCCGTCCACGATCTCGGTCAGGCGCGGGTCGAGCGCATTGAGCCGCTTCGACAGATCGCGCGCCCGCGCCAGCCCCAGCATCGACATCGCGCGATAGGTTTCCAGCTCGCAAAGCCGCTGCACCGTGCGCCCGATCCGTCCCGGCCCGGTGCCGGGCCGCGCGAAGACGGCAAAGCGCATCTGCCCGTTCGGGTCGATCCGGAAATCCCCCGCGACCACCGCCGCCCCGTCGAGCACCCAGGTGCAGACGAGGCTTTCGGTGACGAACCATTGCTCCAGCAGCGGCGAGATGTCGTCGGGGTTCTCGGGCAGCTCCTCGATGCGGATCTGCACCGCCGCGATCCGCCCGCCGGGCGCCGCATCGATCCAGCTATCGGGGTAGATCTCGGTCTCCGCCGGATCGAAGGCGCGCGACGACACGCCCTTGCCGAAAGCGAGATAGGTGGTGAATTCGGTATGGCTCTCCCATTTCACCTCGTGGCGCCCGATCTTGCCGCCGTAATGGGTGATCCCCGCCTGTGGCTGCGCCGCCCCGTTGCGCGTCAGAAGATCGACGAGGTGATCGTGATCCTTGCTGCGGTCGCGATTGGCCGCATCGCGCGGCTCCTTGAAGGCGACATAGACCGCATGTCCCGGCACGCCCAGTTTCGGATAGGGGCGGGCGTGCAATTCGTTCACGAGCGCATAGCGCTGGGGATGGTCGGGCAGGTGGGGCTTTGGATCGGCGGTCATCTCTCAAGTCTCGCTCACGCGGGTGTTACCCTCTAGCTGCGGCGAAATTCCCCGCTGATCAAGCGTTTGACGGCATGCATCGGAATACCGGGCAAATCTGCCACAGCGCCACGCGGATCGCGACGGGGCAGGGGGCGCTGCCCCCTCGGCCTGACGGCCTCACCCCGGGATATTTGCGCCAAGGCGAAGGGAGAAGGGTTAAAACGGCACGTCGTCGGCATCGGCGGCGGGCACGACGAAGCTCGACAGCAGACGCTTCTCGCCCGCCTTGTCGAATTCCACGACGAGCTTGTCGCCTTCCGAGCCCATCACCTCGCCATAGCCGAACTTCTTGTGGAAGACCCGGTCGCCGATCTCGTAATCGCTCTCGCCCTTGGCGTCGATCACCATATGGCGCGCCTCGCGCGGCTGGCCGGTCCCACGCGATTGAGCGTTTTGCAGCCGCCGCCAGCCCGGCGAGTTGTAGACATCGGCGCGCGAGACGCGGTCTTCCATCGCGGAGGAGCCGCCAAAGCCGCCCCCGTTCATACCGCCGCCATAGAGGCCCGGAGGCGTCAGCACGTCGATATGGGCGGGCGGCAATTCGTCGATGAAGCGCGAGGGCATCTGGCTTTGCCATTGGCCATAGACGCGGCGGTTGCCTGCGAAGGAAATCGTGCACAGCTCCTCGGCGCGGGTGATGCCGACATAGGCCAGACGCCGCTCTTCCTCGAGCCCCTTCAACCCGCTTTCATCCATCGAGCGCTGCGAGGGGAACAGCCCATCCTCCCAACCCGGCAGGAAGACCACGGGAAATTCCAGCCCCTTGGCCGCGTGCAGCGTCATGATCGAGACCTTCTCCTCGGTCTCGGCCTTGTCGTTGTCCATGATCAGCGCGACGTGTTCGAGGAAGCCCTGCAGATTGTCGAACTGCTCCAGAGCCTTGACGAGTTCCTTGAGGTTCTCGAGCCGCCCCGGCGCTTCCGGCGTCTTGTCGTTCTGCCACATCTCGACATAGCCGGACTCTTCCAAGATCCGTTCGGCCAGACGCACATGGCTGAGGTCATTTGCGGGCGCCACGCCATCCTCGGCGGGCTCGATCAGCAGGTCGTCATCCTCGGCCCGCGTCACCGCCGTCGCGGGCGAGGCCTGCACGACCTCCTCATGCCAGCGCGCGACATTCTCGACGAAGAGCCGCAGCTGCCCACCCGCCTTGCCCGACAGCGCGCCTTCGGCCACCAAGAGCCGCGCGCCGTCCAGAAGGCTCAGCCCGTTCTCGCGCGCGGCGACCTGAATGCGCTGCTGCGCCTTGTCGCCAAGGCCGCGCTTGGGGGTGTTGATGATCCGCTCGAAAGCCAGATCGTCATCGGGCGAGGTCACGAGGCGGAAATAGGCCATCGCGTCGCGGATCTCGAGCCGCTCGTAGAAGCGCGGCCCGCCGATGACGCGATAAGGCAGACCGATGGTCAGGAACCGGTCCTCGAAGGCGCGCATCTGATGCGAGGCGCGCACAAGAATCGCCTGTGAATTCAAGCTGATCGGCGGATTGCCGCGGGTCCCGCGCTGGATCGCCTCGACCTCTTCGCCGATCCAGCGGGCCTCTTCCTCGCCGTCCCAATGACCGATCAGGCGCACCTTCTCGCCGCCCTCGGCCTCGGTCCACAGTTCCTTGCCCAGACGGCCCTCATTGGCCGTGATCAGCCCTGAGGCGGCGGAGAGGATATGCGCGGTCGAGCGGTAATTCTGCTCCAGCCGGATCACCGCGGCGCCGGGAAAATCCTTCTCGAATTTCAGAATGTTGCCGACCTCGGCGCCACGCCAGCCATAGATCGACTGGTCGTCATCGCCCACGCAGCAGATGTTCTTGTGGCCCTGCGCGAGAAGCCGCAGCCACAGATATTGCGCGACGTTGGTATCCTGATACTCGTCGACGAGGATGTATTTGAACCAGCGCTGATATTGCGCAAGCACATCCCCGTGGGTCTGGAAGATCGTGACCATGTGCAGCAGCAGATCGCCGAAATCGACCGCGTTGAGCGTCTTCAGCCGCGCCTGATAGGCGGCGTAAAGCTCGGACCCGCGATTGTCGAAAGCCGCCGTCTCGCGGCCCGAGACCTTTTCGGGCGTCAGCGCCTTGTTCTTCCAACCGTCGATGAGCCCAGCCAATTGCCGTGCGGGCCAGCGCTTCTCGTCCATATTCGCCGCCACGATCAGCTGCTTGAGCAGCCGGATCTGGTCGTCGGTGTCGAGAATGGTGAAATTCGACTTGAGCCCCACAAGTTCGGCGTGGCGGCGCAACAGCTTCACGCAGACCGAGTGGAAGGTGCCAAGCCACGGCATCCCCTCGATCGCACCGCCCAAGTGGCGCCCCACGCGCTCTTTCATCTCGCGCGCGGCCTTGTTGGTGAAGGTGACTGCCAACACCTCGTTCGGGCGCGCGCGGCCGGTGTGGATCAGATGCGCGATCCGTGCGGTCAGCGCCGAGGTCTTGCCCGTGCCCGCGCCTGCCAGCATCAAGACCGGCCCGTCGAGCGTCTCGACGGCCTGGCGCTGCTGGGGGTTCAGTTTCTCGAGATACGGCGCGCTCCGCGCTTGCATGGCGCCCGCCATGGCACGTTGCGACAGGCTCGCAGCCCCTTCATACGGATCGTCGTCATCAGCCCAATTCATGGGAGGCAATCTAGCGGTTCGGCCTTCAGAGGGAAAGGGGCATGTTCGGCATCTGTTCGCCTAACGTAAGCTTCAGCGCCCGTCTTCGCTCTTGCGAAAATATCCCGGGGGCCCGCAGGACGGGGGCAGAGCCCCGTCACCGCCTACAACGCGCATCAACGCGGCGGAGACAGCTCCTACCCGGGCTCAGCCCTGATGGATCAGCGTGGCGAACAGCTTCGGATCGACGCTGGCCGATGCGAAGGTCTCGCCCTCGGTCAGCATGGCCACGGCGTCATGGCTGTGCAGGCTTTCTTGATGGCTGGCCACGATGCGGAAATCGCCGATACGGGCATCCGCCAGAAGGCGCTCGGCGAAGGCGCGCACGGCATCCTCGACGAAGATCGGGTTGGCGGCGTTCAGTTCGGCGAAGGCCTGTTCGTCCTCGCGCTTGACCATGACCTGCGTCTCGGTCGGCACCGCGGCGCGGGCGAGATCGATCATATCCTCGAACCACAGCACCTCGCCGGGCTCGACCACTGCCGAGATCCGCGCGACGGAGCGCTGCGAATGGGGCGTCGCCAGCTGGCCGCGGCTGGCGCGGGCATGTTCGGACAGCTCCAGCGAGCATGGGCAAGTGGAGGAATAAACGTAGTCGAGGTGGATCACCTTGGTGCGCACCCCGGCCGTCTCGATCAGTTCCAACGCGATATCGTAATACTGCCAGCCTTCCAACCCGGAGCGCAGCGAGGGCCGCTTCACCGGGAAGGAGACCCGCATCATCAGACGGGCGTCGAAGCTCTCGAGATCATCCATGTAGTCGTCGAGCGCGGCTTCCATCACCTCGAAGGAGAAGGTCTTCTCCGCATGGACGTAGAAGCTGCGCATCACGCGGGACATATTGATGCCCTTCTTCTCCGCTTCGAGGCTGACCGTCCCGGTGACCGAGGCCTCCAGCGTCAGATCGCCATTGTCGCGGGTATGGAAGCGCACCGGCAGGCGGAAATTCGAGATGCCGACATGTTCGATCCGGGTATGGGCGCCCACGATCAGCGAGGACGGGCCGTTCTGCAGGTCGGGCATCGTCGCCTTGTAGGTCTCGTCCGCCTCGAAAGCCGCGTCATAGTCGCGGCTCAGATCGGGATAGTTCGAGACCGCGTGGCCCGGCAGCAGCCGCGCGATCGCCGGATCCAGCTGTGCGACCTCGACCGGGTCGGCCTTTGCCGCCCATGCGCGCAGCACGTCGAGCGCGGCGCGCGCGTCGTCATTGTCGGGGGTCTCGATCCTGCCTTGCACGTTCATATCCTGTCCTCCGGTGCGCCCGGTCCCGCCAGATATGGGGTTTTTGAGGGCGATGTCCAAGACAATACGCCGGTTCGCGGCAATCGGTTCACCCCGTTCAGGCCGCGTCGAGCGCCCCCTTGATGTCGGCGATCAGGTCGCCCCCGTCCTCGATCCCCATCGAGATGCGGATCAGACCGGGGGTGATCGCGATCGCCGCCCGCTCCTCTTCCGACAGGTTCTTGTGGGTCGTCGTCGCCGGATGGGTCGCGATGGATTTCGCATCGCCGAGGTTGTTCGAGATCGACACGATCTGCAGCGCGTTGAGGAAGCGGAACGCCGCCTCCTTGCCGCCCTTCAGATCGAGCGCGAGCATCGTGCCGCCCGAGCCCATCTGCTCCATCGCCAATGCATGTTGGGGATGATCCATCAGGCCGGGATAGACGGTGCGGGCGAGTTTCTCATGACCGGCCACGGCGCTGGCCACGGCGGCCGCGTTGGCCGCCTGCGCGCGCACCCGCAGATCGAGCGTCTGCAACCCGCTCAGCAGAACCCAGGCATGGAACGGGCTCATCGCGCCGCCGGTGTGCTTCACGTAAGTTTCCAGCGGACCGCGGATATATTCCTTCGAGCCGAGCACGACACCGCCGAGCACGCGCCCGCCGCCATCGATATGCTTGGTCGCGGAATAGACGATCACATCTGCGCCAAGTTCCACTGCACGCGAGAAGATCGGCGAGGCGAAGACGTTGTCGACCACCACCGTTGCGCCGCCCTCATGGGCGATTTTCACGATGCCCGCGACATCCATCACTTCGAGGCCCGGATTCGAGACGCTCTCGAAGAAGCAGACCTTCGTCTCGGGACGCATCGCGGCGCGCCACGCGTCGAGATCGGTGCCGTCGACCAGGGTCACATCCACGCCGAAGCCCTGCAGCACTTTCAGCACATGCAGGCAGGACCCGAACATCTGGCGCGCGGCCACGATGTGATCGCCCGCCTTCACGAGGCAGGTCAGCGCGCCGTTGATCGCGGCCATGCCGGAGGCGCAGGCGAAAGCGTCTTCGGTGCCTTCGATCGAGGCCATCCGGTCTTCGAACATGCGCGTGGTGGGGTTGCCGTAGCGCGCATAGATGAACTCATCGTCGGAGGCGTTCAGGAACCGTTGCTCGGCGGCTTCGGCCGAGGGGTAGGCAAAGCCCTGCGTCAGGAACATCGCCTCGGCCAGTTCGCCATATTGGCTGCGGCGAATGCCGTCATGGACGAGTTTGGTGCGGGTCTTGCGCTCGGTCATCGGTGCCTCCTGCGGCGGTCTGTCGCGGCTTGGGGCTGCGATAGCGCGCAGGCGGCGCTGGGTCAACGCATAGCGGCGATGTCACGATCGCACAAAACGAATGCGTGCCGTCGCTGCAGGCTCACGCGAGGGCGTGGGAACTTTCCGACGAAAAGCCGCGTTCGGATTAGAACAACAACCTGCGCCTGCGCTCCTCCCCCGAGGCCCAAATGCCGCTTCTCAAGGTCCATGCCAGCTCCGAGCTGCCCGCCGATGTCATCGCTCAGGCGCGCGCCCTGCCGGAGGGCGCGCCGGTCGTCTTGATGATCCACGGCTACGGCTATGCGGCGGGCGTCGAGGGGCGCGACCCGTATCAGCATATCTTCGCGATGGAGCCGAGCTTCAATCTGCACACCGCGATCAGCTGGCCGCGCGCGCTCGGCTTCGACGGCAGCAATCCGGGCGAAGGGCTGGGCATCGCGTTCAGCTGGCAATCGACGGGGCGGCTGACCCGGATCTACGACATGGCCGAGATCGCCGCACAGCGCCTTGCCCGGTTGATCGGCGCGCTTCATGCCGCGACCGGGCGTCCGGTGGGAATCATCGGCCATTCGATGGGCGCACGTGTCGCGCTGCGCGCGCTGCGCCATGCCCATGCGGGGCAAGTCGCGCGGATGGTGCTGCTGGCCGCCGCGGAATTCCAGAGCCGCGCCGAGGAGGCGATGGCGAGCCCGGCGGGCCGCAGCTGCGAGGTGCTCAACGTCACCAGCCGCGACAATGACCTGTTCGATTTCCTGTTCGAGTGGGGCGTTGCAGGCGGGCGCGAGCGGTCTTTGGGAAATGGCCTTTCGCAGCCGATGCGCAACTGGCTCGATCTGCAGATCGACGCGCCCGAGGTGATCGAGGTTCTCGAAGATCTCGGCTACCCCGTCGCCCCGCCCGCGAAACGCGTCTGCCATTTCGCCTGCTACATGCGCGAGGGGCTGTTCGACCTTTACCGTCAAGTGCTGCGCCAGCCCGACCGACTGCCGCTTCCCTTTCTCGCCGAAGCACTACCTAAGGCGCAAGACCCCCGCTGGTCGCGCCTGTTTGCGCGTCCGCGCACAACGGGTTTCGCATTGCCCTCGTTCCAGCGTGCGGCAAAGTAGAGCGGAACCTGCCGCCTAACCTGACGGAGACCCCATGATCGACCTCTATTATTGGCCCACGCCGAACGGCTGGAAAATCTCTATCGCGCTCGAAGAGATGGGCCTGCCCTACGAGACCCACTTGGTGAATATCGGCAAGGGCGAGCAATTCGAGCCGGAATTTCTGAAAATCTCTCCCAACAACCGGATGCCCGCGATCATCGACCGCGACGGCCCCGATGGCGCGCCGGTCTCGATCTTCGAGAGCGGCGCGATCCTGCAATATCTCGCCCGCAAGACCGGCCAGTTCTACGGCGAGACCGAGCGCGACCGGATCGCGGTCGACGAATGGCTGTTCTGGCAGGTCGGCGGGCTGGGCCCGATGGCCGGTCAGGCGCACCACTTCCTGAAATACGCGCCCAAGCTCGAGCCGTCGCAGGACCTGCCCTACGCGAAGGATCGCTACCGGGCTGAAACCGGTCGGCTCTATGGCGTCATGGACCGCCGTCTCGCCGAGACCCGCTACCTTGCCGGCGATTTCTACTCGATCGCGGATATAGCGTCTTGGGGGTGGGCTTCGCTCTGGGAAGGGCAGGAGCAGACGCTCGACGACAAGCCGAACCTGAAGCGCTGGCTCGACGAAGTCGGCGACCGCCCGGGCGTCAAAGCGGGCCGGGCCCTGTCTGCCGATGAGCGCAGCGACAATTCGAGCCGCGAAGCGCAGAAGCATCTCTTCAAGCGCTGAACGCCAGACCCAAGACATGAAAAAGGGCGCCTCACCGGGCGCCCTTTTGCTTTGATCGATCAGGACCGGATCAGTTGATCGTCAGGTCCAGCGTGATCTCGCAGTTCAGAAGCTTCGAGATCGGGCAGCCTTCCTTGGCGCCCTCGGCCGCCTTGCGGATGGCCTCCTCGTCGCCAGTACCCTTCACGGTCGAGGTCAGCGCGGATTTCTTCACCGCGAAGCCATCGCCCTCCTTGTCGAGCGAGATTTCCGCCTTGGTGTCGATCACGACATCCGAGACGCCTGCCTGCTCGAGCTGAAGCGACAGCGCCATCGAGAAGCAGGACGCGTGAGCCGCGCCGATCAATTCCTCGGGATTCGAACCGGGCTCATCCTCGAACCGGGTGTTAAAACCGTAGGGCTGCGACTTCAGCGCGCCGCTCTCGGTCGAAATCGTGCCTTTGCCGCCCTTGATGGTGCCTTCCCAATGGGCCGATGCGTGCTTGCGGATCATGAATCCCTCCTATGCGTTGCATTCGCGGAGACAACGAGACGGAACGCCAGTTGTTCCGCTTCAGCGCCCGCGCCCCACCAGCCTATCATATTCCTGAATGGCGAAGCGGTCCGTCATCCCGGCCACGTAATCGAGCACGACCCGCGCCAGCGCCTGCTTCGATTCGGGCCGGGTGCAGTCGCCGCCGAGGATGCGCGCGCGGGAGACTTCCTCCTGCCATTCCTCGGGCAGAAGCTCCGGGCGTTCCATGAACAGCGGGAACAGCGCGTTGATCATTTCGGTCACGCGCTTGCGCTCCACCACCACGGAGGGCGCGCGATACATGCGCTCGAACAGGAATTGCTTGAGCACCTTGAGGCTTTGATAAAGCGGCTTCGAGAAGCGGATGATCGGCCCGTCCATCTGGCGGATATCATCGACCGATTGCGGCCCGAGCGAGGTCAGACGGTTCTCGGCCACCGCGATCACGTCTTCGACCATCACGCCGAAGACCCGGCGCAGCGCCTCGTGCTGGCGGCGCGTGCGGTCGAGACCGGGATGCAGCTTGTCGACCTCGGCGAAACAGGCCCCGATCACCGGCAATTCGCACAGGTCATTCTCGTCGAAGAGCCCCGCGCGCAGGCCGTCATGCAGATCGTGGTGGTTATAGGCCACGTCATCGGCCACGGCCGCCACCTGCGCCTCGGCGCTGGCATTGGTCTCCAGCTCCAGATCCCAGGCCGCATCGACCTCGGCCAGCGCATAGGGCAGCTCCTCGCGGCTGGGGAAGCTGTGCGAGCCGCCCTTGTCGGAAATCGCGGGCCCGTTGTGCTTGGCGATGCCTTCCAGCGTCTCCCATGTCAGGTTCAGCCCGTCGAAGCCCGCGTAATGCTTCTCCAGCTTGGTCACGATCCGCAGCGCCTGCGCGTTGTGATCGAAGCCCCCGTAAGGCGCCATTAGCTCGGCCAGCGCGTCCTCGCCGGTATGCCCGAAGGGCGGATGGCCCAGATCATGCGCCAGCGCCACTGCTTCGGCCAAATCGGTGTTCAACCCCAGCGTCCCCGCGATGGTGCGCGCGACCTGCGCCACCTCGATCGTGTGGGTCAGGCGCGTGCGGTAATAATCGCCTTCATGTTCGACGAAGACCTGCGTCTTGTGCTTGAGCCGTCGGAAGGCTGAGGAGTGGATGATCCGGTCCCGATCGCGCTGGAACGGCGAGCGAAAAGTGGACATGCTTTCGGGGTGAAGCCGCCCGCGGCTCTCGCCGGGCTGGCAGGCATAGGGCTTGAGCACTGGTAAAACCTCGTCTTGTCGGCACGCTTCGGCCCTCCTATATCTCGGATGTGACGGAAATACAGGCCCCGTGGGGTCAGGAAGGCCAATCCGATGCAACTCCCTCCGAAAGTGACCGAACGCGCCTTTGCGCGTCTGGCGGAAATCAATGAAGGTCGCGAGGCGCCGCAAGCGCTGCGCGTGGCCGTCGAGGGCGGCGGCTGTTCCGGTTTTCAGTATGATATCAAGCTCGAAGAGACGCCTGCGGGCGACGACATCGTGCTTGAAGGCGCAGGCCAGAAGGTTCTGATCGACCCGGTCTCGCTGCCCTTCCTCGAGAACGCCACGATCGACTTCACCGAAGAACTGATCGGCGCGCGCTTCGTGATCGAGAACCCGAACGCATCCAGCTCCTGCGGCTGCGGCGTCTCCTTCGCAATGTAACGATGTAGGCGATGCGCCTTATCTGAACGGCGCATCCTCGCTTCCTCTTGAAATAAATATCCCCGCCGGAGGCTCCCCTCCTTCGGCGTCACTCCTCCAGTGGCAATTTGCGAAAATCGAACCCGTCTTCCAGCGTCGGCTTGATCACGTCGAAATAGGGCGAGAGATCGAAATCGCGCGGCGTGAACAGCGACGAGTGCCGGATATGCAGAATTTCGCCCTGACTGTCGGCGCTGCCCATCTCGATATCGGGCAGGATCGGATAATGGACCGAATGAAACGCCTCGGCGATCACGGTCGAGCAAATCGCCCGCGTCGGGTCGCCTGATCCCAAAGCCAGCATCCGCCGCCGAAACCGATGCGGCACAGGCGGGCGCGGCAGAAGATACCGCACCAGGTCGATCACGTTCTTCAGATCGTATTGCCGCCCGACGGCGCTCTGCATGTAGTCGATCACCTCTTCCAGCCGATCATGCCCAAGCCCCACGGGGCGGCAGATGCGGGTGTTGAGATGCGCATAGGCCGCGAGCCCCGCGATCCGCACGCCCGCCTCAAGATCGGCCTCGATCAGCTCGCCGCCGGGCGGGCCGCCCGAATAGAAAGCCGCATGGGACCATGTGGAATGGGTGAGATACTTGATCGCCGCCGAGATCCGCCGGTCGCCCTCGACCAGCAGCACATCGCCGGGACGCAGCGTGGCGCGCAGCGCGCGGGTCGGGATCACGCCGAACGGCTGGTAGAAACGGGTCTGCTTTTGCAGAAACCGCGCCATTCTCTTGCCGGACATCCGAGACAGCTGCGCCATGATCTCCTCCTTGCTCAGAGGTAGGTCCGGCGCGCGCTACCGCACAGCTCAGGCGCAAAGATGTGATTTTCGTTGCCTGACGCGCGATGCGCCTGCGCTCATTTCGGCGGCAGCGGCCCGCCCATATCGAGCCCCGTATCCATCGCCGCCGCGCGCGCCTTCTCGATCCGTGCCCAAAGCGTGGGATCCTCCTCGCCCTGCGGCCAGACCCCCGTCAGCGCAAAGCGGAAGCGCGCGGAATGGCGCGCCTCGCGCTCGATCCGCTCGATGAACTCCGCGCCATGTTCCGCCACCAGATCCTCCAGCGGCCCGGCGGCGAGCATCACCACCTGCCAGATCGTCGTGGCCCCGGTCAGCGCCTTGCGGATGAAGGTCCAGAGCACCTCGGGATATTCGCGCAGCTCGAAGACACAGAGCACCGACCACGGGAACTCCTCGCCCTCGGGCTCCTCGGCATTGTCGGCGAGCCACAGATCGACCAGCGCCTCGACCGTGCGCACGTCTTCCGGTGCACTGGCCTCGTTGCACAGGATCGAAACGAGTTCAGGGGGCAGCGGGGTCGTCATTGCATCATTTCCTTGGTCGCCGACAGCGTCACGCCTTCATAGTCGCGCTCGACCCGGTCGATGTCCCATTGCAGGCGCGTGAGGAACACCACGTCGCCGTCATGGTCATAGGAGATGTGCTGTTTGTTGGCGTTGACCAGCTTTTCGACCGCCGCCTTGTCGCCCAGCACCCAACGGGCGGAGGTGAATTGCGAGGCTTCGAAGCGCACGGGGATGCCGTATTCCTGCTCGATCCGGCTCGCCAGCACCTCGAATTGCAGCGCGCCGACGACGCCCACGATGAAGCCCGAGCCGATCGCAGGCTTGAACACCTTGGCCGCGCCCTCTTCGGCGAATTGCATCAGCGCCTTTTCCAGATGCTTGCCCTTCATCGGGTCGGTCGCGCGCACCGATTGCAGCAGTTCCGGCGCGAAGCTCGGAATGCCGGTGAAGCGCAGCGCCTCGCCTTCGGTCAGCGCGTCACCGATGCGGAGCTGGCCGTGGTTCGGAATACCGATGATATCGCCGCCCCAGGCCTCTTCGGCCAGTTCGCGGTCGGCGGCGAGGAACAGAACCGGGTTCGACACCGCCATCTGCTTTTTCGAGCGCACATGCAGCAGTTTCTGCCCGCGCGTGAAATGGCCCGAGACGAGCCGCACGAAGGCCACGCGGTCGCGGTGCTTGGGGTCCATGTTCGCCTGCACCTTGAAGACGAAGCCCGCGACCTTCTTCTCCTCGGGCGCCACATCGCGCTCAGCGGATTTGAAGACCTCCGGCTCGGGCCCGAATTCGCCGATCCCGTCCATCAGTTCCTTCACACCGAAGCTGTTGATCGCCGAGCCGAACCAGATCGGCGTCAGGTGCCCCTCGAGGAAGCTCTGGCGGTCGAAGGCGGGCAGTAGCTCGCGCGCCATCTCGACCTCTTCCTTTAGCTTTTCGAGCTGGTCGGCGGGCACATGCTCGGCCAGTTTCGGGTCGTCCAACCCGCTGATCTTGATCGATTCCGCAACCTTGTTGCGGTCGGCGCGGTCCATCAGTTCCAGCCGGTCGTGCAGCATGTCGTAGCAACCGAGGAAGTCGCGACCCATCCCGATCGGCCAGCTTGCCGGGGCCACGTCGATCGCGAGGTTTTCTTGAATTTCGTCGATGATCTCGAACGTGTCGCGGCTCTCGCGGTCCATCTTGTTACAGAAGGTCAGGATCGGCAGGTCGCGCAGACGGCAGACCTCAAACAGCTTCCGGGTCTGACTTTCCACGCCCTTCGCGCCGTCGATCACCATGATCGCCGCATCGACCGCCGTCAGCGTCCGGTAGGTATCTTCCGAGAAATCCGAGTGGCCGGGCGTGTCGACGAGGTTGTAGCGGAAGTCGCGATACTCGAAGGACATGGCCGAGGCCGAGACCGAAATCCCGCGATCCTGCTCCATCTTCATGAAGTCCGAACGCGTCCGCCGCGCCTCGCCCTTGGCGCGCACCTGTCCCGCCATCTGAATGGCGCCGCCGAAAAGCAGGAACTTCTCGGTCAGAGTGGTCTTGCCCGCATCCGGGTGCGAGATGATCGCGAAGGTGCGGCGACGGGCGATTTCGGGCGGGAGCGCGGGACGGTTCATCATGCGCGCTCGTTTAGCCTGCCCGCGCGCGCCTTGCAATCGCGGCGATGGGGGGGCGCCGGGGTTGTCATGCAGAGGGGGGCTCCGCCCCCGCGCTGACGCGCTCCCCCGGGATATTTTGACCAAGGCGAAGTGCAATCCCGCGTGGCCTTCCTCTTGGCGGAAATATCCCGGGGGTGAATTGGCGCAGCCAAGAGGGGGCAGCGCCCCCTCGCTCCGTTTGGCTTAGTTCACCAGACCCGGGACCGGCAGCCCGGCCGATTGCCAGAGCAGCACGAAATTCAGCCCCAGCACCATGAGCGCGCCCAGCACCGCGAGCCACAGAATCGGCCCGCGCAGGGCGAATTTGCCCATGATGTCGCCGCGCCGTGCGAAGATCAGCAGTGCGACCATCGGGACGGGCAGGGCGATCGACAGCACCACCTGACTCATCACCAGCGCGTCGGTCGTGTTCACTCCGAGCCAGACGACGACGAAGGCGGGCGCCATCGTGATGACCCGGCGCAGCCAGACCGGGATGCGACGGCGGATAAAGCCCTGCATGATCATCTGCCCTGCCATCGTGCCGACGACCGACGAAGAAACTCCCGAGGCGATCAGCGAGGTCAGGAAGGCGGCCGCCGCGAACCCGCCCAAGAGCGGCGTCAGCGTGTGATAGGCGGTCTCGATCTCGGCCACTTCGGAATGCCCGCTATGGAAGGCCGAGGCCGCCATGATCACCATCGCCATATTGACCATCCCCGCGATCGCGAGCGCGATGATCACCTCGCGGTTGGAGAACTTCACCAGCCGCGCCTTCTGCACCGGATCACGCGTCAGGGCGCGGTTCTGCGTCAGGCCGGAATGGAGGAAGATCGCATGCGGCATCACAGTCGCACCGATGATGCCCACCGAGATCGTCAGCGCCGTCGCATCTGGCATTGAGGGCGCGAACATTCCTGCCACCGCTCCCGACCAGTCGACCGGCGCCACGAACATCTCGGCGAGGTAGCACGCCCCGATGAGCGCCACGAGCGCACCGATCACGATCTCCATCGGGCGGAACCCGCCGCGCTCGAACATCAAGATTGCATAGGTGACGACGGCGGTGACTCCCATCCCCCAGATCAGCGGCCAGCCGAACAGGAGCGAAAGCCCCAACGCGCCGCCCAGAAACTCCGCCAGATCGGTGGCCATCGCGGCGATCTCCGAGACGACCCACATCGCAATCGTCACAGGTTTCGAGAAATTCTCGCGCGAGAGTTCTGCGAGGTTCTTGCCCGTGACGATGCCCACGCGCGCCGAGATCGCCTGAAACAGCATCGCGATGAGGTTCGCACCCAGCACGACCCACAAAAGCGCATAGCCATAGCCCGCGCCCGCCTGAATATTCGTCGCGTAATTGCCCGGGTCCATATAGGCGACCGAGGCGATGACGGCTGGCCCGAAGAACAACAGATACCCGCCGCGCCGGTTGCCCGACAGCACGGCCTCCATCGCCGTGCGGGTGCGGCTCGTCATGTTTTCCTTGCGGGTTAGTTCAGTCATGGGAGTCCTCGTCTATGCTGCTCCTGCGAAATGTAGCCTTGGCTACAAGATTCGCAAGTGGCTAATTTTCGTTGACAGCACAACGCGCGCCGCGCGAAGCTTTGCTTGGCATATCGGGCGCGACACGTTATCCGGTCCGCTCCGGAAATGGCGCCCGACAGGCCCCCGACCGGTATTGAGACAAAGACCGTCAAGGCAGGCGAATGACTGACACCGATCCCTCCCAGATCAAGGGGTTCAACCGGGCCCGAGAGCGTGCGGCGCGCGCGCTCCTGGAAGACTATGTCGAGATGATCGCCGATCTGACGGCGGAATTCGGCGAGGCGCGGATCACCGAGATCGCCGCGCGACTCGGGGTGGCCCATCCGACCGCGACGAAAGCCGTGGCGCGGCTCAAACGCGAAGGGCTGGCCGTGTCGCGGCCCTATCGCGGGGTGTTCCTTACGGAGACGGGGGAGGCGCTGGCCGATCAGGTGCGCGAACGCCACCGGACCGTCGTGGCCCTGTTGCGCGCCGTGGGCGTGCCGGAAGAGGTCGCGGAGATCGACGCCGAAGGGATCGAGCACCATGTCTCGTCCCGCACGCTGGAGGCCTTCGAGGCTTTCCTTGCGTCAAAGGCTGGAAAATAGCTCCGACAGCCGCTCGGCCTCGCCGGCAAGACCCCAGGGCGGGTTCACGATGAACATCCCCGAGCCGATCATGCCGTGTCCTTCGCGCGCGGGCGGGAATCGCACCTCATGGCTCAGCGCATCGGGGAAATCGCGGCGCAGGGTGCGGACCATCGTCTCGTGTGCGCCCGAGGCGAGCATCGGATACCAAAGCGCGACGATGCCGACGTTCCATTTCTTCGCGATATGGCCGATCAGCTTCGGCATCGCCGTGTAGTCGGCCTTCTCCTCGAAGCTCGGGTCGATCAGCATCATCCCGCGACGTGGCGTCGGAGGTGTCAGCGCCAGCGCCATCTCGCGCCCGTCGGCCTTGTGCAGGACCGCGCCGCTTCGCCGCGTGGCCGTGCGCAGGGCGGAAAACTCCTGCGGGTGCAATTCACATAGCTGAATCGTGTCCATCGGCCGCAACAGCGCCTGTGCCACCAAAGGCGAACCCGGATAGGTCTGCGCGCCGTGCTGCGCCCGCACAGCGGCCAGCGCGCGCATATAAGGGTGATCGGAGGCGAACCAGCCCAGGCCTTCCACCCGCGTAATTCCGGCCGCTGCCTCTCCCGTTTTCGCCGCCTCCGCCCCGTCGAGCGCATAAAGCCCGCGCCCGGCATGGGTTTCGAGATAGCTCAGCGGCTTGTCCTTGCGCGTCAGGTAATCGAGCGCGGAGGCAAGCAGCGCGTGCTTGTGCACATCGGCCAGATTTCCGGCGTGATAGGCGTGTTGGTAAGACAGCATTGGTTCGGTCTCCTTGCGCCCTTCCTGCCGGTCAGCGCGCGCGAGGGCAATGCTCTTCTTCTCGAGAGAAATATCCCGGGGGTGCGCGAAGCGTGCGGGGCAGAGCCCCTCCGACGGATCAGCTTGGGAAAGAATAAAAGAAAACGGCGGCGCCCAGGGAGGAGGAGGGGCGCCGCCGTCTCTTTTCTGCCGTCAGGTCTCAGGGAGGAGGAGAGAGACCCTTCGGCACTGTCGACACCGCTTCAGGGAGGAGGAGGAAGCGGCGTCACACCCTCGGGTCCAGGGAGGAGGAGAGGACCCTCGGTATTTTGTGGCAGCACCCTCAGGGAGGAGGAGGAGAGTGCCGCCGAAACGATCGGCCCAGGGAGGAGGAGAGGGCCTTTCGTATCACATTGGACCTGTCGGCCCGGATATCAAGTGCTGCACTGCAGCATGCGACAGCCTGTCGCAGCTTTCCGCCGGTGATAGGCGGCGACCTCAGGGAGGAGGAGAGAGATCGCCGCCTGCTCGGCGCGGATCTCTCAGGGAGGAGGAGAGAGAGATCCGGGCAGCTCGGATCCGGCGTTGCGGCGTCGCGCCGCTTGGGGCCGGTATGTTTGGTGTGGCGGCGCTCTCAGGGAGGAGGAGAGAGAGCGCCGCCGCAGTCCTGAGCCCCAGGGAGGAGGAGAGGGGCTCGGGAAGCGAATTACTTGCCGTATGCGGCCTCGTAGGCCACGCGGGTGATCATCGAGCTGTGCAGCCCGAGGTCGTTCAGCTCGCGGCTGTTGAGCGAGCGCAGTTCGTTGAGCGTCTGGCGATACACCTTGCGGCGGGCCAGGGCTTCGGTCAGTTTCGATTTCAGCGCGGCGAAGCCGCCTTCGTTCAGTTGGATGTCTTGTACGAGTGCCATCGTTTCAGCCTCATCTATCTACTTGCGAGGGCCGCTGCCGGTTCCAGCTTGTCGGCCCGAATTCGTTACTTCGTGTTCCGTCGTTGGGCTAAAGATGGCGCTAATGCTGCGACTGCACAATGCCGGGAAGCCTCATTGCCGCCATGCAGAAAATGCATGAATGATTCTGACCCATTTTCGAGACGCAGACGCAAGATATGTGCGCTTGCCTTGCGGCGTTTGGGGGATTCCTGACCATTTGGGCAGTTCTCGACTTGAACTGCGCGGCAAAAACGCCACAGTTCCGGCCAAATCACGAGCAGTCGGGCCGATGACGGACCCGGGAATGGAGGAATCTGCATGGCTCTGAGCAAGGAAACGGTTCTTGCGACGTTGCAATCGGTAGAAGTGCCGGGCGGCGGGACCGCGATCAGCCGCGATCTCGTGCGCGCGCTTGCGGTGCAAGACGGCGTGGTGCGCTTCGTGCTCGAAGGCGCGCCGCAGCCCGAACTGGAAGCGATGCGCCCCACGCTGGAAGCGGCGATCAAGGCGCTTCCCGAGGTGACGAGCGTGACGGTGGTCGTGCCCGCGGGCGCGCCGCGCGGTCTTGGCGGCACCGCTCAGCAATCGCAACAGCGCGGCCCCGCGATCGGCGGCCATCCCAAGCCCCAGCAAGGCCCGCAAAAAGTGCCGGGCGTGAAGAAGATCATCGCTGTCGGGTCCGGCAAGGGTGGCGTGGGCAAATCCACCGTCGCGTCGAACCTCGCTGTGGCGCTGACTCGCGCGGGCAAGAAGGTCGGTCTACTCGATGCGGATATCTATGGTCCCTCGCTGCCGCGCATGATGGGTGCGAGCAAGCGGCCGGCCTCGCCGGACGGCCAGACGATCCTGCCGCTGCAGGCGCATGGCGTCACGCTGATGTCGGTCGGCCTCATGCTCAAAGAGAGCGAGGCGGTGATCTGGCGCGGCCCGATGCTGATGGGCGCGATGCAGCAGATGCTGTTCCAGGTGAAATGGGACGAATACGGCCCGCTCGACGTGCTTTTGATCGATCTGCCGCCGGGGACGGGGGATGTGCAGCTCACGCTGTGCCAGAAAACCGAGCTGGACGGGGCGATTATCGTCTCGACCCCGCAGGATGTCGCGCTGCTCGATGCGAAGAAGGCGATCGACATGTTCCAGCGGCTGAAAACCCCGATCCACGGGCTGGTCGAAAACATGTCTTCTTATGTATGCCCCAATTGCGGCCACGAGGCGCATCTCTTCGGCCATGGCGGGGTCGCCGCAGAGGCGAAGGCGCTGGGGCTGCCCTTCCTCGGTGCGCTGCCCGTCGATCTGGATGTGCGGCTCGCCGGCGATGCGGGCACCCCGGTCGCGGCGGGCGAGGGGCCGGCGGCCGAGGGCTATGCCGCTCTTGCGCAGGGGCTGGTCGACCGCGATCTGCTCTGACCTCGGGACCAAGGTCGCATTTGGAAAGGCGCCCGATCCGGGCGCCTTTTTTCTGGTCACAGGGGCGTTATGGGAAATCATGGCACCTTTCATGGAACTTCACGGGAGCGTAGAAGGCATGTGAGCGGAGATTCGCCACGAAACTGGGCGGAATCACGCGCGCTTCACGCGCCCTCGCGCAAAATCACCCTGTGGTGAGCGCTGAAATCAGTGGTGTCGCGGGTTCAAATTGCGGCTCAAAAACCACAGGTTCCGCATTGGGCGAAATTTTTTGGGATTTTACGGGAAGCTCTGACGGCTCCGGTTTTTCTACCATATATAGTAAATTGCCGTCATGCGTGCGCTATCTGTGGTCCTATTTCGGCACAACACCTGGTAATGGAGTCTCTTCGCGAACAACATGTGCCTAGTATTCGGCAACTTTTTTCTTGCGTGCCATGAATTCCCATGGCATCCCTAATTCATCGGAAGCGAAGACAAATAGAGGCACTAAGACCTCACGGCGAAATGCAGGTTTCATACAGGCCATCGCTTCACGAAAACAAAGAGATCCGGCGCGCGAGCGAGCAGATATCCCCATCCCCCCAGGTGGCGCGTGCAGTCGGACATACCCAGTAATGGGAACGAGGGCGGCGGATTGGGCAGTGGCAGCAGCCCAATCCGCTGTTTTCATTTCGGGCCCCGCCCGGCGGGACAGGTGATAGGAGCGCGCTTTGGCGGGCATGTTCATAGGCGAATACACCTTCAAGGTGGACAGTAAGGGTCGCGTGTCGATCCCCGCGCTGTTTCGTCGTGAGCTGGAAGAGGGTGACCCCGAGCGCCCGAACAAAGATCGCCCCCGCATGGTCATCGTCTACGGTGCCGACACCCAGAAAATGCTCCAGATCTACACGCAGGCCGCCTTCGAGGCGCTGGCCGCCGATATCGCGGCGCTGCCGCGCGGCTCGAAGCAGCGCACGATCCTGCAGCGGATGGTTTTGTCCAAATCGCACCCGACCGAAGTCGATCCCGATGGCCGCCTGGTTCTCCCGGCGGCTTTGCGCACGAAGATCGGTCTCGACAAGGAGGCTTATTTCTCCGGCGTGGGCGAGACCTTCGAGATATGGAACCCCGAGACCTTCGCCGCTGCCGATGAAGCCAATATCGATCAGTGGATCGAGGAGCAGGGCGAAGATTTCGACCCGCTCAGCCTATTGTCGCAGGGGTGAGCCATGACGGATCGGGACGCCCTGCCAGACGCCCCTCATGTCCCGGTTTTGCTGCGGCCGCTCCTTCGGGCGGTCGCGCCTGTCTCTGGGACTTGGCTTGACGGAACCTTCGGCGCGGGCGGCTATGCGCGCGGATTGCTGGAGGCGGGTGCCGACAAGGTAATCGGCGTCGACCGCGACCCGGCCGTGTTCGAGATGGCCGAGGCGTGGCGCGGCGAGTATGGCGACCGGCTGGAGCTGGTCGAGGGCACCTTCTCCGAACTCGATACCTATAGCGACGAATTGCTCGACGGCGTGGTGCTGGATCTCGGCGTCTCCTCGATGCAGCTCGATCAGGCGGATCGCGGCTTTTCCTTCATGCGCGACGGGCCGCTCGACATGCGGATGTCGCAGGAGGGGCCCTCGGCGGCCGATCTGGTGAACGAGACGGACGAGGCCGAACTCGCTGATATCCTGTATCAATATGGCGAAGAGCGCGCCTCGCGCCGGATCGCCAAGGCCATTGTCGAGGCGCGCAAGACCCAGCCTTTCGAGACAACGCAGCAGCTGGTCAAGGTGATCGAGCGCTGCCTGCCGCGCCCGAAACCGGGGCAGAGCCATCCCGCCACGCGCAGCTTCCAGGGTCTGCGCATCGCGGTGAACGATGAATTTGGCCAGTTGATCGAGGGGCTGGAGGCCGCGGAGCGCGCGCTGAAACCCGGCGGGCTTCTGGCCGTGGTCAGCTTCCATTCGCTCGAAGACCGGGTGGTGAAACGCTTCTTCGCCGCGCGCTCGTCGACGGGCGGGGGCGGTTCGCGACATGCACCGGTTCAGCAAGCCCTAGATCCCGCGTTCGAGATTACCGTGAAGGGCGACGGGCCCGACGAAGAGGAACTGGCGGAAAACCCGCGCGCACGGTCGGCCCGGCTTCGGGTAGGACGGCGCACCGAGGCGCCCGCCGGCAAGGCCGATCGCACGCAACTGGGGCTTCCGAAGCTCGTCACCGGGGAAAAGAAGGGGAAACGCCGTTGAGACTGCTTGCCTATCTTGCCGCCTCCGCCTGTGTCCTCGCGCTCGCCTTCTGGGCCTATCACGTCAATTACGACACGCAGGACCGGATCGACGAGCTGCGCGACCTCAACCGCGAAATCGCCTCGCTCAACGAGGGGCTGTCCGTGCTCAACGCCGAATGGGCCTATCTCAACCGCCCGCAGCGCCTGCGCGAACTGGTTAATCTCAACTTCACCTCGCTGCGTCTCCTGCCAATGACGCCCGAGCAGTTCGGGACCGTGGCGCAGATCGCCTATCCGACGCCGCAGGCTGATGATGCCGACGCGTCGAACGCCGATTTGTCCGGCCTGTCCGACCCGATCGAGGTCAAGGCCGATCCTGAGGGAGGGAACTGATGCGCACGCCCCTTCGTCCGCTTGCCCGTATACTTGACGCCCGCGAAAAGGGTGAGAACCCCGACGCGATCGAGCGCGAAAACCGCCGTCTGCGCGGCGAGGCCACCCGCGACAAGGCGCGCCAAAGCGCCGAGGGCCGCCTGCTGGTCATGTCGGTGATCTTCCTCGCGGCCTTCCTGACGGTGGGCCTGCGCATGGGCTCCTTCGCCGCCGCGCGCCCCGAAGAGCCGCAGACCGCTTCCACGACCGAGCAGATCCACGCCCAACGCGCCGACATCGTCGACCGCAAGGGCAGGGTGCTTGCGACCAACCTGCTGACCCACTCGCTCTATGCGCAGCCGCCGATGATGATCGATCCGCTGGGCACCGTGGACAAGCTGGTGAAGATCTTCCCCGATCTCGACCGCGACCGGCTGAAGCAGGATTTCACCGGTCATCGCAAATTCGTCTGGATCAAGCGCCGCATCAGCCCGGAGCAGATGCAGGCGGTCCATGATATTGGCGATCCCGGCCTTCTGTTTGGCCCGCGCGAGATGCGGCTTTATCCCAACGGCCACCTCGCCTCACATATTCTTGGCGGCGCGCGCTACGGCACGGAGGGCGTGAACTCGGCCGAGATCCTCGGCGTGGCCGGGATCGAGAAGGAATATGACAAATGGCTGCGCGATCCGGCCAATGGTGGGCAGCCGCTGAAGCTCTCGCTGGACCTGACCGTGCAGTCCGCGCTCGAAGACGTGCTCTCGGGCGGCATGAAGCTGATGAATGCCAAGGGCGCAACGGCGGTGCTTATGAAGGTTCAGACCGGCGAGATCGTCGCCATGGCGAGTCTGCCCGATTTCGACCCCAACGACCGCCCCGCGCCGCTTCTGAAAGGCGATCCCTCCGACAGCCCGCTGTTCAACCGCGCGGTTCAGGGGATGTACGAGTTGGGCTCCACCTTCAAGATTTTCGCGGTCAGCCAAGCGATGCAGGACGGTCTGGTCACGCCCGAGACGATGATCGACACCAAGGGCCCGCTGCGCTGGGGCAAGTTCCGCATCCACGATTTCCACAATTACGGCAAGCAGTTGTCGGTCACGGATGTGATCGTGCACAGCTCGAATATCGGCACTGCGCGGATCGTCCAGAAGATCGGTCCCGAGAAGCAGCGCGAGTTCCTCGGCAAGCTGGGCCTTCTGGAGCCCTCGCCGGTGGAGCTGATCGAGGCGCCGACGGGCCGACCGATTCTGCCGAAAAACTGGTCGGAGCTGTCCGCGATGACCATCGGCTACGGCCACGGTCTCTCCGACAGCCCGCTGCAGCTTGCAACGGCCTATGCGACGATCGCCAATGACGGGCGGCGCGTGCTGCCGACGCTGATCGCCAACGGCGGCCCGCGCAAGCCGCATAAGCAGGAATTCGGGGCCCCCGAAGGCGCGCAGGTCGTGTCTCCGGCAGTGGCCCGCAAGGCGCTTGCGATGATGCGCGCCGTGGTGACGCGCGGCACGGCGAGCTACGGCAATGTCGCGGGCTATCAGGTCGCGGGCAAGACCGGCACCGCCGACAAGCCCGATCCGCAGGGCGGCTATTACGACAAGAAGGTGATCTCGACCTTCGCGGGCGTCTTCCCGGTGACCAACCCCGAATATGTGCTGGTTCTCACGCTGGACGAGCCGACGGATACCTCCGGCGATACGCCGCGCCGCACCGCGGGCTGGACCGCCGTGCCGGTCGCGGCCGAGACGATCCGCCGTGTCGCGCCGCTTCTGGGCCTGCGCCCCGAACCGACCACGCCCGACACGCTCGACGGTATCAGCCTCGTCAAGAAAGACTGACCTTTCCGGGCTGTCAGCGGGTCTCGCGCCACGCGCATGAACTCGCGCAAAGAGACCGGGGGCAGGGCCTGTCGCCTTGACCTCGCAGACGCGTCGCCGGATAAGTGCGGCAAGCTGAATGAAGGACGGATACGATGGCTGCGGGCACCAAAATGCTGAGCGAATTGGGGCTGACGCCGCTGCAGGGCGCAGACTGCGCGATCTCGGGGCTGTCGGTCGACAGTCGGCAGGTCAAGCCGGGCCATCTTTTCGCGGCTCTGCCGGGTACGCAGATCCACGGGGCCGAGTTCATCCCCTACGCATTGCGCATGGGCGCGGCCGCCGTTCTGACCGATCGCGCGGGCGAGAAGGCCGCGCGCGAGGCGCTTGAAGGCACTGACACCGCCATCGTCATCACGCAAGACCCGCGTCAGGCGCTGGCCTTCGCGGCGGCGCTGTGGTTCGAGCGCCAGCCCGAGACCCTGATCGCGGTGACCGGCACCAACGGAAAGACCTCCGTGGCCACCTTCACCCGCCAGATCTGGCAGCTTATGGGGTTCGAGGCCGCGAATATCGGCACGACCGGCGTGGAAGGCAGCTATTCCGCCCCGTCGCCGCATACTACGCCCGAGCCGATCACCTTGCATCGCCTGCTCTCGGATATGGCGGCCGTCGGCGTGACACATGCCGCGATGGAGGCCTCGTCGCACGGGCTGGCGCAGCGCCGGCTGGATGGGGTGACGCTCTCGGCGGCTGCCTTCACGAATTTCACGCAAGATCACCTCGATTATCACGCGAGCTTCGAGGAGTATTTTGCCGCCAAGGCCGGGCTCTTCACCCGCGTTCTGCCCGAAGACGGGGCGGCGGTGATCAATCTCGACGATCCCAAGGGCGAGGAACTGGCGCGCTACATCACCGCGCGCGGTCAGGAACTGATCGGCATCGGCCATACCGAGCAATGCGAAATGCAGATCCTTGGCCAGCGATTTGACGCGACCGGGCAGGATGTGCGCTTCTCGTGGGAAGGCTGGACGCAGATGACCCGCCTGCCGCTGATCGGCGGGTTCCAGGCGATGAACGTGCTCACGGCAGCAGCGCTCGCCATCGCCTGCGGTGCCGACCCCGAGGACGTCTTCGCGACGCTGCCGAAGCTCTCGACCGTGCGCGGGCGGATGCAGCTGGCCGCTACCCGCGACAATGGCGCGACGGTTTTCGTCGATTACGCCCATACGCCCGACGCGGTGCAGACTGCGCTCAAGGCGCTGCGCCCGCATGTGATGGGCCGCCTGATCGCCATCGTCGGCGCGGGCGGCGATCGTGACGCGACCAAGCGCCCGCTGATGGGGCAGGCGGCGGCTGAGAACGCCGATATCGTCATCGTCACCGACGACAATCCACGCTCCGAAGATCCCGCGACGATCCGCGCCGCCGTGCTGGAAGGCGCGCCCAAGGCGCTGGAAGTGGGCGATCGGGCCGAGGCGATCCTGCGCGGCGTCGATCTTCTGCAGCCGGGCGATGCGCTCTTGGTGATGGGCAAGGGCCACGAGAGCGGTCAGATCATCGGCTCTGACACCTATCCCTTCGACGATGCCGAGCAGGCCTCGGTCGCCGTCGCCGCGCTGGACGGAAAAATTTGATGGCCGTTCTCTGGACCTCGAGTGACGCGGCCGCCGCGACCGGTGGCGAAGCCACGCAACCCTTCGCCGCGACCGGGATTTCCATCGACACCCGGACGATCCACCCCGGCGATCTTTTCGTGGCGCTCAAGGATGTGCGCGACGGCCATGACTTCGTGCGTCAGGCCCTCGACAAGGGCGCAGCGGCGGCGCTGGTCAGCCGCATCCCCGAGGGCTGCTCGAAGGACGATCCGCTGCTGATCGTGGATGACGTCCTCGCAGGCCTAGAGGCTTTGGGCCGGGCAGGGCGCGCGCGGGCGCGGGCCCGCGTGCTCGCTGTCACCGGTTCCGTCGGCAAGACGTCCAGCAAAGAGATGCTGCGCGCCGTCCTCTCCGCCCAAGGCACCGTCCACGCCGCCGAGGCGAGCTTCAACAATCATTGGGGCGTCCCGATCACGCTCGCGCGCCTGCCGCAGGATGCCGATTTCGCCGTGATCGAGATCGGTATGAGCAACCCGGGCGAGATCGCGCCGCTGGCGAAGATGGCGCAACCCCATGCCGCGATGATCACCACCGTCGCGCCGGCCCATCTGGCCGCTTTCGACAGTATCGAGGGCATCGCGCATGAGAAAGCGTCGATCTTCGAGGGGCTCATCGACGGCGGCATCGCGATCGTGCCGTCCGGTCTTGAGGTTTCCGACATTCTGCGCAAGGCCGCCCAGCAGGCCGGAACCATGGTCAGCTTCGGTCCCGAGCCGGGCTCGGATTACCGTCTGATCGAGGCCCGCATCGCGGGCGACGCGACCGTCGTTCAGGCCGATCACCACGGCACGCCGATCCTGTTCAAGGTGATGACCCCGGGGCGGCATTTCGCGAACAATGCGCTCGGCGTGCTGGCTCTGGCCGAAGCCGCGGGCTGCGATCCGACCATCGCCGCGATGGATCTGGGCAACTGGCAGCCCCCCGCCGGGCGCGGCCAGCGCGAGCGGGTCTATATGGATGTGGTGGACGAGGCCGAGAGCTTCGATCTCTTCGACGACGCGTTCAACGCGAACCCGGCCTCGATGTCGGCTGCGCTCGAGGTTCTGGCAGGCGCCAAGCCGCGCGACGGGGTGGGGCGCACCGCGAAAGGGCGCCGCATCGCGATCCTCGGCGACATGCTGGAGCTGGGCGAGGACGAGGCGGCGCTGCATGCGGCCATCGCCGATCACCCGGCCATGGCGAAGATAGACCTCGTGCATCTCGCGGGACCGCGCATGGCGGCGCTGCGCGAGGCCCTTCCGCGCGCCAAACGCGGCGAATGGTATGAAAAGGCGGACAAGCTGGCAGAGCGCGCCCGCCACCTGATCGACCCCGGCGACGTCGTTCTGGTCAAAGGGTCCAAAGGCTCCAAGGTGAGCGTCGTCGTGAGCGTATTGAAAAAACTCGGCCAGCCCGGCGCGGCCGAGGCCCATAAGGGAAAAGACTAATGTTGTATTGGCTGACTGACCTCTCGGATGGCGGGGGCGTCTTCAACCTGTTCCGCTACATCACCTTCCGCGCGGGCGGGGCATTCTTCACGGCGCTTCTGGTGGGGTTCATCTTCGGCCCCTGGCTGATCGGTATCCTGCGGCGCACCCAAGGCAAGGGGCAGCCGATCCGCGATGACGGGCCGGAGGGGCATATCTCCAAGGCCGGCACGCCCACCATGGGCGGCATCCTGATCCTAACGGCATTGCTTGTGTCGACGCTTCTCTGGGCGCGGCTCGACAACGGCTATATCTGGGTCGTGCTGATGGTCACTTATGGCTATGCCGCGATCGGGTTCGCCGATGACTACGCCAAGGTCTCCAAGCAAAACACCAAAGGCGTCAGCAGCAAGGCGCGGCTTGCGCTCGGGTTCCTGCTCGCGCTGCTCGCGTCGCTCCTGACATGGTATCTGCACCCCTCCGATCTGGAAGGGCGTCTGTCGATCCCGTTCTTCAAGGATCTCGTGCTGAACCTCGGCTATTTCTACATCCCCTTCGCGATGATCGTGATCGTGGGCGCGGCCAATGCGGTGAACCTCACCGACGGGCTCGACGGGCTCGCGATCATGCCGGTGATGATCGCCGCGGGCACGCTGGGCGCCATCGCCTATGTCGTGGGCCGGACCGACTTCACCGAATATCTGGGCGTGCAATTCGTCCCCGGTTCGGGCGAATTGGTGATCTTCACCGCGGCGCTGATGGGGGGCGGTCTGGGCTTCCTGTGGTATAACGCCCCGCCGGCTGCGGTCTTCATGGGCGATACCGGCAGCCTCGCACTTGGCGGCGCGATCGGCGCGATCGCGGTCTGCACCCAGCACGAGATTGTCCTCGGTATCGTGGGCGGCCTCTTCGTGGTCGAGGCGCTGTCGGTGATCATTCAGGTCGCCTATTTCAAGCGCACCGGGAAGCGGGTCTTCCTGATGGCTCCGATCCATCACCATTTCGAAAAGAAAGGCTGGTCGGAGCCGCAGATCGTCATCCGCTTCTGGATCATCTCGCTGATCCTCGCGCTGATCGGTCTGGCGACGCTGAAAATCCGCTAAACCACACCTCTTTACTAAGCGCGCAGCCGCGCGCGTGATGTCTTTCGGCGCGCCCTGGTTCCTCAGGGCGCGCCTTGGTTTCTCTCAAAATTAATTGAGCGAACCAGAGCCGCAGTCACTAGTTGTCTCCCCGAACCGCGACACGAGACGTCGCAAAGTTTTAACGAGGAGAACCCGATGACCCGCAAGTTCAACATTATTCTGTCGACGACCGCTCTCGCTGCCACGCTCTCGCTGGGCACCATTGCAAGCGCCGCAGATGGCGTGACCACCGGTGGCTCGTCCGAAAACGGCCAATACGGCCTGGTCGACTACAAGATGCAGATCGTGCCGAATGACCAGACCTCCGACGGCACCGCGCCCGCGGTCAACGTCACCTCGGGTGGCGACGTCAACAACACCGCTGGTGTCGCGGGCGAGAAAGTCGGCGTTACGATGACCGACCAGACCTCCAACGGCGAAGAGTCGATCCCCGCCGAGAACCAGCTGAACAAAGATGCCGGCATCGTCGGCAACAAGGTCCAGACCGGCGTCAACGATGCAGTCGTGTCCTCGGACGGCGCTGCAATCGGTACGATCGAGAAAGTCATGAACATGGGCGACAGCGACGAAGTCTATGTCCGCACCGACGACACGCTCGACACGACCGTTTCGATGTTCAAGATCACCGTTCCGGCCTCCGAAGTCGGCTCGGGCAAGCTGATGCTGAATGCGAGCCTGTCGGACATTCTCTCGACGCTCGAAAAGCAGCAAGACCAGAAGTCGTAATCTAACGATCTTCGCTAGAAGACCCTTTGCGGTGCGCACGGTTCCTCCCCTCCGTGCGCGCCGTTTTTTGCATGTCCGGCGACGTGCGCGCTGCGTTCCCCCTTTCCCCTTCGTATTGGTTCAAATATCCCGGGGGTGCGGGGGCTGGCCCCCGCGATAGAACGACGTGATAGAGCGACGAAAACGCGAGGCGGTCCCGCTGCCCTTGCGCGAGGCGACAGGAGAGACCCATGATCCCGGTGCAGGGCTTTGACGGACAGAAGGTGGCGGTGCTCGGGCTCGGGCGCTCGGGTCTGGCGACGGCGGCCGCGCTGCGCGCAGGCGGGGCCGATCCGCTGTGCTGGGACGACAGCCCCGAAGGCCGCGCCCGCGCCGAGGAAGCGGGCTATAGCTGCCGCGACCTGACGCGCCACGGCGCTTTCGAGGAGGTCGCAGCCCTGATCGTCTCGCCCGGTATCCCGCATCTCTACCCCAAGCCCAACCAGGTTATTTCGGCGGCGATGGAGGCGGGCGTGCCCGTCGATAACGATATCGGCCTGTTCTTCGCCTCCTGGGCCACTGATGATTTCATGCGCTACGATCAGGCGCCGCGCACGATCTGCGTCACCGGCTCGAACGGGAAATCCACGACGACGGCGCTGATCCATCACATTCTGGAAGAGGCCGGGCGACCGACCCAGATGGCGGGCAATATCGGGCGCGGCGTGCTCGATCTGGAGCCTGCCGAGAATGGCGAAGTGGTGGTGCTGGAGCTGTCTTCCTATCAGACCGATCTGGCGCGCGCGCTGACGCCGGACATCGCGGTCTTCACCAATCTCTCGCCCGACCATCTCGACCGCCACGCGGGCATGGGCGGCTATTTCGCGGCCAAGCGTCGTCTTTTCGCGGAAGGAGGCCCGGATCGCGCGGTGATCGGCGTCGATGAGCCCGAGGGCGTCTATCTCGCCAATCAGATCATGATGGGTCGCAACGATGACCGGCTGATCCGGGTGTCCTCCGCGCGCAAGCTGGGCGACTGGGGCTGGTCGGTCTACGCGCGCAAAGGGTTCCTCAGCGAATGGCGCAAGGGCAAGCAGGTGGCCTCGATCGATCTGCGCGACGTGACCGGGCTGCCCGGCGCGCATAACCACCAGAACGCCTGCGCGGCCTACGCCGCCGTGCGCGCGCTGGGAATTGCGCCGCGGGTGATCGAACAGGCGTTCCATTCCTTCGCCGGTCTGCCGCATCGCAGCCAGACCGTCGCGGAGAAGCGTGGGGTGCGCTGGGTCAACGACTCCAAGGCAACGAACACCGACAGCGCCGCGAAGGCGCTCGAGGCCTTCCCGAACATCCGCTGGATCGCGGGCGGTCTGGGTAAGGAGGGCGGGGTGGCCTCACTGTCCGAGCATCTCGGCGCGGTGAAAAAGGCCTACTTCATCGGCCATTCCGCGCGCGATTTTGCGCTGGAACTGGCCGTCGAGCATGAGATTTGCGAAACGATGGAAGCCGCCGTCGCCGCCTGCGCCCGCGATGCCGAAGAGGGCGACACGGTGCTGCTGGCGCCTGCGGCGGCCAGCTTCGACCAATATCCGAATTTCGAGAAACGCGGCGATCATTTCGCGCAGCTCGTGGACGCGCTGCCCGGCTGAGGTTTGGGCGTCTAAGCCGTCCGCTCTCACATCTCGCGACAACGGCAGTCCCGCTTCGGGGCTGCCGAATGCCCCGCTGCCTCTTCTGTCTCCTTCTCCGTACTCGGCCTGTAGCTCGAACGGTGTGGCGTCCTGAACGGCGCCGTTCGTCCTTATGCGCCAAACCTCCGAAACAAGACAAAAATCGCGCCCCGCGTACTGAGTCGCGGCGGCGCCCCAGTTGCATGCTTCGGCAATCAAACGGCGTATCTGGCGTCCAGATTTCGGCATCTCTGACAAGAAATACAACTCTTGATTGTTATTTCGCGACGCTGAACCGATGCCGCGGCGTCAAAACGCTCGCAATCTGAATCTTGGCTGCCCGGCTCAACAGGGGACACGGGGCCAGATTTAAACGCCGGGGTGGGCCGGCATTTCAGAAACGGAGAAAGACCATGAAACTGTTCAAACTCGCTTCGCTGCGCCGTCTGAAGTCCGACGAAGAGGGCGTCACTGTCGTCGAATACGGGATCGCGCTGGCGGTGGCCGTTGGTATCGGCTCGGCGATCTATACGACGCTCGGTACCGCGGTGCACGGGGAAATGCTGTCTGGCGCCCAAATCATGGATTCGACGGCAACCGGCGCCTACGGCAACTGATGCCGCGTCTTTCGCTCAGGGCGACCGTCACCGCGTTGCCCTGGGCCACTCAACTCATTTCATGAAACGGAGAGCGCCATGCGTATCGCATCTTTGCTGACCTTCACTGCAGGACTCGCCGTGGCAGGTGGCTCGGCTTACCTGGCGCGCGATTTCTTCGAGGCGAAATACAAACGCGACCTTGCCGCCGAGCGCGAAGGGCTCGTCGAGGTACTCGCCGCTGCACAGAACATTCCCTTCGGTCAGACCATCGAGGCGCAGAAGCTGACTTCGATCTCCTGGCCGAAAGAGGCGCTGCCGCCGGGTGTCTTTACCGATTACGCGGCCCTTCTGCCCAAAACGGGCGGAGAGCCACGCCGCGCCCGTGCCGAGATCGCGCAGGGCGAGCTTATCCTCGCCTCCAAGGTCTCGAACTACGGCGAGAAGGTCACCATCGTTCAGACCCTCGGCCCGAACAGCCGCGCCATGGCAATCGAGGTCAACGCCTCGAGCGGCGTGGGTGGCTTCGTGACGCCGGGCGACCGCGTCGACGTGATGATGACCCGCGGCAAGAACGAGTCGCTCAAGACCGTGACGATCCTTCAGGACGTTCGCGTCATCGGGGTCGATCAGGAAGCCGATGAGAAGGTGAAAACCCCCGGCGTGGCGCGCACTGTCACCGTCGAGGTCTCGCCCGATCAGGGCCAACGCCTCGCGCTGGCGCAGAAGGCGGGCACGCTCAGCCTGACGCTGCGCACGCTCGACGAGGCCGAGAGCGATCCGCTGCCCTCGATCGGCTTGGCCGATATTCTCAGCGAGCGGTCCGCGAACAAGCTCGAACCCACGCCCGTGCGCACGGTGACGATCCGGCGCGGCACGGAAGTGACCCATACGACGGTCAAGTGAGGTTCGGGGTCGATGGGGCGCATCCAGAACAGCATCCGGCGTTTCGCCCGAGAGGAAGACGGGACGATCCTCGTCTTCTTCGGGGCGAGCCTCGTGGTGGTGCTCGGTCTGGTCGCGCTCTCCTTCGATCTGGGCCGGCTCGGCAGCACCCGCTCGGAGCTGCAATCCTTCGCGGACTCGGTGGCGCTGGCGGCTGCGGGCGAACTTGACGGCAATTCCGACGCGATCACCCGCGCCAATGCGGCCGCTCAACTCATCGTCGACAGCCAGACTTTCGCGACTGGCTCGCAGGTGCTGGGGGCTGCGAACGATGTGACCCTGACCTATCTCAGCGCACTGCCGGACAGCGATAGCGACGCGACAAACGCAGTGACCACCGATCCCGCGAAGGCCGCCTTCGTGCGGGTCGATGTCGATGAGCGCGAAGTTCCGGGCGTTTTCGCCGCCGCTTTTACCACGATGGGCGGCTATGACGCGTTCGACGGTTCGGCCACGGCGCAGGCGGTGGCGGGGCTCGAAATCCTGGCCTGTGACGTGACGCCCTTGATGTTCTGCGTCCCGCCCGGCTTCGATGCGGAAAAGGATATCGGACAGATGATCCTGCTGCGCTCGGGCGGGGGCGGTGATGCCGCGTGGGGGCCGGGCGATTTCGGGTTCCTTGATCCGAATGGCGCGAAAATCGATGACGAGGGGCCTTGCGCCAAGAAATCCGGCGCGCAGCTCGACGCCTGCCTGCTCGGCGCCGTCAGCAAGATCACCCAATGCTTCAACCAGCGCGGCGTCGATCTCGAACCGGGCCAGAAGGAAGGGCGCAACGCGGCGATCTTCAACGTGCGCTTCGACATGTATCAGTCGATCATGAACGGGCTGAGCAACGATCCCGATTACGCGCCCGCGCCGAATGTCATCAAGGGGATCGTCGCCGCCAATCCGAGCGGGAAGGATGGCACGACGTCGAATGGCGGCGGAAAAAACACCTGCATCAAAGAAAATGAAGAGCTTTCGCCCGACACGGTCGGCCTGCCGCGTGACGATTGCTTCATGGAGGGGGCCGCTGAGCCCTGCGGGCGTTTCGGCGATGGCGACTGGTCGCAGGGCCGCATCACCTACATGCAGAAGAATTACGGGATCGACATCACGGCAGAAGGCGCCACGGATCCCTTCGCGGATGCCGAAACCCGGTACGATCTCTATCTTGCCGAGATCGCGGCGGCGGCTGGCGGCGACATTCTATCCGGGCGCGCCGAGACGGGCCTGCCGAGCTGCGCGCCCGCTGCCGCCCCCAATGCCGACCGCCGCGTGCTGATCGTCGCGGGCATCGATTGCAGCGCCGAGACGGGCACGGTGATCAAGGGCGCGGCTTCCGGCGTGCCGGTCAAGGAATTCGTCAAAGTCTTCCTGACCGAACCGGTGGGCGAGGACGGATCGAGCCCGCCGACGATGGATATCTGGGGCGAAGTGATCGGGTCCGCCAGCAATGGCGACCAAGAGGAGCTGGGCACAGGCGGCATGGTCCGCGACGTCGTCCAGCTTTACCGGTGAGCGCGATGCGGTGGTTTCGCGCATATCGCCTCCGCGCCCCGCGCCGGATCTGGCGCAACGATGAGGGCGCGCAGCTGGTGGAATTCGCGCTGGTGCTTCCGCTGATGCTCATCCTCTTCGCGGCGATCATCGAGAGCGGGCGGATGTTCCTCGCCTACCAGACGGTGATCGGCGGGGTGCGCGACGCGAGCCGCTACCTCGCCCGGATCACCCCGCGCAGCATCTGCGAAACCGGCGGCAGCGTCGATGGTCAGGCGGAGACGCTCGCGAATATCGTCGGCAACGCGATCACCGGCGGCAGCGTTCTGGGGAGCGGGATTACCGTCACGACGGTCGAGCCGAGCCTCGATTGCATCGAAGGCAGCTATCGTTTCGGCGATGCGCCGATCGTCGAAGTGGCGGCGAATGTCACGATCACCTTCCCCTTCGCCGGTCTCTTCACCCTGATCACACCGTCGACGCTCGGCACCGTCACCACGACGATCGCCGACCAGAACCGGGTCTTCGGCTCATGACCGGGCCGCTCGCATATCACGCGCGCGCACTGCGCCGCTTCCTGCGCGACGAGGAGGGCGCGACCCTCGTCGAGTTCACGCTGGTCTTCGGCCTCTACCTGCTGGTGTTCTTCGGGCTTCTGGATTTCGGGCGCCTGGCCTTTCACTACGTGAACATGCAGCGCGGGTTGCAGGTCGCGGCGCGACTGGCAGCGGTGCGTCCGGCGGCATGTGCCGGCGTGCCGGAGACGAACGAGCGCGGCGTGACGCCGAAAGACGAGACCGAGCCGCAATTCGGTACGAATTGCAGCGCCAAGAGCTGGGTCTGCGCGGCGCCCGCCACGGTGAGCTGCTCGGGCGCGACGACGAATGCGACCGTGGCCGAGATCTGGCCGATCGTCGCCCCGGCGCTGCCCAATGGCTCGACCGCGGCGAACCTGTCCTTCAGCTATTCCTACGATTCCGAGCTTGGATTTCTCGGCGGGCCCTATGTGCCGATGGTCACCGTCGAATTGCAGAATGTGAGCTTCCAGTTCGCGACGCCGCTGGGCGCGCTGGTGGGGCTCGTGACCGGCACTGCCGATGAAAATCTTGATGCAGATATCGCCTTCCCGAGCATGAGCACGTCGATGCCGGGCGAGGATCTCGCGCAGGGCGCGGGAAGCTAAAGCAAGGGGAGACATGAAATGACCCGTAGAACCAAACCGATATTCCTGGTGCCCGAGCCGAGCGCGCGCGACCTTGCCGCGCCCGCCAAGCGCCGGCTGACCTTTTCCGCCGAGGCCGAGCGCCTGACGCATGCACGGGCGCCTGACGAAGAGGGGCAGGTCATCGCGGTCGCGCGCAGCCGCGGCGGGATCGGGGCCACGATGCTGGCGGTGAATCTCGCCCATCAACTGGCCGCCCAAGGGGTGAAGAAAGGCCAGGCACCGCGCCGCGTCGGGCTGATCGACCTCGATCTGCAATTCGGCATGGTCGCGGGTTTCCTCGATCTCGATCCGAGCCCGGCGCTCTACGACATGGCGCGCAGCGGGGCGGTGCCGGACGAGACCTTCCTCGATCAGTCGATCCAGTATTCGAAAGACGGGCTGGAAGTGCTCTGCGCCCCCGCCGCTTTCGCGCCGCTCGGGGCGCTCGGGGCCGATCAGGTCACCGAACTCATCACCCTGATGCAGGCGCGCTGCGATTACGTCGTCGTCGATCTGCCGCATGCGCTGATCGATTGGGTCTCGCCGGTGCTGGCGCGCGCGTCGTTGATGTATCTGGTGACCGATCTCGCGGTGCCTTCGCTGCAGCAGGCCCGCCGCCTGATCGACGCCTATCACGAGGAGAACCTCGCGCTGGAGATCGAAGTGGTAGTGAACCATCAAAGCCGTCCGCTGATGCGCTCGCGGGTGCAGCAGGAGGCGGCGAAGGCGCTAGATCGCGATCTGAGCCACTGGTTGCCCGACGACCCGCGCGCCGCCAAGGAGGCTGCCGATCGCGGCGTGCCTCTTGCGCGGATCGGGCGGCGCTCTGCGCTGTCGAAAGCGATTGCCGGTTTGGCGAAGGGGCGGCTCGCACAGAGCGCAGCCCGGACGAATTGAGGGGGAGCACGAGATGTTTCGCAATTTCACGGATCGCGGGTCGAAACCGACCGAGACCGAAAAGGTGATCCCGCTCGGCAAGCCCTATGCGGGCGGCCCGCCGAAAGACGCGCGCGAGATGGCCGCACAACAGGTTACGCCCAAACCGCCCGTGGCAGAGGTCGACGAAGACGCGCAGCGTCGCGCGCTGGAACTGAAAAGCCGCCTGCATGACGCGCTTCTGGACCGGCTCAACCTGTCGATGCTCGACAAGGTCGTGCCCGAGGAGCTGCGCCGCGAAGTGGCGGCGCTGGTGAGCGAAGAGCTGCGCGACGCGAAAACGCCGCTGCGTGCGGAGGAGTTCAAGGCGCTGGTCGACGAGCTTCTCAACGAAGTGCTGGGGCTCGGCCCGCTGGAGCCGCTGCTGGCCGATCCGTCGATCAACGACATTCTCGTCAATGGCTGCAACCGCGTCTTCGTCGAGCGCCACGGCGTCCTCGAGCGCACGGCGGTACGCTTCCGCGACGAGCGCCACCTGCTACGGATCATCGACAAGATCGTCTCGCGGGTGGGGCGCCGGATCGACGAGAGCAACCCTTGGGTCGATGCGCGGCTCGAAGACGGCAGCCGCGTGAACGCGATCATCCGGCCCTGTGCGATTGACGGGCCGAGCCTGTCGATCCGCAAATTCGCGCGCCAACCCTATACGATGGAGCGGCTCGTCGAGACTGGGATGATGACGGGGGCTGCGTCGCGGTTCCTCCACGGGCTGGTGCATGCCCGCAAGAATATCCTGATCTCGGGCGGTACCGGCTCGGGCAAGACGACGCTCTTGAACGCGATTTCGGCTGCCATCGACCCGCGCACGCGGATCGTGACGATCGAGGACGCCGCCGAATTGCAGCTGCAACAGGAGCATGTGGTGCGGCTGGAAACCCGCGCGTCCAATCCGAACGGGCAGGGCGCGGTGATCCAGCGCGATCTGGTGAAGAACGCGCTGCGGATGCGCCCCGACCGGATCATCGTCGGCGAGGTGCGCGGCTCGGAAGCCTTCGACATGTTGCAGGCGATGAACACGGGCCATGACGGCTCGATGACCACGGTCCACGCCAATTCCGCGCGCGACGCTCTGGGACGGATCGAGCAGATGGTGACGATGATCGGCCTCGACATGCCGCTCAACGCGATCCGCTCGCAGATCGCCTCCGGCCTCGACATCGTCGTGCAGATCGCGCGCATGTCCGACGGTCGCCGCCGGGTGCTCTCGATCTCCGAGATCACCGGGCAGGAGGGCAATATCGTGATGATGCAGGACATCTTCACCTTCCGCAAAACCGGCACCTCCGCCGATGGCGTGATCGAGGGCGAGTTCACCGCGACCGGCCTGCGCCCGCGTTGCCTCGAAGACCTGATCGCGGCGGGTGTCGCGGTCGATCCGTCCGATTTCAAGATGCGGGGGAACTGAGCCATGTGGGAGATCATCGAAAAGGACCTCGCCGCCTATGTCGCCTATAGCGGCATCGCGCTTGGCGTTCTGCTGGCGCTGACGGGCGGCCTGCACCTGCTCAACCGCACCGAGACCAGCGGTGAGGCCAAGAGCCGCCGGATGAAGATGATCGCGAAGGGGCGCGACACCGAGGAGATGCTCGCGCTGCTCAAGCCCAACCCGCGCAAGGGCTGGATCGCCCGGCTGCCGAAGCGGTTCGATCTGCCGCGTCTGCTGCATCGCGCGGGCTTCCGGATCGGGCCGGACAAGTTCCTGCTGATCTGCGCCGCGCTTGCGATCGGGAGTTTCGTGCTGGCGCTTGCTCCGCTCGGCCCGCTGCGGGCGGCCTCTGCGGCTGTGACGATCGGGCTGGCGCTGCCCTTCATGGTGCTGCGCTCGCGGGCGACGCAACGGATGAAAGTGCTGACGAGCCAGCTGCCTGATGCACTCGACATGCTGGCGCGGGGCCTGAAGATCGGCCACCCGCTGAATATGTCGATCGGCGCCGTGGCCGAGGAGATGCCCGATCCGATCGGCACCGAATTCGGCATCATCTTCGATCAGGTGACCTATGGCGAAGACCTTCCCGACGCGGTGCTGGAATTCGCCGAGCGGGTGGGGCTGGAAGACGCCGACTATCTCGCGGCCAGCATCGGTATTCAGCACGGTACGGGCGGTGATCTCGCCCGCGTGCTCGAAGTGCTGGCGGCGACGACGCGGGGTCGTATCTCGATGCGGCGCAAGATCCGCGCGATCTCGGCGGAGGGGCGCGCCTCGGCGTGGTTCCTGACCGCGCTGCCCTTCATCATGTTCGGCTTCACCTCGCTGATTTCGCCGAATTACTACGGCGAAGTCGCCGATCACCCGATGTTCCGCACGATGGCGATCATCGTCGTCACGCTGATCATCCTGAACGCCGTGGTGCTGCGCCGTCTGGTGCAGTTCCGGATCTGAGCCGGGGAGAGAGACCATGTTGATGACACGGATCGAGGATTTCGCGCTTCGGATGGGCATCGCGCCCGAGACGCTTCTGGCCGCCGGGATCGGCTTCGGCCTGCTGCTTCTGATCGTCGGGCTTCAGGCCGCCTTCCAGCGCGACCGCGCCGCCGAGCGCATCGCGGCCATCGGCGGGCCGAAAACGGGGGGGCGCGCCGAGCATGGCTATCTCAAGGCGCCGGAGGCACGTCCGGGCCAGATCCTGAAGGCCTTCGTGCCCGCCGACCGCCAGACCCGCTCCAAGCTGGAACGCAAACTTGCGCAGGCCGGGCTTTCCGGCGCGAGCGCATTGCGCCGCTTCACCCTGGTCCGGATCGCGCTGGGGATCGGCCTGCCGGGCATTTTCATGGGGCTTCTGTTTGCCGCGCGCAGCCCCGAAATAGGCCTGCCGATGGGGCTGGATGCCCGTCTCGGCAGCCTGAGCGGCATGGCGACCTATCAGATCCTGACCGGGCTCGTCGCAGGCGGCTATCTGCTGCCGCTTATGTGGCTCAACAGCCGGATGCGCGAGCGGCGGCTGCGGATCGAAGAGAGCTTCCCGAACGCGCTCGATCTGATGCAGGTCGCGATCGAGAGCGGCATGGGGTTCGATGCGGCGATGACCCGCGTGGGCAACGAGCTTGCGGAGACGTCGCCGGAGATTTCCTTCGAGTTCCTCTCGGTGCAGCGCCAGGTTCAGGCCGGGCGCGAGCGCGAGGCGGCACTGCGAGACATGGCCGACCGGACCGGGGTCGAGACCGTGCGTGCCTTCGCCAATGTCGCAAGCCAGTCGCTGCGCTTCGGGGCCTCTATGGCACAGGCGTTGACCACCTATGCCGCGGATCTGCGCGGCATTCGTGAGATGCGGGCCCAGGAAAAGGCCAATCGCCTGCCGGTGCAGATGTCAGGGGTTCTGGCCTCGTTGATGCTCCCGGCGCTGATCCTCATCGCCGTTGGCCCGGTGGTGATTCGCTATTTCGTGAATTACGCGCAGTAAATCGAATCGTTTCCAAATTCGATCTTTTCCCAAGGCATTGTTTACGGACAATTTTTTAGGCCGAAATGTCGACTTAAATGCCGAATATGCAACCTTTGATTGCAGTGGGTGTCAATAGAATCATCCACAGGGGGCTGTGGATATAGTCCAAATGGCTAGCTTAGGAATTAACGCATTTAGGGGTTACGCTTAGAGATGGTCTACGCGCTGTCACGCACATAAGTGGGCCACATATAATAGTTTCTGGGGATGGTGGGGACCATGCGGGACTATGGGACAGCCGGGGCTTCGCCCGGGCAAGAGCGCGCTATCGAAGCGGGCATGATTGGGGCCGTTGCACAGTGGTGTGAGTGTCTGCACGGGACGAACCCGCTGCGTATGGCGTTGAGATATCTGACCGACAGTATCGGGGCCGAGGCCGTCATATTGGCGCGCTATCCGCGGGATGCGGGCGCATCGGCACGGGCGTTGGTCCATGACAGGGCGCGATCCGGCTGCCGGATCCCGCTGGAGCATAGTTTCGCAGGTGATCTGCTTGGCGATTATCTCGACAAGGCCAAACGGGGCTCGACCTGGTATCGCTCGATGCAGGACGAGGACGTGCCGCAGGCGGTCGCTTCGGCACTGGCCCGGCGCAACCTCGTCGAAATGGTCGTCATCCCGCTCGAGATCAGCGACCGCTGGGTCGATACGCTGGAGCTGCATTTCACCGAGAAGCTGCGCCAGTATCAGCAAGCGGTGCTGACCACGCTCGGCGATACGCTGAGCCGCACCTGGCACAACCGCGCCCGGGGTATGTTCACCGAGACCTTGCTGAAATCGGCCGCCAAACAGGCCGCGCCGCTCATCGGCTCGCCGATCCTGAGCGCGGACAACCCGGCGCGTCTGAGCCGTTCGGAATATCGCGTCTGCCTGCTGCTGCGTCACGGCCAGTCGCCCGATCAGATGCTCGCGGAGCTGGGGATCAAGGAATCCACCCTGCGCACCCATCTGAGCAATCTCTACGCCAAGACCGGCGCGCGCAATCTGGCGGAACTGACCTTCCAGCTTGTCTCCGAACTGCCCTTCGAACTCGCCGGCGCCAGAGCCGGACGGGTCGCATGACCGGGCAGCTCCTGCCGCTGGCGGCGCTGGCCCCGGTCTTGATCTGGGTCGCGCTCAGCGATCTGCGCGAGATGCGCATCCCGAACAAGATCGTGCTGATCACGCTTGGCTTCTTTGCGCTCTGCGCCCCGTTTCTGGGCCCGCACGAACTGAGCCTGCGCCTTGCCGCGGGCGCGATCACCTTCCTCGTCGGCTACGTCTTTTTCGTGCTGCGCGCCTTCGGGGGCGGGGACGTGAAATTTCTCGCGGCCCTGATGCTATTCGTACCCTCTGCGGCGATGGGGGAGTTTCTTATCGCCTTTTCCGTCGCGCTTTTTGCGGGCTCGGCGCTGACGATGGGGTTGCAAAGCGCGCCGGTGGCGACGCGGCTTGGGCCCCGTTTGGGTTGGAAAAGTTGTTACGCACGGGGAAAGCTCCCGATGGGCGTCTCGATCGCGCTTGCGGGTCTGGCTTTGCCTTATCTGGTCGGCGGGTAGGCCCCGCCAAGGGAGGACCTATGTCACGCAAGATTTGGACCAAGTCGCTCGGAGTGGTCGCTCTGGCATTGTGCACGGTCAGCGCACCACTCCTCGCCGACGAAACGAAGCCCGACGTCACCGAACGCGCGCAGGCGCTCGTCTGGGGCTCTGGCGATGTGAAACCCGATCCACAGGCCGGGCTTTCGATGTTGGAGGACGCCGCGGCGCAAGGCGATCCCGAAGCGGCTTTGGCCGCAGGTAACCTGCTCCTTTGGGGCGGTCCTGTCGCTGCGGATCGTGATCGTGCCGTCGGCTATCTCGAACAGGCAGTCGAAGCTGGCAACTGGGAAGCGCACCGTCTGTTGGGCAAGCAGCTGATCGGCGGCTGGGCTTTGCCACGCGACACTGCGCGCGGGGTCGACCTGCTTGAGACGCAGATTGCAAAGGGCGATGCGAAAGCGGCGCTGATCTTGGGCGAGGCCTATCTCTACGGAACGGGACTGCCGCGCGATTATGCCAAGGCACGCGACCTGTTCGAGACCGCAGCAGAGGCGGGCGACGCGACCGGATTGTGGAAATACGGTGAGGCGCTGATGTGGTCGCAGCGTGATCCGAAGACAGCGCAGGCGTTTCTCGAACGCGCAGGCGCGGCGGGTGTCGATGGCGCCTATGCGACGCTGGCCGAGGGCGCGATGTATGGCTATCTCGGTGGCGGCAAAGCGTCGCGCGCGAAGTTCGACGGCTATGCCAAGGCCGCCCGCGCGGCGGGAAACGAACGGATCGAAGTGCTCGACGCCACGCGTCGCATCTGGGGCATCTCGATGCGCGGCGATGGCAAACAGGCGGTGGCGCAACTGCGCGAGGCTGCCGAAGCGGGCAACAAGACCGCAGCGCGCTATCTGGTCGGCCTTTTGCGCGACGGCAATTCCTATAACGTCCGGCGCGATCCCAAAGGGGCGGCGGACTTCCTTGACGCGCATAGCGATCTGTTCACGCCCGAAGAACGTGCGAATTACGCGATGACGATCCGTGTGGCGAGGCATCGGCACGATGCCGATTTCGCACCGCTCGCGGGAGAGATCGCGCCCGCCCGGGCGAAGATGAATGCCGCAGAGGCTCGCGATCTTTTCAAGGCCAATCCTCGGCTCGCGGTCTATATGATCCAGAAAGACCTTGCCGATAAGGGGCTGTATCGCGGCCCGCTCGACGGGTTTGCCGGGCGCGGAACGCTGCGCGCGATGGAACGCGCCTGCGGCGGAATGTCGGGCGATATGGCCTGCCGTGACGGAGTTCTGGCGCCCGAGATCGTCGGCGCGATGCTGCGCGAAGGGTGGGGCTCGTAAGTGACATCGAAGGTTCTGGTCACCGGCGGCGCGGGCTTCATAGGCTCGCATTGCTGTAAGGCGCTGGCTGCGGCGGGGCACGCCCCCGTCGTCTTCGACGATCTGTCGCGCGGCCATGCCGATGCGGTGCGCTGGGGGCCTCTCGTCGAGGGCGATCTGCGCGACCGGGATCTGGTGGAGACGGCGCTCAAGGAGCACCGGATCGACGCTGTTATCCATTTCGCGGCGCTGGCCTATGTCGGCGAGAGCGTGGCCGAACCCACCCGCTATTACGACGTCAATCTGGGTGGGATGACCGCTCTTCTGGGCGCGATGCAGGCGGTGGGGCTGGACAAGATCGTCTTCTCGTCGAGCTGCGCCACTTATGGCACGCCCGAGACGCTGCCGATCTCCGAGGACACGCCGCAAAACCCGATCAACCCCTATGGCCGCAGCAAGCTTATCTGCGAATGGATGCTGGAAGATGCCGCAGCCGCGACCGATCTGCGCTTCGCGGCCCTGCGTTATTTCAACGCGAGCGGCGCTGACCCGAGCGGCGAGATCGGCGAGCGGCACGACCCGGAGACCCATCTGATCCCGCTGGTGCTGCGCGCGGCCTCGGGGCAGGGACCGGCGGTGAAGGTCTTCGGCACGGATTATCCAACGCCCGACGGCACCTGCATCCGCGACTACATCCATGTCGACGATCTGGCCCGCGCGCATCTTCTGGCGCTCGATCACCTGCAGGGCGGCGGCGATAGCCTGAAACTGAACCTCGGGACGGGGCGAGGCGCGTCGATCCGCGAAGTGATCGCCTCGGTTGAGCGGGTGACGGGGCGCAGGGTGCCCTTCGAGGACGCCCCACGCCGCCCCGGCGATCCGGCGGAACTGGTGGCCGATCCAACGCGGGCGCGCGAGGCTCTGGGCTTTAGCGCGCGCTACCGTGAACTTGACGAGATCGTGTCCCATGCCGCCCCGTGGTTCGGCCTCTGACCTCGGGTTCTCGCTCTGCCGGGGTTGAGCCTGCCGCCCAGCCATCTATCTTGCGCCTCAACGCAATTCAGGAGGCTCTCATGGCAAGCGACGCAATCGATCCGCAACTTCTCGACCGGCTGGCCGAGGTTGCCGTGCAGGTGGGGCTGAACCTGCAAGACGGTCAGGATCTGGTGTTGACCGCGCCCGTCGAGGCGCTGCCGCTGGTGCGCCGGATCGCCGCCGAAGCCTATCGCGCGGGCGCAGGCACCTTCACCCCGATCCTGAGCGATGGTCAGATCACGCTGGCCCGCTTCGAGAACGCGAAGGACGAAAGCTTCGACCGCGCGCCCGACTGGCTCTATCAGGGCATGGCGAAGGCCTATGAGGCCGGCGCGGCCCGCATGGCGATCGTCGGCGAAGACCCGATGCTGCTATCCGAACAGGACCCGGAGAAAGTCTCGCGCGCAGGCAAGGCCAACTCCATCGCCTATAAACCGGCGCTGGAGAAAATCTCGAATTTCGAGATCAACTGGTCAATCGTCTCCTATCCGACCGTGGCCTGGGCCAAGCGCGTTTTCCCCGATCTGCCCGAGGACGAAGCTGTGGGCAAACTGGCCGACGCGATCTTCGCCGCCTCGCGCGCCGATCAACCCGATCCCGTCGCGGCTTGGGAGGCGCATAACGCGGCCCTGCGCAAGCGCCGCGACTGGCTGAACGAGCAGCGCTTCTCGGCGCTGCATTTCACCGGCGGCGGCACCGATCTGACCGTGGGCCTCGCCGACGATCACGAATGGAGCGGTGGCGCCTCCGAGGCCAATAACGGCGTCGTCTGTAACCCGAACATCCCGACCGAAGAGGTCTTCACCACGCCCCATGCCGCGCGCGTCGACGGCGTCGTTCGCGCGACCAAGCCGCTGTCGCATCAGGGCAGCCTGATCGAGAATATCGAGATGCGCTTCGAGGGCGGCAAAGTGGTCGAGGCGAAGGCCAGCCGCGGCGAGGCGGTACTGCAAAAGCTGATCGACACCGATGAAGGCGCGCGCCGTCTGGGCGAGGTCGCGCTGGTGCCGAACGGCTCGCCGATCTCGGCCTCGGGGCTGCTGTTCTACAATACGCTCTACGACGAGAACGCGGCCTGCCATATCGCGATGGGGCAGTGCTATTCGAAATGCTTCATCAATGGCGGCGAGCTGAGCGAGGACGAGGTCGCAGCCAAGGGTGGCAACAGTTCGATGATCCATGTCGATTGGATGATCGGCGGCCCCGAGACCGATATCGACGGCATCAAGCCCGACGGCACGCGCGTCCCGGTCTTCCGCAAAGGCGAATGGGCCTGATAGGTCGTAGAACCTGACAAAGTATAGCGCCCGGCACGCCAATTGATGTGTCGGGCGCTTATTTTTTGTGCGAACGTGAGGGATTTCGCCTCATCTCGCGCAGTTCGATGCGCCCGGCGTAGGATGGCACCGCTGAGCGCGGGCGCTGCTTGACGGAAACGGAAACTGGGCGAAATCTGAATATACGGGTCGGGCTTGGCCGACCCTCTTGGGCAACTCGCGCACCCTTGCGCTGTGTGAAGGGCCGCCCGGTCGACGCAGATTTTCGATCCTCCTCCCCGAAAACGCGTTCAGGCCGGGCGGTGCCCAGCCTGACCAGCAAGAAATCGAGCTTTCCGCCCGCTTAGTTCCCCGTATCGAGGCTCTTCGAAATCAGTTTTTCGCGGTTCTGCGCGAGCGAGGGATGGATCAGCGCGTTCTCGATCGCGGCAACCTGCGTGAAGCCGATGTCGTTGAGCTTCTTCCCGTTAGTAAACTCCGCAGCCCGGGCTTGGTCGAGCATGCTGAGATGCGGATCGGCCGGCATGAAATAGGCCGGGTCGGACCCGCTCGAGCTCTGCTTGGGCGACTGCGATTGCGGCCCAAGGTCAGCGGGCGGCTGCGACGTGACACCGGCTTGCGCGATCCCGACGCCAAGGCCAAGCGCCACTGCAAGGCTGCAACCGAAAGTAGCGGCGGTAAAACGGGTCGTCATAGGCAGTTTCCTCATTTCTTCTTCAGGGCCATACGGATCAGCGTTTCCTTCGCCGTGCGGTCGGCATTCTGAACCAGTGCTTCCTTGATCTGCACGATCTGGCGGTCAGTCAGGTTGGACAGGTCGACATTGCCGACGAGGAAATGCACGCGTTGGATCTCCAGCGCATTGAGCGGCTGCTGCTGCGCGGCGGCCAGCGACGGCAACGCGGCGCAGGCGAGGGCGGCGATCAGGGCGATCGATTTCATCATGAGTCTCCTCAGGGTGCTCTTCCCAACGAAAATGCAGTTGCGCGCGCGTGGGACAAGCGTGGTCGCGCGCAAGTTTCGGTGAAGGTCGCTTGCCCTATGCGTCAAGATGGGGATTCACATCGCGAATTCATCATGATACCGTAACTATTAACAAGCAGAGGGCAGACATAAGCTCTCGCGAAATACGGGCAGGATCGAGGCAATGAAGGCGGGCTATCAGGGCACCTTCGTCATTTCATGGGCGCAGACGGAAATCGACGGCACTCCGGTGCCGCCACTTGAGGTCGTGACCGTGGGGGCATGTTGGCGATGGACGGGGCAGGCGATTTGCGTGGACGGGCCCAATGATCGGCTCATCTTGCACAATGCGCGCGGCGATGCGGAGCGGCGCACGAAAGCCGCCCGCGCGGTGCGTCGCCTGCTGGGCGAAGCGGTGGGACATCCGCGAACGCTCGACGATCCCGACGAGACCGAGACGCCCAATCAAAGCTTTACCGTGACCGATGGCTATCACGCCTATGTCGTCACGCTGATCGAGCTGGCCGAAAGCGGCACGCGCATCCTGATGTTCGCCGGTCGGATGCCGCCGGTGGACAGCGATCTGTGGGTGGTCGACCGGGCGCTCGACCTGCGCCCGAAAGCGGCGCGGCAGGGGCCCGCGGGTGTCATCTGTTTCACCCCCGGCACGCTGATCGAGACCGACCAGGGCCGCCGCCCGGTCGAGGCGTTGCGCGAAGGCGACCGCGTGCTGACCCGCGATGACGGGGCGCAGCCGATCTGCTGGATCGGTCGGCGCGACATCTCGGGCGCGCGGCTCCACGCGATGCCGCATCTGCGCCCGGTGCGGATCTCGGCAGGGGCGTTCGGCATCGCACGACCCGATCGCGATCTGATCGTGTCGCCGCAGCACCGGATGCTGGTGCGCGGGCGCGCGGCGCAGGCGCTGTTTGCCGAGGACGAGGTGTTGGTGCGCGCCTGCGATCTGGTGAATGGCCGCCAGATCCGCTTCGAGGGCGCGCTGCGCGGTCTGAGCTACATCCATCTTATGTTCGAACGCCATCAGGTGCTGACCGCGAACGGTCTGGAAACCGAAAGCTTCCACCCGGCCTCCACCCGGCTCGAGATGATCGCCCGCGACCAGCGCGCCGGGCTCGAAGCGCTGGTGCCCGAGGTCGAGGAAAATCCGCTCAGCTACGGCGCCTTCGCGCGCCGGGCGCTCAAGCCCTCCGAGGCTGCGATCCTGCGCCACGATCTGGCCGCCTGAACGAGCAAAACCGCTGGAAATCGCTGCAGGCTTGGGCTGTGCGTCAGATGCACGGCTTCGTGCGCATTTTGCGCCTTTTCTCTGCCCGAACGTCGCCTTAGCTTCGGGACAAAGGAGATATCAATGACCAGACCCGTCGTCGGCATCATCGGCAATAGAGGCCTCGTAGGTGACCGCTATCCCGTCCATGAAGGTGGGCAACTCAACTCGGAAGCGGTGAGCAAGGTCTCCGATTGCATCCCGCTGCTGATCCCCGCCGATCCCGAATATGTGTCCGTTCAGGAGTTGATGGAGGTCTGCGACGGCTTCCTCCTGACCGGCGGGCGCCCGAACGTCCACCCGCATGAATATGGCGAAGAGCCGACCGAGAAGCACGGCACCTTCGACCGTGCCCGCGACGCGATCACCCTGCCGCTGGTGCGGGCCTGTGTCGAGAACGGGCAGCCCTTCCTCGGCATCTGCCGGGGCTTTCAGGAGGTCAACGTCGCGATGGGCGGCACGCTTCACCCCGAGATCCGCGAGCTTCCGGGGCGATTGAACCACCGGATGCCGCCGGAGGGGACGCTCGAAGAAGGGTTCTCCAACCGCCACATGGTCACGCTCACCCCCGGCGGCCGGTTCGCGCGTCTCTTCGGCGCGGATGAGGTCGAGACCAACACGCTGCACGGGCAGGGCGTCTGCACCGCCGGTACCCGGATTGTGATCGAAGGGCGCGCCCCCGATGGTACGCCCGAGGCGATCTATGTTAAGGACGCGCCGGGGTTTACCCTATCGGTGCAATGGCATCCCGAATGGCGTGCGGCGGAAGATCCGGTCTCGCGCCCTCTGTTCGAGGCATTCGGCGATGCGGTGCGTGCTTGGGCGCGCGGCGAACGGCCCGCCGCCTGCGTCGCCTGAGCCGCTAAGACAAAACGGAGAGAAAGATGAAACGCTCGCGCGTGAACGAAATCATGGCCGCGGCCGAGGAAATGATCCAGGAATTCGGCTTCCGCCTGCCGCCTTTCGCATGGTGGAGCCCGGCCGAGTTCAAGGCGCGCCTGCCGCAGGCGCAGCGCATCGTGGAAGCCGCGATGGGCTGGGATATCACCGATTACGGGCAGGGCGATTTCGACAAGCTGGGCCTGTTCCTCTTCACCCTGCGCAACGGCGATCTGCGCGACCTTCAGGCGGGCCACGGCATGGCCTATGCCGAGAAGCTCCTGATCTCGCGCAAGGACCAGATCAGCCCGATGCACACCCATATCATCAAGGCCGAGGACATCATCAACCGCGGCGGCGCAGACCTCGCGATCGAGCTCTATGGCTCTGACGCGGATGGCAAATTCGACGAGAGCGCAGGCGGGCAGGTGATGTGCGACGGCGTCCCGCGCAATTACGCGCCCGGCGAGGTGCTGATCCTGCGCCCCGGCGAGAGCGTGACCCTGCGGCCCGGTGACTGGCATGCCTTCTGGGGCGAGGGGGGCGACGTGCTGATCGGCGAGGTTTCGACCGTCAATGACGACAATACCGACAATATCTTCCGCGAAGATATCGGGCGCTTCTCCGAGATCGAGGAAGACGAAGCGCCGCGCCACCTGCTGGTCAGCGACTACGACAAGTTCCTGTATTCATAAGTACTTACTGGCTTCCTTGCGGGCGAAAGGCTTGAGCCTTTCGCCATGCTCGGCCAGCCAGGCCTGCACGCGGGCCGGGTCTTTCTTGCTCAACTCGCGCAACCACCACGCGATGGCCTTCTGGATGAACCAGTCGCGATCCTCGGCCAGTTGCGCCGCCCAGCCCAGAACCTCGTCGCGCACCGCCTCGTCCTCGGGCTTGGGATTGCGCTGCTTGGTCCAGGGCAGGGTGAAGACGAAGGCCGCGCGCCGCGTCCACATGTGATCCGAGCGCACCCAGTCGGCCACCTCGTCGAGCCGCGCAGGCTCGGCCTGAAGCCGTTTCGAGCCCGCCTTGGCCGCGTGATCGGCAATCGCCCAGGCGTCGAATTGCGGCACCCAGCTCGCGATCAAGTCCCATGCGGCATCATCGGGGCGCAGCCGCGCCTGCGTCAGCAGCTTGGCGGCCGCGATCCGCGCCTCGTGAATGTCGCTGTCCCAAAGCCCGCGGGCGAGTTCGACCCGCCCCGGAACATCAAGCTGGCCACGCCACAGCGCGACCATGTCCTCGATCGCCGGAACGGAAACGCCCAGATAGCGCCGCTCCGCCTTGTGATAGGCGGCCATCTCGGCGGCTTTCTCGGCATCCGCCCAGCTTTCCAGCGCGAAAAGCGCGTCTTCCAGCGTGGGTGGCGGGCCGAGCGGCTCGCCCGTATCGTCTTCCTCGGCGAAGGCCTCATAGTCCGCATCCGAAGCCGCATAGGCCTCGGCCTCGGCGCGCAGCCGGGCGTCCTCCACCGGGTCGAGCGGCGCGTAATCCGCCGCGCGCGGCCGCGCGACGCGTTTCTTGCCCCGCTTGCGGCTCATTCGACCGTCACCGATTTGGCGAGGTTGCGCGGCTGGTCCACGTCGGTGCCTTTCGCGACCGCCGTGTGATAGGCGAGCAGCTGCGCCGGAACCGCGTAAAGGATCGGCGCGAAAGGTTCCGCAATATCAGGCATTTGCAGCGTGCCCCAGGTGCCATCCTGCGCCGCGCTGATGCCCTTGGCATCGGAGACCAGCAGCACCATCCCGTGGCGCGCCATCACCTCCTGCATGTTCGACACGGTCTTGTCGAAGAGCTTGTCATAGGGCGCCATAACGATCACTGGCACGGTGCGATCGATCAGCGCGATCGGCCCGTGTTTCAGCTCGCCCGAGGCATAGCCTTCGGCATGGATATAGCTGATTTCCTTGAGCTTCAGCGCCCCTTCCAGTGCCAGCGGATACATCGCGCCGCGTCCGAGGAAGAGAATGTCCTGCGCCTCTGCGAGTTGCTCGGCGAGATGCGCGATCGGCTCGGAGATCGACAGGGCCTGATTGAGCAGGCCGGGCAGGGCGCGCAACGTATCGGCATGGGCGCTAAGCGTGGGCCCGTCGGTGACGTCCCGATCACGGCCCGCTTTCAGCGCCATCACGGCCAGAACCAGCAGCTGCGCGGTGAACGCCTTGGTCGAGGCCACGCCGACCTCGACGCCCGCGAAGATCGGCAGCATGATGTCGGCTTCGCGCGCGATGGAGGAGGTGGGCACGTTCACCACGGCCACGGTTTTCGCAACGCGCTCGGAGCAATAGCGCAACGCGGCCAGCGTATCGGCGGTCTCCCCGGACTGGCTGACGAAGACGGCGAGGCTGCGCTCGGACAGGGGTGGCTCTCGGTAGCGGAATTCGGAAGCCACGTCGATCTCGACCGGGATCCGGGCGAAGGTCTCCAACCAGTATTTCGCCACCGCGCAGGCATAATGCGCCGTGCCGCAGGCGATCAGGATAATCCGGTCGATGTTGGAAAAGTCCAACTCTTCCGGCAGATTCAGCCCGGTTTCGGGCAGATAATGTCGCAAAGCGTCAGCCAGCACGACGGGCTGCTCGGCGATTTCCTTCGCCATGAAATGCTTGTAGCCGCCCTTTTCGACCTGCGCCTGACCCAGATCGATGCGGCTCTCGTCGCGGTTCGCACGGCGGCCCTCGGCGTCGAAAATCTCGGCGCCTGCGCGGGTGACGAATGCGTAATCGCCCTCTTCGAGGTAGGTGATCCGGTCGGTCATCGGCGCGAGCGCGATCGCGTCCGACCCCACGAACATCTCGCCATCACCATGCCCGATCGCGAGCGGCGAGCCCTTGCGCGCCGCGATCAGCAGATCGTCCTCACCGTCGAAGAGCCACAGCAGCGCGAACGCCCCTTCGAGCTTGCCAAGCGTCGCGACGGCGGCCTCGCGCGCATCCATGCCGCGATCCATGAACATCCGCGTCAGCAGCGCGACGGTTTCGGTATCCGTCTGCGTCTCCGGGGTGATCCCGGCCTCGGCCAGCTCGGCCCGCAGCTCGCGGAAGTTCTCGATGATGCCGTTATGCACGACCGCGACGGGGCCGGAGCGATGCGGATGCGCATTGCCCTGGGTGGCAGCCCCATGGGTCGCCCAGCGGGTATGGCCGATGCCCGACTTGCCCGGCAGCGGCTCATGCACCAGCAAATCGGACAGGTTCCACAGCTTGCCCACCGCCCGGCGGCGGTCCAGCTTGCCTGCATTTACCGTCGCGATCCCGGCACTGTCATAGCCGCGATATTCCAATCGCTTGAGGCTCTCAACGAGCCAAGGGGACACTTCGTGCTTCCCCAAAACGCCAATAATTCCGCACATTTATCAATCTTTCTTCATGCGACGCGCTTTCTCCGCGCGCAGTTTCGCAAATAGTTTCGTAGCGAGGCCCGGACGGTTCACCTGCTCGGACCGTTCGATCGCGATCGCCTCGGCAGGGACGTCTTTCGAGATCACCGATCCCGAGCCGGTCAGCGCGCCGTCGCCCACCGTGACCGGGGCCACCAGCATCGTGTCGGAGCCGATGAAGGCATTCGCGCCGATGGTGGTGCGATGCTTCATGACCCCGTCGTAATTGCAGGTCACCGTGCCCGCGCCGATATTCGTATGCTCCCCGATATCGGCATCGCCCAGATAGGTCAGATGGCCGACTTTCACACCCTCGGCGAGGATCGCGTTCTTCACCTCGACGAAATTGCCGATATGCACGTCCTCGGCGAGTTCCGCGCCGGGGCGCAGACGGGCGAAGGGACCGATCGTCGCCCCACGCGAGATGTGGCAGCCTTCGAGATGGCAGAAGGCCTCGATCACCGCACCGGATTCGATGGTCACATCGGGGCCGAACACGACGTTCGGGCCCAGCACGACATCGCGGCTGATATAGGTGTCGAGCGCGAACCAGACGCTGGTGGGCTCGACCATGGTCACGCCGTTTTCCATCGCCTCGGCGCGCATCCGCTCCTGGAACAGGGCCTCGGCGCGGGCAAGCTCGGCGCGGGTGTTGATGCCCAGCGTTTCGGCCTCGTCACAGGTCACGACCTGCGCGGTCAGACCCTTCTTGCGCGCGGCTTCGACGATATCGGTGAGGTAGTATTCGCCCGACGCGTTCTCGTTCGACAGCCCCGCGACCAGTTCGGTCAGAAGCACTGCGTCACAGGCGATAACGCCAGAGTTGCAAAGGGTTATGCCGCGTTCTTCATCCGTGGCATCCTTGAATTCCACGATCCGATCCAGCGTGTCGCCCTGCGCCACCAAGCGCCCATAGCGGCCCGGATCGGCCGCCTCGAAGCCGAGCACGGTCACCGCCGCATCGGACGCGGCCAGCCGCTCCAGCGTCTCTGGCCGGATGAAGGGCGTGTCGCCGTAAAGCACGATCACGCGGCCGTCGAACCCGTCGAGCGCGGGCAGGGCCTGTGCCACCGCGTGGCCGGTGCCGAGCTGTTCTTCCTGAAGCACGATCTGCGCCTCGGGATCGACCTTCGCGACGGCTTTCTTCACCTTGTCGGCACCGTGGCCCGCAACAACGATCACGGTCTCGGGTTCGAGCGCACGTCCGGCAGCCAGTGCATGCGCCACCAGCGGCGCGCGGCCCACCTGATGCAGCACCTTCGGCAAGTCGGATTTCATGCGGGTGCCCTGTCCCGCCGCGAGGGTGATCAATGCAATCGCCATTAGAAACCTTTTCTTCTGCTCGGCCCCGTTTTAACCATTGGCTTGCTTGCCGCAAGTGGTGCGTCTTCACGCTTCCTTTCGCGGTGTTACGGAAGGAGCAACAGGCAATGCGCACAGTGGTTTTCGACCTCGACGGGACTTTGGCGGATACCTCCGCCGACCTGATCGCGGCGGCTAATTCCTGCTTCATGGCGCGCGGCCACGCGCCGCTTCTCGATCCGGCGGGGGACGCGCTGACCGCCTTCCATGGTGGCCGTGCGATGCTGAAGGCCGGCTATGGGCGGCTGGGGCTGCCGGAGGCGGAGATCGCCGAGCTGGTCGAGGCCGATTATCACCCGCTGCTTGCGCATTACGGCGAGAATATCGACCGCCATACGCAGCTTTATCCCGGCGCGGAGGCGGCGGTGAAAACGCTGCGCGATCAAGGCTTTGCGACGGCTGTCTGCACCAACAAGCCCGAAGGTCTCGCGCGTGATCTGATCGACCGGCTCGGGATCGCCGCGCTTTTTGACGCGCTGATCGGCGCCGATACGCTGCCGCTGCGCAAACCTTCGCCAGATCCCTATCTCGCGGCGGTCGAGCGGGCCGGGGGCAAGCTGGAAACCTCGCTGCTGGTGGGCGACACCAACACCGATCGCGAGACCGCCCGCGCCGTCGGCGTGCCCTGCGTTCTTGTGACCTTCGGCCCAGAGGGGCGCGGCATCGAACGGCTCGCGCCCGAGGCGCTGCTCGATCATTTCGACGATTTGCCCGCGCTTGCCGCGCGGATGCTCGGGTGATCGCCTCGGCGGGGCTGCGCCGCCCCGAACCACCCCTACGACGCGGCTTCCGACGGCCATGACCGCAGCGCCCATCGGTCCTTCGCGCTTTCACGCCACCGCCTTCGTTCTGATCGCGGTGTTCCTCGACATGGTGGGGTTCGGGCTGATCATCCCCGTGCTGCCCTCGCTGATCGCGGATGTGGGCCATGTCGATCTGGCACAGGCGAGCCGGATCGGCGGCTGGATGTTCGCGGCCTTCAGCCTCGCGCAGTTCCTGTTTGCGCCGCTGATGGGCAACCTCTCGGATCGGTTCGGGCGCCGCCCGCTTTTGCTGCTCGCGATCGGGGGCTTGGGCGTCGATTACCTGTTTCACGCCTTCGCGCCGACGCTGCTCTGGCTCTTCGTGGGCCGGATCGTCGCGGGCATCTGCGGCGCGTCCTACGTCATCGCGAACGCCTATCTCGCCGACATCACCCCACCGGCCGAGCGTGCCCGCGCCTTCGGCCTGATCGGGGCGGCGTTCGGTTTCGGCTTCATCGCGGGGCCTGCGCTTGGCGGGTTTCTGGGCGAGCTTGGCCCGCGTATTCCTTTCTTCGTGGCGGCCGCGCTGTCGGGGCTGAACCTGATCTACGGGCTGATCGTGCTGCCCGAAAGTCTGCCGCAGGGCCTGCGCCGTCCGGTGAACTGGCGCGCCTGCAACCCGCTGGGCACGCTGAAAGTCTTCGCGCGCTATCCGGGCGTGCTGCCAATGGGCACCGCGCTTGGCGTCTATCTGTTCGCCTCCGCCGTCTATCCCGCGATCTGGCCCTATTGGGGGATGGCGAAATTCGGCTGGTCCGAGGGGACGGTGGGGCTGACGCTCGCAGGCTACGGGGTCGTCGCGGCGATCTTTCAGGGCGGGCTGGCCGGTCCGCTCGCGTCCCGTCTGGGCGAGGCGCGGGTGGTGGTGATCGGGCTGATCGTCGGGATCGGCATGACCATCGCGCTGGGGCTGTCGACCTCGCTCGTGATGGTGCTGATCGTCCTGCTGATCACCGGGGTCGAGGGGCTGGTGCATCCGATGATCGCCTCGCTGATGTCCAACGCGGTGCCCGAGGATGCGCAGGGCGCGCTGCAGGGCGGCATTTCGGCGCTGATGAACCTTGCAATGCTGGCAGGCACCTTGTTCTTCACCCAAGTCTTCGGGATATTCCTCGCCGAGAACGCCCCGATCCGCACACCGGACATGGCCTTTTACGTGGCCTCCGTGATCCTGCTGGCGGCATTGGCGCTGTTTATCCGCGCAAGAAAGGTCTGAGCGATGTCCGAGGTCTTCAAAGGCAATTTCACCCAGCAGGAGCCGATCCCCGAAGATGCGATCGAGCGCGCCGTCGAGGTGATGCGCTCGGGTCGCCTGCATCGCTATAACACCCTGCCCGGAGAGCCGGGCGAGGTGGCGCTGCTGGAGGAGGAATTCGCCGGATTGACCGGCGCGCCCTATTGCCTTGCGGTGGCCTCGGGCGGCTATGCCTTGGGCTGCGCGCTGCGCGCCGTGGGCGTGGGGCCGGGCGATCCGGTGCTGACCAATGCCTTCACGCTCGCTCCAGTGCCCGGCGCGATCGCGGCGGTCGGCGGCAAGCCCGTTCTGGTCGAGGTCACCGACAACCTGACCATCGACCTTGACGATCTGGCGGCGAAAGCCCCGCAGGCACGCGTGCTGATGCTGTCGCATATGCGCGGCCATATCTGCGACATGGATGCGCTGATGGCGATCGCGCGCGCCCATGATCTGACGGTGATCGAGGATTGCGCCCATACGATGGGGGCGACATGGGCTGGGGTTCACTCGGGGCGGCATGGCGCGATCGGCTGCTATTCGACCCAGACCTACAAGCACATGAATTCGGGCGAGGGCGGGCTGATCGTGACCGACGATGCCGAGCTGGCGGCGCGGATGATCCTGCTGTCGGGCAGCTACATGCTTTATGAGCGGCACCGCGCAGCGCCCGGCCCGGAGGTGTTCGAGGGGCTGAAATACGACACGCCCAATGTCTCGGGCCGGATGGACCATCTGCGCGCCGCGATCCTGCGCCCCCAGCTGTCGACGCTGGCGGATCGGGTGGCGCGCTGGAATGCGCTGTACCGTGAGGTCGAGGCCGGGCTTGCGGGGGCAGAGGGCATCGCGCTGATCGAGCGCCCCGAGGCCGAGAGCTATGTCGGCTCGTCCTTCCAGTTCCGCCTGCCGGGGCGCTCCGCCCCCGAGATGCTGGACTTCGTCGCCCGGGCTGCGGCCCGCGGGGTCGAGCTGAAATGGTTCGGCGCGGATGAGCCTGCGGGCTTCACCTCGCGCCATGACAGCTGGCGTTACGCTGAGGCGCAGAACCTGCCGCGCACCGATGCGGTGCTGGCGACGCTGCTGGATCTGCGCCTGCCGCTGACTTTCTCGACGGATGACGCCGCCCAGATCGTGCGTATCCTGCGCGAAGAGGCCGAGACCTGAAGAGGCGGCGCGCTGACCCTTACCCCGCGCGCGAGATCCAGTCGGCGATCATCAGGTCGAGATGCGCGCCGCCGCCATTCTTGTAAAGCGTGATCTCCTCGGCGCTTTCCCGCCCGCGCGCGCCGCCGATGAGGTCGTAGAGATCGGCCTTCACCGCCTCGGGCGTGATCACCCCTTCGCGGATCGGGATCAGCAGCTCGCCGATATGGCCCAGCGTGGTGTCGCGACTGTCGACGAAGAGGCTCGCCGTCGAGATCAGCGCATCGTCGGCCTCGCGCATATCGGCCTTATAGGCTCCGATCAGATCGACATGGGTGCCGGGCTTTACCCATGCGCCCTGCAAAACAGGCGCGCGGGCCATCGTGGCGCAGCTGACGATATCGGCCTCCGCCACCGCCTCGGCCAGTTCGGTCACCGCGCGCAGGCTGATGCCCTCGGGGGCAGGGCCCTCCGCCAGTTCCTGTGCCTGCTCGGGGCGGCGCGTCCAGAGCGTAATCTCCGTCAGCCCCGGAAAGCCCGCCGCATAGGCCGCGATCAGCGAGCGTGCGACCCGGCCCCCGCCCACGATCAACAGACGACGGCTGTCGGGGCGGGCCAGAAGCTGCGCGCCCAGAACGGAATCGGCGGCGGTCTTGAACTCGGTCACCAGCGGGCAATCGACGATCGCGGTGGGTTGGCCGTTCTCGGGCTCGAACACCACCATCGCGCCTTGCACCGTCGGCAGTCCCACCTGCGCATTGCCGTCGCAGACGGTGAAGGATTTCACCCCGTAACCCAGCCCCGGAATGTAGGCCGCGCGGCTCAGCAAAACCGCGTCAGAGGGCCCGAGAAACGTATCGCCCAGCTCCGCCTTCGGGCGCGTATGGCCCGCGCGCAGCGCTGCGATTGCGCCCGGCCAGTCCAGCTTCTCGGCGATGTCATAGGGGATGATCTTCGGGCTCATGTGGTCTCCTTTATTGTCTCGGTCGTCACAGAGGCGCCAGCCAGCGCGCCGGGGCCGACACCTCGCGCGGGCCGTTGGCGGCGCCGGTGATCGCATCGGCCAGTAGCGCGCCGCAGCCCGCCGAGAGCGTCCAGCCCAGCTGACCGTGGCCCGCATTGACCCACAGATTGTCGTAAGACTTCACCCGACCAAGGAACGGCGGGCCATGCGGGGTCGAGGGCCGCAGCCCGGTCCACAGCACGGGCGGCGCATCGCTCACCGCATCGCCGAAACGTGCGGCGACGTAATCGGTCAGAACCTTGGTGCGATCCTCGCGCAGCGTCCGGTCGCGTCCGGCGAATTCGGCGATCGCGGTCACCCGCAAGACACCACCGTAAGAGGCCACAGCCAGCATCGCGGCCTCGTCGATATAAGGGTGGCGGGGCAGGCGGCTTTGGTCGCGGACTTCCCACGTCCCCGAATAGCCCTTCACCGGGTAGATATCCGGCGCAAAGCCTAGAGGGCGCGCCAGATCGGGCGTCTCCACCCCGGTCGCAAGGATCACCTGCGCGGCGGGCAGCGTCTCGTCGGCGAGGTTGACCCCGGTGATCTTGCCATCAGCCTGCGTGAACCCGGTCACCGCGCTGTTGTAGCGAAACTGGACGCCGTGTTTGACGGTAAGGGCTTTGGCGGCGGCGCGGGTCACCTCGTGGCAATTGCCCGCGGCATCCATCGGCGAGAGGAACGCGCCTGCAAAACCCGTCTCGGCGAGCAGCGGATCGTTCTCGGCCAGCCAGTCCGGGTCGATCCGCGTCAGCCGCCCGTCGTCATGCGCGTCGATCTCGGCGGTTGCGTTATAAAGATAGAGCCCGCCCTCGAAGCGGATCAGCGCGTCCAGACCCAGCTCCTGCGCCATCTCGGGCAGGGCGGCGCGGGCGGTCTCGGCCAGCCGCATCATCCGCGCGGTGTTGCGCGCCTGTGCGGCCCCGGTGCAGTTGCGCAGGAAGGTCGTCCCCCAGCGCCACAGCGCCGGATCGAAGGGCGCGGTCAGCTTCACGCCGGGATTGCGCCCCGCCATCGCGCGCAGCAGTTGCGGCAAGGCATCCGGTCCCGCCCAGGCGCTTGCATGGCCGATCGAGACGATCCCGGCATTCGCGCGCGAGCACAGCTCCGCCGGGCCGGGCAGGCGGTCGATCACCGTCACGTCCAGACCCCGGCGGGCCAGCGCCCATGCGGTCATCGTGCCCACGATCCCCGCTCCGATCACGATATGACGTGGCTGGCCCATCTTCGCTCCCGTCGGTTTCCAAGCTCTCAGGGCTCTTTGTGGCGGCAATCGTTGCAAGTGACCAGCCCCTGCGCTGCGTGGCTCTGTGCCGCTGCGTCCATCCGGGCGCGGGCCGGGCCACGGGCCTTGACCCGACTCGGCAATTGCGCATAAATGAACGTGCGTTCAATAAACCGGGGGAGGAGATCCGATGTTCGCAGGTTCGATGGAGTTCGATCTGGGCGAGGATATCGCCGCACTGCGCGATATGGTGCGCCGTTGGGCGTCCGAGCGTGTGGCCCCGATCGCGGCCAAAACCGATCTGGATAATGAGTTTCCGAACGAGCTCTGGACCGAGATGGGCGAGCTTGGCCTGCTCGGGATTACCGTGTCGGAAGAATTCGGCGGGGCGGGGATGGGCTATCTCGCCCATGTCGTGGCCACCGAGGAAATCGCGCGGGCTTCGGCCTCGATCGCGCTCAGCTATGGCGCGCATTCCAATCTGTGTGTGAACCAGATCAAGCTGAACGGCTCGGACGCGCAGAAGAAGAAATACCTGCCCGGCCTGATTTCGGGCGAGTCCGTCGGCGCGCTGGCAATGTCGGAATCCGGCGCAGGCTCGGATGTGGTGGGCATGAAGCTCAAGGCCGAGAAGCGTAACGGCTATTACGTGCTCAACGGCCATAAATACTGGATCACGAACGGCCCCGATGCCGATACGCTCGTGGTCTATGCCAAGACCGACCCGGAAGCCGGCTCCAAGGGCATCACCGCCTTCATCGTCGAGAAGGATTTCAAGGGCTTCACCACTTCCAAGCATTTCGACAAGCTCGGCATGCGCGGCTCGAACACGGCGCAGCTGTTCTTCGAGGATTGCGAAGTGCCCTTCGAGAACGTGCTGGGCGAAGAGGGGCGCGGCGTGCGCGTCCTGATGTCGGGCCTCGATTACGAGCGCGTGGTGCTCTCGGGCATCGGCACCGGCATCATGATGGCCTGCCTCGACGAGGTCGTGCCCTATTGCAAGGAGCGCGAGCAGTTCGGCCAGCCGATCGGGAATTTCCAACTCATGCAGGGCAAGATCGCCGATATGTATGTCGCGATGAACACCGCGCGCGCCTACACATACGAGGTCGCGAAGGCCTGTGATCGTGGCGCGGTGACGCGTCAGGATGCGGCCGCCACCGTGCTTTATGCCTCCGAGCAGGCGATGGTGCAGGCGCATCAGGCGGTGCAGGCCCTTGGCGGCGCCGGGTTCCTCAACGACTCCAACGTCTCGCGCCTGTTCCGGGACGCGAAGCTTATGGAGATCGGCGCGGGCACCTCGGAAATCCGCCGGATGCTCATCGGTCGCGAGATCATGGGAGCCGTCTGATGCGGGCGGGCGCTCTCCTGCTGATCGGGCTTGCAGCGCCTTTGGCGGCGCAGGCCCAAGGGGTAGGGGCGGATTTCGATCCGGCCCCGTTGGAGAGCTGCCTTTCGAGCGCAGGCGATCCTGCGTCCTGCATCGGCAAAGCGGCGGAGAATTGCATCGGCGGTGATGCAGACGTCCCCGACCGCCGCGCCTGCTATGATGCCGAGCGCGCCCTCTGGTCCGACCGGGCGGCGACAGCCCTCGACAGCTTGCGCAAAGCGGCGGCGGCCAGTGACGCGGCGCAAATCGTGGCGGGCAAGTCTCCGTCCGGATTGCAAGGCGCGCAGCTGGGTGAGGCGGAAGCCGCCTGGGCGCGCTACCGCGATGGCGCCTGCGCCTACGGGGCCGCGCTGCAGGGCGAGGGCGCCGAGGCGGAGGAGGCGCGCTGCCTGATGCGCAAGACCGCTGAACATGCGCTGGAACTGCAGGATTGGGCCGGGCTGCTGGCCGGCAAGGCGCGCCCATGACATGGACACCCCGCCTTCACGGGCGCTCTGAGAAAAGGAAACGCGCGATGAAATTGGCATGGTTGCTGGGCGGTCTGATGCTCGCCGCGCCCGCTTGGGCGCAGGAGCCGAGCGTCGATCCGGACGCGGTGCGCGCCTGTTTCGACGGGGCGAAGGATACCCATCCCGCCCGTATCGGCGAGGCGGCCGCGACCTGTCAGGGTCAGCCGGGCGGCGATACGACACTCGGCATCTCGGCTTGCCTGCAAGGCGAGGCGCAGGTCTGGGACGATATCGCGAAGTCGCAATACAAGGCGGCGCGCGCCCGTCTGCTGGAGCAGGGCGGCACGGAACTCGCCAACAAGCTGCTCGATGCGCAAGGCGCGTGGGGGCAGTATCGCGACGCCGATTGCGGGCTGCTCTACGAGATTTGGAAGGACGGCACGATCCGCACGGTCGTGGCGTCGCAATGCTACCTCGAGCGTACGGCGCAACGCGCGCTGGAACTGCGCGATTTGGGGAGGATGGAATGAAACTGTTATCGCAGGCCCTGACCTCGTCGGAGGACTTTCAGGCCAATCGCAAGGCGCATCTCGACGCGCTGTCGCAGATCGAAAACGCGGCTGCACAGGCAGCGGCAGGCGGCGGCCCCGCCGCGCTGGAGCGGCACCTGTCGCGCGGCAAGATGGCGCCGCGCGAACGGGTGGCGGGGCTTCTCGATCCCGGCTCGCCGTTTCTGGAAATCGGCGCGACGGCGGCGCATGACATGTATGGCAATGCCGCGCCCTGTGCGGGCGTGATCGCCGGCATCGGCCGGGTGCAGGGCCAGGAGGTCATGGTGGTCGCCAACGACGCCACCGTAAAGGGCGGCACCTATTACCCGCTGACGGTGAAGAAACACCTGCGCGCACAGGAAATCGCCGAGGAAAACCATCTCCCCTGCATCTACCTCGTCGACTCGGGCGGTGCAAACCTGCCCAATCAGGACGAAGTCTTCCCCGATCGCGACCATTTCGGGCGCATCTTCTACAATCAGGCCCGGATGTCGGCGAAGGGCATTGCCCAGATCGCGGTGGTGATGGGGTCCTGCACGGCAGGCGGCGCCTATGTGCCCGCGATGTCCGATGTGACGATCATCGTGAAAGAGCAGGGCACGATCTTCCTCGCAGGCCCGCCTCTGGTGAAGGCCGCGACGGGCGAGGTCGTGACCGCCGAGGATCTGGGCGGCGGCGATGTGCATACGCGCCTCTCGGGCGTGGCCGATTATCTGGCTGAAGACGACGCCCATGCGCTGGCCCTCGCACGCCGCGCGGTCGGCAATCTCAATTACACGAAACCTTCGACGGTGAACTGGCAATCTCCCGAGGAGCCCGCCTACGACCCCGAGGAAATCCTCGGTGTCGTCCCGGCAGACCTGCGCACCCCCTATGACATCCGCGAGGTGATCGCGCGCCTCGTGGACGGCTCGCGCTTCGACGAGTTCAAACCGCGCTTCGGCGAGACGATCGTCACCGGCTTCGCCCATGTGAAAGGCTGTCCCGTCGGCATCGTCGCCAATAACGGCGTGCTGTTCTCGGAAGCCGCCCAGAAGGCCGCGCATTTCATCGAACTCTGCTCGCAGCGCTCGATCCCGCTGGTCTTCCTGCAAAACATCACCGGCTTCATGGTCGGGCGCAAATATGAAAACGAGGGCATCGCGCGTCATGGCGCGAAGATGGTCACCGCCGTCGCCACCACCTCGGTGCCGAAGATCACGATGCTGGTCGGCGGCTCCTTCGGGGCGGGCAATTACGGCATGGCAGGCCGTGCCTATTCCCCGCGCTTCCTCTGGACCTGGCCCAACTCGCGGATCTCCGTGATGGGCGGCGAACAGGCCGCAGGCGTGCTCGCCACCGTCAAACGCGACGGGATCGAGCGCAAGGGCGGTGAATGGTCGGCGGAAGAAGAGGCCGAGTTCAAGCGCCCCACCATCGAGATGTTCGAGCGCCAGTCGCATCCGCTCTACGCCTCGGCGCGGCTCTGGGATGACGGCATCATCGACCCGCGCAAATCGCGCGACGTGCTGGCGCTCTCGCTCTCCGCCGCGCTCAACGCTCCGATCGAGCCGACCCGCTTCGGCCTGTTCCGGATGTAACTTTCATGCCTCCGGCGGGGATATTTGGACCAAGAGGAAGTGCAAATCTTCGACTTGGCCGAAATATCCCGGGAGGCTCCGCAGGAGCTGGGGCAGCGCCCCCTCCGACGCTCTCAAAGGGGAGACCGACATGTTTTCCAAGATCCTGATCGCCAATCGCGGGGAGATCGCCTGCCGCGTGATCGAGACCGCACGCAAACTGGGCGTGGCGGCCGTCGCCGTCTATTCCGAGGCCGATAGCGAGGCGCGCCATGTGGCAATGGCCGACGAGGCGGTGGCCATTGGCGGCCCCGCGCCGAAAGACAGCTATCTGCGCGGTGATGCGATCATCGAGGCCGCCAAACAGACCGGCGCGCAGGCGATCCATCCGGGCTACGGGTTCCTCTCGGAGAACCCCGATTTCGTGGACGCCGTCGAGGCGGCGGGGCTGGTCTTCATCGGCCCCTCGGCGAAGGCGATCCGCGCGATGGGGCTCAAGGACGCGGCCAAGGCGCTGATGGAAAAGGCGGGCGTGCCTGTCGTGCCGGGCTATCACGGCGACAATCAGGACCCCGAGCATCTCGCGGGCGCGGCCGACACGATCGGCTATCCGGTGCTGATCAAGGCGGTCGCGGGCGGCGGCGGCAAGGGGATGCGGCTGGTCGAGGCGTCGTCCGACTTCGCGGATGCACTGGCGTCGGCGCAGGGCGAGGCGCAGACCGCCTTTGGCAATCCCGCCGTGCTGATCGAGAAATTCATCGGCTCGCCCCGCCATATCGAAGTGCAGGTCTTCGGCGATGGCGCGGACGCGGTGCATCTGTTTGAGCGCGACTGCTCGCTTCAGCGTCGCCACCAGAAGGTGATCGAAGAGGCCCCCGCGCCGGGCATGACGTCCGAGATGCGCGAGGCGATGGGGCAGGCGGCGACGCGCGCCGCCGAGGCCATTGGCTACAAGGGCGCGGGTACTGTGGAGTTCATCGTGGACGGCTCAGACGGGCTGCGGCCTGACCGGTTCTGGTTCATGGAAATGAACACCCGCCTTCAGGTCGAGCATCCCGTGACCGAGGCGATCACCGGGGTCGATCTGGTCGAATGGCAGTTGCGGGTGGCCTCGGGCGAGCCGCTGCCTTGCGCCCAAGAAGATCTGAGCATCACCGGCCATGCGTTCGAGGCCCGGCTTTACGCCGAAGACGTGCCCGCGGGCTTCCTGCCCGCGACGGGGACGCTCTCGCATCTACATTTCGCAGAGGGTTGCCGCGCCGATACCGGTGTGCGCACCGGTGACACGATCAGCCCGTGGTATGACCCGATGATCGCGAAGGTCATCACCCATGGCCCGACCCGCGCCACCGCGCTGGGGCAGCTCGCCCGCGCGCTGGAAGAGACCGAGGTGGCGGGGACGGTGACGAACCTCGCCTTCCTCGCGCGGCTCGCGCGGCATGAGGGCTTCGCGCAGGGCAAGGTCGATACCGGGCTGATCGGGCGCGAGATCGACGCGCTCGCCGCCCCGACCGAGACGCCGGTTGCCGCAAAAGCGCTGGCCGTGATCGCCGCGGCCGGGCTTTGGGACGGGAAGGACAGCGGCTTCAGCCTCTGGCAGTCGCCGCGCCGCGCCGTGCCCTTCGAGGAAGAGGCCGCGATCCGCGTGCACGGCCCGGGCCATGTCACGGTCGAGCTGGGCGAGGAGGCCCATGCGTGCCAGCTGGCCGAGGATGGCTGGCGGGTGAATGGGGCTAAGACCGGAGCGCGGATGGCGCAGTCTGACGGGGCGATCACGATCTTCCTGCATGGCGCGCATCGCTTCGACATCCCCGACCCGCTGGCGCGCGGGGCGGATGCCGACGCCTCCGACCTGACGCTGGCGCCGATGCCGGGGCTGGTGAAGGCGGTCTTCGTCTCTGCCGGCGACACGGTGGCGGCGGGCGACCGGCTTGCCATCATGGAAGCGATGAAGATGGAACACACGATGCGCGCGGCCCGCGACGGTGTGGTGGCCGAGGTTCTGGTGACTGAGGGCGCGCAGGTCGAGGCGGGTGCCGCGCTCATCCGGCTGGAGGACGAGGCATGATCCGTCTGCATCACATCCCCGGCGCGCGCTCGATGCGGGTGCTGTGGCTGCTGGAGGAGATGGGACTCGATTACGAGCTTCAGACATGGTCGCTCACCGATGGCTCGCTGCGCAGTCCGGAGTTTCGCGAACTCTCGCCCGCCGGGCGCATCCCGGCGCTGGAGGTCGACGGGCGGTCGATCTTCGAGAGCGGCGCGATCATCGAATACCTGACCGAGACCCGGCCCGAGGCCGGGCTGGCCCCGGTTCCGGGGGAGCCCACCCGCGCCGATTTCCTAGAATGGCTGCATTTCGCGGAGACGCAGGGCAACATCCTGCAAAGCCTCAATATTCAGCATATCTTCCTGCGCCCGCCCGAGGCGCGCTCGCCTGCGATGATGGCGCTCGAGACGAAGCGGCTCGGCGTGACGATGAAGGCGCTGGAGGCGCATCTGGCCGGGCGCGACTGGCTGATCGGGACGTTCTCGGCGGCCGATTGCATGATGGGGTTCAATATCGACGCGATGTTCCGCTTCGTGCCGCGGGAGGGGTTTCCGAACATCTCCGCCTATCGCGACCGGATCGAGGCACGACCTGCCTATCAGCGCGCGGTCGCGAAGGGCGGGGCGAGCATGTATGCGCAGGATTTCTACGAGCTGCCCCCGATGGAGCAAACCAATGGCTGAGAGCGTCGAAATCTTCGAGATGGCCCCGCGTGACGGGCTGCAGAACGAAAAGCGGCAGATCGCGCTTTCCGACAAGATCGCGCTGGTCGATTGCCTGAGCCGGGCCGGGTTCCGGCGGATCGAGGTGGGGTCTTTCGTCAGCCCGAAATGGGTGCCGCAAATGGCCGACTCGGCGGAGGTCTTCGCCGGGATCACGCGCCGCCCCGGCATTTCCTACGCGGCGCTGACGCCGAACATGAAAGGCTACGAGGCGGCGAAAGCGGCCAAGGTCGATGAGGTTTCGATCTTCGCCTCTGCCTCCGAGGGGTTTTCGCGCGCGAACCTCAATTGTTCGATCAGTGAAAGTTTGGAGCGGTTCGCGCCCATCATGGAGGCCGCGAAAGTCGATAATATGAAAGTCCGCGGCTACATCTCTGTCGTCACGGATTGCCCTTTTGACGGGAAAACGCCGCCGGAGAACGTGGCCCGGGTCGCGGCGCAGCTGCGCGACATGGGCTGTTACGAAATCAGCCTCGGCGACACGATCGGGCAGGGTACGCCCGAAAGCGTGACGGCGATGCTGCACGCGGTGTTGGGTGAGGTCCCGGCGGAAAAGCTCGCCGGGCATTTCCACGACACCTCCGGGCGGGCGCTGGAGAATATCGAAGCCTCGCTGGCGATGGGCCTGCGGGTGTTCGACGCCTGCGTCGGCGGTCTGGGGGGCTGTCCCTATGCGCCCGGCGCGGCTGGCAATGTCGCGACCGAAGCGGTGCAGGCGCGGCTTGAGGCATTGGGCTACGAGACCGGGCTGGATGTTGCCGTTCTGGCCGAAGCGGCCGCGATGGCGAAGAAGATGAAAGGGCAGGGCGATGTTTGAGACGATCAAGACCGAGACCGATGCGCGTGGCATCGCGCGGCTCACGCTGGCGCGTTCGGAGAAGCATAATGCGCTCTCCGAGCAGATGATGGAGGAGATCACTGCGGCGATCGGCCAGCTTGGCTCGGACGACGCCGTGCGCGTGGTCATCCTCGCCGCCGAAGGGCGCAGTTTCTGCGCGGGTGGCGATCTGAAATGGATGCAGAGCCAGATCGCGGCGGGCGCGAAAGAGCGTGCGGCGGCGGCGCGCAAGCTCGCAGGGATGCTGCAGGCGCTCAACACCTGCCCGAAACCGGTGATCGGCGCGGTGCAGGGCAACGCCTTCGGCGGCGGCATCGGCATGATGTCGGTCTGTGACGTGGCCATCGGCGTCGAGGGCGCGAAATTCGGGCTGACCGAAACGCGGCTGGGCCTGACGCCCGCGACGATCTCTCCTTATGTCGTCGCGCGCATGGGCGAGGCCCGGGCGCGCCGCGTCTTCATGTCCTCGCGGATCTTCGAGGCCGCCGAGGCGCGTGATCTGGGTTTGCTGGCCAAGGTGGTCCTGCCCGAGGTGCTGGAGCGCGCCGTGATGGCCGAGGCCGAGCCCTATCTCGCCTGCGCGCCGGGCGCGGTGGGCGAGGCCAAGGCCTTGGTCCGCGCGCTGGGGCCGCGGATCGACGAGAGCGTGATCGACATGACGATCGAGGCGTTGGTGACTCGCTGGGAATCCGCCGAGTCGGATGAAGGAATCACCGCGTTTTTCGAGAAGCGCGATGCGACGTGGAAAGCTTAAGGCAGCCTTAAGTAGCGCCCCGCAACGCGCAGGTTGAATATTCCGAAAATTCAAAGCGCCGTTAAGTTTGATCGAAGGCTGCGCTGCTGCAAAAGCGGCGCAGTCCAACGCGGGCAGGCTCTGAGCGGCGCTCGAAGCGCAAAAAATTCGCATACATTCGTATGCAAAAAGCATCTGTGGCCCGCATTTGCATGATTTTCCGGCCTGCTCTCGGTTGACCCCAATGGGGCGCAAGGCTATTGCTCGCCTAGCCAGAACCTGCGCGACAAGTCGTCGCGATGTTAGGGAGCCAAGCCCATGCATGACATGCTGCGCGAATATCTTCCCATCCTCATCTTTCTCGCCATGGCGATCGTGTTGGGCCTTGTGCTCATGCTCGCCGCGGCAGTGGTGGCGGTCCGCAATCCCGACCCTGAGAAGGTGTCGGCCTACGAATGCGGCTTCAACGCCTTCGACGATGCCCGGATGAAGTTCGACGTTCGTTTCTACCTCGTTTCCATCCTCTTCATCATTTTCGATCTCGAAGTGGCCTTCCTCTTCCCTTGGGCGGTGGCCTTCGGTCAGCTTTCCATGGTCGGATTCTGGTCGATGATGGTCTTCCTGACGGTTCTGACCGTAGGATTCGCATATGAGTGGAAGAAAGGGGCGCTGGAATGGGCGTGATGACCTCTGCCAATACCGCCGGTGCGGATCGCGAAGTCGCGACGCAGACGCTGAACAAGGAGTTGCAGGATAAAGGCTTCCTGCTGACCTCCACCGAAGACATCATCAATTGGGCGCGCAACGGCTCGCTGCACTGGATGACCTTCGGCCTTGCCTGCTGCGCCGTCGAGATGATGCAGGTGTCGATGCCGCGCTACGACCTCGAGCGGTTCGGCACCGCGCCGCGCGCAAGCCCGCGCCAGTCCGACCTGATGATCGTCGCCGGCACCCTCACCAACAAGATGGCGCCCGCTCTGCGCAAGGTCTACGACCAGATGCCCGAGCCGCGCTACGTGATCTCGATGGGCTCCTGCGCGAATGGCGGTGGCTATTACCACTACAGCTATTCGGTGGTGCGCGGCTGCGACCGCGTCGTGCCGGTCGATATCTACGTTCCGGGCTGCCCGCCCACGGCGGAGGCGCTGCTTTACGGCATCCTTCAGCTGCAACGCAAAATCCGCCGCACCGGCACGCTGGTGCGCTGAGGAGAGCGAGAGATGGACGATACTGCCCTTCGCGAACTGGCCGGCCATATCGAGCTGAAGCGCCCCGATGACGTGGTCTCCACCGAGATCGCCTTCGACGAGCTGACGGTCACGATCACCGCGCAATCCGTTCCCGGCTTTACCGAGTTCCTGCGCGACGATCCGAATTGCCGCTTCACCAACCTCGTGGACATCACGGCCATCGACTGGCCCGAACGCCCCCAGCGCTTCGATGTCGTCTGGCATTACCTGTCGATGTATCGCAATCAGCGCATCCGCATTAAGGCGGCGGTCCGCGAAGAGGACATGGTGCCCTCGATCACCAAGCTGCACCCCTGTGCCGATTGGTTCGAGCGCGAGATTTTCGACATGTTCGGCATCCTGTTCTCGGGCCATCCGGACCTGCGCCGTCTGCTGACCGATTACGGCTTCCGCGGCCATCCGCTGCGCAAGGATTTCCCGACGACGGGCTATGTCGAAGTGCGTTACGACGAAGTGCTCAAGCGCGTCGTCTATGAGCCGGTGAAACTGACGCAGGAATACCGGCAGTTCGATTTCCTCTCGCCATGGGAAGGGGCCAAATACATCCTTCCCGGTGACGAGAAGGGCGAGGAGGCGAAATGATGGACGGCGATATCCGCAACAATGTCTATGATGACGGCTCGAGGGACACGCTGACCGACGAACAGCGCATCCGCAATTTCAACATCAACTTCGGTCCCCAACACCCGGCCGCCCACGGCGTGCTGCGCATGGTGCTGGAGCTGGACGGCGAAGTCGTGGAACGCGCCGACCCGCATATCGGGCTGCTGCACCGTGGCACCGAGAAGCTGATGGAAAGCCGCACCTATCTGCAGAACCTGCCCTACTTCAATCGCCTCGACTATGTCGCGCCGATGAACCAGGAACATGCGTGGTGCCTCGCCATCGAGAAACTGACCGGCGTGGAAGTGCCGCGTCGCGGCTCGCTGATCCGCGTGCTCTATTCCGAGATCGGGCGCATCCTGAACCACCTGCTCAACGTGACGACGCAGGCGATGGACGTGGGCGCGCTGACGCCGCCGCTCTGGGGCTTCGAGGAACGCGAGAAGCTGATGGTCTTCTACGAGCGAGCCTGCGGCGCGCGTCTGCACTCGGCCTATTTCCGGCCCGGCGGCGTCCACCAGGACCTGCCGCCGAAGCTGCTCGACGATATCGAGACATGGGCGCATGAGTTCCCGAAAGTGCTCGACGATATCGAAGGGCTTCTGACCGAGAACCGCATCTTCAAGCAGCGCAACGTCGATATCTGCGTCATCTCCGAGGAAGAAATCCAGCAATGGGGCTATTCCGGCGTGATGGTACGTGGCTCCGGCCTTGCATGGGACCTGCGCCGCGCGCAGCCCTACGAGTGCTATGACGAGTTCGACTTCCAGATCCCGATCGGCAAGAACGGCGATTGCTACGACCGCTACCTCTGCCGGATGGCCGAGATGCGCGAGTCGACCAAGATCGTGCTTCAGGCGATCGAGAAGCTGCGGATGCCGGAAAATCAGGGCGACGTGCTTGCCCGCGGCAAGGTGACCCCGCCGAAGCGGTCGGAGATGAAGCGCTCGATGGAAGCGCTGATCCACCACTTCAAGCTTTATACCGAAGGCTTCCACGTCCCCGCGGGCGAGGTTTATGCCGCCGTCGAAGCGCCCAAGGGCGAGTTCGGCGTCTATCTGGTGGCCGACGGCACGAACAAGCCGTATCGCGCGAAGATCCGCGCTCCGGGTTACCTGCATCTGCAATCCATGGATCACGTCGCCAAGGGGCACATGCTCGCCGACGTTTCTGCAATCATCGGCACGATGGACATCGTGTTCGGGGAGGTTGACCGCTAATGCTTCGCCGTCTTTACCCGGAACAACCCGATAGTTTCGAGTTCACGCCCGAGAACCTCGCATGGGCCAAGGCCCAGATGACCAAGTTCCCGGTCGGCCGTCAGGCCTCGGCGATCATCCCGCTGCTGTTCCGCGCGCAGGAACAGGAAGGCTGGCTGAGCCGTCCGGCAATCGAATACGTCGCCGAGATGCTCGACATGCCCTATATGCGGGCGCTCGAGGTCGCGACCTTCTACTTCATGTTCCAGCTGGCCCCGGTCGGCTCGGTCGCCCACCTGCAGATCTGCGGCACGACCTCGTGCATGATCTGCGGCGCGGAAGACCTGATGAAGGTCTGCAAGGAAAAGATCGCCGCCGAGCCGTTCCAGCTCTCGGAAGATGGCAAGTTCTCGTGGGAAGAGGTCGAATGCCTCGGCGCCTGTGCGAACGCTCCGATGATGCAGGTCGGCAAGGATTACTACGAAGACCTGACCGAGGAGAGCCTCGCGAAGCTGATCGACGAGATGGGCAAGGGCGATGTGCCGAAGCCCGGCTCGCAGACCGGCCGCTTCTCGTCCGAGCCCGCCTCGGGCCTGACCGCGCTCACCGAGAGCAAGGGCGACAAGGAAGAGTACAATGCTTCGGTCGACCTCGCGGTCGGCATCGGCGACACGATCAAGCGCATCGACGGCACCGAAGTGCCGCTCGCCGCACCGTGGCAAAGCTCGGGTCAGCGCGGCCCGATCGGCACGATGGGGCAGGAGCGTCCGCGCTCTGCCGCGCAACAGGACGAGGCGCGCAAGGCCGCCAAGAAAACCGAAGCCAAGCCCGCCAAGGACGCGCCCGCCGACAAGACCGGCGTGACGAAATCCGAAGCGCAGGCCACCTCGAAGGCCCGCCCGGAGTCCAAGCGTGAGCCCGAAGGCACCGAGGCTGAGGCCGCACAGGCAGAGGCAGGCGAGAAGCCCAAGCTGCTCGACGCACCGCGCGACGGTGGGGCCGATGACCTCAAGATGATCAAGGGCGTCGGGCCGAAGCTCGAGACGCTTCTGCATTCGATGGGCATTTATCATTTCGACCAGATCGCTGGCTGGACCGATGCGGAACTCGCTTGGGTCGACAGCAATCTCGAAGGGTTCAAAGGTCGCGCGACGCGTGACGACTGGAAAGGTCAGGCAGAGAAACTGGCCAGCGGGGCGGAGACCGAATTCTCGTCGCGCGCAAAGAAAGACGGCATTTACGAATAAGCGCAACAGGGTAGAGACCGCCGTTCGGCGGAGTGAATGGAGAAACGGGAATGGGTGATCAGACACAAGGGTGCCGCGGCAAGGCGGGTATCTGGGCAGGTATTACGGGGCTTGTGGTCACCGTATTCCTGATGGTCGTGGCGCATGAGCCCTTCCTCGTGGCTCTGTTCCTCGGTCTGATGACCTTCCTGCTGTTCGGCGCCTTCCTGATCTGGGCGTTCTGCTCCGAGCATGGCGCGCCGGGCGCGGCTGACGGTACCGGCGCATCCTCCGACGACTCCGCAATTCCCGAAAGCCCGGTCGAAACCTTCAACGCCTCGTCTCCGGAAGGGGTTGCAGCCCAAGCGCAGGCGGCAGCGGCGGCACCGACGCCCGCAGCCGAACGCGAAGTGGCGCATGCCGACACCATGACGCCCAAGGACGAAGAGGCTACGCCCGAGGCTGACAAGCCCGAGCCCGGCCCGACCACCAAGCCCGCGACGGAAGAGCCTGAGGCCGAGGAGCCCAAGGCCGAGCCGAAGGCGGAAGAGCCTAAAGCCGAAGAACCGAGAGCGGCGCCCAAGGCCAAGCCCGAGAGCGACGACACAAACCCGCTCTCTGCCATGTCGGCGCAGGTCGCGGACAAGCCCGCCGCCAAAAGCGCGGCAGGCCAACCCCAGGCCGCCGAGGGCGACGGCAAGAAGCCGCGTGGGCTCAAGCAGCCGCGCAAGGCGGGGGCCGACGATCTCAAGAAGATCGAAGGCGTCGGGCCGAAGCTCGAAGAAGTGCTGAACGGCTGGGGTATCTACCATTACGACCAGATCGCGAAATGGGGCCCCGAAGAGATTGCCTATGCGGACCAGAACGTGCCGCGTTTCAAGGGCCGCTGCACCCGCGACAAGTGGGTCAGCCAGGCGAAGATCATCGTCGAGGAAGGCATGGATGCGTTCCTCGAACGGGCGAAGACGAACGATTACTGAGCGGGGGTGAATGAGCCAGATCGACGAGCACGACAGGGCGTTGGGGCGTAGAGCCGCCCTTATCATCGCCGTCGCCACGATCCTCTGGCTCCTCCTGCAATGGATCGGACAACAACACGGCTGGTCGGCGCAGGTCGCGCTGATCGGCGATCTCGCGGCGATAGCCGCCTATATCTACGCGCTGGCACTCGTCTGGCGCATCTGGCGCCGGAAATCCGGCAAGTGAGGGAAGCGATATGCTGAAGGATCAAGACCGGATCTTCACCAATCTCTACGGGATGCATGACCGCTCTCTGCAGGGCGCGAAGATGCGCGGGCATTGGGACGGCACTGGCGAGATCCTGTCGAAAGGCAAGGATTGGATCATCGAGCAAGTGAAGGCCTCCGGCCTGCGCGGGCGCGGTGGGGCAGGCTTCCCGACGGGTCTCAAATGGTCCTTCATGCCGAAGGAAAGCGACGGGCGTCCGGCCTTCCTCGCGATCAATGCCGACGAATCCGAGCCCGCGACCTGCAAGGACCGCGAAATCATGCGCCACGATCCGCATACGCTGATCGAAGGCGCGCTGATCGCCGGTTTCGCGATGGGGGCTGCGGCCGCCTATATCTACATCCGCGGCGAATATGTCCGCGAGAAAGAGGCGCTGCAGCGCGCGATCGACGAGGCCTATGAAGACGGGCTGATCGGCAAGAACGCCTGCGGCTCCGGCTACGATTACGACGTCTACCTGTCGCACGGTGCGGGGGCCTATATCTGCGGCGAGGAAACGGCGCTGCTGGAGAGCCTCGAAGGCAAGAAGGGCATGCCCCGGATGAAACCGCCGTTCCCGGCAGGTGCGGGCCTCTACGGTTGCCCGACCACGGTGAACAACGTGGAATCCATCGCCGTTGTCCCGACCATCCTGCGCCGCGGCGCGGAGTGGTATGCAGGCTTCGGGCGTCCGAACAACACCGGCGTGAAGCTGTTTGCGATGTCGGGCCACGTCAACACGCCCTGCGTCATCGAAGAGACCATGTCGATCTCGATGAAGGAACTGATCGAGAAGCATGGCGGCGGCGTCCGTGGCGGCTGGGAGAACCTCAAGGCGGTGATCCCAGGCGGCGCGTCCTGCCCGATCCTGCCCGCCGATCAATGTGAAGACGCGATCATGGATTACGACGGCATGCGCGAGCTGAAATCCAGCTTCGGCACCGCGTGCATGATCGTCATGGATCAGAATACCGACGTGATCAAAGCGGTCTGGCGCCTGTCCAAGTTCTTCAAGCACGAGAGCTGCGGCCAGTGCACGCCCTGCCGCGAAGGCACCGGCTGGATGATGCGCGTGATGGACCGTCTGGTACGCGGCGAGGCCGAGATCGAAGAGATCGACATGCTGTTCGACGTGACCAAACAGGTCGAAGGCCACACGATCTGCGCGCTCGGTGACGCAGCCGCCTGGCCGATCCAGGGCCTGATCCGTCACTTCCGCGAAGAGATCGAAGACCGCATCAAGGCCCGCAAGACGGGCCGCATGGGCGCGATGGCTGCCGAATGAAGCAACCCGCCGGATATCACCTGGCCGAGCTGAATATCGGCCGACTGGTTGCCGAACCGGGCGACCCGCGTGTGGAGGCTTTCATGAAAGCCCTCGACGCGGTGAACGGCATTGGCAAGCGGTCGGACGGGTTCGTCTGGATGATGGAAGGCTCGGGCGAGCCCGGCACCGGCAATACCGAGGCCAAGATCGGCGGCGATCCCTGTTTCGTCTCGAACCTGACGGTCTGGGAAGACGTCGAAAGCCTCGAGAAATTCGTCTGGAACACCGTGCATCGCGCTTTCTACGAGCGTCGCGCGGAATGGTTCGAACTTCTCGGTCAGCAGCATTTCGTCATGTGGTGGGTGCCCGCGGGCCATCAGCCGACGCTCGACGAGGCGCTGGAACGGCTCGAAGCGCTTCGCGCGAATGGACCGTCGGACCGGGCTTTCGGCTGGAAAGACCTTCCGCAAGCCACGCTGTGGAAGACGCGCGCCTGTGCGCCGGAGGTGGCGGCATGAACCTCTCGATCAAACTCTTCTCGCTAGCACTGGTCGCGACAGTTCTCTCAGGCTGCGTGCCGAGCGGCACCATCAAATTGTCGGAAAAGGGCGACGTGCGCGAGGAAGCCCTGAGCGAGATGGTTGCGATGAAGAAAGCCAGGATGCTTTCGGAGAATTGTCGGCGCATGTCTTTGATCACGCTCGGCTATAATGAGTTTCGCGACACCGACATGCGCATTGCCCTCACGGAAAAGGCAAAGGCGCAGGGATATACACGGCGCGATCTGTCGAAATGGGCGTCCAAGCTCGACCATGCCACGCTTCAGAACGATCTCATGAATTACATCAAGTCGCGTAAACTCGTGTTCGGCGAACCGCTGACCTTCTGTGAAGCGGGCGAAAAAGAAATCGCGATGAAAAGCCAGATTGGATCCTACCTCTATATCCGCGATATCCATGGTAAAACACGCGAAGAACTGGGCGTGACCATCCCGAAACCGGAGGGGAAATAGGGCATGGCAAACGACAGGATGACAGCCGGACTGGCGAAAGGCGCTGTTGCCATGATCTTGCCAACGCTTTTGGCAGGCTGCATGGGCACTCCGGGCGGCAACGAGGCCTCGAAAGGCCCGCGCCGTTTGGCGGCGGTCGAGGGCTATACGGCGGCCTATGACGCGAGCGGCGCGCTTGTCGTGATGCGGCAGGCTCAGCCCTTTGCGAATGACGAGGGCGCCGAGGCCAAGCGGGCCGCGAACGCCATCTGCGGCGGGGCCGTGGCCTCGTCGATTGACGACACATACCGGGACGGCGCTTGGGTCTTCCCGATGGGCTGCGGACACGCGGCCTGACCTAAAACCCGCGCGGGGGCAACCTCGCGCCCGAAGAGACGAGACGGATAGCCATGGCTGACCTGAGAAAGATCATCATCGACGGGAACGAGGTCGAGGTCGATCCGAACCTCACGCTGATCCAGGCGTGCGAGCAGGCGGGGATCGAGATCCCGCGCTTCTGCTACCACGAGCGTCTGTCGATCGCGGGCAACTGCCGGATGTGTCTGGTGGAAGTCGTGGGCGGCCCGCCGAAGCCCGCCGCGTCCTGTGCGATGCAGGTGCGCGATATGCGCCCCGGTCCCGAAGGGGCACCGCCGGTGATCAAGACCAACTCGCCGATGGTCAAGAAGGCCCGCGAGGGGGTGATGGAGTTCCTGCTCATCAACCACCCGCTCGACTGTCCGATCTGCGACCAGGGCGGCGAATGCGATTTGCAAGACCAGGCAATGGCTTACGGGGTGGACTTCAGCCGCTACCGCGAGCCCAAGCGCGCCGCGACCGAGCTGAACCTCGGCCCGCTGGTCGAAACTCATATGACGCGCTGCATCTCCTGCACCCGCTGCGTACGCTTCACCACCGAAGTCGCTGGCATTACCCAGATGGGCCAGACCGGCCGGGGTGAGGATGCGGAGATCGCGAACTACCTGAACATGACGCTCGATTCCAACATGCAGGGCAACATCATCGACCTGTGCCCGGTGGGCGCGCTGGTCTCCAAGCCCTACGCGTTCACCGCGCGTCCGTGGGAGCTGACCAAGACCGAGACCGTCGACGTGATGGACGCCGTGGGCTCGAACATCCGCGTCGATACCAAGGGGCGCGAAGTGATGCGCATCCTGCCGCGCAACAATGACGACGTGAACGAGGAGTGGATCTCCGACAAGACGCGCTTCGTCTGGGACGGGTTGCGCCGCCAGCGTCTCGACAAGCCTTACGTCCGCGTCGACGGCAAGCTGAAGCCCGCAAGCTGGGGCGAAGCGCTGAGCGCCGCCGCCGAGGCGATGAAGGGCAAGAAAGTCGCCGGTCTCGTGGGCGATCTGGTCTCGACCGAGGCAGCTTTCTCGCTCAAGCAACTGATCGAAGGTCTGGGCGGCACCGTCGAATGCCGCACCGATGGCGCGCGTCTGCCGATCGGTAACCGCTACGGCTATGTCGGCAACGCGACGATCGCCGATCTGGATAACGCCGAGATGGTGCAGATCATCGGCGCGAACCCGGCGGTGGAAGCGCCCGTTCTGAACGCGCGCATCCGCAAAGCCTGGGCCAAGGGCGCGACTGTCGGTCTCGTCGGCGAAGCCTGCGATCTGACCTATGATTACGTCCATGTCGGCACCGACCGCGCCGCTCTGGCAGAACTGTCGGGCAAGACGATCTCGGACGAGACCAAGGCGAAGAACACCGTCGTCATCATCGGGCAGGGCGCTCTGAACGAAGCCGATGGCGAGGCGGTTCTGGCCCATGCGATGAAGCTGGCCGAGAACTCGAACGCCAAGTTCATGGTGCTGCACACCGCTGCGGCCCGTGTCGGCGCGATGGATGTGGGCGCTGTGACCGAGGGCGGTCTGCTCGCGGCCATCGACGGCGCCGAAGTGATCTACAACATGGGCGCCGACGAGGTGGAGATCACTCCGCGCGCCGAGGGCGGTCCCTTCGTGATCTATCAGGGCAGCCACGGCGACCGCGGCGCGAACCGCGCCGACGTGATCCTGCCGGGCGCGGCCTATACGGAAGAAAACGGCCTCTTCGTGAACACCGAAGGGCGTCCGCAGCTTGCTTTCCGCGCGGCTTTCCCGCCGGGCGAGGCGAAAGAGAACTGGGCGATCCTGCGCGCGCTCTCGGCCGAGCTGGACGCCAAGCAGCCTTGGGACACGCTCGCCGGTCTGCGCCGCGCGATGGTCGCGGACGTGCCGCATCTGGCGCAGGTCGATGAGGTTGTGGAGAACGAAGTGCAGGCGATCGAGCCGCGCGACATGGGCAAGGCGACCTTCCGTCTGCCGATCCACGAATTCTACCTGACCAACCCGATCGCACGGGCCTCCGTCGTGATGGGCGAATGCGCCAGCCTCGCGAAAGCGCGGGCCGAAGCGCCGGTCGCCGCCGAGTGAGGTTGAGACGGATGATGCAGACCCTGCCCAATATCGCACCGCTCGCCCCCGGCCTTCTGGCCGGTCTGGCGGCGTGCACGCCGACCGGCGGGGCGCAGGGGGATAGCGCGGTCAAACCGGACTATCGGGGCACCGAGACGCGGCTCCTCGACAGCGATCTGGTGGAGATCCGCGCGCGTGTCTCGGGCGAGGGCGCTGGCGAGAAAGCGGCGACCGATTATGCCCAATGCGCAGCCGCGCAATATGCGCTGGTGCGCGGCTATGGATTTGCGCGCCATGTGCGCACGAATGTGACTGAAGAGGGTGGCATCTGGCGGGCAGATGCGGTCTACACCATCTCGCCCGCCTTGCCGCAGGGACTCAAGACGATCGACGCGGAAGTAACCGTCGCCGATTGCAAGGATCGCGGCATTCCGACCGTATGAAGAGAGTGGGACATCATGGCTGAATTCTTCGCGACACCTTTCGGGATCTTCCTGCTGATCGTGCTGCAGAGCTTGGCGGTTATCGCCTTCGTGATGCTTTCGATGATCTGGCTGGTCTATGGCGACCGTAAGATCTGGGCTGCCGTGCAGATGCGTCGCGGGCCGAACGTCGTCGGGCCCTGGGGTCTGATGCAGACCTTCGCGGATGCGCTGAAATATGTGGTCAAGGAAATCGTCGTTCCGGCGGGCGCCGACAAGTTCGTCTATTTCCTCGCCCCGATCCTGAGCTTCGTGCTGGCGATGCTGACCTTCGCGGTGATCCCCTTCGCCGACGGTTGGGTGCTTGCCGATATCAACGTGGCCCTTCTGTTCGTCTTCGCGGCCTCCTCGCTCGAAGTGTATGGCGTGATCATGGGCGGCTGGGCGTCGAACTCGAAATACCCGTTCCTGGGCTCGCTCCGCTCGGCCGCGCAGATGATCTCCTACGAGGTCTCGATCGGCCTGATCATCATCGGGGTGATCATCTCGACCGGCTCGATGAACCTGTCGACCATCGTGCGCGCGCAGGATACCGGCTGGGGCCTGCTGGGCTGGTACTGGCTGCCCCACCTGCCGATGGTGGCGCTGTTCTTCATCTCGGCGCTGGCCGAAACCAACCGCCCGCCCTTCGATCTTCCCGAAGCGGAATCCGAACTCGTCGCGGGCTTCATGGTGGAATACAGCTCGACCCCGTATCTGCTGTTCATGGCCGGCGAATATATCGCGATCTGGCTGATGTGCGCGCTGATGTCGATCCTGTTCTTCGGCGGCTGGCTGTCCCCGATCCCGGGGTTGCCCGACGGGGTACTGTGGATGTTCGCCAAGATGGTGTTCTTCTTCTTCATGTTCGCGATGGTGAAGGCGATCGTGCCGCGCTACCGCTACGACCAGCTCATGCGGATTGGCTGGAAAGTCTTCCTGCCGCTGTCGCTGGCGTGGGTGGTGATCATCGCCTTCCTCGCGAAATTCGAAATCTTCGGGCACTTCTGGGCCCGCTGGGCGATGGGGAGCTGATAGATGGCTTTCGACTATAACCGCGCTGCCAAGTATTTCCTGCTGGTGGACTTCATCAAAGGCTTCGGTCTGGGGATGCGCTATTTCTTCGCGCCGAAACCCACGCTGAACTACCCGCACGAGAAGGGCCCGCTGTCGCCGCGCTTCCGTGGCGAGCACGCCCTGCGCCGCTATCCCAACGGGGAAGAGCGCTGCATCGCGTGCAAACTGTGCGAGGCGATCTGCCCGGCGCAGGCGATCACGATCGACGCGGAACCTCGCGCCGACGGCTCGCGCCGCACGACGCGCTACGACATCGACATGACGAAATGCATCTATTGCGGCTTCTGTCAGGAAGCCTGCCCGGTGGATGCGATCGTCGAAGGTCCGAATTTCGAATTCTCGACCGAGACCCGCGAGGAGCTGTTCTACGACAAGCAGAAGCTTCTTGAGAACGGGGCCCGCTGGGAAGCCGAGATTGCCCGCAACCTCGAACTGGATGCGCCTTACAGATGACCGACGATTTTTCGAAACTCTTTAGCAACATGATGGAGCAGTCGGCCGAGATGGCGCGGCTGTTCAATCCGGCGCTGGAAAGTTTCAATCCGGCTGCGATGGAGAAACTCTTCCCCACCATGTCGAAGGACATGATGGAGATGTGGTTCGGCAAGACCTTCAACCGCGAAGGGCTCGACAGCCGGACGCGGCTTCTGGTGACGATCGCCGCGCTCACGGTGCTGGGCGCGCAAGCGGACTCGCAGCTGCGCCTGACGATCCGCCACGCGCTCGAGGCCGGGGCCACGCAACGCGAGATCGCCGAGGTGATCTTTCAGATGAGCATGTTCGGCGGGGTGCCCGCCATGACCCGCGCGCTCGAGATCGCGCAATCGGTCTTCGACGAGAATTCGGGAGAGAACGAATGACGGTGTTTGCTTTCGCCTTCTACCTTTTCGCCATTACGGCGGTGGTCGCGGGCTTCATGGTGGTGATTTCCAAGAACCCGGTCCATTCGGTGCTCTGGCTGATCCTCACCTTCCTGTCGGCAGCGGGGCTTTTCGTGCTGCTGGGCTCGGAATTCGTCGCGATGCTCTTGATCATCGTCTATGTCGGCGCGGTCGCGGTGCTCTTCCTCTTCGTGGTGATGATGCTCGATGTCGACTTCGCCGCGCTGAAAGGGGAGCTGGCGCGCTACATGCCGCTGGGCCTGCTGATCGGGGTCGTGATGCTGGTGCAGCTGGGGATCGCCTTCGGCGCATGGCAGACCTCCGGCATGGCGGAAAGCCTGCGTGCCGATCCGGTGCCCGAGGGCATGACCAACGCGCAGGCGATCGGCCTGCTCGTTTATGACAAATACCTCTACCTCTTCCAGACGGCGGGCCTGATCCTGCTGGTCGCGATGATCGGGGCGATCCTTCTGACGCTGCGCCATCGTACCAACGTCAAGCGCCAGAACGTCATCGCGCAGATGCATCGCGATCCGTCCAAGACGATGGAAATGGTGGACGTCAAACCGGGGCAGGGGCTGTGAGCGAACAAAAGCAAGCGAAAAACGCGAGTTCGGAAACGAGGGTGAACGCATGATCGGATTGGAACATTACCTTGGCGTGGCTGCCGCGCTGTTCGTGATCGGCATTTTCGGGATCTTCGTGAACCGCAAGAACGTGATCGTCATCATGATGTCGATCGAACTCATGCTGTTGGCGGTGAATATCAACCTGGTGGCCTTCGCGGCCTATCTGGATGACCTCGTCGGACAGATCTTCACCCTCTTCGTGCTGACCGTTGCGGCAGCCGAGGCCGCGATCGGCCTTGCGATCCTCGTGGTCTTCTTCCGCAACCGCGGCTCGATCGAGGTCGAAGACGTCAACGTGATGAAGGGATAAGGGACGATGGAAACGATCATTCTCTTTGCGCCGCTGGTCGGTGCGATCCTTGGTGGCTTCGGCTGGCGGGTGATCGGCGAGAAGGGCGCGATGGTCCTGACCACGGGCCTTCTGTTCCTCGCCGCTCTGCTCAGCTGGATCGTATTCCTCACGCTGGGCGATCAGACGCAGCACATTCACGTCCTGAACTGGATCACCTCGGGGGAGCTGGATGTCTCCTGGGCGATCCGGATGGACCGACTGACCGCGATCATGCTGATCGTGGTGACGACGGTCTCCTCGCTCGTGCATCTCTACTCGTGGGGCTACATGGCCCATGACGAGAATTTCGACGAAGAGAAGGGCGAGAACTACAAGGCGCGTTTCTTCGCCTACCTGTCCTTCTTCACCTTCACCATGTTGATGCTGGTGACCTCGGACAACCTGCTGCAGATGTTCTTCGGCTGGGAAGGCGTCGGTGTCGCCTCCTACCTGCTGATCGGCTTCTACTACAAGAAACCCTCGGCCAACGCGGCCGCGATGAAGGCCTTCATCGTCAACCGTGTCGGCGATTTCGGCTTCCTGCTGGGGATGTTCGGCCTGTTCTACATGACCGGCTCGCTGCAGCTGGACGACGTCTTCTCGGCGGCCCCGGCCTTGTCCGAGACCAATCTCGACTTCCTCTGGGGGTCCTGGAACGCGGTCGAGCTCTGTGCCTTCCTGCTCTTCGTGGGGGCGATGGGTAAATCGGCGCAGCTCTTCCTGCACACATGGTTGCCGGACGCGATGGAAGGCCCGACGCCTGTGTCGGCACTGATCCACGCCGCGACCATGGTGACCGCAGGCGTGTTCCTCGTCTGCCGCATGTCGCCGGTCTATGAATACGCTCCGCATGCGCAGACCTTCATCGTCGTGATCGGCGCCTCGACCGCCTTCTTTGCTGCGACCGTGGGTCTGGTGCAGAACGACATCAAGCGCGTCATCGCCTATTCGACCTGTTCGCAGCTGGGCTACATGTTCGCCGCGGCCGGTGTCGGCGTCTATTCGGTGGCGATGTTCCACCTGCTGACCCACGCGTTCTTCAAGGCGCTGCTGTTCCTTTCGGCGGGCTCGGTCATCACCGCGATGCACCACGAGCAGGACATGCGGAACTATGGCGGCCTTCGCAAAAAGGTGCCGCTGACCTTCTGGGCGATGATCTTCGGCACGCTGGCGATCACCGGGGTCGGTATTCCCTTCACGCCGATCGGCTTCGCGGGCTTCCTGTCGAAAGACGCGATCATCGAGAGCGTCTGGGGCGGTTCCGGCGCGGGCTATGCCTTCTGGCTTCTGGTTATCGCGGCGGCCTTCACGTCCTTCTACTCGTGGCGCCTGATCTTCATGACCTTCTTCGGCAAGCCGCGCGGCGATCATCATGCGCATGATCACGCCAAGGAAAGCCCGTGGGTCATGACGGTGCCGCTGGTGGTGCTGTCCTTCGGCGCGATCTTCGCCGGGATGATCTGGTACAACGTCTTCTTCGGCGATCACGCTAAGCTGGTGAAATTCTTCGGGCTTCCGGCCCATGCCGAGCAGACGGCGGATGCGGGTCATGCGACGAATGGCGAAGCCGCGCAGTCCGGCGAGGGCACCCATGGCGCAACGCCGCCGGTGCCGGATGCGACCATGTCCGAGCAGCAGGCCGAGGCCGAGCTGATGGACGAGGCCAAGACCTCGCCGGATGTCGGCGTCTCGACGGCGGTGATCAAGTATCCGGGCGTCGCACCTCAGGGCGCGATCTATATGGGTCAGGAAAACGAGGTCATCGACAAGGCGCACCACGCGCCGGCCTGGGTCAAGGTTTCGCCCTTCGTGGCGATGCTTGCAGGGCTTCTCGTGGCATGGCTGTTCTACATCAAGGACACCAGCCTGCCGAAGCGGTTCGCCGAGGCGCAGCCGGGCCTGTACCGCTTCCTGCTCAACAAGTGGTATTTCGACGAGCTGTACGAGCGCATCTTCGTGCGCCCGGCGCTCTGGTTCGGCTATCAATTCTGGAAGAAAGGGGACGAGGGCTCGATTGACCGAGTTATCGACGGCATGGCCGTTGGCATCGTCCCGACATTCACGAGGTTCCTTAACAGGATGCAATCGGGCTATCTGTTCCACTACGCCTTCGCCATGGTGATCGGGATTGTCGGTCTCATGCTCTGGGTCGTCCTCAACGGGGGGGCGAACTGATGCAACACCTGCTTTCCATCGTCATCTTCACGCCCGCCGTGGCGGCGCTGATCCTCGCGCTGGTTCTGCGCGGCGGCTCGCCCGAGGCGGACCGGAACGCGAAATGGGTGGCGCTGACCGCGACGTCGGTCACCTTCCTGATCTCGCTGTTCCTGCTGGCCGGGTTCGACCCGTCCAACACCGGCTTCCAGTTCATGGAGAAATACTCCTGGATCATGGGGTTCCAGTACCGCGTGGGCGTCGACGGCCTGTCGATCCTCTTCGTGATGCTGACCACCTTCATGATGCCGCTGGTGATCGTAGGTAGCTGGAACGTCACCGACCGCGTGAAGGAATACATGATCGCCTTCCTCGTCCTAGAGACGCTGATGGTGGGTACCTTCGTCACGCTCGATCTGGTGCTGTTCTACCTGTTCTTCGAAGCGGGCCTGATCCCGATGTTCCTGATCATCGGTATCTGGGGGGGCAAGCAGCGCGTCTACGCCGCGTTCAAGTTCTTCCTCTACACCTTCTTCGGCTCGGTCTTCATGCTGGTGTCGATCATCTACATCTACTTCCACACCGGAACGACGGACATGCCGGGGCTGCTCGTCTACGAGTTCCCATACACACCGGTGCACATACTCGGGATAACGATCCCCGGCGGGGTGCAAACGCTGCTCTGGCTCGGCTTCTTCATCTCCTTCGCGATCAAGATGCCGCTCTGGCCGGTGCACACCTGGCTGCCTGCCGCGCACGTGCAGGCGCCGACGGCCGGTTCGGTCGTGCTGGCCGCGGTGCTGCTGAAGCTCGCCGATTACGGTTTCCTGCGCTTCTCGCTGCCGATGTTCCCGGTGGGCAACCTCGTGGTCGGCCCCTGGGCGATGTGGCTCGCGGTGATCGCGATCATCTGGACCTCGTTGGTGGCGCTGGTTCAGACCGATATCAAGCGCGTCATCGCCTATAGCTCGGTCGCACACATGGCCGTCGTGCTGCTCGGGATTTTCTCGGGCACGCAGCAGGGCATCGAGGGCGGTATCTTCATGGTGGTCGCGCACGGTTTCACCTCGGCGGCGCTGTTCCTCGCGGTGGGTGTGGTCTACGACCGGATGCATACGCGCGAGATCTCGGCCTATGGTGGCCTGGTGAAGCGCATGCCGGCCTATGCGACGATCTTCATGTTCTTCACGATGGCCAATGTCGGCCTTCCGGGCACCGCCAATTTCGTCGGCGAGTTCCTGATCCTCGTGGGCGTCTTCCAGGTGAATACCTGGGTTGCGCTCTTCGCCACGACGAGCGTGATCCTGTCGGCGGCCTATGCGCTCTGGCTCTATCGCCGGGTCGTCTTCGGCGATCTGATCAAGGAGAGCCTGCGTTCGATCACCGACCTGAGTACGCGCGAGAAGTGGATCTTCGCGCCGCTGGTCGCGATGACGTTGTTGCTCGGGGTCTATCCTGATCTGGTGACCAACATCATCGGGCCGTCGGTGACGCAACTCGTCCAGAACTATCACGATGCCTTGCCGGACAACCTTCTGTCCGACCTGGTCGAACACTGAGGAGCTGAGGGATGACTTCTGCGGATTTCTCGATCGTCCTTCCGGAGTTTTTGCTCGCCGTCTACGCGATGGTGGCGCTGCTCGCGGGTGTGTGGTTCGGCAAGGACAAGCTTGCGCCGACCCTGCTGTGGATCACTTCCGGCGTCATGCTGGTGATCGCGGCCTGGATCGGTCTGGCCGAGGTAGGGTCGCATGAGGCCTTCGGTGGCCTCTTCATCGACGACGCGTTCTCGCGCTTCACCAAGGTGATGATCCTGGTCTCGGCTGCGCTGGTTCTCGCGATGGGCACCGATTACATGCAGCGCCGCGGGCTGCTGCGCTTCGAATACCCGATCCTCGCGACGCTGGCCGTCATCGGCATGATGATGATGGTCTCGGCGGGCAACCTGATGTCGCTCTACATGGGCCTCGAGCTGCAATCTCTCGCGCTCTACATCGTGGCCGCGCTGCGCCGCGAGAGCGAGAAGAGCTCGGAAGCCGGTCTGAAGTACTTCGTGCTCGGCGCGCTGTCCTCGGGCATCCTGCTCTACGGCGCCTCGCTGACCTACGGCTTCGCGGGCACCACGCAATTCGCGGGTATCATCGGGGTGGTTCAAGAAGGTCACCTGCCGATCGGCCTGCTGTTCGGCATGGTCTTCCTGATCGCCGGTCTCGCCTTCAAGGTCTCGGCAGTGCCGTTCCACATGTGGACGCCCGACGTCTATGAAGGCTCGCCCACGCCGGTCACCGCCTTCTTCGCCACCGCGCCGAAAATCGCCGCGATGGCGCTGATCGCACGGCTCGTCTTCGACGCCTTCGGTCAGGTGCCTGCGGAGTGGGGCCAGATTCTCGCGCTGCTCGCGGGCCTGTCGATGGTCTGGGGCTCGGTCGCGGCAATCGGTCAGACGAACATCAAGCGCCTGATGGCCTATTCCTCGATCACCCATATGGGCTTCGTGCTGCTGGGCCTCTCGGCGGGCACCGCCGAGGGCGTGCAGGCGATGCTGACCTATATGGCGATCTACGTGACGATGAATGTCGGCGTCTTCGCCTTCATGCTCTCGATGGAGCGTGACGGCCAGCCGGTGACCGATATCAAGTCGCTGAACCAATATGCCCGTCAGGATCCGACCAAGGCGCTGGCGATGCTGGTACTGCTGTTCTCGCTCGCGGGCGTGCCGCCGTTCCTGGGCTTCTTCGCCAAGTTCGCGGTGCTGCAGGCGGCGCTGCATGCGGGCTATATCTGGCTCGTGCTGCTGGGCGTGATCGCCTCGGTCGTGGCGGCCTTCTACTACCTACGGATCGTGTTCTACATGTATTTCGGCAAGGAGACGGACCCGCTGGACAACCGGATGCCCGCGATCCAATGGGGGCTTCTGATGGTCTCCGCGCTGGCGATGCTGCTCGGTATCTTCAACCTCTTCGGCATCGAGGGCGCGGCCCAGGCTGCGGCGGCGGCTCTTGTCAACTGAGCGCGATGACTGGCCCGAGGGTGTGGCGCGACACGTTCTGCCCTCGGTCGATAGCACCATGGATGAAGCGGCCCGGCTAGCGCCGGGCCTCTCCGGTTCAGCGTGGATCTTTGCGCATGAGCAGACCGCGGCCCGCGGTCGGCGCGGCCGTGCCTGGCGCGCACCCACGGGCAACTTCTCGGCCACGCTGGTGATGCGGCCCGAGGGCGGGCTGGGGCAGGCGGCGCTCTATTCTTTCGTCGCGGCTCTGGCGCTCGAAGCGGCGCTCGCCCATGTCGGGGGCCCGCATGCACGGCTCACGATCAAATGGCCCAATGACGTGCTGCTGAGCGGTGGCAAGATCGCGGGCATCCTGCTGGAGAGCCTGCGGGGCGGAGAGCAGATCGCGATCGGCATCGGGGTGAACCTCGCGCAAGCGCCCGATCGCAGCGAGGTCGAACCCGAGGCGATGGCCCCGGTCAGCCTGATTGGCGAGACCGGGATGCAGATCGCTCCGGTCGATTTCCTGCCGATGCTGGCGCAGGCCTTCGACCATTACGACCGGAAATTCCGCGACTACGGCTTCGACGCGATCCGCAATGCGTGGCTCGCCCGCGCGGCGCGGCTGGGCGAGGAGATCACCGCCCGGGTCGGCAACGAAACCTATCGCGGCACTTTCGAGACCATCGACGAAACCGGCGCGCTGATCCTGACCACGCCCGAGGGCCGTCGCGCCATCTCGGCAGCGGATATCTTTTTCTGAGCGGAAAGGGGGAGCCATGCTTCTCTGCATCGACTGCGGTAACACCAATACGGTCTTTTCGGTCTGGGACGGGACGGATTTCATCGCCACATGGCGGATGGAGACCAATCACCAGCGCACGGCGGACGAGTATTTCCTCTGGCTGTCGGGCATGATGCGCGTGCAGGAGATCGCGGGCGAGATCACCGAGGTGATCATCTCCTCAACCGTGCCGCGCGTCGTCTTCAACCTGCGGGTCCTGTCGAACCGGTATTTCAACTGCCGGCCGCTGGTGGTGGGCAAGCCCGAATGCCGTCTGCCGGTCGAGCCGCGCGTCGATCCGGGCACGACCGTCGGGCCGGATCGCCTCGTGAACACGGTGGCGGGCTATGACCGGCATGGCGGCGATATCGTCGTCGTCGATTTCGGCACCGCGACCACCTTTGACGTGGTGGCCTCCGACGGGGCCTATATTGGCGGCGTGATCGCACCCGGCGTCAACCTCTCGCTCGAGGCGTTGCACGCGTCCGCCGCCGCCCTACCTCATGTCGACGTGACGATGCCCGACAAGGCCATCGGCACGAATACCGTCGCCTGTATCCAATCGGGCGTTTTCTGGGGCTATATCGGCCTCGTCGAAGGCGTCGTGCGCCAAATCCGGCTCGAACGCGACCGCCCGATGAAAGTCATCGCGACCGGCGGTCTTGCCGAACTGTTCTCGCAGGGCTTTGACCTCTTTGACAGTGTGGAATACGACCTTACCATGCATGGCCTGCGCCTCCTCAACGACTATAACAAGGACTTTCCCGCGTGAGTGACAGACTGATCTATCTCCCCCTCGGCGGTGCCGGCGAAATCGGCATGAACGCCTATGTGTACGGCTACGGCCCAGAGGGGAAAGAGCGGCTGATCGTTGTCGATCTGGGCGTGACTTTCCCGGATATGGATGGCACGCCCGGCGTCGACCTGATCTTCGCCGATCTCGAATGGCTGGAAGCGAATGCCGACCGGATCGACGCGATCTTCATCACCCACGCCCATGAAGACCATATCGGCGCGCTGCCCCATGTCTGGAACAAGCTGCGCAAGCCGGTCTATGCGCGCGCCTTCACCGGCCGCATCGGTCAGCTGAAGCTGGAAGAGGCGGGCATCCCGGCCGAGACGATCCAGATCGTCGAGCCGCGCCCGACCGTGATCGAGGCGGGTCCCTTCGAGGTGCAATTCGTGCCGATCTCGCACTCGATCCCCGAAAGCTCCGGCCTCATCATCGACACGCCCGCCGGGCGCGTTGTCCATACGGGTGATTTCAAGCTCGACGGCAACCCGATCGTGGGCGAGCCCTTCGAGCCCGAGATGTGGCATGCCATCGCCAAAGAGGGCGACGGTGTGAAGGTTCTGGTGAGCGATTCCACGAATGTCTTCTCGCCGCTGCCGGGCCGGTCGGAGGCCACGCTGGCCGAGCCGATCTCGGAACTGATCCGCGCACAGACCGGCATGGTCGTCGCGACAACCTTCGCCTCGAACGTCGCGCGCCTGAAGACGCTCGCCGAGGCGGGCAAGGCCGCGGGACGCTCCGTCTGCCTGCTGGGCCGTGCGATGAAGCGTATGGTCTCGGTCGCGGAAGAAACCGGGGTGCTCAAGGGCATGCCCGGCACGATCTCGGCGGAAGAGGCGAGCGATGTGCCGCGCCAGAACCTGATGCTGATCGTGACCGGTTCTCAGGGCGAGCGCCGCGCGGCCTCGGCCCAACTGAGCCGTGGCAAATATCTGGGTCTCGAGCTGAAAGAGGGCGACACGTTCCTGTTCTCCTCGAAGACCATTCCGGGCAACGAGCGCGGCGTGATCCGCATCATGAACGCGTTCTCCGAGATGGGCGTCGACGTGGTGGACGATCACGGCGGGCTCTATCACGTCTCGGGCCACGCGAACCGCCCCGATCTGGAAGCGGTCCATGAGCTGCTCGCGCCGAAGATGCTGATCCCGATGCATGGCGAGCATCGCCACCTGCGCGAACACGCGAAGCTGGCCTCGGATAAGGGCATCGCATCAGAAGTCGCGACGAACGGCACGATGATCGATCTGACCGGCAAGGTGCCAAAAGTCGTCGAATATATCGAAGCGGGCCGCACTTACCTCGACGGTTCGGTGCAGATCGGCGCGATGGACGGCGTGGTGCGGGACCGAATGCGCATGGCGCTGAACGGGCTGTGCCTCGTGACCCTGATCCTCGACGAGGAAGACCAGCCCCTGGGCGAGCCCTGGGTCGAGCTGAACGGCCTGCCGAAACTGGGCCGCTCGGGCGCGCCGCTGGCCGAGACGATCGAAGACGAGATGACGCAATATCTCGAACGGGCTTCGATCAAGGTCCTCAAAAATGACGACAAGCTCGACGAGGGCCTGCGTCGCATCGCGCGTCAGGTCTCGATGGAAGAGATCGGCAAGAAGCCCGAAGTGATCGTCGTCACCAGCCGCCTGACCGAGTGAGCGCGGCTCCGCGCCCGCAAGGGCGCGGATCGCCCTAGGCGCCAGGCGCTCAGGGGCGCGCCCCTGCCTTGAAGACAAAGAAAAACCCCGCCGGAGGAAGCCTCCGGCGGGGATATTTTTACCAATACGAAAGCGTCAGCTGTCCGCTTTGTCCTCGGCGGTCTCCTCAACCGCGCCGGGGCGGAAGGAGACGGTGAGGAAGTCCGGAACGTGATCGCCCATGCCCACGACTTCGTTGTCGCGCTCGCGGCGGTTGCGGCCACCGCGCGACCGGCGGGCATTGCCGCCCTCGTCGGAAGACTGGCTGCGCGATTGCGGCTTCGGAGCGCTCGCGGCCTCGGGGGCTTCGCTGCGCGCCTCTTCGGGCTGAGCCTCGGCCTTATTGGCGGCCTTCTCCGGCTCCTGCTGCTCCTGCGGCGCGGCGCTTTGCGGCTGCTGCGTCTCTTCGCTGCGCTGGTCGCGTTTCGACCCACGCCCGCCACGATCCCGGCTGCGCCCGCCGCGCGAACGACCGCCCTTGGCGTCTTCGCGCTTGCGCGCCGGTTGCTTCGCGCCTTCGGACAGCTCGAAATCTTCCGGCGGCTCGGCGCGCGGGATTTCCTGTTCGACGAGGTTTTCGATCTGGCCGAGGAATTTCTCGTCCGACGGCACCGCGATCGAGATCGCCGTGCCCTTGCGGCCCGCGCGACCCGTGCGGCCGATCCGGTGGACATAATCTTCGGCATGCATCGGCAGATCGTAGTTGAAGACGTGGCTCACCGAGGGCACGTCGAGACCGCGCGCGGCCACGTCGGAGGCGATCAGCAGCTTGAGCTTGCCATCGCGGAAATTCTCGAGCGTGCGCGTGCGCTGGCTCTGATCGAGGTCGCCATGGATCGGGGCGGCGTCGAAGCCGTATTTCTGCAGGCTCTTGGCGACGATATCGACATCGACCTTGCGGTTACAGAAGACGATCGCGTTGGTGCAGGCCTCGCCCTCGGCCGAGATCACCGCGCGCAGCAATTCGCGCTTGGCCTTGGCCGTCTGGTCGCGGCGCGCCGGTTCGATCTGGATCAGCTTCTGGGTGATGTTCGCACCCGTGGTCGCCTGACGCGCAACTTCGACCCGCGTCGGCGCATGCAGGAAGGTGTTGGTGATCCGCTCGATCTCAGGGGCCATCGTGGCCGAGAAGAACAGCGTCTGGCGCGTGAACGGCGTCAGCTGGAAGATGCGCTCGATATCCGGGATGAAGCCCATGTCGAGCATCCGGTCGGCCTCGTCGACGACCATGACCTTCACATCGGTCAGGATCAGTTTGCCACGCTCGAAATGGTCGAGCAGGCGGCCCGGCGTCGCGATCAGCACGTCGACGCCCTTGTCGATCAGCTTGTCCTGCTCGCCGAACGACACGCCGCCGATCAGCAGCGCGCGGGTCAGCTTGGTGTTCTTGGCGTAGAGGTCGAAGTTCTCGGCGACCTGGGCTGCCAGTTCGCGGGTCGGGCAGAGCACGAGCGAGCGCGGCATCCGGGCGCGGGCGCGGCCCCGACGCAGCAGCGTCAGCATCGGCAGGGTGAAGCTGGCGGTCTTGCCGGTCCCGGTCTGCGCGATGCCGAGCACGTCCTTGCCTTCGAGCGCGGGCGGAATGGCGCCAGCCTGAATGGGCGTGGGCTCTTCGTAGCCAGCATCGACAACGGCGGAAAGGACTTTCGGGTCCAGCTTCAGATCGGTGAATTTAGTCATGGGTTTCCTTGGTTTACCTTTGATCGCGTCCTGTCGCGACCCGCATCGGGCGGAGCCGCTATCGGGCGCTTTAGGAACCGGGCGCCCAGGAGAAGCTCCGCCGGATTACGGAGCTTGACTGCGCCCTACCGGATTGCGACGCAAAGGTCAATCTTTTCAGGGGGTGACCCGGGGCTGCGTGCGGAACATAGCGCGGTCCTGCGCGATATTCGGCCTCTTGCAAAAGGGCACGGAACCTGACCTCCTGAGCGGGGTTTGATCCCGAAGCGTGACGAGGGACAGGTATGGCAGTTGCGGAATCGGCGGGTCTCGGCCCGGTATTGGCCTTTGCGCTGGTGGGTGTGTGCGGTGTCGGGGCGCAATGGCTGGCCTGGCGCCTGCGCCTGCCCGCCATCGTGATCATGCTCGTCGCTGGGCTCATCGCGGGCCCCGCGACGGGGCTTTTGAACCCGAGCCGCGATTTCGGCGAATTGCTGAGCCCTCTGATCGCGCTCGCCGTGGCGGTGATCCTGTTCGAAGGGGGATTCTCGCTCGATTTCCACCGCTTGGGCGATGCGAAAACCGGGGTCCGGCGGCTGGTCTTCATCGGCGCGCCTCTGGGCTGGTTGCTCTCGGCACTCGCGCTCGTCTGGGGGGCAGGGCTCAGCTGGGAAAGCGCGGCGGTCTTTGGCGGCATCATGGTCGTCACCGGCCCCACGGTGATCGCGCCGCTTCTGCGCACGGCGAAACTTGCCCGCCGCCCCGCACGCCTGCTGCAATGGGAAGCGATCGTGAACGACCCGATCGGCGCGCTGGCGGCGGTTCTGGCCTTCGAGGTGGTGTTCACGCTGCGCTCCAACCTGCCGATGGGCGAGGCGGTCGGGCATCTCGCGCTCGGCATCGGCTTCGCGGCTGCGATCGGTGGCGCAATCGGCTGGGGTATCGCGCGCAGCTTCTCGCGCGGGTGGGTGCCGGAATTCATGAAGGTGCCGGTGCTCTTCGCGACGCTTCTGGCCACCTTCGCGGTGACGGATCACGTGCTGCATGAAAGCGGGCTGCTGGCGGTCACGGTGATGGGGCTGGTGATCGGCAATGCCGACCTGCCGTCCTACGAGGAACTGCGCCGCTTCAAGGAGCATGCGACGGTCTTGCTGGTCTCGGGCGTGTTCATCCTGCTCGCCGCGAATATCGAGATCGACCAGTTGGCCGCCCTCGATTGGCACGCGCTCCTCTTCGTCATTCTCGTGGTGCTGGTGGCGCGGCCGCTGACGGTGCTGATCTCATTGATAGGGACGAGTCTGCCGCGCAACGAGCGGCTGCTGATCGCCTTTACCGGCCCGCGCGGGGTGGTTCTGGTCGCGGTGGCGGGCCTCTTCGGGCAGCGTCTGGCCGAGATCGGCGTCGCGGACGGGCTGCGCATCGGGCCGCTGGCCTTCGTGCTGGTGCTGGTGACGGTGATCGTGCATGGCTTCACGCTGGCGCCGCTCGCGCGGAAACTGGGGCTCGCCAATGCCGACAAGCCGGGCCTGCTGATCGTAGGCGGTTCGCGCTTCACCACGGCGCTGGCCGAGACGCTGAACAAGGCCGAGGTGCCGGTGCTGATCACCGACCCGAACCATGCCCACCTGATCCGCCCGCGCGCCAATGGGCTCAAGACCTTCTACGGCGATATTCTGGGCGAAGCGGCGGAGGACAAGGTCGAGCTGATGGCCTATTCGACCCTGCTCGCGGCCACCGATAACGACGCCTACAACACGCTCGTCGCGACCGATCTCGCGCCCGAGCTGGGCCGCGACAAGGTCTGGCAGGTGCCGCGCCAGAAGGACGACCGCGAACGTCACGCGCTGCCGACGCAGCTCGGTGGGCGCCGCTTTGGCGAGGGGCGGACGCTGGAGAATTGGGAGAAGCTGCTGTCGGAGGGCTGGCGGTTCCGGGTCACCCGGATCACCGAGGAATACAGGCTGCCCGACTGGCGCAAGAAGCGGCCCAAAGCGAAGCCCGTGATGGTCGTGGCGAAAAGCGGCGATCTGCGCTTCGTGATCGATGCGGCCGAGATGAAGGTCGAACCGGGCGGGCGGTTGATCTCGCTCCTGCCGCCCGAGGCATTCGAGGAGGAAACCGCGCAGAAGGCCAAGGCCGGGGAGAAGCCCTCGGGTCAGCCGGGGCCTGCCGCGCGAATCCCGTGAGGGCTAGTCGATCCGGGCGGTGAGGGTGCGGCGGGCGATCACCGCGCCGTCGCGGCTGAGCGTGATCTGGCCGTCGTAGCGGCCCCTCGGCCATCCGCCCGGCGGGGCTTTCTTGCCGACATACCGGAAGAACCGGGCCTTGGACGCGTCGCCCTCGCTGGTCGTGTCGATGCTAATCCCGTTCGGGCCGGTGATCTCGAACCCGATCGTGTCCCCAGTTCGCAGGCCGAAGCCGTAGCCCCACAAGATTAGCGCGGGTGCGGTGTCGCTGGGCGGGGGCAGGGGAGCACCGGCCAAGACTGTCTCGAAGCGTGGCAGGGTGGCGGTGAACCCGGCCGCCAGCCAACCGCTCGGTGAATATTTTACCGGGTCGGACCAGAGCGTTTGCGTCGCATCGGTGGCGCAGGCGTCCTGCATGTCAGGATCGAACGGGTCGACGACGGCGTCGTCGTGGCGCAGCGAAAGGTGCAGATGCGGGAACTCCGCTTTACCTGATTGTCCGACGAGGCCGAGCGGGGCGCCCGCCGCCACCTGATCGCCGCGGATCACGGAGATGGAACCTTCGCGCAGGTGGCAATATTGGGTCTGCCAGCCGTTGCCGAGATCGATGGTGATCCCGTTGCCGCATTCCTTGCCTGCAGCTGTCTGCCCGCTGGCATAAGCTCCGTCGGGTTCCCCGTCGCGGGTGGCGATCACCCGGCCCGGGGCGGCGGCGATCACCTGCACGCCCGCCTGCATCTGCGCTTCGGTCAGTAGCGCGAAATCGGTGCCCTTGTGGCGATCATAGGTCAGCCTGCCGCAACCCGCATCGCGCGCGCCGGGGCCGGGGTCGCGGTCGACGTAGTTCTGGATGTAGCAATCTTGGCCAAGCGTGCACTCGACCGGCATCTGCAGCTTCGGCGCGTCGGATAGAAAAGTCCCGGCCATGCAGGGCACGGCCGGGACGAGTAGGCTTATCAATACCGCGCGGAGCACGGTCTAGATCATTCGGCGGTCAGCAGGCGCGGCTTGGAGCCGGAGATCCGCTTCTTGCCCGGTTCCTCGACCTTGATGACGATCTTGTCGTCCTTGATCGAGACCTTGGCGACGCCGCCCTTGGTGAGCTTCCCGAAGAGCAGCTCTTCGGCGAGCGGCTTCTTGATATGCTCCTGAATGACCCGGCCCAGCGGACGCGCACCCATCTTGTCGTCGTAGCCCTTCTCGGCGAGCCAGTTCGCGGCGGCCGGGGTGAGCTCGATATGGACGTTGCGGTCGATCAACTGTGCTTCGAGTTGCAGCACGAACTTGTCGACCACCTGCAAGATCACCTCGCGCGGCAGCGGCGCGAAGCTGACCACCGCATCCAGACGGTTGCGGAACTCGGGCGTGAAAGTCCGCTCGATCGCGGCCGTATCCTCGCCCTCGCGCCGATCGCGCCCGAAGCCGATTGCGGTCTTCGCCTGCTCGGCGGCGCCCGCATTCGAGGTCATGATCAAGATCACATTGCGGAAGTCGACGGTCCGGCCGTTATGGTCGGTGAGCTTCCCGTGATCCATCACCTGCAGCAGGATGTTGTAGACATCCGGGTGGGCCTTTTCGATCTCGTCGAGCAGCAGCACGCAATGCGGGTGCTGGTCGACGCTGTCGGTCAGCATGCCGCCCTGATCGAAGCCGACATAGCCCGGAGGCGCACCGATCAGACGCGAGACCGCGTGCTTCTCCATGTATTCCGACATGTCGAAGCGCATCAGTTCCACGCCGAGCGTATCGGCGAGCTGCTTGGCGACCTCGGTCTTGCCGACGCCGGTCGGACCCGCGAAGAGGTAGTTGCCGATCGGCTTCTCCGGCTCGCGCAGACCCGCACGGGCCAGCTTGATCGCGGAGGACAGCGTCTCGATCGCCTTGTCCTGGCCGAACACGACGCGCTTGAGGGACTTCTCGAGATCCTTGAGCACCTCGGCATCGTCCTTCGAGACCGATTTCGGCGGGATCCGCGCGATCTTGGCGACGACTGCCTCGATCTCTTTCGGGCCGATGGTCTTGCGCCGCTTGCTTTCGGCCACGAGATGCTGGGCCGCGCCCGCCTCGTCGATCACGTCGATCGCCTTGTCGGGCAGCTTGCGGTCATGGACATAGCGCGCCGACAGTTCCACCGCCGTCTTGATGGCGTCGTTGGTGTAGCGGATGTCGTGGTGCTTCTCGAAATAGGGTTTCAGACCCATCAGGATCTTGATGGAATCCGGCACCGACGGCTCGTTCACGTCGATCTTCTGGAACCGGCGGCTCAGCGCGCGGTCCTTCTCGAAATGCTGGCGGAACTCCTTGTAGGTGGTGGAGCCCATGGTGCGCAGCTTGCCGCCCTGAAGCGCGGGCTTCAGGAGGTTGGACGCATCCATCGCGCCACCCGAAGTCGCGCCAGCCCCGATCACGGTGTGGATCTCGTCGATGAAGAGGATCGCGTCGGGATGCTCTTCGAGTTCCTTCACCACGGCCTTCAGACGCTCCTCGAAGTCGCCGCGATAACGGGTGCCCGCGAGCAGCGCACCCATATCGAGCGAGTAGATCGTCGAATTGGCGAGGATCTCCGGGGTTTCGCCGCGCGTGATCTTCAGCGCGAGACCTTCCGCGATCGCGGTCTTGCCCACGCCGGGATCGCCCACCAGAAGCGGGTTGTTCTTGCGGCGGCGGCACAGCACCTGAATGCAGCGCTCCACCTCGTGCTCACGCCCGATCAGCGGGTCGACATCGCCCTTCTCGGATTTCGCGTTGAGGTTCACGCAGTATTTCTCGAGCGCGGAATCCTTGGCTTCGGCCTGGGTCGCCCCTTCGGCTTTGGCCTCTTCCTCGGCACCCGACACCGGGCGCGTTTCGCCGAACTCGGGGTCCTTCGCCACGCCATGCGCGATGAAGTTCACCGCGTCGTAGCGGGTCATGTCCTGCTCTTGCAGGAAATAGGCGGCGTTGCTTTCGCGTTCCGCGAAGATCGCGACGAGCACATTGGCCCCGGTCACTTCCGAGCGGCCCGAGCTTTGGACATGGATGGCCGCACGCTGGATCACGCGCTGGAAGGCCGCGGTCGGCACGGCTTCCGAACCTTCGATTTCGGTCACGAGGGTGGACAGCTCATCGTCGATGAACTCCACCAAGGTCTGGCGCAATTCGTCGGTGTCGACGGCGCAGGCCTTCATCACCCGCGCGGCGTCCGGCTCGTCGATCAAGGCGAGGAGCAGGTGTTCTAGCGTCGCGAGTTCATGCTTTCGGGCATTGGCGAGCGCCAGCGCCCCGTGGATTGCCTGTTCGAGCGTATTGGAAAACGACGGCATTATCTGCTCCTTTCCTCGGAGGGCGGCGCGGGAGGATACCCAGCCTAGTGTTGCCCTATAAGATTAAAGTTCGGTGGAAATCGCCGCGCTTCAAGTCTTTTCATGCCCAAAATCCGACCGGACTCCGATTCGTGCGGAAAAAACGGTCATTTAACGGGCGCGACGGTGCAGGGATACCGATGAGGCGCGCAATATCTTGGGGGGTTGCGTGTGACCTCTCCCATATGGGGAGGGTTTTCGCGCGTTCAAGCGTATTGCCGGTTACTTGGGCGACTCGCCGCGGCTTTCAGCGGTGTCGTATTGCGTGTCCTCATAGACCGGCGGACGGCGCGCGGTGCTCTGGTGCAATTCCGCGGCCAGTTCGGCCTCTTCGGGGTCAGTGTTGCCCGCGCGCTCAGGGGTGTCTTCGGCGCTCGCGGCGGGTGTCGATTTGGACGATGGCTCCTCTTCGTCGTCGTAGACTTCCTCGTCGAGCTCCGCCTCGGTATGGGCGGCAGGCGAATGTTCCAGCAGCAGCGCCATGATGTCGGTCCGGGTCAGGATCCCGACGAGCCGTCCGCTTTCGGTCACCGGCACGACGCGCGCCTCGCGCCGGGCCAGCCGTTCGAGCAATTCGCCCACCGGCGTGTCGCCCTCGACCGTCTCGATATCGGTATGGAAGATCGCGCGGACCTCGGCCTCAGGGGGCGCCGCGCGGAACCGCAGCGGGCGGCGCAGGATGTCGAATTCCTTGAACAGTTCCTCCAGCGCGTCGTGCTGATCGACCACGCCCAGATAATAGCCGGAATTGTCGACCACCGGCAGCGTGTGCACGTTGAGCGCGGTCATCTTGCGCACGATTTCCGACAGCGGCGCTTCGGGGCTGACGGTGACGGGGTTCTGCGTCATCAGATCGCGCACATGCGTATCGGCGAGAAGCGACTCGGCGGCGCGGTGTTCGGCCACCGCCATCAGCCGTGCCAGATCGGCGGGGTCCATATTGGCCGACTGGTTGAACTCGACCAGAAGGTTCGACAGGTCGCGCTGGCTGAGCGAGCGGGCCGGGCCGCGGGCGCGTCCGACATGGGCCGGGTGATAGGCGAGCGGGCGCGTCGGATAGGAAATCCCGAACAGCCGGTTCCAGAGCATCGCGAAACCGATCATCAGCACGGTCATCACCGCGATCGGGAAGATCGCGAAATCGAAGCCGAGCCGTCGCCCGGCCTCATGTTCCAGCACCACCAGCAGCGCGATCCCGGCCGCCGGCGGATGCAGAGCGCGCGCCGCCATCATTGCCGCAATCGACCCGCCCACCGCGAGCCCGTCCGCATAGGGCGGCGGCGTCACCATCAGCACCGCGACCGGCACCACGGCGGAGATCATCATCCCCATCATCGCGGACCATGGCTGCGCCAGAGGCGAATTCGGCAAAACGAACAACAGCACCGCCATCGAGGCGAAGCTGGAGACGAGGTAGATCCCGGCCTGTCGCGAATGGGGCAGGGTGGCCACGATGAAGGTCACGACGAGGATCGCCACCCCCGCACCGACCGCGCCGCGCAGAATGTCGACCGCGGGCCTGCGCCCCATGGAGGGGCCGAAGCGGCGCAACTGGCGGCGGACATTCTTGGGCAGGTGTGAGATCGGCATCGGTTCGCTGGGGTCGGAAAAGGTGAAACAGGTATCGCGCCTGCCACGCGCGGATGCAAGCGCGGGGCGGCGAGGGCGCAGTGGCGCGGCGTCGCCGGTTCGAGGCTGGGTGACGACTGCAAGGGCGTCTGACATCTTGCCATCATGCGCGGCGCCTCTATGGTGCGGCGCGACTTTACAGGCGGGACAGAAGACGGAGACAGCGCGATGGCCGGACCGATAGACAAGACGCTGCGCACGGCGAAGAGCCATGCGAAAAGCGGGGCCTTTGCCGAGGCCGAGGCGCTCTATCGCGAGGTGCTGGCAAGGTTTCCCGGCAACAAGCGCGCGCAAGCCGGGCTGGCCGAGATCGCGCAGACCCGCGCCTCCACCCGTCCGATGAACCCGCCGCGCCCGGTGATCGACCAGCTCTTCGGCCTTAAGAAGTCGGGCCGTGACCGCGAGGCCGCCGAGGCCGCCGCCCGCGTTCTCAAGCAATTCCCGCGGGCTCCGGCTGCGATGGAAGTCCGTGCCGCGGCACTCTCGGCGCTGGACGATCACGAGGGCGCGGCGGCGCTCTATCGCGAATTGGTGGGGATGTTCCCTGACGCGCCCGACGCGCATGGCAGCTACGGCAACGAACTGATGGCGCTGAACCGCGACGACGAGGCCGTGGCCGAGTTCGAGCGCGTTTTGGAACTACGGCCCGGCGATCCGGTTTCGCTCAATAACATCGGCAATGCGAAACGCCGGGCGGGCGAAGACAAGATCGCGCGCGAGCTCTATCAGGCCGCCCATGAGGCTGCGCCCGATTTCGCCGAGGCACAGCTGAATCTGGGGAATATGCTGGCGAAAGATGGAGAGCTGGAGGAGGCGGAATTCCACCTCAAGGCCTTCTTGCACAAAGTGCCCGATCACTATCTGACCCTGTCGTCGCTGGGCGATCTCCTTCTCGCAAAAGGCGACAAGCAATCGGCGCGCGAGAATTACGAGCGCGCTTTGCACTATCGGCCCGGCTTCCCCGATGCGCTCGCCGGGCTCGCCCATATCCAGCGCGCCACGGCGGACGATCCGCTTTTCGATGCGCTCACGGCTTCGCTCGCGCAGCCGGGCCATAGCGCGAAGCAACGTGCGGGGCTCGAATTCGCGCTTGGCAAGCTGCGCGAGGAGTCGGGCGAGACCGAGGCCGCTTTCGGTCACTACACGCGCGGCAATGCGCTGCGCAAAGAGGCTCAGGGCTACACCATTGCGCGCGACGTGGAGCGTTTCGCTCAGATCAAACAGGCGTTTCCCGCCCCACCCGCCGAAATTCCCGAAACCGCGCCTGATGGCCCCGAGCCGATCTTCATCGTCGGCCTGCCGCGCTCGGGCACGACCCTGACCGAGCAGATCATCTCGGCGCATCCGCAGGTCGCACCGGGCGGAGAGCTGACCGAGCTGAGCCAACAGTTCAACGAGTTCGACTGGACCGATCCCGATCTGCTGGCGCAGAAAGCGCCCGAGATCCGCGCCGAGTATCGCGAGAAACTGCGCAAGCTCGGGCAGGGCGCGCCCTTCGTGACCGACAAGATGCCGCTCAATTTCCGCTGGTTGGGCGAGATCCGGGCGCTTTTCCCGCAGGCGAAGATCGTCCACACCAACCGCGACCCGCGTGCGGTGATCTGGTCGATCTTCCGGCTCAATTTCAGCTCCGACGGCAATGATTACGCCTATGATCTGGATGATCTGGTTGCCTATCATGGCCTCTATCGCGACCTGATGGCGCATTGGCGCACGCTGTTCGGCGCGACGCTTTACGATCTCGATTACGAACAGCTGACCGCGACGCCGGAGCCGGTGATCCGCGACATGCTGGCCTATCTCGAACTGCCTTTCGACGAGGCGTGTCTGCGCCCGCAGGACAATACGCGCATCGCGCGCACCGCGTCGCGCGATCAGGTTACGAAACCGATCTACAAGGGCAGCTCGCAGGCGTGGGAGAAATTCGCGCCCCATCTGGAGGCAGCTTTCGCCAAGCTCGACTGAGAGTCTGGGCTTGTCCTCTGGAGATCCCGCCGATTCAGGCGGGCCTTGAGCCATGTCGCTGCGACCGGCCCTTAGCGGCGCTTGTCATCGTCCGGGTGCTCGCTATGGTCGGGACGATTTTGCGAAGGAGAGCCAATGGCTGGGTCCGTTGACAAGATTCTGCTTGCCGCGCGTGGTCATGCAAAGCGTGGGGAAATCGCGCAGGCCGAGGCGCTTTACCGCGAGGTGCTTGGGCGCTTTCCGGGCAACAAACGCGCGAGAGCGGGGCTTGAGGCACTGGGACAGGCCAGTAAGGTGAAACCCGTCGCGGGGCCGCCGCGCGCGCTGATTCAGCAGTTGATGGGGCTGATGCAGACGGGGCGCAATCGCGAGCTGATCGACCAGGCGAACCGCGCGCTGCGGATCCATCCTGACACCATACTGTTGCTTGAATTCCGCGCGGCGGGGCAGGGGGCGCTGGGCGACCATGCCGGGGCGGCCGAGACCTACCGCCGCCTGATCGCCTTGCGTCCGGATCACGCCGATACGCACGGCAATCTGGGCAATGAGCTGATGGAGCTGGGCCAGCACGAAGACGCGATCGCTCAGTTCGAGCGCGTGTTGGCGCTGCGTCCACGCGATCCGGTCGCGCTCAACAATCTGGGCAATGCGCTGCTCGCGCTCGGGCGCGAGGCCGAGGCGCGCACACGGTTCGAGGCCGCGCTCGAGGTCGCGCCGAATGATGTGCATATGCTCAATAATCTGGGCAATCTGCTGCTGAACGAGGGGGATTTCACCGGGGCGCGGCTCCGGTTGGAAAAGGGGCTGTCGCTCGATCCGCGCCATGTGTTGCTGTTGAACAATCTTGGCATCGTGCTTCTCGCCGAAGGCGACATCGCGGGGGCGCAGGCACGGTTCGAGGCGGCGCTGGCTGCTGACCCGAGTTATGCCGAGGCCTGGTGGAACCTCTCGCCCCTGCATCGCTTCGTGCCCGATGACCCGCTGCTTTCACAACTCGAAACGCAGGTCGCGGCGGAAGGCCATTCGGAGCACGATCGGATGCTGCTCGAATTCGCGCTGGCCAAGGCGCAGCATGATGTGGGCAGGACCGAGCGGGCCTTCGCGCTCTGGCATTCGGCCAATGCGCGGCGCAAGGCCGAACTGGGCTATGACATCGCGCAGGATCGCACGCTGTTTGCGCAGCTGCGCGACCGGTTTGCCGAAGCTTATCCGCCGATCCCCGAGACCGAGGCCGACCGGGCTGCCCCGGTGCCGATCTTCCTGCTGGGCCTGCCGCGTTCGGGCACGACGCTGGTCGAGCAGATCGTCACCCAGCACAGTCAGGTCGCGCCCGGCGACGAGATCGCCACGCTGGATAGCGAGATGAGCGCGCTCGACTGGAGCGACCCGGAGGCCCTGACCCGGGAGGCGGGGCGCATCCGCGCCGCCTATTACGAGACGCTGACCGGGCTGGCCGATGGCAAGCCCTTCGTGACCGACAAGATGCCGCTCAATTTCCGCTGGATCGGCGCGATCCGGGCGCTGTTTCCGCGCGCGCTCATCGTGCATGTCCATCGTGATCCGCGCGCGACGCTCTGGTCGATCTATCGCAACTTCTTTTCCAGCGCGGGGAATGGCTACGCGCATGATCTGGACGATCTCGTGGCCTATCACGGGCTCTATCGCGATCTGATGGCGCATTGGGCGACGCAGCCCGGCACGATCATCGATTGCGACTACGAGGCGCTGACGGAAGACCCCGAGGCGCGCAGCCGCAGGTTGATCGAGGCTCTCGGGCTACCTTGGGAGGATGCCTGCCTGCGCCCTCAGGACAACGCCCGCACGGTTGCGACCACGTCGAACACGCAGGTGCGCAAGCCGATCTACAAAGGCAGCTCGCAGGAATGGGGGAAATACGCCCCCTATCTGGAGGCAACCTTCGCGAAGCTCGCCTGAGCGCGGGCTTGCGACGCGCAGGGGCCGCGTTAATCTGCACGGACCACTGAGAGAGCCCTCCGATGCCCGACCTGTCCCATATTCTCGCCTTCGGTGCCGTGGCCCTCGCCATGGTGCTGAGCCCCGGTCCCAACATGATCTATCTGGTGTCGCGCACGATCTGTCAGGGGCGAGGCGCGGGGATGATCTCACTGGGTGGGGTGGCGCTGGGATTTGTCTTCTACATGCTTTGCGCGGCCTTCGGGATCACTGCGATCGTGCTCGCCGTGCCCTATGCCTATGACGCGCTGCGAATGGCCGGGGCGCTCTATCTGCTCTGGCTGGCATGGCAGGCGGTGCGACCGGGCGGGCGCTCGGCTTTCGTGATGCGCGAGTTGCCGGTCGACGGGCCGCGCAAACTGTTCGTGATGGGCTTCGTCACCAACCTGCTCAATCCGAAGATCGCGGTAATGTATCTGTCGCTGCTGCCGCAATTCATCGACCCCGCGGCGGGATCGGTGCTGGCGCAGTCACTGGCGCTTGGCGTGGTGCAGATCGTTATCTCGGTGGGCGTGAATGCTGCTATCGTGATGGGCGCCGGCGCATTGGCGCAGTTCCTCGCGACGCGTCCGCTCTGGATGCGGGTGCAGCGCTGGGCGATGGGGACGGTGCTCGCCGCGCTGGCGCTGAGCGTGTTGCGCGACGCGCGACGGTGAGGCCTAGAACCGGTCTTTGCGCGCGCGCGCTTCGGTGAAGACTTCGACCGGCGTCGCGTTTTCGGGCAGGCCGAGCGCCGCGCGCAGTTTCGGATCGTCGCCGCGCAGGAACGGGTTGGTCGCTTTCTCCAGACCCAGTTCGACCGGAACGGTGGGGCGGGCCTGAGCGCGAATGGCGCGGACATTCTCCATCCGGTCGATGAGGTTCGGGTTCTCCGGTTCGATCGAGAGCGCGAAGCGACCATTTGCCTCAGTATATTCATGCCCCGAACAGACCAGCGTCTCGTCGGGCAACTCGCTAAACCGCGACAACGTGTTATACATCTGTTGCGCCGAGCCCTCGAAGAGACGTCCGCAGCCCCAACTCATCAGGCTGTCGCCGGAAAACAGCAGACCGCCCTCGGGGAAGTAATAGGCGATATGGCCGACCGTATGCCCATCGGCGGGCAGAACCTCGACATGCTCCATCCCGATCGCGAGTTTTTCGCCGGGGCTGACCTCCTGATCGAGCTTGGGCAGACGATGCGCATCCGCCTTGGCCCCCACGATTTTCGCCCCCGTCGCCGCTGACAATGCCTGAACGCCATCGATGTGATCGGCGTGATGATGCGTCAGCAGGATCAGGTTTGCTTTCCAGCCCCGTTCGTTCAGCGCCTTCAGGATCGGCGGCGCTTCGGGAACGTCGATCACGGTGGTTGTGTCCGTCGCCGCCTCGTGCACGACATAGGCATAGTTGTCGGCGAGACAGGGAATGATGAGAAGCTCAACGGCCATGGTGTTTTCTACCGCTTTGATTATCTTGGCACATAGCTAAGCCGAAGGAAGCGAAAGGCGCAATGCATCTCGACGTACTCGACCTGCGGAATTTCTACTACCGAACTCAGCTAGGCCGTGCGGCGCAGCGGGCAATCCGAGATCGGGTTGTTTCCATGTGGCCCGCGACGGGGCCGCAGATGGCGGGGCAGACGGTGGCGGGCTACGGCTTCGCGGTGCCGCTGCTGCGTCCCTATCTGGAGCCTGCGCGCCGGGTGATCGGGTTGATGCCGGCCGAGCAGGGCGTGATGCCCTGGCCTGCGGGGATGCCCAATGTCTCGGTTCTGTGCGACGAGGCGCGCTGGCCGCTCGAGACGGGCCGGGTGGATCGGCTGATCGTGATGCACGGGCTGGAGACCTCCGACAATTCCGAGGCCTTGATGCAGGAATGCTGGCGGGTGCTGGGGCCGGGGGGCAGGGCGCTGTTCATCGTGCCGAACCGCGCGGGTCTCTGGGCGCCGCGGGAAACCACGCCCTTCGGTTTCGGCAAGCCCTACACGCTGGGGCAGCTCGACCAGCTCGCGCGCCGTTCCGGCTTCGTGCCCGAGCGGCATACCGGGGCACTCTATATCCCGCCGAGCCATCGCCGCTTCTGGCTGCGCTCGGCCGCGATGTGGGAACGGCTGGGCACCAAGGCGGCGGGCGTGCTGGCGGCGGGCGTCGTGATGCTGGAAGTCTCCAAACAGGTCCATGCGCGCCATGATTCCGGCCTGGGCGCGCGGGTCCGCAAACCGCTGTCGATTCTCGAAGGGGCGGTAAAACCGGCGACGGACCCGGCCTGACACGGAGTTAATGCCTCCCGCGGGAAAAACAGTCGAGACGCAACAATCACGTTCGCGTACCGCCCGTCGCGCAACTCTCATGTGTTCCGTCGCGGGAGGCGGATAATTATCGAACTGCCAACGCGTATTGAGGTGAATCACCCCCGCGCGGCGTTCCGTGACCAACCGGTCCAAATTCCTGTTAGCGCCCACAAAATCCTCCCGTCCCTGTCACCTTCCCGCGACGAAGGGCAGATTGGAGTGCTTCTGCTCACATTCTCGTGCTCAAGATGGTTGCGAGGGGGGGATTGCTCTGCTAGTGACCTCCCCGATAAGCGGCGCGGAGGGCATGTCTCAAGCGCGCCGGGGGAGCGCCCCATGGCCTGTTCCGGGTCGGGGCAAAACGCATCGGAAGGGTGGACGTGTCCGAACCAGCTTCGATTTCCGCAAGCATCGCCGGCCGCTATGCGCTGGCCATTTTTGAACTCTCGCGCGAAGCAAATGCCCTCGCCGCGCTCGAAGCCGATGTCTCCGCGCTGTCGGAGGCGCTGGCTGGCTCTGACGAGCTGCGTGAGGTGATTGCATCGCCGGTCTACACGCGCGACCAGCAGGCAGCCGCAATCGGCGCTCTGGCAGGCAAGATGGGCCTGTCGGACCCGATGAAGAACGGTCTGCAGCTGATGGGCGCCAAGCGTCGTCTCTTCGTGCTGCCGCAGCTGCTCAAGGCGCTGTCGGATCTGATCGCGGACGAGAAGGGCGAAGTGACCGCAGATGTCACCTCGGCCAGCAAGCTCAGCGCCGCACAGGCCAAGAAGCTCGCCGAAGTGCTGAAAAACCAGACGGGCAAGACCGTCAAACTGAACACCGCCGTCGATGAAAGCCTCATCGGTGGTATGATCGTAAAGCTGGGCTCGCGCATGGTCGACACGTCGATCCGTTCGAAGCTCGCTTCTCTCAAGAACGCCATGAAAGAGGTCGGATAAATGGGCATCCAAGCAGCTGAGATTTCTGCGATCCTCAAGGAGCAGATCAAGAATTTCGGGCAGGACGCCCAAGTGGCCGAAGTCGGTCGCGTGCTGTCGGTTGGCGACGGTATCGCGCGCGTCTACGGGCTCGACAACGTCCAGGCCGGTGAGATGGTTGAATTCCCCGGTGGTATCCGCGGGATGGCACTGAACCTCGAGACCGACAACGTCGGTGTCGTGATCTTCGGTTCGGACCAAGACATTAAAGAAGGCGACACCGTCAAGCGCACGAACTCCATTGTGGACGTGCCGGTCGGTGAAGCGCTGCTCGGCCGCGTGGTCGACGGTCTCGGCAACGCGCTCGACGGCAAAGGCGCCATCGAAGCGAAAGAGCGTCGCGTCGCCGACGTGAAAGCTCCGGGCATCATCCCGCGTAAATCGGTTCACGAGCCGATGGCGACCGGCCTCAAGTCGGTTGACGCGATGATCCCGATCGGCCGTGGCCAGCGCGAGCTGATCATTGGCGACCGTCAGACCGGTAAGACCGCAATCGCGCTCGACACCATTCTGAACCAGAAGTCGTATAACGACGCCGATCCGTCCAACAAGCTGCACTGCTTCTACGTCGCGATCGGCCAGAAGCGCTCGACCGTGGCGCAGCTGGTGAAGAAGCTCGAAGAGACCGGTGCGATCGAATACACCACCGTGATCGCCGCGACCGCTTCGGACCCCGCGCCGATGCAGTACCTCGCACCCTACACCGCGACCGCGATGGCGGAATACTTCCGCGACAACGGCATGCACGCGCTGATCATCTATGATGACCTCTCGAAGCAGGCTGTCGCTTATCGCCAGATGTCGCTGCTGCTGCGTCGCCCGCCGGGCCGCGAAGCTTACCCGGGCGACGTGTTCTACCTGCACTCCCGCCTGCTGGAGCGTTCGGCGAAGCTGAACGAAGACTTCGGCGCCGGTTCGCTGACCGCTCTGCCGGTCATCGAAACCCAGGGCGGCGACGTGTCGGCCTTCATCCCGACCAACGTGATCTCGATCACCGATGGTCAGATCTTCCTCGAGACGGAACTCTTCTACCAAGGTATCCGTCCCGCCGTGAACACCGGTCTGTCGGTGTCGCGCGTTGGTTCGTCGGCTCAGACGAACTCGATGAAGACCGTGGCGGGCCCGGTTAAGCTGGAACTGGCACAGTATCGCGAAATGGCGGCCTTCGCTCAGTTCGGCTCGGATCTCGACGCCGCAACCCAGAAGCTGCTGAACCGTGGTGCGCGCCTGACCGAGCTGATGAAACAGCCGCAGTATTCGCCGCTCACCAACGCGGAAATCGTGGCCGTCATCTTCGCCGGCACCAACGGTTATCTCGATAACATCCCGGTTTCCGAGGTCGGCAAGTTCGAACAGGGTCTGCTGGATTACCTGCGCAACTCGCGCAAGGACATCCTCGACTGGCTCACGAACGAGGATCCGAAGATCAAGGGTGACGCGGCCGACAAGCTGAAAGCCGCTATCGACGAATTCGCCAAGACCTACGCGTGATTGGCCTGAAAGGACAGGGACATGCCCAGCCTTAAGGACCTTAAAAACCGGATCGGAAGCGTCAAGAACACGCGGAAGATCACCAAGGCGATGCAAATGGTCGCCGCCGCAAAGTTGCGCCGCGCTCAAGAAGCGGCCGAAGCTGCGCGCCCCTATGCCGAGCGGATGCACTCCGTGATGGCGGGGCTCGCAAGCTCGGTCCAGGGCCGGGACAACGCGCCGCGCCTGCTTTCGGGCACCGGTTCGGACAAGGTGCAGCTTTTGGTGGTCATGACCGCCGAACGCGGCCTGTGCGGTGGCTTCAACGCCAATATTGCGAAGCTCGCGCGCCAGACGGCTGAAAAGCTGCTGGCCGAGGGCAAAGAGGTGAAGATCCTCACCGTCGGCAAGAAAGGCCGCGATGCGCTGCGCCGTGAATACGGTCAGTACTTCATCGGCCACGTCGATCTGAGCGACGTTAAGCGCCTGAGCTATGACGACGCGCAGAAGATCGCTCGCGACCTGATCGGTCGCTTCGACAATGGCGAGTTCGACGTCGCGACGATCTTCTTCTCGATCTTCGAGAGCGTGATCGCGCAGCGCCCGACCGCGAAGCAGATCATCCCCGCTTCCTATGAACCGGAAGAGGGCGAAGAAACGCCGAGCGTGAACTACGACTACGAACCCAGCGAGACGCAAATCCTCGAGGATCTGCTGCCGCGCGGGGTCGCCACGCAGATCTTCACGGCTCTGCTGGAAAACGGTGCCTCGGAACAAGGTGCGCGGATGTCAGCGATGGACTCTGCGACGCGCAATGCGGGCGATATGATCGACAAGCTGACGATCGAATACAACCGCACGCGCCAGGCCGCGATCACCAAGGAACTCATCGAAATCATTTCGGGCGCCGAGGCGCTCTGACGGAACCGGAGAAAGACAGACATGGCAAGCAATGGTAAAGTGACCCAGGTCATCGGCGCCGTCGTCGACGTGCAGTTCGACGGCGAGCTGCCTGCGATCCTCAACGCGCTGGAAACCGAGAACAACGGCAAGCGCCTCGTTCTCGAAGTGGCTCAGCACCTCGGCGAAAACTCGGTGCGTACCATCGCAATGGACGCGACCGAAGGTCTCGTGCGCGGCGCCGGAGTGAAAGACACCGGCAAGCCGATCTCGGTGCCGGTCGGCAACGCGACCCTCGGCCGCATCCTGAACGTGATCGGCGAGCCCGTGGACGAGAAGGGCCCCGTGGAAGCGGACGAAACCCGCGCCATCCACCAGCCCGCGCCGAACTTCGAGAGCCAGGCGACCGCCTCGGAAATCCTCGTGACCGGCATCAAGGTCATCGACCTGCTCGCACCCTACTCCAAGGGTGGTAAGATCGGCCTGTTCGGCGGCGCTGGCGTCGGCAAGACCGTTCTGATCATGGAGCTGATCAACAACATCGCGAAGGTGCACTCGGGCTACTCCGTGTTCGCCGGTGTGGGCGAGCGGACCCGTGAAGGGAACGACCTCTACCACGAGATGATCGAATCCAACGTCATCAAGCCCGACGATCTGTCGAGCTCGCAGGTGGCTCTGGTCTACGGCCAGATGAACGAGCCTCCGGGTGCGCGTGCGCGTGTCGCTCTGACCGGTCTGACCCTGGCCGAGCAGTTCCGCGACCAGTCGGGTACCGACGTTCTGTTCTTCGTGGACAACATCTTCCGCTTCACGCAGGCAGGTTCCGAGGTGTCGGCACTTCTGGGCCGTATCCCCTCGGCAGTGGGCTACCAGCCGACGCTGGCCACCGACATGGGTGCGATGCAGGAGCGTATTACCTCGACGAAAGCCGGCTCGATCACCTCGATCCAGGCCGTCTACGTGCCCGCGGATGACCTTACCGACCCGGCTCCGGCCACCACCTTCGCCCACCTTGACGCCACGACCGTTCTGTCGCGTGCGATCTCGGAACTCGGCATCTACCCGGCTGTGGACCCGCTGGACTCGTCCTCGCGTATCCTCGATCCGGGCATCGTCGGCGAAGAGCACTACAAGGTCGCCCGTCAGGTGCAGGAGATCCTTCAGCGCTATAAGGCTCTGCAGGACATCATCGCCATCCTCGGCATGGACGAACTGTCCGAAGAGGATAAGCTGACCGTGGCTCGTGCCCGTAAGATCCAGCGTTTCCTCTCGCAGCCCTTCGACGTTGCGAAAGTGTTCACCGGTTCGGACGGCGTTCAGGTTCCGCTCGAAGACACCATCGAGTCGTTCAAGGCGGTTGTTGCAGGCGAATACGATCACCTGCCCGAAGCAGCCTTCTACATGGTTGGCGGCATCGAGGACGTGAAAGCGAAAGCCGAGAAACTCGCCGCTGCGGCGTAAGGAGGCATTATGGCCGACACGATGCAATTCGATCTCGTTGCGCCCGAGCGCAAGCTGGCCTCGGAAGAGGCGGCGGTCGAGGTCATGGTGCCTGGTGCGGATGGTGACCTCACGGTCATGCCCGGCCACGCGCCGATGCTGACCACGCTGCGTCCCGGCAAGCTGACGATGGTGACGCGGTCGGAAACCCAGAGCTACGCGGTGACGGGTGGCTTCGCCGAGATCACCCCCGAGGGGATCACGGTTCTGGCCGAGCGTTCGCTGCCCGCGGAAGAGTTCACCAAGGAAGTCCACGATCGCCTGATCGAGGAAGCCCGCCGCGTCCATGACGAGGCGCATCCTTCGGTGGCCGACATGACCGCGAAGCTGCTGGCTGACATGGAGGCCCTCGGCTCGCATATGCTGAGCTGAGACCTCTCGCGAAAAGATTTAGGAAGCCCCGGATTTTCCGGGGCTTTTTATTGTCTGCAGTTGGGGTAAGCTCTGCCTCAGGTTGAAGGAAAGAGGCCGTCTCGCGATGATCACGATCGAAAGCCACCGTCTGGGGATGCAACGCGGCTCGCTCGTGCTGTTCTCCGACTATCAGGATGGCGGCGCCATGTGGACGGGCGAGGGCCCGCGCGAGTTGCGCAAGAAGGTTGCCTTCCCCGAGCCGTTTCGCGCGACGCCGATGGTGCAGGTCTCGCTGTCGATGTGGGACGTGGACGGCAAGCACAATTCGCGGATGGATATCTCCAGCGACGGCGCCACGCCCGAGGGGTTCGTGATCGTCTTCCGCACCTGGGGCGACAGCCGTGTGGCGCGGGTGCGCGCGGATTGGCTGGCACTGGGCGGTGTCTCGCATGAGGATGACTGGGACATCGACTGATCTGCGCCGACCATCCCATGAAAAACGCCCCGCCGATCGGCGGGGCGTTTTCCTATGTCTGGGGGAGGGCGGTTCGCAAACCGCCCCGCCGAAAGATCAGTCGAGCGCCTTGAAGTTCAGCGCCGCACCTTCGTCCTTGATGCCCGAGAACCAGCGCGCCGTGACGGTCTTGGTCTTGGTGTAGAAGCGGAAGGCGTCCGGGCCGTACTGGTTGAGGTCGCCGAAGGCCGACTTCTTCCAGCCGCCGAAGGTGTAGTAGCTCAGCGGAACAGGGATCGGGAAGTTGATGCCGACCATGCCGACATTCACGTTCGCCGCGAAGTCGCGCGCCACGTCGCCATCGGCGGTGTAGATCGCGGTGCCGTTGCCGTAGGGGCTGTCGATGACAAGATCGAGCGCCTCGTCATAGGACTTCGTGCGCACCATCGACAGGACCGGGCCAAAGATTTCCTCTTTGTAGATGTCCATGTCGGGGGTGACGTTGTCGAAGAGCGACGGGCCGACAAAGAAGCCGTCCTCATAGCCCTGCAGCGAGAAGTCGCGGCCGTCGACGACAAGGTTCGCACCCTGATCGACACCCGAATTGATGAGCGACTTGATCCGCTCCTGCGCCTGCTTGGTGATGACGGGGCCGTAATCCACGTCGTCGCCACCGGTATAGGGGCCGACTTTCAGCTTCTCGATCTTCGGCACGAGACGCTCGACCAGCGCATCCGCCGTGCCGTCGCCCACCGGGACCGCAACCGAGATCGCCATGCAGCGCTCGCCAGCGGCGCCGTAGCCCGCGCCGATCAGCGCGTCGGCGGCCTTGTCCATGTCCGCGTCGGGCATGATGATCATGTGGTTCTTCGCACCGCCGAAGCACTGCGCGCGCTTGCCGTTGGTTGCCGCACGACCGTAGATGTATTGCGCGATCGGGGTCGAACCCACGAAGCCCACGCCCTGGATCGTTTCGTGATCGAGGATCGTGTCCACGGCTTCCTTATCGCCGTTGACGACCTGCAGTACGCCATCGGGAAGACCGGCTTCCTGCGCCAGTTCCGCAAGCATGATCGCGGTGGTCGGCACGCGCTCGGACGGCTTGAGGATCATCGCGTTACCGGCCGAAAGCGCCGGGCCCATTTTCCACAGCGGGATCATGGCGGGGAAGTTGAACGGCGTGATGCCGGCCACGACGCCCAGCGGCTGACGCATCGAGTAGAGGTCGATACCGGGGCCTGCGTCGCCCGTGTATTCGCCCTTGAGCATCGCCGGCGCGCCCATGCAGACCTCGATCACTTCGAGGCCACGCTGCACGTCGCCCTTCGCGTCGGGGATGGTCTTGCCGTGCTCTTTCGACAGAGCCTCGGCGAGCTTGTCCATGTCGCGCTCGATCAGCTGACCGAATTTCATCATCACGCGCGCGCGACGCTGCGGGTTGACCTTCTGCCATTCCAGCTGCGCTTTCGCGGCGTCCGCGATTGCCGCATCCAGCTCGGCCGGAGTGGCCAGCGCGACCTTGGCGATCTGCTCGCCGGTGGCGGGGTTGAAGACTTCGCCGAAGCGGCCGGACGTGCCCGCAACGCGCTTGCCGTTGATCCAGTGACCGATTTCTTCCATGAGACGCTCCTCCTACAGATAATCTTGGCTTGGGCGCACTCTAGCCTTGCGAAATTGAGCATAAAAGAGGAAGTAGTTCAAAAGCGTTTTGCATTTTTGCAAAGAGGGACGCGATATGGACTGGGACGACTTGCGGATTTTCCTTGCCGTCGCACGGGCCGAGAGCCTGTCGGGCGCCGGGCGGCGGTTGAAGCTGGACGCGGCCACCGTGGGGCGGCGCATCGCGCGGCTCGAAGAAGGGGTGGGGGCGAAGCTCTTCGTGAAATCGCCACAGGGCTATGCGCTCTCCGAGTCGGGCGACCGGCTCCTGCCCCATGCCGAAGCGGCGGAGCAGGTCTTTGCAGGCGCCGATGAGGAACTCTCCGGCATCGCGGGCCAGTTGACGGGGCAATTGCGGATCGGCGCGCCCGATGGCTGCGCGAATTATCTTCTGCCACAGGTCTGCGCGAAGATCGCCGAGGACAATCCCGGGCTGGAGATCCAGGTCGTCGCCTTGCCGCGGGTCTTCAACCTCTCGAAACGCGAGGCGGATATGGCGATCGCGGTCTCGCGCCCGACCGCAGGCCGCCTGACCGTGCAGAAGCTGAGCGATTACCACCTTAGCCTTGCCGCCCATCGCGACTATCTCGCAAAAGCACCGCCGATCACCTGCAAGGAGGATCTGCGCCATCACCGGATGATCGGCTATATCCCCGACATGATCTTCGACAAGGAGCTGGATTACTTCGCCGAGACCGAGGCCGAGGTGATGGGGCTGGCGTCAAATTCAGCGGCCGTGCAGACCCGGATGATCGAGGCGGGCGCGGGGGTGGGCATTGTCCACGACTTCGCGATCCCCTTCGCCCCCGGCGTGCAACGCGTGCTTGGCGACGAGATCCGGCTCAATCGCGCCTTCTGGTTGATCCGCCATGCCGATGACCGCCGATCCGAGCGCCTGACCCGCTTCGCCGAGGCGTTGGGGCAGGGGCTGCGCGACGAGGTTGCGCGGCTCGAACACGCTGCGGTTGAAATATAACTGGCGGCCCCGTGAACCGCAAAGCCGTTGACAAATCTATGAAAGCAGTGGGACGCTTGGGTTTAGACGACGTTTTTCAGGGAGACGCCGATGCAGGTTATGCAGATTCTCAAGAACAAGGGCGAGATGGAAGTTTTCACCGTCGCCCCCGACATGAAGCTGAGCGAGGTGATTGCCACGCTTTCTTCGAAACGCATCGGTGCGGTGATCGTCTCGCAGGACGGGGAAACCGTCGACGGGATCGTCTCGGAACGCGATGTCGTGCGTGAAATCGCCCGGCGCGGTGCCGATTGTCTGGTGATGACCGCCGGAGATGTCATGACCCGCGACGTCAAGCATTGCGCCCCGATGGACAGCACCGAAGAGGTGATGAGCCTGATGACCGAGGGCCGCTTCCGCCACATGCCCGTGCGTGAGAACGGCAAGATGGTCGGCGTGATCTCGATCGGGGACGTTGTCAAGGCGCGTCTGAACGAGCTCCATATGGAGAAAGAGTCGCTTCAGGGCATGATCATGGGCAACTGATGCCGCATTGCGGCACCTTCCCGCTTGCATTTAGCCACGCAATATAGTTGCGTGCGCTGAGCTTTTTGGCGGGCGACGAGGGAGGATGCCATGCGGATCGGTCTTTACCCCGGAACTTTCGATCCGGTCACGCTGGGCCACCTCGATATTATCGAGCGCGCGATGGCTCTGGTGGATCGGCTCGTGATCGGGGTCGCGATCAACCGGGACAAGGGGCCGCTTTTCTCGCTCGAGGAACGCGTCGCCATGCTTCAGGACGAATGCGCGAAGATCACCGACCGCCGCGGCGGAGAGATCGTCGTCCATCCCTTCGAAAACCTGCTGATCGACTGCGCCAAGGATGTCGGCGCCAGCGTGATCGTGCGCGGCCTGCGCGCGGTGGCCGATTTCGAATATGAATTCCAGATGGTCGGGATGAACCGCGCGCTCGACGCCTCGGTCGAGACGGTGTTCCTGATGGCCGATGCACGGCGTCAGGCGATCGCCTCGAAGCTGGTGAAGGAAATCGCGCGGCTCGACGGGGATGTCTCGAAATTCGTCACCCCCGCCGTGCGCGATGCCTTGGTCAAGGCTTACGCCAACCGCTGATCAGCCGTTCGAGGCGGCGTTGCCCGACGTGCCGCTTTGCTGCGATTTCTGCTGCATCTGAGTGCTGCCGCTCGCATTTGCCGAGGATTTCGTGGCGTTGCCCGCCTGCTGCGGCAGGTTATCGAGACCCCATTGGTCGATCACGACGGAATCCTCGACGCCTTTCAGCGCAAGGTTCGCCTCGTAGTAATTGCCCGATTTGATGAGCTTGGACGCGTCCTGCAGATGGGCGAGCGACGCTTTCGCGGGCACCATCGCCGCCGAGATGGACACGTCGATATCGTTGTCCTTCAGCGTCTTGGCGGCGGCTTTCGCGTTCCCCTGTGCCATCTGCTGATTGGCCTTGCCGACCGCTTTCTGGTTATCCGGCGTGACCGTGAAGCTTTCGCCAAGCGCGATGGAGCTGTCGAAGGGCAGGTAGGTCACGCCTTTCTTGCCCGCTTTCGAGGGTACGCCCCATTTGCTCTCGGCCTTCTCGGCGGACTGCATTTTCGCAGTGGCGTCCTTGGTCATCTTGGTCGCCATGTCGGTATTGCCGTCGAAGATCGCCAGACGCGCCGCGCGCACTTCGCGCATCGCCGTGTAGGCGTCATTGACCGTGGTCAGCAAGTCCTTGTCGGTCGAGCTTGCCGTGGTCTGCGAGACGGCGTCATTGCCTTGGTTCTGGGCGCTCTGCATCGCGGTGCCGCTTGAATTGCTGTTGGCGTTGGTGGTGGCGGCATTGGCCATCTCAAAGCTCGCGGGGCCCGCGATCAGCGCGGAGGAGAGGGCGAGGGCGAGGAATTTCTTGCTGCGTTCCATGGGATATTCCCTTTCGTGATGGGGTTCAGCTAAGGCGGAGGCGCCGAGGTGGCGCGCTCCATGGCCCCAAAACGTCTCGGATTTCAAAGGGTTCTATCACCATGCATCAAGGCTCCCGGCGCGGGAGAGAGGGCGCGTGCATGCTCTGCGAGCCGTGTGTGAGAGGTGAACGAAAAAGGGCGGCCCAAGATGGACCGCCCCTTCGTCATTTTCGCAATCTGTGGGGCTGCGCCCCGTTCACGCTCAGATCAGCTTGCCCATCGCGACGGCGGTGTCCGCCATGCGGTTCGAGAAGCCCCATTCGTTGTCGTACCAGCTCAGGATACGGACCATGCGGCCTTCCATGACCTTGGTCTGGTCCATGTGGAAGATCGACGAATGCGGGTCGTGGTTGAAGTCGCTCGAGACGTTGGGCTTGTCGGTATAGCCGAGGATGCCTTTCATCGGGCCGTCAGCGGCTGCCTTGATCGCGGCATTGATCTCTTCGACGCTGGTGTCCTTGCCGGCCTCGAAGACCAGATCGACGACCGAGACGTTCGGCGTCGGCACGCGGATCGCGACGCCGTCGAGCTTGCCGTTGAGTTCCGGCAGCACCAGACCCACGGCTTTCGCAGCGCCGGTCGAGGTCGGGATCATCGACAGCGCGGCCGCACGGGCGCGGTAGAGATCCTTATGCATCGTGTCCAGCGTCGGCTGGTCGCCGGTATAGCTGTGGATCGTGGTCATGAAGCCCTTCTCGATCCCGATCGCGTCGTTCAGCGCCTTGGCGACGGGCGAGAGGCAGTTCGTGGTGCAGGACGCGTTCGAGACGACGAGGTCATCCGCGGTCAGCGCACCGTCGTTCACACCGAAGACGATGGTCTTGTCGGCGCCGCTGGCAGGGGCCGAGACCAGAACGCGCTTCGAGCCGTTCTCGAGGTGGAAGGCCGCCTTGTCGCGCGCGGTGAAGATGCCGGTGCATTCCAGCGCGACATCGACATCGCCCCAGGGCAGCTCTTTCGGGTCACGGATCGCGGTGACCTTGATCTTGCCGCGGCCGGCATCGATCCAGTCTTCGCCGGTCGTGACCTCATGGGGGAATTTGCCGTGCACGGAGTCGAATTGCAGCAGATGCGCGTTCGTCTCGACCGGGCCGAGATCGTTGATCGCGATCACTTCGATGTCGGTGCGCCCCGACTCGATGATCCCGCGCAGCACGTTGCGGCCGATGCGACCGAACCCGTTGATGGCAACTTTAACCGTCATATCCGTCTCCTCTGGCTGGCTGCCCGGCAGGGAGTTGCACGGGCAGGTCTTCCGTTAACGCTAACAAGCGCGTTCAGCGCCAAAGGTCAACGGGGTGCAGCCCGATGCTAGCGCCAGAAAGCGACATATTGAACGAGATCGGCAGTTTTTTTCGCCAGAAACAGCAGGATGCTGCCGTCATCGGCAAACACATCCGCCAAAATGAGCAAAATGAGGAGGGCCCCAAGCCAGAGCGCGATCCGATTGGTCATCTATCCCCTTCGCGCGCCCTTGCTTGGCGCGTCAGTGCACGAGTCGCCCCATCGCCCCGGCCACATCGGCCATGCGGCAGGAGAACCCCCATTCGTTGTCGTACCAGGCCAGAACGCGGACAAGCTTGCCCACGACCTTGGTCTGGTCCGGCGCGAAGATAGAGGATTGCTGCGTGTGGTTGAAGTCGATCGAGACCTTAGGTTCGGGGTCGTAGCCCAGCACCATGCCCATGTAGCCGGCAGCGGCCTCGCGGACGATCTCGTTCACCTCGTCGCGGGTGACGGTCTTGCGCGCCTCGAAGGTCAGATCGACCGCGGAAACATTGGGGGTCGGGACGCGCAGCGCGGTGCCGTCGAGGCGGCCTTGCAGTTCGGGCAGCACCTCGCCCAGGGCTTTCGCGGCGCCGGTGGAGGTCGGGATCATCGCCATCGCGGCGGCGCGGGCGCGGTAGAGATCCTTGTGGCGGCGGTCGAGCGTGGGCTGATCGCCGGTATAGGAATGGATCGTCGTCATCACGCCCGATTCGATGCCGATCGTGTCATTGAGCACCTTGGCGAGCGGCGCGAGGCAGTTCGTCGTGCACGACCCGTTCGAGACGACGTGATGCGCGGGCGTCAGCTCGCGATGGTTCACGCCGTAGACCACGGTCTTGTCGGCATCGGTCGCAGGCGCGGAAACCAGAACCCGCTTCGCGCCGCGGCCCAGGTGGACGGCGGCCTTGTCGCGGGCGTTGAACTTGCCGGTGCATTCGAGAACGACATCGACGCCGTCCCAGTCGAGTTCTTCCGGGTCGTAGGTCGACATCACGTCGATCGGGCCGCGCCCGAGGTCGAGCGTGTTGCCCGCGACCTTCACCTGCCCGCCGAACCGGCCGTGGACGGAGTCGTATTTCAGGAGATGCGCATTGGTCTCGATCGGGCCGGTGGCGTTGATCTTGACGACCTGCACGTCATTGCGCGCGGCTTCCGCGATATGCGCGAGCGTGCAGCGCCCGATGCGGCCGAAGCCGTTGATCCCGATGGTGACGGTCATGATGATCTCTCCGAAGCGCGTAATTTCGGCGCTGGATACCATTGCATGCAATTCGGGAAAAGGTTTTGAAACAGTATGTTAGCGTAAACACGCGGTGTTTGCGATAACATTGCGGGGCAGGGTGCGGCTTTGGCGCGAAGAGTGGCGCCAAACGGGGCGCGGCGACAGAATCTTTCGCTCAATCTTCGTCCTCCGCGACGAGGAAGATCTCTCCCGCGGCTTCCATCTCCCGGATCGCGGCGACGACCGCGCTCATCGCCTCTTCGGCGTCTTTCTCCTTCACCTTGCCCAGATTCGCCATCTCGTCGCGCAAGCTTTGCGCCATGCGCTGGGACATGTTGGCAAGAATGAACTCCGCCGCGGGCTGCCACGGGCCGGTCGCCCCGGCAAGCGCGACGGTCAACTGCGCTTGATCGACCACGCGCAGCACTTTCGGAATGTCGCGGGTGTCGATGCGGGCGGGGATATTGGCGAAGGTGAAGATCGCCTTCTTCACCTCGTCGGCGAAAGTCTTGTCCTCTTCCTCCAACCCCTTGAGCACCGCGTCGCGGGTGGCCGAAGCCGAGTAGTTCAGGATCGCGCCCACCCGTTCCACCGGCCCGGAATCGAAGGTCTTGGGCGGGGCGGCATCGAGCTGCGCCGCAAGCGCCTGCCCGATCCGCAGCACGGTTTCGGGCGCGACATTGCCGGTCAGCGAGACCGCATAGGCAATCCGCCGCGCTTTCTCTCCGGGCAGCAGCCCGAGCAGTTCGGCAGATTTCGCGACCGACAGCTTCGACAGCATCACCGCGCCCACTTCGACGCTTTCGCCTTCCAGCACGGGCAGAAGCACCTCTGCGGTGAGGCCCGCGATCCGCTGCCACGGGTCGGCGCGCGAGGAGCCGGAGGCCAGCCTGCGCAACCGGTTCGAAGCCGAGGGCGAGAGCTGTCCGTCTAGCAGTGACAGCGCGCCTTCCAGCCCGCCAGGGAAAGCGATGCCGACAGCTTCCAATTCTTCGCAGAACTCTTCCACCACGCTCGCGATGGTAGCGCGGTCGACCAGACGCAGCTGTGCCACAGCCTCGGTCAGTTCGGTCTGGTGATCGTCGCTCAGCTCCGTCAGCGGCAGTTTCAGCCCTTCGGAGGCGAGCAGCCGCACGATGATCGCAGCTTTCTGGCGCCGCGTAAGCGGTCCCGGCCGGGCGGATTTGTCGCCAGCCGAGTCGGACCCGGCCATATGACCGAGCGCCATGGGCGCGATCGCATTCACCGCGAGAACCTCCGTGCTGGGCATCGGCCGCGCGGGCGGCCAATGCGGTTTCGCGGTCAGCTTTGCACGGAGGCCGTTAAGACGGGATTACCGTCTCAGCGGTCAGCTGGACTGCAGGACGCAGGCACTCGCGTCCTTGTCCCAGACCTGGCCCTGCGGGCAGGACATGGAAGCCTGATGGCCGCTAAAGCACTCGGCCGACGCGGCCAGAGGAGCGAGGATCAGCACGGCGGCTGCAAGGATGGTTCGGGTCATCTGCAATCTCCCTTTGCTAGATGCCCCAGCGTAAGCCCGAATCGCACGCGCCGCCTATAGTCGGCTGACATAGGCGGCGCGGAACGGGCTTGTTTCTCGATTATTCGCCGAAAACGCGGGCGAAAATCGTGTCGACATGCTTGGTATGGTAGCCCATGTCGAACTTCTCGTTGATGCCGTCGACGCCGAGAGCGGCCACGACATCCTTGTCGGCGAGCAGCTGTTCGCGGAAATCGACGCGGTCTTCCCAGACCTTGAGCGCGTTGCGCTGCACCATCGCATAGGCGTCTTCGCGCGACACGCCGGCTTGCGTCAGCGCCAGCAGAACGCGCTGGCTCATCACCAGACCGGGGAACTTGTTCATATTCGCGAGCATGTTCTCGGGGTAGATGATCATCTTGTCGACGACGCCTGCCAGACGGTTCAGCGCAAAGTCCAGCGTCACGGTCGCGTCGGGGCCGATGCCACGCTCGACCGAGCTGTGCGAGATGTCACGCTCGTGCCAGAGCGCCACGTTCTCCATCGCCGGGATCACGGTCATCCGCACTAGGCGGGCAAGGCCGGTGAGGTTCTCGGTCAGGACCGGGTTCTTCTTGTGCGGCATCGCCGACGAGCCTTTCTGGCCCATCGAGAAGAATTCGGCGCCTTCGAGCACTTCGGTGCGCTGCATGTGGCGGATCTCGATCGCGACGTTTTCGATCGACGACGCGATGACGCCGAGGGTGGCGAAGAACATCGCATGGCGGTCGCGCGGAATGACCTGCGTCGAGATCGGCTCCGGCTTGAGGCCGAGCATCTTGCAGACATGCTCTTCGACGCGCGGGTCGATATTGGCGAAGGTGCCGACAGCGCCCGAGATCGCGCCGGTCGCGACTTCTTCCTTGGCGGCTTGCAGGCGGGCTTTGTTGCGGTCCATCTCGGCGTAGAAGCGCGCGAAGGTCAGGCCCATCGTCGTGGGCTCGGCATGGATGCCGTGCGAGCGGCCCACGCGAACCGTGTCCTTGTGCTCGTAGGCGCGCTTCTTCAGCGCCGCCAGAACCTTGTCGAGATCGGCCAGCAGAATATCGGCGGCGCGCACCAGCTGCACGTTGAGGCAGGTGTCGAGCACGTCCGACGAGGTCATGCCCTGATGGACGAAGCGGGCCTCTTCCGAGCCAACATGCTCGGCCAGATGGGTCAGGAAGGCGATCACGTCATGCTTGGTGACGGCCTCGATCTCGTCGATGCGGTCGACGTCGAACTCGACATCCTTGGCCTTCCAGACGGCCTCGGCATTCTCTTTCGGGATCACGCCCAGCTCGGCCTGAGCGTCGCAGGCATGCGCCTCGATCTCGTACCAGATTTTGAACTTGGTGGCGGGTTCCCAGATGTCGACCATCTCTTTGCGGGCATAACGCGGGATCATCGGCGGCCTCTTGATTGCGTGTGGTTGCGCGCTTGTTAGACTGCACCTGCCTTTGGGGCAAGGGAGAGCCAATGCCGCAGCTGTCGGATTTCGAGGGGAACTGGGTGCTGACGCGCCAAATCCTGCATAGCGACGGCGATAAGGCCCGTTTCGACGGTCATGCCTGCTTCGCACCCGAAGGGGTCGGGCTGCATTATCGCGAGAGCGGCGAGCTGGTGATGCCGGGCGGTCAGAGCTTTCACGCCGAGCGCAGCTATTTCTGGCGGGCCGAGGGCGGGCAGATCGCCGTGGCCTTCGAGGACGGTCGTCCATTTCACAGTTTCGATCCGCTGAGCCCGGCCGCGAGCCATTGGTGCGATCCCGACGATTACCGGGTGAGCTATGACTTCGACGCGTGGCCGAAGTGGCGGGCGATCTGGCGGGTGCAGGGACCGCGCAAGGATTACGAGATGATCTCGGACTATGTGCGCAGCGCGGGGCAGCCCTGACGCGGGCGCTCTTGCCGCGGGCGGGGACGCGCGGCAATCTGCGGGGATGAAAGACCTTGTCGCCACACCGATCCTGCAAAACCGCCTGAGCTTCGCGCCCTGGGCCGACCCGCGCACGCGGCGGCTGCCGGGGGTGATCCCGGTGCCATATGAGGATTGGCTCGAGGTCGACGACGCCTATGCCGCGCAGATGGGTTTGCGCGACCGGCTGATAGGGGAGGCGTGCGATCTGGTGCTGGGCCTGTCGGATCACGGACGACCTGCGGCGGAAGAGCTCTACGATCTGGTGCTGCCGATGCTTCCGGCGCTGGGGTTTGCCTGCAGTGCGGAGACGGTCACGCGGCCCGATGGGGCGGTGGTTGCGCTGGATCGCGCGGACCCGCTGGCCACGCTCGGGCGGCTCTTGCAATGCGATCTGTGCCTGATGGAAGCCGATGAGGCCGCCTTCGGCCATGCCGAGCATGTGCTGACCGGTGGCGTGCTGTGTTTCCCTTCGGGCTGGACGCTACGCGAGAAATTCATGCGTCCGATGATGCGCATTCACGAACCGATCGAGATCTACACCGACGATCTCGGCAAAAGGGTTCAGCGCTTGCTCGATGGCGTACGTGAGGGCAGGGGGCTGATGCGCGGGACTGCTTCGCGCTCTGCCGCGCATCTGCACGATCCGCGCTCGGAATACGAATTCGCCCACGCGCCCGCCGACGCCCCTTATATACGGGTGGAGCGGCAATGCCTGTTCCGGCTGCCGCGCACGAACGCCGTGGTGTTCTCGATTCACACGCAGGTGGTGCGGCCCGAAAGCCTGAGCCCGGATCAGGCGCAGTCCTTGGCCGAGCACCCGATCCGGCAGGCGGATTAAGCTTCCTGCATCAGGCGCCAGCGCGTCTCGGCCATATCCTGCGAGACCATGCCAGGGATCAGAAGCGCGTCGATCAGCCACCACAGGCCTGCAAGGCCAAGCGGGATGAAGCCGATCAGGATGGGCGACAGAAGCGTGCCGATCCCGGTCAGCGCCAGCATCACCACGCCGGAGAAGACGCGCCCCATATACATCCGGTGCACGCCAAGCATCGGCAGCATGAACCACAGCACATAGCCCAGAAGGGCGGACTTCTTCTCATTCGCGACGCGCTGCTCGATATAGAGGGCGCGGGCATCGTCTCGGGTCATGTTAATCTCCATAACATCTTCCCGGTCGATATGGGCAGTTGCGCCGCGCGATCAAGAGGGTCGCGGACAATCCGCCGTCTCGGCGGGTCTGCGCGGGCGTCCGGTTTCATAACCTTTTAACCAAAAGTGACCTTAGGGAAGTTTTGGCGCTAATCGCCTTATGCGCGAGTGCCGCGACGCTGCGGATTTCCGCAGTTCGGAAAAAATTTGACATATAAAACAACAAGATAAATAACAGTGATCAACGACTTGTGATTTTTGGCCGTGATCTCTTTGTAGCCCCGAGCCGCAACAATTGTCGGCTTTCGTCACAATTATGGACGAATCAAAGATGAAAACCGGGTTAAAGAAAAGCGGGCTTGAAGGTTCGCACTCTGAGGTAGGGTAATAGGGGCGAAAATGTCGGATCTCTCGACCAATTTCGAGCTTGCAAGTGTAACGGGTGCCACCCAGGAACGGTCGCGCATTCTGCGCTACGAGGGCGTGGGCAAGCGTCTGTTCGACATTCTCGCCGTGATCGCGATCCTTCCGGTTCTGCTGCCGCTGATCGCGGTGCTCGCGCTCGCGGTGCGCGCCGATGGTGGTCCTGCCTTCTATTCGCAGATCCGCGTCGGACAGGGCGGCAAGCGCTTCCGCTGCTACAAGCTGCGCACCATCCATGTCGATGCCGAGGCGCAGCTCGTGCGTATGTGCAACGAGAACCCCGCGCTCGCGCTGGAATGGTCGGTGAACCAGAAGCTCGACGACGATCCGCGCATCACCCGCATCGGCCGCTTCCTGCGACGCACCAGCCTCGACGAGCTGCCGCAGTTCTTCAACGTGCTGTTCGGGACGATGAGCCTCGTGGGGCCGCGCCCCTTCATGCTCGACCAGGAGGCCAGCTACAAAGGCGCGATGGGCCTGGCTTATTACAAGATGCGCCCCGGCATCACCGGGCTGTGGCAGGTCGCCGGGCGTTCGACCACCGCCTTCGTGGATCGCGTGCGCTTCGACGAACGCTATTATGCGCGGCTGTCGCTGCTGAACGATCTGTGGCTCTGCGTGATGACCGTCGCCGTGGTGCTGCGCCAGACGGGCAAGTAATTCCAACACCGGTTGCGAGAGAGAGACGGCTTGTAACCTGCCAACGGGCGCTCCCCTCGGGGGGCGCCCATCGTTTTTCAGCCTTCGACTTGAAGGAAGCGCAGCCCGCCCTTGTCGAGCCAAGCCGCGCTTAGGAGTCCGGTCTCATAGGCGCCGGTATCGACCGCGATGCGGCCCTGATCGGCGACCGGCTGTTCCACGACCCAATGGCCGAAGGCGATCCAGACCCCGTCGCGCCGCGTCATCTGCCCGAACCGGGGATGGCCCCAGAGCAGCGCGTCGCGGCTTTGGCGTTCCATCGGGTGATAGGGGTCGGCCCCCGCATGGGTCGCGGCGAAGCGACCCTCGCGCCACATCGCGGGGCGCGCATCGAGCCATGCCAGCAGGTCCGGCCCCAGCGCGCGGGCGAGGTCCATGCGCAGCGCGTCCAGCACCTCCGGATCCGTCTCGCGCGGATCGGGCGGTGCGATGCCGTAGCTCTGCAGCGTCTGCAATCCGCCCACGCGCAGCCAGCCGGCGGTGCGCGCATCGGGGGACAAAAGGAAGTCGAGCATCATCCGCTCGTGATTGCCCATCAGGCAGATCATCCGTGAGGGGTTGGCAAGCTGCGCGGCATGGAGCGTCGCCAGCACCCGCGCCGAATTCGGTCCGCGGTCGATCATGTCGCCCAACGTAATGATCCGGGCCTTTGCGCCTCGCGGTTCCTGCCCGATCCGCTCGAACATCTTGCCCAAGAGATCGGCGCGGCCATGAAGGTCCCCGATCACGCAGATCGGCGCCTCCGGACGGGGCAGCCCATTGGGTGCCGAGGGAGCGGTCTCTGGTTTGAGACGGGAGAGTAGAGAGCGCAACATATGGGGAAATCCGGAGTTATGCGGGGTGGAAACCAACGCGTGGCTGGGACATAACCGTCGTAAGACGTGAGCGAAAGGGGCTCACATAAAAATGGGCGGCAAACCGCCCCCGTGGCAAGGGCGGGTCGTAAGGGGCATGGCGAGACGCATTCTGATCGTGGTGGAGAACCTGCCGGTGCCGCTGGATCGCAGGGTCTGGCTGGAGGCCACGACATTGCGCGCTTCGGGCTACGAGGTCTCGGTGATCTGTCCGATGGGGCGCGGCTGGGACGCGGCTTATGATGAGATCGAGGGCATCCATATTTACCGCCACCCCGCACCGCCAGAAGCCCATTCCGGCGCGGTGGCCTATGCGCGCGAATACTGGCACGCGATCAAGGCGTGGTTCCGGCTGGCGAAACAGGTGAAACGCGAGCGCGGCTTCGACGTGATCCAAGGCTGCAACCCGCCCGACCTGATCTGGCTTCTGGCCTGGCGCTATCGCCTCTCGGGTGTGCGCTACATGTTCGACCATCACGACGTCTGCCCGGAGCTGTTCGAGGCCAAGTTCGGCAAGAAGGGGCTCCTGTGGGCCGTGATGCGCATCTGGGAGCGGATCACCTTCGCCAGCGCCTCGGTGTCGATGGCCACGAACGAGAGCTTCCGCAAGATCGCGATCTCGCGAGGTGGCATGGCCCCCGAGGACGTCTTCGTCGTTCGCTCCGCCCCGCGCGTCGAGACCTTCCTGCCCGGGCCTGGTGATCCCGCCTATCGCAAGGGCGCGAAGACCGTGCTCGGCTATATCGGCGTGATCGGCCAGCAGGAGGGGATGGACCTGCTGGTTCAGGCGGTCGAGCATCTGGTGCGCAAGCTCGGCTACAGCGATCTGCATGTGGTGATCGTGGGCTTCGGCCCCGAACTGCCTACCGTGGAGGCCGACGTCGCGGCGCGCGGCCTGAGTGACTACTTCACCTTCACCGGCCCGCTCTACGGCGAGGATATGCTGGCGGCGATGAATGCGATCGATATCGGCGTGGCACCCGATCCGAAAAACGCGATGAACGACATCTCCACGATGAACAAGGTCATGGAATACATGACGCTCGAGAAGCCCTTGGTGCAGTTCGAACTGACCGAAGGGCGGGCCTCTGCGGGGGAGGCCGCGCTCTATGCCCGCGCCAATGATCCGAAGGACTTCGCCGCCCGGATCGCGGCCCTGATCGAGGCGCCCGAACGCGCGCGTTCGATGGGGCGGCTGGGCCGGGCGCGGGTGCTCGATGCGCTGTCTTGGGATTTCTCGGCCCGACAGCTCCTTGCGGCCTATGATCGGATATTCTCCAAGATGGGGAAATAAAACCTGCAGATCGAGCGGAATTGTTTCTTATAAATCATTCTTTTTGCTCAAGTTTCGCCAAGATTCCAGTTGCGCGCCGCCCCATTTGCGCCACAAACTCAAGGGGCGGACAGCGAGATGGTTCGCCCTATATCGTTAAGCATTCAGCTTGGAACTTGTATGGCGCATTGGAGGACATCGGCGGTGGCGTTTACCGCACTGGTTGTGACCAGTGTGACCAGCTCTGCCATCGCGGGTGATCTGCGCGAAGCCACGCCTCACGCGACCGCTGATCTGACGGGCCGTGCGCTCTACGATCCGGTGGCCCATGCGCTCGCGATCGGGCTGACACCGGCGATGGCCGATGCGCGCGTGGATCGTGCGATCAAAGCCGTGGAAACCTGCCCGCTTGTGTTCGACACGCGCAACCCGATCCCGGGCTGCTGGGGCGGGACCGTCGCGCTGGGCTCGTAAGCCCGCTCAATCCGGAATCGAGGCACTCAGCCGGGGCAGGGATTGCCCGATGAAGCGCGTCAGGCGGCGGTCGGCTGCGCGGATATCCTCGTCGCGGCGGATCGGCGTGACATAGCGCACCAGCGCGCCATCGGTCCGTCCGCGCGTGATGCCATCGACGATCACCGACAGCTTCGCGCGCCAGTCGCTCGTCATCGCGCGGCCGCGCCCGTCGAACCAGTAATAGACCAGTTGTCGGTTGAGCCCCTTGGTGATGATCGCGCGGTTGACCTCGAAGGGGGCGCGGTGGGGCAGGGCGATGCGATGCGGGCGGAAGGCACTGACCTCCCAGCCGCCGACCGGCAGGCACACCTCGGGGGAATGGATGCCGTCGCCTTGGCTCTGATCGGCATACCACGCGACGAACAGGTTCACCGGCGCGTCCTGAGCGGGATCGGTATAAACCGCGTTGAGATAATCGCTCGCCGCCAGCACAGTTTCCGTGGCTGGCTCCAGCGGGCGGCGCGTGCCTTCCCAGCCATCGATCTGCGTCGGGAAGGACGACAGCGGCGCGCGCTCGGGCGGGAGCGTCGTCATCTGCGGCAGGCCCGACCAGAGCGCCAGCGCGACCCCGGTCAGGATGACCGCCAGCCCCAGATCGCGCGACGGTGCGAGCTTGCGCAAGCGGCGCGCTTCCGGCGCAAAGCGGCGATAGTCCAGATCGAGCGCCTCCGAGAGCGGTTTTGGCTCGGCCACCAGCCGCTGCAGCCCGATTGCGGTGAGGCTTAAGATCGCAATCGCCGCCCCGAAGATCACCCAGCCCTCGAAGACATGCAGGAAGCCCTCGGCCTGTTCGATCCCGTAGGCGTCGACAAGTATCGCGACCATGCCGATGCGCAGCGAATTCAGAAGCACCGTCAGAGGCGCGGCCATCACGAAAAGCACCGCCTTATGCCAGAACGGGCCGCGATAGAGGATGCCGAACAGGTAGGAAAAGCTGAGGATCGGGAAGAGATAGCGCAGCCCCGAACAGGCATCGGCCACCTGCAGCTTGTAGACGCCGAGGTCGATCACATTGCCGCTCAGATGCACCGGGATGTCCGCGGCGCGCACCAGCATCACGCCCAACTCCGACGAGACGAGCTGCAGGGCGATGGTGAGCTTCCAGTAGAGGATCTGCGGCAGCGGCAGCATGAAAATCAGATGCAACACCGGCTTCCAGTGGCGTTTGCCCGCCTGCCAGCCCATGCTCAGCAGCACCGCGCCCATCATCCAGATAATCAGCGCATAGGTCACGAAATCGGCGATTTGTGCGCGGCTGCCGAAGACGGCGAGGGCGAGGGCGAGTGCGATCACCGCGACGCCTTGCCAGCGCCGCGGGCGGGCCTCCAGCGTAAGCGGTGCGTGATGCAATTCGCGCGCGAAAAGATAGAGCGAAATCAGCGGGATCAGCGGCCCGTGGCTGTATTCCGGCGTGGACCATGCCGCCCCGAGGCTCGCGAGTCCCAACGCGAAGAACGGATAGGAGAGGACGGCCAGCGTCAGCAGGCCGAGCGTGCCCCATGGCAGGGCACGCACCTCGCGCAGAGGGGGGCTCGTGGTGATCATCTCGACTGCTCGCTCATAGGCCGTCTGACGCGGCGCTTAACATGAGCTTACCCCGCGAGAGCTTTGATCCAAAGACAAAATCAGCGCTGGGCCGGGGCCGGGCGCGGGGTGTTGCCCGGTGAGCCCTCTCCGGTCAGGGCGGCAAGCTGCGCCTGCGCGCCCCGCATCGCGGGCGGGAGCGGCTCACCGGCAAGACGCAGCGCATCGCGTAGGGCCGCTTCGGCCAGATCGGGCTCTTCAAGTGCGATCAGCACGGCGGCGTAGTGATATTGCGCGAGCGCGTTCTCGGGCAGCCCGGCGGCGGCGGCGGCGAGGAGGGGGCGCGCGGCCCCGTAATTGCCCAGCCGGTATTCCGCCCAGCCATAGGTGTCCTTGAAGGCGGGTTCGGGCCGCTCTCGGAAGCGTTTCGCGATCTGCGCCGCACGCTCGAGGCTGGGCCGGTCGTCGCGATGGGTGCTCAGCAGGCTCGCGAGGTTGTTCGCTACGATCAGATCGCCGCTGTCGCGGGTGTAGAGATCGTCATAGGTCGCGATCGCCGCGTCGAACCGGCCCGATTTTTCCTCCGAGCGCGCCCGGTAGAGCAGCAGCAGCGGATCGGCCTGCGGGGCCTTTTCCAGCGCGGTCTGGATCACCGCAAGCGCGTCGCCTTCGCGCCCTTGGGCCGCGAGCAGGCGATAGAGCTGGCGGGCTGGGCGCGGATCGGCCGGGTCTTCGTACATCAGCGTGCGCAGCCCGGTTTCGGCCCGGTCGGTGTCGCCCTGAATCGCGCAGAGATTGGCCTCCAGCAGCCGCAAGCCGCGATTGCCGGGTTGCTCGTCCAGTTGCGCCTCGAGATAGGCGCGCGCCTCGCCGCCCCGCCCGGAGGCCAGTTGCGCCTGCACCACGGCCGAGACCGCCGCCGCCGAGACCGCAGGGGCCGTGGTGACGCCGTCTTCGCCGGTCGGGGGCATCTGCACCAGGGTTTTCAGCGTCTCGATCGCGCTCTCGCTGCGGCCGCGCCCCATCAGGATCGCGGCGCGGATCGACTGCGCCAGCGCCTCCGTGCCCGGGGCCGACGATGCGGCAAGGCGGTCCGCGATGCGATGGGCAAGCATCCAGTCGCGATCGGCAAGCGCCAGATCGGCCTGCCGCTTGAGCAGTCCGGGGCTGTTGGGGGTTACCGCCACGGCCTCGGCCAGAACCGTCCGCGCGGCGCTGGCGCGGTCATGCGCGAAGAGGAAATCGACATAGCGGATCGCCTCGGGCGCAGCGCGCCCCGCCGCATCATAGGCTTGGCTGAAGCGGCCCATCGCCAGGTCGGGCGCGCCTTCTCGCAGGTCGGCCTCGCCCAGCAGGGTCAGGGTCTGCGGGTTGTCGGGGGCCTGCTGCAGCGCGCTGCGCAGATCGGTGATCGCCAGATCGAGGCGATCCTCCTCGATCCGCCACGCCGCGCGCTGCTGCAGGGCAGGGACGTTGGTCGCATCGGTCTTCAGGATGGCCGCGATCTCGGCTTTCGCCTTATCGCGCTGCCCGTCATGGTCGAGCATCCGGGCGTAAGCAGAGCGCAGCTGGCGCATCTCCTCGCTGTCGGGATGGCTTTCGATCAGCGCCTGCATCCGCGTTAAAGCCGCCGCCCGGTCCCCGGCCTGAAAATCCAGATCGGCCCGCATCGCGGTGAAGATCGCCTCATTCGACTGGCCCTTCGACTGCGCGATGAGCGAGTCGAGTTCCGCCCGCGCGGCCTCGGCACCTTTCGCGCGGGCCAGAAAACGCACGAGTTCCAGATAGCCGCCCGTCTGCTGGTCTCGATCTGTCGCGAGCTTGCGCAGGAAACGCGCCGCCCCCGCCGGATCATCGCGCAGCACATACCATGCGATGAGGGCCGTGCGGGTTTTCGGGTCTTCCGGGAATAGCCCCTGCATCACTTCGAGCTGCGCGCCGATCTCCGCGTTCGCGCCGCGCTTCGAGATCAGTTCCAGCTTGAGAACCTGCAGCCGGTATTGCGCAGGATCGCGGGCCAGCGCCGCATCGAGCGCGGCCAGCGTCGCGGCGTCGTCGCCCTGTGCATTGCGCGCGTCGATCAGCACATGCCAGCCGGTCAGGACCTCGGGATGCGCCACGGTCAGAGCCTTGGCCTGCGCCGCGATTTCGGACTGGCGGCCCGTGTCGCGCGACAGGCTGGCCTCTCGCAGGTCGAGCGCGAGCTGCACCGCCTGCGCGCCGGGATCGTCCGGGGCGAGCTCCTGTACCGCGTCGACCTGCTTTTGAGCGCGCGGCAGGTTGCCCGTGCGCAGCGACAGCTCCGCAAGGATGCGATGCACCTCGACCGTCTCAGGATACTGTTCGAGCAGACGCAGATATTGGCTGAAGGCCTCCTGCAGGCGTCCCTGCGCCAGCAGCAGATCGGCATAGGCGCGCCGCGCGGCCTTATGGGTGCCGTCATATTCGAAGACGTTGCGCAGCTCGACCATCGCGCGGACGGGATCGCCCTCGGCCAGAAGGGTCTGGGCCGATTGGTAATGGGCTTCGGCCTTGTCTGCGTCACTCTTGCAGCCGCTCAATGCGAGTGCCGCGCAAAGCGCGAAAAAGCTCGCGCGCGCATACTGGTATCGGGGCATCTGTCTTGCCTGCTCTGCTACTGCGCTCTGACTGGCGCTTGGCAGAAAGGCTAGCTGCTCCGACGTCATCTATAAAGAGATTTGAACAGCGCCCCCCTGTCTAAATAGCCAGTTTTCCTAGGAATAGACGCGTTTTTGCGACAGTTTCGCCTCAGCCACTCGCGAATTGCTCACGAATTCTTGCGTAAGGCGGGGAGATGCAGCTTACTGGCGCAAACAAATCCCAGAGGCCAAAGGCCCGGTACAGGCATGAACGAAATCTACACCGAATTCTTCGGGTTGGCAGAGCGTCCTTTTTCGTTGCTGCCCGATCCCGATTTCCTGTTCTGGTCTCCAGAGCACAAGCACGCGGCGACGATGCTCGAATACGGGCTGTTCTCGCGCGCACCGATCACGCTGATCACTGGCGAGGTCGGGGCGGGCAAGACGACGCTGCTGCGTCACCTGATGGCGACGATCTCCGAGGATGTGACGATCGCGCTCGTGTCGAACGCGCGCGGCTCGCGCGACGACGTGATCCGCTGGATCATGCTCTCGCTCGGCCAGCGGGTGGAGGCGGGCGAGGATTACGTCCTGATCTACGACCGGTTCCAGCAGCTTCTGATCCAGGAATATGCCGCCGGGCGGCGCGTGGTGGTGGTGATCGACGAGGCGCAGAACCTCGATGCGGGCGTGCTCGAAGAGCTGCGCATGATCACCAATATAAACGCCGACAAGGACGAGCTGGTGCAGCTGATCCTGATGGGGCAGCCGGAACTGCGCGACCTGATCGCACGGCCCGAGCTGCGCCAGTTTGCGCAGCGTGTGTCTTCCGGCTTCCATCTCGGGCCGATGCCCGCCGATTGCGCGCAGCCCTATATCGCCCATCGCCTGCAGGTCGCAGGCGCGACGCGCGAGATCTTCACCCCCGAAGCTGCGCAGAAACTGCACGCCCATTGCGGCGGCCTTCCGCGGCTGATGAACCAGCTGGCCGATCTGGGCATGGTCTATGCCTATTCGGCGCGCTCCCATACGGTAACCGGCGAGATCATCGACAGGGTGATCGAGGACAACGTCTTCTATCTGCCGGTCGAGACCCAGCGCGCCAAGCCGCGCGTGATCGCGCCCACGCCAACCTCCGCAGCAGCCGCTGAGGCCGCGCCTGCCTTTCGCCACAGGGGAGGGCGCTGATGCGGGAGCTCCGCTTCTACGCAGCCCTGTTTGCCCGGCGGATCCACTGGCTCTTGCTGGCGGTGTTGCTGGGCGCGCTTGTCGGTCTGGCGGCGGGGCGGATGATCACGCCGATCTACGAGGCCAAGGCGCTTCTTGTGGTCGAAGGGGACCGCATCCCCGACGGTCTGGCGGCCTCGACCGTGCGCACCGACACCAATGCCAAGCTGCAGGTGATCCGCAAGCGGGTGCTCTCGCGCGAAAGCCTGCTCGACATGGCGCGGCGGATGGCGCTGTTTCCTGACCTGCGCACCGAGTCCGGCGCGCGCAATGCCGATGCGGTTTTCGAGGCGCTGCAGAACTCGGTCGAGATCGAGATCTCCGAGCAGAGCAAGTCGCGCTCCGCCCCGAAAGACGCGACCTTCATGACGGTGTCCTTCCGCGCAGGCGCTCCGGCCCGCGCCGCGCGGGTCGCAAACGAACTGGTGACGCGCATCCTCAAGGAAGACAGCGATATCCGCACCAAGGCCGCCCGCGATACGCTTGATTTCTTCTCGCGCGAGGTGGATCGGCTGGAAGGCGAACTGGCGAAATCCTCCAGCGCGATGTTGCAGTTCAAGCAGGAGAACGGCGACGCTCTGCCCGAGGAATTGCCGCTGCTGCGCGACCGTCTCGCTGCCGTTCAGGCGGGCGCGGAGACCCGGCTCGCGCATGTGAACGAGACCGAGACCGAGATCGACCGGCTGGTGCGGCTGCGCGAAGCCGCGGGGCGTGTGGTCGACCGCGACGCAATCTACCCGCCCGCCGCGCGCGAACTGTCCCGGCTCGAGGCGCAGCGAGACGCGCTCAAACCGCTGCTGCCCGCCGATGACGCACGCCTCGCGGCGCTGGGCGCGCAGATTCAGGAATTGTCGCAGCAGGTGGCGCTGCCGCTGCCGAAAGCCAACTCCGCCTTCGAGAGCCGTCTGCGCGAATTGACCGATACGCTCTTCGTTGCGCAGGCCGCCGGGGATGCCGCCGATCTGAAAATCGCGCAACTCCGCGAGGCGATTGCGAAAGTGCCCGCCAACGCATCGGCGCTCGAGGCGCTGCGCCGCGATCACGACAATCTCGCCGATCAATACGACAGCGCCGTGAAAGCGCGCGCCGTGGCCGAGACGGGCGATACGATCGAGTCGCTGGCCAAGGGCGAGAAGTTGACCGTGATCGATCAGGCGGTCGCGCCGGGAGAGCCGGTGAAGCCCAATCGCAAGACGCTCGCGCTGGCAGGCGTCGGGGTGGGGCTTTTGTTTGGTCTCGTGGCGATTGCGCTGCGCGAATTGCTCAGCACCGGCATCCGCCGCCCCGAAGACCTGCAGCGCCATCTGGGGATCTCGGCTTTCGCGACGCTGCCCTATCTGAGCACGCCCGAAGACGCGCGCCGACGTCGTCGCAAGGTGCTGGTCTCCGGCTCGATGGTCGGCGCGGCTTTCGTTGCGGTCGTGGTGCTGTTCGGCGCGTTCTACATGCCGCTCGACCGGCTGTTCTGAGGCAAGGAGGCGAGAGATGGCGGAGAGATTGCGAGACGCGATTGCCAAGGCCCGCGCTGCCCGCACGGGCCGTGCGACCTCCGAGCCTTCGGTCCGGGCGCAGGTCGCCCCCGGCAGCGACGGTATCACGGCGGGCGCGTGGCAGGCTCTGACGCCGATCGCCCCGAATTTAGGGCGGCTGCGCGGCAAGCGCATCGTCAGCCCCGATAGCAGCGCCGAGAGCGCCCCGATCGACCTCATGCGCACCAAGATCGTGCAGCAGATGCGCGCCAATGGCTGGCGGCGGCTGGCGATCACCTCGCCCTCCGCGGGCTGCGGGAAATCGACCGTCGCGCTCAATCTCGCGCTGAGCCTTGCGCGACAGCAAGAGCGTCACACGCTGCTGATAGAGGCCGATTTCCGCAAACCCTCGCTGTTGAAGCTGCTCGACGCGCCTCGCGGGCCGCAGATCTCCGAAGTGCTCGCAGGCACGGCCGAGTTTGCCGATCACGCCTTGCGGCTGGGCGGCAACCTCGCGATTGGGGCGAATAGCAAGCCGGTGGAGACCCCGGCCGAGTTGATCCAGTCGCGCCGCGCTGCCGAGGCGCTGGAACGGATCGAGACGATCTACGCCCCCGACCTGATGATCTTCGACACCGCGCCGGTGCTGGTCAGCGACGATACGCTCTCGCTCGCCGCCCATGTCGATTGCGTGCTGATCATCGCCGCGACCGAAGAGACCACGATTCAGGAAATCGACATCTGCGAGCGCGAGCTGGCCGAACGCACCAATGTGATGGGCGTCGTGGTCAACAAATTCCGCTTCGCCGCCCCCGAATATGGCTATGCCTATGGCTACGGCTACGGGGCCGCGATGGAGGAGGACTGAGCGGCCAGCCGCTTTGCCTTCGGTCACGCCCGTGCCATATAGCTTCGGTAAACGCGCGGCCCCCGCCTGCGGGGGCTCTGACCGCGCCAAACCCTGCTGACGAAAGGCCGCCATGACCCGCATCATCTCTTCGCTGTCCGAGATTTCCGCCCCGTATGACGCGCTGTTTTGCGACCTCTGGGGGTGCCTGCATAACGGGGTTAAGGCGTTTCCCGCGGCGGTCGAGGCGCTGCAGGCGTTTCGTGCAAAAGGCGGCAAGGTCGTGCTTCTGACCAACGCCCCGCGGCCCGCGAAATTCGTGATGGAGTCGCTGGATCGGCTGGGTTGCCCGCGCGACGCCTATGACCTCGTCGTATCCTCCGGCGATGCCGCGCAGGATGCGATGTTCGCGGGCGCCGTGGGCAAGAAGGTCTGGCATCTGGGCCCGTCCAAGGATGACGGGTTCTTCACCGAAGTGCCGGAAGAATGGCAGGGGCAGGCCGAGATCACCCGTGTCGATTTCGACGAGGCCGAGGGCATCGTCTGCACCGGCCCCTTCGACGAGGTGAACGAAGTCCCTGAGGATTACCGCCCGAAGTTCCTGCTCGCGAAGATGCGCGAGCTGCCGATGCTTTGTGCAAACCCCGATATTGTCGTCGATCTGGGCGACAAGCGCATCTACTGCGCCGGCGCGCTGGCCGCGCTTTATGAGGAAATGGGCGGTGAGGCGATGTATTTCGGCAAGCCCCATCCGCCGATCTACGATCTCGCGCGGCGCAAGCTGAGCCGTCTGGGCGGCGCGGAGGATGCGCGCATCCTCGCTATCGGTGACGGGATCAATACCGATGTGGCCGGCGCTGCGGGGGAGGGGATCGATTGCCTCTTCATCTCCAGTGGTCTGGCGCATGATCAGTTCGGGGCCGATCCGCAGAACCCCGATCCCGAATTACTGCGCACCTGGCTGGAGGCGCGTCAGCGCGACCCGCTCTACACGATGGGTCATCTGACCTGAGCGAAGCGCAAAATTCAGGCGGTAACTTTGTTGCGCCTTTTGTCGCGGTAGGGTAAAAAAGTTGCGCGGGCGTCTTGCCTGTGCTCTGCCGCATGTGCTATGCCGCAGTGCAACATGAACTTCCGGCTGGGACCTATGGATATGCTCGACAACCTGCCCCGTGGCACGATCTGCATCGAAGATCTGGAAATCGGCATGGTGCGCTACCTCCGCAAGGAGGTCACCGACCGCGACATCGAGATGTTCGCGGAGGTCTCCACCGACCATAACCCGGTCCATCTGGACGATGCCTATGCGCAAGACACCATTTTCGAGGGTCGAATCGCGCATGGCATGCTGACTGCCGGCCTGATCTCGGCGGTGATCGGCGAGCAGCTTCCCGGTCATGGCACGGTCTATCTGGGCCAGTCGCTGAAATTCATGGCCCCCGTGCGCCCCGGCGATGTGGTCTATGCCGAGGTGAAGGTGACGGCGATCGATCATTCGCGTCGCCGTGTCACGCTTGAAACCCACTGCGCGGTGGGCGATACGGTGGTCGTGAAAGGCGAGGCGCTGGTTCTGGCGCCCTCGCGCAAGTTCGACTGACCCGGCGACCTCGCCGGAGGGCGGGGTGGATGAAACGCTTGACCACTTGGAAATCGCTGGAGAAATCCGCGCGCGGAGCCTCCGTCGCGATGGGCAATTTCGACGGCATCCATCTCGGCCATCAATCGGTGATCGATCAGGCACGTGGGAAAGATGCGCCGCTGGGCGTCATCACCTTCGAGCCCCATCCCCGCGAATTCTTCGCAGCCCGGGCAGGCAAGACCCTGCCGCCGTTCCGGCTGATGAACCCCGAGGCGCGCGCCAACCGGCTCGCCAAGCTCGGGGTCGAGCGGCTCTATGAACTGCCCTTCAACGAAGAACTGGCCGATATGAGCGCCGACGCTTTCGCCCGCGAAGTGCTGGCCGAGGGGCTGGGCGTGACCCATGTCGCCGTGGGCGGCGATTTCCGCTTTGGCAAGGGCCGCGAGGGCGATGCCGCGATGCTGACGGAGCTGGGCGCGAAATACGGCTTCGAGGTCACCGTCGCGCCGCTTCTGCATGTCGAGGGGGTGGAGGCGTCCTCGACCGCGATCCGCACCGCGCTGGCCGAGGGCCGCCCCGAGGATGCCGCCGCTATGCTGGGCCACCTGCACCGGATCGAGGGCGCGGTACTGCATGGCGACAAGCGCGGCCGCGATCTGGGGTATCCGACCGCGAATATGTCGATGGCCGGGCTGCATCTGCCCAAGCTCGGCGTCTATGCGGTGAAGTTCGACGTGCTGACCGGGCCGCATAAGGGCAGCTATACCGGGGCTGCGAGCCTCGGCGTGCGCCCGATGTTCGGCGAGAATACCCCGAACCTCGAGACCTTCGTCTTCGATTTCAAAGGCGATCTCTACGACGAGCATGTCTCGGTCGCGCTGGTCGAATTCCTGCGCCCCGAGATGAAGTTCGACGGGGTGGAGGCGCTGGTCGCGCAGATGGATGCCGATTGCGCCCGCGCGCGGGAGATACTGGCCGAGCGCTGAGGGCCGCGCCCCGCCCGACCTCGGGTGGGCGCTTAATTTCGCTAGTGGCTGGGCGCTTTATCTCTAAAACCCGCAAGCCGCACGTGCCCGCGATACCATCGCCAATGCGCCCTCCCGGGGGGAGGTCGGGCGCGACCCGGGGCTGGTCGCCCCGCGCCAAGGGCCACCGGTCTGCCCGTCCCGCCATGTCCAAATCGCAGATCCGCTCACGATCCGCCGATCTGCCCTTTCCATTTCCCCGCCGCTGCCCCATTTTCCGCGCCATGACCAAACTGCGCCCCGAGTTCTGGAACCTGCCGCTGAAGAAGCTCACCGCCCCCGAATGGGAGGCGCTGTGCGATGGCTGCGGCAAATGCTGCCTGAACAAGCTCGAATACGAGGATACGGGCGAGGTCGTCTTCACCCGCGTCGCCTGCCGGCTGCTCGATGGCGAGAGCTGCAGCTGCACGCAATATGACATTCGCCACCAGTTCGTTCCCGAATGCGTCACGCTCAGCCCCAAGACGATCCACAAGATCGCCTATTGGATGCCTGCGACCTGCGCCTACCGGCTGCGCTTCGAAGATAAGCCGCTGCATGACTGGCACTACTTGATCTCGGGTTCGCGCGAGACGGTCCACGAGGCCGGGGAAAGCGTGCGCGGCTGGACCGTACCCGAATTCGAAGTGCCCGAAGACGAGTGGGACGAATACACGATCGAGGATCTCTCATGAATTTTGCCTCCGACAACACGTCCGGTGCCCATCCCGCCATTCTCGAGGGCCTCATGGCCGCGAATGAAGGGCATGTGCATTCCTATGGCGACGACCCGATCACCGAAGGCGTGCAGGCGAAGATCCGTGAGATTTTCGAGGCGCCCGAGGCGCGCGTCTATCTGGTTGCGACCGGCACGGCGGCCAATGCGCTTTCCTGCGCGGTGCTGACCCAGCCCTGGGGCGCGATCTTCTGCCATCGCAACGCCCATATCGAGGAAGACGAATGCGGCGCGCCGGAATTCTACACTGGCGGCTCGAAGCTGGTTCTGGTCGACGGGCCGGATGCGAAGATGGACCCCGACGCGCTCGCGCGCACCATCGCCCATACCGGGCGCGGCGGCATCCATAACGTCCAGCGCGGCATGGTCTCGATCACCAACTCGACCGAGGCCGGGGCGGTCTATTCGCCCGAGGAGGTGAAAGCCCTGAGCGATGTCGCCCGCCGCTTCCATCTGCCCGTGCATATGGACGGCGCACGTTTTGCCAATGCGCTGGTGTCCGCGGTCTGCACCCCGGCCGAGATGACCTGGAAGGCGGGCGTCGACGTGCTCAGCTTCGGCGGCACCAAGAACGGCTGCATGGGCGTCGAGGCGGTGGTGATTTTTGACCCCAAACGCGCCTGGGAATTCGAGCTGCGCCGCAAGCGTGGCGGCCATCTCTTCTCGAAGCACCGCTTCCTCGCGGCCCAGATGCAGGCCTATCTGGCCGACGATCTGTGGTTGAAGACCGCGCGCCATGCCAATGAAATGGCACGCAAACTCTCGGAAGGCTTCGGCCAGATCGAGGGCGCGAAACTGATCCACCCGACGCAGGCCAATGCGGTCTTCGCCGCCTTGCCGCGTGGGGCGCATAAGCGCGCGAATGCAGCCGGGGCCTATTATTACCTCTGGCCGTTCGATCAGTCGCTGGAAGGGCCCGAGGACGAGCTTCTGGCCGCGCGTCTGGTGTGTTCCTGGGCCACGACGCCCGAGGAAATCGACGCCTTCCTCGGCTATCTAGCCTGAGTTCAGCGGCGTCCGGGCAGGTCGCGAAACGCGAGTTTCTCGGGCGGGCCGTCCCATTCCGGATGCTCTTTCTGCGCGGCTTTCAAGGCCGCGCGGAACCTAGCGATCGCCCCAAGGCCCGGAATGCGCGGGATATGCGCCAGTTCCCAGTGAATGCCGTTGATCGGATCGTCGAAGAACACCGCGTAATAGCCCGGCGCATAAACGGAATATTCCTGCGGGGCCTCCGTCACCGACAGCCCGCGCGGGATCAGGAAGTCGCGGTGAAACGCATCCACCTCGGCGCGTGATTTCGCCCAGAGCGCGATGTGATGGATGCCCACGGCGCGCGCCTCGTGATCCAGTTTCTCGCCCGAATGCGCGGGCTGAATGCCGATATAGGAATGCGGCATCGGGAAGCGCGCCATGTAATAGATGGAGCGATAGCCGATATCGAGCGTCCAGAAGCTCTTATATCCAAGCCATCCGAACATCGCATCGTAGAAGGCGATCGACTTGTCATAGTCGAGCACTGAAAATTCGACGTGATTGACCCCGCGCCAGCGCATGAGCGGCCTCCTCCTGATGGTCTTAACCCTAGAGGAGCCGCGCGACGGTGCAATGACGTCTCACGCAGATGGGATGGGGTAGGGCGGGTGCCATGGTCGCGCAGGGCCCGCCTGCCGCACTGTTGCGGACGAGACCTCGAAGAGCACCAGATGGCTCAGATCAAGACGCGAGCGCGAAGCGTAGAGCAGCCCCTGTGCGCCGCGCGCCCGTGACCGATCCGAGAGGCGCCATGTGGGCGACGGCGCGCCGCTCGCTCTCCCATCTTGCCAGATCACAGACGCCGCCGCCTGATCGGGCGTGCCGCGCAGGTCGTCCATCGCTTCTGTAATGATCTCCAGCGGCACAATCACCCGCGGCGGGTCAGTGGTCCGCACATAGCGCCGGAGCGCCACGGCAGCCCCCTCGGCACTCAGCGAGGCATAAAGGGCGACCTGCCCGGAATGATGAAACCGGCCCTCCGGATGGCGGGCCGGTTCGCAAGCCTCGTCGGCACGGTCGGCTGAGAGTATCCGCCAGACCGTGCCGTGGAAGGGGATCACTCGGCTTCGCCCTGCTCGGCGAGGAACTTTTCTGCGTCGAGCGCGGCCATGCAGCCCATCCCCGCCGAGGTCACCGCCTGACGATAGGTGTGATCGGTCAGGTCGCCCGCCGCGAAGATGCCCGGCTGCGAGGTGCGGGTTGAACCCGGCTCCACCCAGACATAGCCGCCCGATTGCATCTTCAGGCTGTCCTTCACCAGCTCGGACGACGGCGCGTGCCCGATCGCCACGAAGAACCCGTCGCAGGGGATGACTTTCTCGGACCCGTCGGCGGTGGATTTCACCCGCACACCGGTGACGCCGAGCGGATTTTCGTCGCCGAGGATTTCCTCGACCGTGTGATTCCACTCCACTTCGATCTTGGGGTTCTTGAACAGGCGATCCTGCAGGATCTTCTCAGAGCGCAGCGTGTCGCGCCGGTGGATCAGCGTCACCTTGGAGGCGAAGTTGGTCAGGAACAGCGCCTCTTCGACCGCGGTGTTGCCGCCGCCGATCACCACGACTTCCTTGCCGCGATAGAAGAACCCGTCGCAGGTCGCGCAGGCCGAGACGCCGAAGCCCTTGAACTTCTCTTCCGAGGGAAGCCCCAGCCATTTCGCCTGCGCCCCAGTGGCGAGGATCACTGCTGCTGCCTCGTAGGTCGTGCCCGAATCGCCTTTCGCGACGAAGGGGCGCTTCGAGGTGTCGAGCTCGGTGATCATGTCCATGATGATCTCAGTGCCCATCGCGCGGGCATGCTCTTCCATCTTCACCATCAGGTCGGGGCCCTGAATCTCGCTCTCACCGGGCCAGTTCTCGACCTCGGTGGTGATGGTCAGCTGGCCGCCCGGCTGCATGCCTTGCACCAGAACCGGCTCGAGCATCGCACGCGACGCGTAGACCGCCGCCGTGTAGCCCGCAGGGCCGGAGCCGATGATCAGAACCTTGGTTTTCTTCGTCTCGGACATGCCTGCCTCCTTGGAATTCTGCCCGACGGATATAGTCGGAGCGAGGCGCGCCGAAAAGCCCCTGCTTGCCGCGACAAATAGCACTTGCGGAGCGGTCCGCGAAATATTATTGCGCATCCTCTCTTCCAGCGGTAAGTTCTGCCGCAACGCACGAAGGATTGTTTCAACATGCCCACCTCCCGGCTCGACGACATCGACCGCAAAATCCTCGCTGAACTGCAGGCGGACGGGCGGATGACGAATGTCGAACTGGCCAAGCGTGTGGGCATTTCGGCACCGCCGTGCCTGCGCCGCGTGCGCACGCTCGAAGAGGCGGGCTACATCCGCGGCTACCATGCTGACGTGAACCCGCGCGAGCTGGGCTTCGAAGTGCAGGTCTTCGCGATGGTGCGCCTGCACAGCCAAGCCGAAGCGGATCTGTCGAACTTCGAGTCGCGCTGCCGCGAATGGCCGCTCGTGCGCGAGTGCCATATGCTCAATGGCGAGATCGATTTCGTGCTGAAATGCGTGGCGCCGGACCTCTCGAGCTTCCAGAGCTTCCTGACCGGCCAGCTCACTGCCGCCGAGAACGTGGCCAGCGTGAAGACCTCGCTGGTGATCCGCTGCGCCAAGGACGAGCCGGGCGTGCCCTTCGATGTGCTCGAAGAGCGCATCGCGAAACTCGCCTGAGCCTTACCCTGAATTGAACCGTTGTCGGAGGGGCGCTGCCCCTCCCTTCGCTGTCGTGAATTCCCACCCCGGGATATTTTCGCAAGAGCGAAGGGCGGGCGGCGCCCCTTAGCGGGTCTCTTTCGGGCGCAACACCAGCCAGATCAGCGCGGCGCCCGCCAGCGTCAGGAAGGGGATCATCGCAAGATTGACCGCCTGCCAGCCCGCTTGGGCATTACCGCTCTGGGTGCAGTTCATCAGCCCACCCGAGGCGAGCGAGGCGAGGAAGACGCCGCCGAAGACCACGAAATCGTTCATCCCCTGCACATGGCCGCGCTCATCCGGGCTATGGGCGGAGGCGAGCATCGCCGTCGCGCCGATGAAGCCGAAGTTCCAACCCAGCCCCAGCAGCATCAGGGCGATGTAGAACTGGTCCAGATCGACCCCGGTCAGCGCCACAGCGCCGGAGGCCGCGAGAATCACGAGGCCGGTGCCCACGATCACCTCTTTGCCGAAGCGCGCGATCAGGTGGCCGGTGAAGAAGCTCGGCAGATACATCGCCAGCACATGGGCCGAGACGATATTGGCCGCGTCGCCCTGCTCGAACCCGCAGCCCACGACCGCCAGCGGCGTCGAGGTCATCACGAGGTTCATCAGCGCATAGGAGACCATGGCGCAGATCATCGCGACGAGGATCACCGGGTCTTTCAGCAGCTCGCGCCGGGTGCGGCCCTCGTGATGTTCGTGCTTCTTGCGCCGCCCCGGAGCCGGGATGTCGAGGAAGGAGAACAGGATCGGCCCGAGCGCATTGATCCCGATGATCGCGAGGTACGTCGCCATGAAGGGCACGACCATCGCCTCGCTCGTGACCTTCACGAGCTGCGGGCCGATGATCGCGGCCACAAGCCCGCCGGCCATCACATATGAGATCGCCTTGGGCTGGAACTCCGCGCTGGCGGTATCGGTCGCCGCGAACCGGTAGAAACCCTGCGCCGACATGTAGGTGCCGGTGAAGAACGACCCCAGCATGAACAGCGCAAACGACCCGTGATAGAGCGCATAGGCCGCGGTCGCCGCCCCCAGCGCGCCCATCGCATTGGCGAGGATGAAGCCCGCGCGGCGGCCTTTCGCGGCCATGAATTCCGACATCGGCTGCGCCGAGAGGACCGAGCCCAGAATGATCAGCGACAGGGGCAGGGTCGCGAGGCAGGGATTGGGCGAGAGCATCTGGCCCGCAAGACCGCCCACCGTGAAGATCATCGGCATCTGCGCGCCCAGAAGCGCCTGGGCCAGAACCAGCACGATCGTATTGCGCTTTTCGCGAGAGGCGGGAGGGGCGGTCATGTCAATCATGACAGCTTGCTAGCGTGGCGATTGGGGGCTGGCAAGCGGGCGCGGCATGAGGCAGGGTGTCGCGCATGGTTGGACGTATCATTACCTGCGAAGACGATATTGCCGAAGGCACCGAATTTCTTTGCCGCACAGAGCCGCGTTTTGCCGAGGTTTGCGCGCTGACGGGGCCGTGGCCTTTGCGCCGCCGCGAGGACGGGTTCGAGGCGCTGCGCGACGCGATCATCGGCCAGCAGGTCTCGGTCGCCGCCGCCAACTCGATCCGGGGCAAGGTGATCGGCGCGGGCTATGGCGATCCGGTCTCTATCGCGGGCGCCTCGGAAGAGGACCTGCGCGCCTGTGGCCTCTCGCGCCAGAAAGTGCGCTACCTTCAGGCGCTCTCCAATTCCGGCGTCGATTTCGAGGGTCTGCGCGCGATGCCCGACGAAGACGTGGTCGCGCAGCTCCTGCCGATCCCCGGCATCGGGCGCTGGACGGTGGAGATGTATCTCATCTTCGCTCTGGGCCGCGCCGATGTCTTCGCGGTGGACGATCTGGCGCTCGCCGAAGGGGCGCGGCTGCTGTTCGATTTGCCCGAGCGGCCCAAGCGCAAGCAATTCAATGAGCTATCGGCAGCCTGGTCGCCGTGGCGCGCGGTTGCGGCGCGCGGCCTCTGGGCCTATTACGCGGCCTGTAAAGATCGTGAAGGAGTTGCCCCATGACCCGCAAGCTGGAAGCCGGACGCAAAGAGCCGCAATCGGGAACGGTGAAATCCGCCGTGGTGTTCCTGCATGGCTATGGCGCGGACGGGGCGGATCTTCTGGGCCTCGCCGATCCGCTGGGCCAGCACATGCCCGACACGCTGTTCCTCGCGCCCGACGCGCCCGAACCCTGCCGCGCGGCGCCTTACGGGCGGCAATGGTTCCCGATCCCCTGGATCGACAATTCCAGCGAAGCGGAATCCGCCCAAGGTCTCAAGGACGCGGCTGCCGACGTGGATGCTTTCCTCGATTCCGTGCTGGAAGAGCAGGGGCTGACGCCCGCGCGGCTTGCCGTGATCGGCTTCTCGCAAGGCACGATGACCGCGCTCGAAGTGCTGCCGCGCCGGGCCGAACCTGTCGCGGGGCTCGTGGCCTTCTCGGGCCGTCTTCTGCGCCCGGAAGCTCTGGGCAACGAGGCGATCTCCAAGCCGCCGGTTCTGCTGATCCATGGCGATCAGGACCCGGTCGTGCCCTTCGCCGATATGGGCAAAGCGGGCGATGCGCTGGTCTCGGCGGGGTTCGATACCTATGCCCATGTGATGAAGGGCACCGGTCACGGCATCGCACCCGACGGGCTCTCGGTGGCGCTGTCCTTCCTGCAAGACAAACTGCCGGGCTGAGATGCCCGCGGCCGCCGATCGCCGCGGCACCTGCAACCTTGCCAAACGCTCGCGCAGCGTCATTTCTCTGTCATGGCTGTTTGCTACCCATGCCGCATGGCAGCAATCGCGAGATCAAGAGGCTTGCCAGATCGCGAACGCCATATATAGTCATGGATAAGGCAGGGGCGGACCCCGCCCCTGAGCCGAGGCAGGCGACAGGGCGAGGACGGAGTCACCCATGCTGGACGAGTGCGACAGGACGAATTTTCGAACCCAATTCACCCGCGAACCGGCGGCGCTGAGACAGCACCCGGCACTGGTGCTCAACGCCGATTTCCGGCCGCTCTCCTATTACCCGCTGTCGCTATGGCCTTGGCAGGAGGCGATAAAGGCGGTCTTCCTCGACAGGGTGACGATCCTCGCCGAATACGAAGAAGTGGTGCGCAGCCAGAGGCAGGCCTTCAAAATCCCCTCCGTCGTCGTCCTCAAAGAATATGTCCGACCCCAGAAGCGCGTGGCTTTCACGCGCTTCAATCTTTTTCTGAGGGACGAATTCAAGTGCCAGTATTGCGGCAAGCGGGGCGATCTGACCTTCGACCATGTGATCCCGCGCTCGCGCGGTGGAATCACCAGTTGGGAGAATGTTGTGGCCGCCTGCGCGCCGTGCAATCTGCGCAAGGCCAACAAGCCGCTGGAGCGCTCCGGGATGCATCTTCTCAAGCCCGCGCGCCAGCCCCAGCCCGAGGATATGCTGCGCATCGGGCGTCGCTTCCCGCCAGGCTATCTGCACGAAAGTTGGATGGACTTCCTCTACTGGGACACCGAGCTGGAAGCCTAAAGAAAAGGGCGCGTCGTCTCCGGCACGCCCTTCTTCGTATTGGTGAAAATATCCCGGGGGGCTTGCGCAGCAAGCGGGGGCAGAGCCCCCTCAGTGCCCCGCCGCGACCTGACCACCATTCGACAGCTTGTCGATGATCGTCTCTGTCGCGTGGTTCATGCCCACGACCTTCACATCCGTGCCTGACATCCGGAACTTGCCCACCGCCCGGTCCAGCGCCGAGACCGAGGAGATGTCCCAGATATGGGCGTGGGTCAGGTCGATCACCACGCGGTCGAGCTTCTCCTGGAAGTCGAAGGCGCGGTTGAACTCTTCCACGGTCGCGAAGAAGATCTGGCCCTTGATGTAATAGGTCCGCAGGTGATGCGCCTCGTTGTAGCGCGAGGAGATCTCGGTCATCCGCGCGATCTTGCCCGCGAAGAAAATCCCCGAGAGCAGCACGCCCACCAGAACCCCGATCGCGAGATTATGGGTGGCGACGACGAAGGCGACGGTGGCCAGCATCACCACGTTGGACGACATCGGCATCGTGCGCAGCTGTCCCAGCGAGGCCCAGCTGAACGTGCCGATCGACACCATGATCATGATCGCCACCAGCGCGGGCATCGGGATGCGGCCCACCCATTCGCCCAGCACCACGCAGAAGATGAGAAGCGCGATCCCCGCGGTCAGGGTCGACAGGCGCGTGCGGCCGCCCGAGGTGACGTTGATCACCGACTGGCCGATCATCGCGCAGCCCGCCATGCCGCCAATGAAGCCGGTGCAGAAATTGGCGATGCCCTGACCGAAGCATTCCTGACGACGGTCCGAACGCGTGTCGGTCATCTCGTCGACGATGTTCTGCGTCATCAGGCTCTCCAGAAGGCCGACGACCGCCACGCCCACCGAATAGGGCAGGATGATCTGCAGCGTCTCGAAGGTGAACGGCACGTTGGGGATCAGCAGCGAGGGCAGCTGATCGGGCAGGGCGCCCATGTCGGACACCGTGTGCACGTCGTTGAGCCCCAGCCCCATCGAGACCGCGCTGAGAACGAGGATCGCGATCAGCGGCGAGGGGATGGCACGGAAGAAGCGCGGCAGCAGGTAGATGATCGCAAGGCCAAGTGCCACCAGGGCATAGGTCGCCACGACCGGCACATTGGCCGGGTTCAGCTCGGGCCATTGCGCCATGAAGATCAGGATGGCGAGCGCGTTCACGAAGCCCGTCATCACCGATTTCGACACGAAACGCATCACTGTCCCGAGGTTCAGCGCCCCGGCAATCACCTGAAGCACGCCCGCCAGCACCGTCGCGGCCAGCAGGTAGTCGAGCCCGTAGCTGCGCACCAATGTGCCCATCAGCACGGCGGTTGCGGCGGTGGCGGCCGAGATCATGCCCGGGCGGCCACCAAAGAAAGCGGTGATCGTGGCGATCATGAAGGAGGCGTAGAGGCCCACTTTCGGGTCCACGCCTGCGATGATGGAGAAAGCGATGGCCTCGGGGATCAGCGCGAGCGCCACCACGAGACCGGAGAGAATGTCAGCGCGGAAGTTGCCAGTCCACTGGCTGCGCCATTGCGACAAGGTCATACGGTTGTCCTGCAATTAGAAAGGCCCGCGACCGGGGAGGGGCGGGCCGGAGGGATGTGAGATTTGGCGAAGCCAATACCCGGGTGACGTAGCGATGCCAAGCCCCGGAGGTCGGGTTTTAAGAAAAATTCAAAGAGGATTAAGCCGGATTGCCCGATTTCGTGGCAAATTTGGCGAGACTGGTGGCCAGATCGCCATAGCCCGTAAAACGCCGTTCATAGCGCAGGCCGAGCCGCTTCGCGGCCTCACGCGCCTTCGCGTCGAGCGCGGGATCGTCGGTCTGGGCCTGATAGATCAGCCGGTCGTAATTGCCGAACATCATCGGGATCAGCTCGGGGTGACGGTCGAAGCCCATCGGCTTCCAGACGAATGCGTCGAACTGACGGGTCAGGAAATCGGTGAGGTAGAAGGCCGTGATTTCGTCCTCGGCGGTTTCGGCAAAGGCCGCGTTGCCTTCAAAAAACGAATAACAATGGGGGCCTTCGACCATCTCGACCCCCAAAGACTTGCACTTTTCCAACAATTGCCCGCCCGTGCCGCAATCGGCATAGACCACGAAGATATCGTCATATTGGTCGCGATAGCGCAGCACCGCCTCTTCGACGGCGGCGGTGATTTTCTCGGGGTATAGGTGCAGATTGGCGGGCAGGCAGGTCAGGTCGATATGATCCCAGCCATTGATCCGCTTGAGCGCGAGAATCTCCCGCGCGAGCGCCCCGCAGGCGATCAGCAGAAGACGCCCCGAGCCCTCGGGAGCTAAGCCATTTTCGGATAAGGTCGTGTCGCCGGGAAGCGAGGCAGCTTTCTGGGCGGTCATTCCACCCGTGCCATCATCCGGGCAACGCCTGCTGCGACGAGAACCATCAGCCCGAGCATCGCCATCGGCACGCCCGATGCGGCGAAGGCCCAGATCGTCAAGCCCGCCAGAACGATCACAAACAGGATCAGCAGCAGAAAATGTGGCAGCGGCATTTCTCGTTTCCCCCTTCTCTTCAAGTATGGGGCGGGGAAGCGCACATGAAAAGGCCCCGATGAAAAAATCGGGGCCTTCTCCATGCATATCAGCCTGGATGCGCGCGCGATCGGCGATCAGGCGCTCATCTGGTTGTGCTTGCGGGCGATGAAATCCTTCGCCGTCTCGACCGCCACGGCGGCGTCGCGGCAATAGGCGTCGGCGCCGATCGCCTTGCCAAATTCCTCGTTCAAGGGCGCACCGCCCACCAGAACGATGTAGTCGTCGCGGATGCCCTGTTCCTTCATCGTGTCGATCACGACCTTCATGTAGGGCATCGTGGTGGTCAGCAGCGCGGACATGCCGAGGATGTCGGCCTCTTCGCGCGCGATCGCTTCGAGGTAGTTCTCGACCGGGTTGTTGATCCCCAGATCGACGATCTCGAAGCCCGCGCCCTCCATCATCATCGCAACGAGGTTCTTGCCGATATCGTGGATATCGCCCTTCACCGTCCCGATGACCATCTTGCCCATGCGCGGCGCGCCGGTCTCGACCAGCAGCGGCTTGAGGATGGCCATGCCGCCCTTCATCGCATTCGCCGCCAGCAGCACTTCCGGCACGAACAGGATACCGTCGCGGAAGTCGTTGCCCACGATAGTCATGCCCGCGACGAGGGCCTTGGTCAGAATGTCATACGGCGTCCAGCCGCGGTCGAGCAGGATGCGGGTGGCCTCTTCGATCTCTTCCTTGAGACCGTCATAGAGGTCATCCATCATCTGCGCGGTGAGCTCGTCGTCGTCGAGTTCCGAAAGGATGATATCGTCTTCGTCTTCGGCCATGTCCAATAGTCTCCTGCTAGCCGGTGTTACCCTGTGGTGAGGCCGTGGCCCCGTCAAGTCTTGGCGATTTGCGACATGCGCGGTGTTTTGTCCGACCTCGCATGGTGTTGGTAGGTCCGCATCCGGACTCTACTTGGCAAATGTTCTCATTTCGTTCTAAATTCCGGGCATGAGTCTGCCATTCGATCTTCCCCCCGCGAACCCGTCCGAGCGTCTGCGCGCGCGCGGTGCCGCGGCGCGCCCCGTGGGCCGGTTCGAGCCCTTCGCCCGCGCGCCCGAGCATGACGGCTGGGACATTCCCGAAGAAGAGCGCCTGACCCGCACCGAGGTCTCGGTGGAGCGTCCCCGCTCCGTCATCACCCGCAACCAGTCGCCCGATGTGCCCTTCGAGCGCTCTCTCAACCCCTATCGGGGCTGCGAACATGGCTGCATCTACTGCTTCGCGCGGCCCAGCCACGGCTATCTCGGCCTCTCGGCGGGTTTGGATTTCGAAACCCGACTGATCGCACGGCCGGAGGCGCCGCAGGTGCTCGAAGACGAGCTGCGCAAGAAAGGCTACCGCCCGAACGTGCTCGCCATCGGCACGAATACCGATCCCTACCAGCCGCTCGAGCGCAAGATGGAGATCATGCGCGCCGTGCTGGAAGTGCTGCAGGCCTATCGCCATCCGGTCTCGATCGTCACCCGCGGCTCGACGATCCTGCGCGATCTCGACATCCTCGCGCCGATGGCCGAGGCCGGATTGGCGCAGGTTGGCGTGTCGGTCACGACGCTCGACGCCAAACTCGCCCGCGATCTGGAGCCGCGCGCGCCCAGCCCGCCGACCCGTATCCGCATGATCCGCGAATTGTCGCGTGCCGGTATCCCGGTGCGCGTCATGGCCGCGCCGATGATCCCGGGGCTCACCGATCACGAGCTGGAGGCGATCCTGACCGAGGCGCGCAGGGCAGGGGCCAAGGCCGCCTCGATGATGCCGGTGCGGCTGCCGCATGAGGTGGCGCCGCTTTTCGCCGACTGGATGGAGCGGCATCACCCCGGCAAGGTCGAGAAGGTGCTGGGCCGGATCCGCGACATGCGCGGCGGCAAGCTCAACGATCCGCGCTTCGGCGAGCGGATGAAGGGGGAAGGGGAGCTGGCCGAGCTGTTGCAGCAGCGGTTCAAGCTCAGCTGCAAGCGGCTGGGCTTCGCGCGTCATCTGCCCGATCTCGACGTGACGCAGTTCCGCGTACCGCCCCGGCCGGGCGATCAGCTCGAACTGTTCTGATCTCGTCTGAGACGCGCGCATGGTGCAACCGCCGGGAAAAACCCAGCCCTTCCTTCGTTTTGGTTCAAATATCCCGGGGTGAGGCCGCAAGGCCGAGGGGCAGAGCCCCTCAAACCGCGCTTAGCTGCGCCGACGTCCCCGACGTTCGCGCTTGGGCGCATCCCCGCTCAGCCCGTCATCCTCCGACGAGAACCCGCCGAGCACCGAGGAGATCTGATCCAGCGTCGGGCGCTCGCCGCGCGGACGCGTCTCCAGCGCCTCGCGCATCGCCACCAGATGCTCGGCCATCGTGCCGCAGCAGCCGCCGATGATCGTCGCGCCGCAATCGCGCGCCATCACCGCATATTCCGCCATCAGCTCGGGCGTGCCGTCGTAGTGGATATGACCGTCGACATATTTCGGGATGCCCGCATTGCCTTTGGCGATGATCGGGCGTTCGGTCCCGGTCGCGGCAAAGCCCAGAACGGTACGCAGCAGGTCGGACGCGCCGACGCCGCAATTCGCGCCGAAGGCCAGCGGCGGGTGAGCCAGCTTTTCGACCATCGAGACCATCGCCTGCGAGGTCAGGCCCATCATCGTGCGGCCCGCCGTGTCGAAGCTCATCGTACCGCACCAAGGCATCCCCGCCAAATGGCAGGCCTCGGCGGCGGCCTTGTATTCCTCCTGTGCCGAGATCGTCTCGACCCAGAGGATATCCGCGCCGCCTTCTTTCAAGCCCTCGGCCTGTTCGTGGAACATCTCGACCGCCAACTCATGCGTCAGCGTGCCCATCGGCGCGAAAATCTCGCCGGTCGGGCCCATCGAGCCCGCAACGATCACGGGACGCGACTGCTTGTCGGCCACATCCCGGCCGATCTCGGCGGCGAGGCGGTTGAGCTCGCGCACGCGGTTCTGCGCGTTGTGCAGTTTCAGCCGCGAGGCATTGCCGCCGAAGCTGTTGGTGAGAAACAGGTCCGAGCCCGCTTCGACGGCCAGCGAATAAAGCTTCGCGATCTTCGCGGGCTCGTCGGCATTCCACAGTTCCGGCGCATCGCCCGAGGCCAGCCCCATGTTGAACAGGTTGGTGCCGGTCGCGCCATCGGCCATCAGCCAATCGCGGGTTTCCAGAAGGCGGCTCAGCGCGTCGGTTTTCGGGGCGGTCATAAGGGCCTCGTCAAATGCAAAGGGCCGCGTCGGGCGCGGCGGTTGGGTTTCTCCTGCCATGACAGGCGGGAATTGGCAAATTCGTTTCCTTCATGTTCTTGATGAAGGCGCTGCAATCTCGGACTGAAATGCAAAAGGCCGGACGCGCTTGGCATCCGGCCTTTCAATCTGCGTCATCGGCGAGGGCTCACTCGGCCTCGTCGACCACCTGACGGCGCGCCTCGGCCATGCATTCGGCCATCTTCGCGCGGATCGTCTGTTCATCGGCCTTGTCGCCAAGATCGCCCGAGAGCTTGCGGTACACGTCTTCGTGGCCCGCTTCCTCGAAATCGGAGGTCACGACCTCGCGGACATAGGCGTCGGCCTCGGGGCCGGTTTTGCCCAGAAGCTCAGCGGCCCATTGGCCCAGCATCTTGTTGCAGCGGGCATCGGCCTTGAACTGCAGCTCGGCATCATGCGCGAACTTGTTCTCATAGGCGTTTTCGCGATCGTCGAAGGTGGTCATGGCCCACGTCCCTCCCGGTAAAGTCTCCGTTACCTCCGATATGCACATGCACGGCGTGCGCCGCAAGAGGAAAGGGCCGCGTTTTGGCGGGTTTGACGGGGCTGTGCATCTGCGTGAAGTGGCGTGCGCTTTACCTTGCGAGACTCGCGGGCTTGTCCTATAGGGCGGGCAACACCCTTTCGCGGACGGCGCGCAGGGGCGGGCGCGGCATTCCCGACGGTATGCGGCGCAGGCCCTGGCACCGCCGCGCCAAGTGAGAACGGAGACGCGATGGCACCCCGGCGCAAGAAGATCTACGAAGGCAAGGCGAAGGTTCTGTATGAAGGCCCCGAGCCCGGAACGCTGGTCCAGTATTTCAAGGACGACGCGACCGCCTTCAACGCGCAGAAGAAGGACGTGATCGAGGGCAAGGGCGTGCTCAACAACCGCCTGTCCGAGTATTTCATGACCGGCCTGACCAATATCGGCGTGCCGAACCACTTCATCAAACGGCTCAACATGCGTGAGCAGTTGATCCGTCAGGTGGAGATCGTGCCGCTCGAGGTGATCGTGCGCAACTTCGCCGCCGGTTCGATCGCGAAGCGTCTGGGCATGGAAGAGGGCACGCCGCTGCCGCGTCCGATCGTCGAATACAGCTACAAGAACGACGATCTGGGCGATCCGCTCGTGCCCGAGGAATATATCATCGCCTTCGGTTGGGCGAGCCAGCAGGACCTCGATGACATCGTGGCGCTTGCGCTGCGCGTGAACGACTTCCTCACCGGCGTGTTCTACGGCGTCGGCATCAAGCTGGTCGATTTCAAGATCGAGATCGGTCGCGTCTGGGATGGCGATTTCATGCGCCTGATCGTGGCCGACGAGATCAGCCCCGACAGCTGCCGCCTGTGGGACGTCAAGACGGGCCAGAAGCTCGACAAGGACGTGTTCCGCCGCGATCTGGGCAGCCTGACCGATGCCTATACCGAAGTCGCCAAGCGCCTTGGCGTGCTGCCGACCAATACCCAGCCGATCAAACCGACGCTGATCAACTGAAAGGACCGCTCGTGATGAAAGCCCGCGTTCATGTCATGCTGAAGGATGGGGTGCTCGACCCGCAGGGCGAGGCCGTGCGCCACGCGTTGGGCCATATGGGCTTCGACGGTGTCGAGGGCGTGCGTCAGGGGAAGGTGATCGAACTGGACCTGAGCGCCACCGACGCAGCCTCTGCCGAGGCCGAGGTGAAGGAGATGTGCGAGAAGCTTCTCGCCAATACCGTGATCGAGAAATACACCATCGAGATCGCCTGATCCGGGTCGGGTGGGGGGCGCTGCCCCCCTTGGCCTGCCGGCCAATTCCCCCCCGGGATATTTGTACCAAGCCGAAGGCCGCACAGGCCTTACCCGACAGGTTCGACCCTCAAGGCCAGGAGTTTGCACCCATGAAAGCCGCCGTCATCACCTTCCCCGGATCGAATTGCGACCGCGACCTGAGCATGGCCTTCGCCGCAGCCGGGGCGGATGTCGTCAAGGTCTGGCACAAGGAAACCGCATTGCCCGAAGGCATCGACATCATCGGTGTGCCGGGGGGGTTCTCCTATGGCGATTATCTGCGCTGCGGCGCGATCGCCTCGCGCTCGCCCATCGGGCAGGCGGTGGCCGATTTCGCAGGCAAGGGCGGCTATGTCATCGGCATCTGCAACGGCTTTCAGGTGCTCACCGAGATGCGGCTGCTGCCGGGCGCCTTGATGCGCAATGCGGGGCTGAAATTCGTGTCGAAACCGCTGGCCCTGCGCGTCGCCACGACCGACAGCGCCTATACCTCGGGCTATGAGGCGGGGCAGGAGATCGTGATCCCGGTCGCCCACCATGACGGCAATTACCAGATCGACCCGGAAGGCCTTGCCCGCATCGAGGGCGAGGATCGCGTGGCGTTCCGCTACGTCGAGAATCCCAACGGCTCCGTCGACGATATCGCGGGCGTCCTGAGCGAGAACCGCCGGGTGCTGGGCATGATGCCTCACCCCGAGCGCGCGATCGAGGCTGCGCAGGGCGGCGCCGATGGGGCGGCGCTTTTCCGCGCGTTGAGCGGGATGCTGGCAACCGCCTGATCTCGCGCGCTTGTTGCGCTCTGGGCCTTGGCTTAGACTTCGCGCATGACGCACGTGCAGACACGTTCGACGATTTTACCTGAAGAGCCGCCCGAGAGTGAGGGCGGGCTCGGCGTGATGGCGCGCTCGCCACGCGCCCGTTGGTTGCTGCGCGTCGCCGTGGTGCTGATCCTCGCGCTGGCGGGGGCGGTGATGTGGATCACCAATCAGTGGCTGACCCAGCGTTTCACCGAGACGACGCGCGTGCGCACCGAGCTGCGGCTTGCGCTTTACACCGGCAACATCATGTCCGAGCTGCAGCGGACATCCGTGGTGCCGCTGTTGCTCGCGCGCGATCCGGAGCTGACGCAAGCTCTTGATACAACGGATTATTCCACCGCATCGGCGCAGTTGATCACGGCCAAGAAAGAGGTCGCGGTGGCTTCGATCCGGCTGTTGGACATGCAGGGCCGGGTGGTCGCGTCGACCAATCGCACGCAGATCGGCTCGCCCTTCCCGAATGCGCCCTTCTTCGTCGATGCGACCCGCTCGCGCGGGACGATCTTCTCGGTCAACGAGCCCGAGGCAGGCGGCACCGAATTCGACTATTCGCGCGCCGTCATCCAGAACAACAAGCCCGTCGGCGTGATCGTGGTCGAGGCGGATCTGTCGAAATTCGAACGCGCCTGGGCCGGGATTTCCGATGCGCTTGCCGTGGTCGACAGCGAGGGCAAAATCATCCTGACGACCGAGCCGCGCTGGCGCGGGGTGACGATGTCAGAGGCGCTGGCCGCGCGGTCTGCCCCTTCCGCGATCGAGCGCGCGCTGCAGGCGACTGCGGACTGGGCCAATGACGCGCCCGACGCCTATCTCAAGGGCCGCGCGGTGATGCGCACCGAGGCGCGCATTCCCTTCCGTGGCTGGAAGATGATCGCCTTTACCAGCTACGATTCCGTGCGCGAGCGGGTGAATGCGGTGCTCGCGCTCGAGATCATGGGCTTCGCGATCCTGCTGGCGCTGGTCTTCTACGCGCTGTCGCGCCGGGCGCGGCGACAAAGCCAGGAATTGCGCGCGGAATCGGCGGAGCTGCGCCAGCTCAACACCCGGCTGAGCCGCGAGATCGCCGAGCGCGAGAAGGCGCAGCAGGATCTGGCCGTGGCCGAACAGACGATCGCGCAAAGCTCGAAACTCGCGGCTCTGGGGGAGATGTCGGCGGCGGTGAGCCACGAATTGAACCAGCCCTTGGCCGCGATGAAGACCTATCTGGCCGGCGCGAAACTGCTGTTGCAGCGCGCCCGGGTCGAGGAGGCGCTGTCCTCCTTCCAGCGCATCGACGACCTGATCGGGCGGATGGGCGCGATCACGCGGCAGCTGAAATCCTATGCCCGCAAGGGCGGCGAGGCCTTCGAGCCGGTGGACCTGCGGGTGGCTCTGTCGGAGGCGCTCTCGATGATGGAACCGCAGCTGAAAATTCGCAAATTGCACATTTCGCGCACCATGCCGCGCAGTCCTGTTATGGTAATGGCGGACCGCATCCGGCTGGAGCAGGTGATCATCAACCTGTTGCGAAATGCACTCGACGCCACCAAGTCGGTTGAGGAACCGCAAGTGGAGTTGTTGCTTACCTCGGGTGAGACGGCCGTGCTGAGCGTGCGTGATAACGGTCCCGGTATTTCGGATCTCGACAAGCTGTTCGAGCCGTTCTGGACCACGAAGAAACCGGGGGAAGGGACGGGGCTGGGCCTCGCGATCTCGTCCTCCATCATCAGTGATTTCGGGGGTCGTCTGACCGCCCATAATTCCGAAAGCGGGGGTGCCGTCTTTGAAGTGCAGCTGCCCCTCCTGGCGGACAAGAACAGGGCCATAAAGGCCGCGGAGTAAGACATGGCAAGACTAATGAAGGTAGCGATCGTCGATGACGAGGAAGATATGCGGCAATCCGTCAGCCAATGGCTGGCGCTGTCGGGCTTCGACGCCGAGACCTATGCCAGCGCCGAAGACGCGCTGAAAGTGATCGGCCCCGATTGGCCGGGCGTGGTGATCACCGACATCCGGATGCCCGGCATGGACGGGATGGCCTTCCTCAAGCGGCTGATGGGCATCGATAGCGGTCTGCCGGTCATCATGATCACAGGCCACGGCGATGTGCCGATGGCGGTCGAGGCGATGCGTCTCGGCGCGATGGACTTCATGGAAAAGCCGTTCTCGCCCGATCGGATGACCGAGCTGGCCAAGCGCGCCACGCAGGCGCGGCGCACGACGCTGGACAACCGCGCACTGCGCCGCGATCTGGCCGAGGGCGAAAAGGTGATGGGCAAGCTGATCGGCACTTCCGAGCCGATGGAGCGTCTGCGCGAGGATATTCTCGATCTGTCGCAGGCGGATGGTCACGTTCTGATCGATGGCGAAACCGGCACCGGCAAGACGCTGGTGGCCCATGCGCTGCACGCGACGGGCCCCCGCGCGGGCAAGAAATTCGTCGTGGTCAGCTGCGCCGCGCTGACCGAAGAGGCGCTCTCGGCCAAGCTGTTCGGCCCGGTCGAAGAGGGCGGTCTGCCGCTGATGGAAGAAGCGCGCGGCGGCACGCTCTGCCTCGAGGATGTCGAGGCGCTGAGCCAGTCGCTGCAGGCGCGGCTTTTGCAATTCATCAACGATCAGGGCGCACCGGCGGAGACGCGGATCGTTGCGATCTGCAACACGCATGGCGAGGGCAAGACGGTCGAGGACTCGCTGCGCCCCGACCTCTACTATCGTCTGGCCGCGCTGAAGATCACCCTGCCGCCGCTGCGGGCGCGCGGCGAGGATATCCTGACGCTGTTCAACCGCATGTCCGAGCAATTCGCCGATGAATATGGCTGCGACGTGCCCGAAGTCACCGCGCAGGAAGCAGCCCAACTGCTGCAGGCCCCGTGGCCGGGCAATGTGCGCCAGCTGATCAACGTGGCCGAACGCGCGGTGCTGCAATCGCGCCGGGGATCGGGCTCGATCGCGTCGCTTCTGATGACCGATGACGAAGAGACGGGACCGGCGGCGATCACCACCGAGGGCAAGCCGCTCAAGGAATATGTCGAGAGCTTCGAGAAGATGCTGATCGACAATACGATGCGGCGCCACAAGGGCTCGATCTCGGCGGTGATGGAGGAGCTGTGCCTGCCGCGCCGGACGCTGAACGAGAAAATGGCCAAATACGGCCTCGCCCGCGCGGATTATCTGTGAGGGCAGGGCTTCTGGCTGCGGCCCTCGCGCTTGCGCCCCTGATGGCGCAGGCGCAGGACGCGCCGCCGGAGGCCGCGCAATTGCAGGGCCAGCACCCGTCGAAATATTACGAGACCGCGTCGCAGCTTTTCTCGCAAGGCCGCAAGGAAGATGCGATTTTCCTGTTCTATCTCGGGCAGTTGCACTGGCGCTGCCTGCTTGCCGCCAATCCCGGCATTGATCCGACGGGCGATCCGGCGCTGTTCGGCTCGCTCTCCGAGGTGGTCGGGCGACCGCTCAACGAATGGGCCTACGGCGATCCCGACATGGTGCATCGGCTGCTCGGAGAGGTGCTTGCCTATGACGCGGCGCATCCCGATCCGTATCGCATGACGCAAGCTGACAGCCCCGAATGCGCGCAGGTACGCCGCGGGCTGGAAGGGTTGCGCGACGGAATTCCTGCTCAAGCGGAAGCAATTCGCCGCGAGCGCACGAGAAACGGCCTGCCCAATCGCTGAACATCGCGAGAATCCGGGGTGTGATTAACCCTTCCCTTACGAAAATTCGATTGTGTTCCCGTAGGCTGTGCCGCTATGGTCGGAACCAGTCGGTTTCACGCCATAAGTGTGAACCCACCGAAATTCGCTGATGCCTTGGCCGATCCGGCGCAGATGATGCGCAAGGGGCCCCGGCTCAACCGATTGGCCGAAAGGCCGCAAGTTTGTCTCCCTCTTCCGCATTAGACGGGACGGAGGCCGTTAATTGGGCGCCACGCGGCTAAGGCCGACCGCGCCTTGGAAAGAACCGCGATGATGCGTGACGGGATATCGCAGATGAGGACGGGCAGGCTCCACGCCACCGCCGTCTGCGCGCATGTCCGCACCCTCGCCTCAAGGACAGTTTCAGCCCAAGACAGCGCCGCGCCCCCGGGCAGGTCGCAAAGGGCTGACCTATTGGATTTACATGGCAAAGAAGATGCTTATCGATGCCACCCACGCGGAAGAGACCCGCGTCGTGGTGGTGGACGGCAACAAGGTTGAAGAATTCGACTTTGAGACCATCAACAAACGGCAGCTCGCCGGAAATATCTATCTCGCGAAAGTAACGCGCGTCGAACCGTCCCTGCAGGCGGCCTTCGTCGACTATGGCGGAAACCGGCACGGCTTCCTCGCCTTCGCGGAAATCCACCCCGATTACTACCAGATCCCGGTCGCCGACCGCGAAGCGCTGCTGGAAGAAGAACGCCAGCTCGCCGAGGCCGCGGCTGCGGAAGAGGAAAAGCCGAAATCTTCGCGCCGCCGCCGTTCGCGCCGGTCGTCGAACAAGGCGGAGAAGGCCAAGCAGGACGAGGCGGTGATCAGCTCGGACGAGATCCCGGGTATGGGCGTCGTCGATCCCGAAGCGGAAGGCGAAACCTCCGGCGAGGCTGCCGACGCGCCCGCCGACGAGACCAAGGCCGAAGCGCAGACCGACAGCACCGAGGCTCCGGGCGAGGACGCTCCCGCGCAGGCTCAGGAAACCGCCTCGACGCCCGCCGCTGCGGCTGAGACCGCGTCCGACGAGGATGACAGCGACGACTCCGACGACGATGACGACGACGCGGGCGATGACGCTGCCGAGGCCGATAGCGGCATCGAATCCGTCGCCGACGAGGATGTCGAAGAAGAAATCCGCCCGGCTCGCAAGCCGCGTCCGCGCCGCTACAAAATCCAGGAAGTGATCAAGGTGCGCCAGATCATGCTGGTGCAGGTCGTCAAGGAAGAGCGCGGCAACAAGGGCGCGGCGCTGACCACCTATCTCTCGCTGGCAGGCCGCTACTGCGTGCTCATGCCCAACACCGCGCGCGGTGGTGGCATCTCGCGCAAGATCACCAACGCCGCCGACCGCAAGAAGCTCAAGGAAATCGCGGGCGAACTGGACGTGCCGAAAGGCGCGGGCCTGATCGTGCGCACGGCGGGCGCGCAGCGCACCAAGACCGAGATCAAGCGCGACTACGAATACCTGATGCGCCTGTGGGAGCAGATCCGCGACCTGACGATGAAATCCGTCGCGCCAGCGCCGATCTACGAGGAAGGCGATCTGATCAAGCGGTCGATCCGCGACCTCTACAACAAGGATATCGACGAGGTTCTCGTCGAGGGCGAGCGCGGCTACCGCGCGGCCAAGGCGTTCATGAAAATGATCATGCCGAGCCACGCCAAGAACGTGAAGCACTACGCCGAGTCGCTGCCGCTCTTCGCGCGCCATCAGGTGGAGAGCTACCTCGCATCGATGTTCAACCCGACCGTGCAGCTCAAGTCCGGCGGTTACATCGTGATCGGCGTCACTGAGGCGCTCGTCGCCATCGACGTGAACTCCGGTCGGGCGACCAAGGAAGGCTCGATCGAGGAAACCGCGCTCAAGACCAACCTGGAGGCCGCCGACGAAGTGGCCCGCCAGCTGCGCCTGCGCGACCTCGCCGGTCTGATCGTGATCGACTTCATCGACATGGACGAGCGTAAGAACAACAACGCCGTCGAGAAGCGCATGAAGGAACGTCTCAAGACCGATCGCGCGCGCATTCAGGTCGGCCGTATCTCCGGCTTCGGCCTTCTCGAGATGAGCCGTCAGCGCCTGCGTCCGGGTATGATCGAATCCACGACGCAGCCCTGCGCCCATTGCCACGGCACCGGCCTGATCCGCTCCGATGACAGCCTCGCGCTGAGCGTCCTGCGCGCGATCGAGGAAGAGGGCACCCGCAAACGGACCCGCGAGGTTCTGGTGCGTGCCCCCGTCGCAGTCGCCAACTACCTGATGAACGCCAAGCGCGAGCATGTGGCGGTGATCGAGGCGCGTTACGGCATGTCCGTGCGCATCGAAGCCGCGCCGGAACTCGTCTCGCCCGATTTCACCATCGAGAAGTTCAAGACCGCGACGCGCAATGTCGCGGAAGTGGACAGCCCCGTGGTGTCGGCGTCGGCCAGCCTGATGGCCGAGATCGACGACGCGGAGGACGAGGCGCAGACCGAAGCTGAATCCGAGGCCGAGGAGCAGACCGCGACGGTCGAGACCGAAACTGAGGAGCAGCCGAAGAAGAAGCGTCGTCGCCGTCGTCGCCGCCGGAAGTCGAATGGCGAGAACGGGGAGAATAACGACTCCGCGGAGAACGGCGATCAGTCGTCGGACGACCAGAAGTCGGACGGTCAGAAGTCCGAGCCAGCCGAAGGGCAGGAAGCGCCCGCCAAGGCCGAACCCGCGCAGGCGGCGGAAGCTCCGGCAGACGAGGCCAAGACCGAGGCGCAAACCGACGCGAAGACAGAGGCTCAGCCCGAGGAAGAAGCGCCGAAGCCCAAGCGCCGCTCGCGCGCGCGCAAGAAGGTGGAAGAGCCGAACGCCGAGGCTGAAACCGCCGAGGCTGCCGTCGAGGGCACCGAGGCCAAGGCCGAGGAAGAAGCGCCCAAGCCGAAGCGTCGCACGCGGTCGCGCAAGAAGGTGGACGCGGAGGCCGATGCGCAAGCTGCCGTCGAAGGCAGCGCCGCAGAGGTCAAGGCCGACGCCGCAGAGGCAGCCGAGGAGGCGCCCAAGCCGAAGCGTCGCTCCCGTGCGCGCAAAAAGGTCGAGGAACCCGTCGCAGAGACGCCCGACACGCCCGAGCCGCCGGAAACCCCGCAGCCCGACGCGCCGACCGAACCGCAGGAGACGCCGCAGCCCGACGCACCGGTCGAGACGCCCGAGCCCACGCCGCAGGAAACCCCTATCGACGTGCCGCAGGAAGCGCCGCCCACGCCCGAACCGGAAACCCCGTTCGAGCAGCCGCCGGAAACGCCGCAGCCCGATGCGCCGGTCGAACTGCCCGGTGGTCCGGCCTTCGCCGAGACCGAGGCCGAGGGCGAGACGATGACCGAAGAGGCACCCAAGCCCAAGAAACGGGGCTGGTGGAGCCGCTGAGGCACCTTCAGATTTGAGAAAGGCCGGGCAGAGCGCCCGGCCTTTTTCGTTTTCGTATTTCGTTTTCCGCGCTCAGGCGGCCAGGTCCTGTGCCTGTCGGGTCAGTTGCAGCGCCGCCCGCGCCGCCTCGCGGCCTTTCTCGACAAAATGGCTGCCGAAGATCGTCCGGTGATGATCGGTCTCCTGGAATTGATGCGGGGTCAGCGAGACCGACAGCACGGGCACGCCCGTCTCCAGCCCCACCTGCATCAGGCCATTCACCACGGCCTGCGCCACGAAATCATGCCGATAGATCCCGCCATCGACGACCAGCGCCGCCGCCGCGATGGCGCCATAGGGGCCCGTGCGGGCCAGCTGCTGTGCCTTCATCGGCAGCTCGAACGCGCCGGGCACGTCGAAGACATCGACCTGCGCCTCCGGGATCTCTTCGAGAAACCCCTCGAGCGCACGGTCGACGATATCGGCGTGCCAATTGGCTTTGATGAAGGCGTAACGGGTGTGTGTCATCGTAATCTCCTTGCATAGCGACACGTCACCCAAGGCGATCACATGCAGTCCGCGCCCACGCGCCAAGGCACGGGGTCGGATGCATATTCTCTTCCATCCGGACTGTAACCGTCGGCTCAGGCCTCGCACCTGATCTGCTGACCCTCGCACGACGGCGAGGCGCTCGCGGGCTCGCGGATTTCGCCGCATACCGCCGGTGGGGAATTTCGCCCCGCCCTGAGAATGGCCGGAGATTGGCACGCGTTCTTGCGCTCGGCAAGGGGCTTTGCTCGGTCAGGATGCGACGGTCATCACCCCTTGCGCACCAGATAGACCTTCACGCCTTCCCAATCCTCTGCCTCGACCAGTTCGTGTCCGGTTTGCGCGCAGAAATGCGGCACGTCGATCCAGCTTGCCCCGTCGGTCGCGACCAGCTGGACCAGTGCGCCGGGCGCGGCCGACTCGAGCGCTTTGCGCAGGCGCAGAACGGGCAGGGGGCAGAGCAGCCCCTTCGCATCGATTTCGATATCGGGCGTCATGGCGGAGGTTCTCGCGCGGCCGCGCTGATTTGTCCACGCTGTTGTTATCTCACGACCCGGTGACCGCGCGCGAGGAATGGGGTAGAGGAGGAACATGTTTGGAATCGATCTCGTCTCCGCTGCGTTCCTGCCCGCCGCCTTCGTGGCGCTCTTTGCGGGTCTGTTGTCATTCCTCAGCCCCTGCGTGCTGCCGATCGTGCCGCCCTATCTCGCCTATATGGGCGGGGTGAGCATGGGCGATCTGCGCGAGGGCAAGCGCTCGGCCGTGGTCCCGGCCCTGTTCTTCGTGCTGGGCCTGTCGACGGTGTTTCTGTTCATGGGGTTTGCCGTCTCGACCTTCGGGCGGTTCTTCCTGACCAATCAGGTGCTGTTCGGACGGATCGCGGGCGGGGTGATCGTGATCCTCGGCCTGCATTTTCTCGGGGTTTTCCGGATCTCGATCCTCGACCGCGAGGCGCGGCTGGATGCGGGCGACCGGGGCGGCTCAAGCTTGGGTGCCTATGTGCTGGGCCTCGCCTTCGCCTTCGGCTGGACGCCCTGCATCGGCCCGCAACTGGGTGCGATCCTGTCGCTAGCCGCCCAAGGCGGCGATCAGGCACGCGGGACGGCTCTGCTGGCGGTCTATGCGCTGGGGCTGGGCATCCCGTTCCTGCTGGCCGCGCTGTTCATCCAGCGTGCGATCGGGGTGATGAACCGGCTCAAGGCCTATATGGGGATCATCGAGAAGACGATGGGCGCGCTGCTGGTCGTCGTCGGGATCCTGCTGCTGACCAACGCGTTCTCGGCGATCAGCTTCTGGCTGCTGGAAACCTTCCCGAGCCTTGCCGTGCTGGGCTGAGCCCTCAGGCCACCATTTGCGCCGCGCGGACCAGATCCGCCTCGAAAGCCCGCAGCATCGCGGGCTTTTCGATGTCGGGCAGGCGCAGCAGGTAGGACGGGTGGACGGTGATCAGCATCGGCGTGCCGTCGTCGAGCACCTCCACCGTGCCGCGCCGTTTGAGAAGGCCCCGCCGATCCCCGGTGAGGCTCTCCAGCGCGGTCGCCCCCATCGCGAGGATCGCCTTCGGCTTCACCAGCGCGCGCTCCTGATCGAGCCACCAGCGGCAGTGGTGGATTTCCTGCCGGTCGGGCGACTGGTGGATGCGCCGCTTGCCGCGCGGGGTGAATTTGAAATGTTTCACCGCATTGGTGAGGAAGGCGCGCTCGCGGGACAGGCCTGCACGTGCTGCCACCTCGTCGAAGAGCTGCCCGGCGGGGCCGACGAAGGGGCGTCCCTCAAGATCCTCGAAATCGCCGGGCTGCTCGCCCACGATCATCAGCGGCGCATCCAGTGGCCCTTCGCCCGGCACCGCCTGCGTCGCATTCTCCCAGAGCGGGCAACGGCAGCAGGCGTTCAGCCCGGCGAGCAGATCTTCGCGGTCGCCCACGGGCGGCGGCGTGGCGCGGTCGCTCGCCAGACGCTCGGTGATCTTGCCTGCACGGGCCGGGGCGAGCGTGGGTGCGTTGGCCGCCATCAATTCGGCGCGCGCCTGCGCGGTCGCGATCATCTCGGGGATCAGCCCGGCCTCGGGCAAGTTATGCCAATACTTGCGCGGCATCTCGGATTGCATCGCGCCGATCTTCAGCCGTGCCGGGTTGAAGATGTTGCGGAAATAGGTGCGCCAGAGGTCTTCCGCGCCATCCTCGGGCAAGTCAGGGCGCGGCTGGCCCTCGCTGAAGCGCAGCTTGCCCGCTTCGAAATGCGCGGTCAGGTCGGGCGTGAAGATCGACCAGTCCATATCGCCGAAGCGTTTGACGAAAAACGGCGCGGTCAGCTCGCAGATGTAATGCGTGGGCTCGAACCACGCGGCGAAACGGCGGCGGGGGGCGTCGGGCTCGCCGATCTCGCGGAAGCGCACGAAGGCGGTCATCTTGTGGCGGTCGCGCGAGACCTCCTTCGCCATGCGGTTCACCCGGTCGATGCGCGGATCGGCGCGGTCTTCCAGCAGGCGCTTGTCGGATCGCAGCGCCCAGAGCACCGAGTAAGCCCGCGCGAAGCGTTCCGGGTCGCGATGGCAGATCACGAGGCGGGCGAGATCGACAAAGCCCTTCGGCACGCTCACAGCGCCGCCTGTGGGGGTAGGGGCGTCCTGGGCGAAGAGATCGGCCTCACCCGCCCCGCGATGCCACAGAAGCTCCTCGGGCGGGATACCAGCGCCCAAGGCCGCGCGGGCCTCGTCTCGCCACGCCTCGAACGTGCCGATCTCGGGCAGGGTGATCGTGCGCATCACAACAGCTGCAATTGCTGTGGCGGCGGGGCGAAACGGGCGCGCAGGTCTGCCGCGTCGGTCAGCGCGCGCGGATGCCAGTCCAACAGCGTGATGAAAGGCTTCGCCTGCTTCAGGTTCGCCCCCATCCGCCGCAGATCCTCGTAGCGCAGCGTCCGGTGGCGGCGCGTCGCCAGCACGCGACCCACCGTCTTCACCCCCAGCCCCGGCACGCGCAGCAGCATCTCACGCTCGGCCCGGTTCACGTCGAGCGGGAACAGATGCCGGTTCGCCAGCGCCCAGGCGAGCTTCGGGTCGACCGTCAGATCGAGATTGCCGTCGGTCGTACCTTGCGAAATCTCGTCCACGTCGAAGCCGTAGAAGCGCAGCAGCCAATCCGCCTGATAGAGCCGATGCTCGCGCATCAAGGGCGGCTTGATCAGCGGCAGTGCGGCGGAACTGTCGGGGATCGGCGAGAAGGCAGAGTAATAGACGCGTTTGAGCGCATAGCTCGAATAGAGCCGCGTCGAGGTCTTCAGGATCGTCGTGTCATTCGCCCCGTCCGCGCCGACGATCATCTGCGTCGATTGCCCGGCGGGCGCGAATTTCGGGGGGCGCTTGCCGGTGAAGCTGCGCTCTTTCCGGGCCTCGCGCAGCAGCCGCACATCGCCCATCGCGCGCCGGATCTGGGCGGGGTCCTTCTCGGGGGCGTAGTCCTGCACCGCGCGGTCGGTCGGCAGCTCGACATTGATCGAGAGGCGGTCGGCGTAAAGTCCGGCCTCCTCGATAAGTTCGGGGGCGGCATCGGGGATGGTCTTCAGGTGAATGTATCCGCGGAAATTATGCTCCACCCGCAAGAGCTTCGCGATCCGCACCATATCGGCCATCGTGTCGTCGGGCGAGCGGATGATGCCGGACGACAGGAACAGCCCCTCGATATAGTTGCGGCGGTAGAATTCCAGCGTGAGGGTCACGACCTCCTCGGGCGAGAACCGCGCGCGGGTGACGTTGGAACTGACCCGGTTCACGCAATAGGCGCAGTCGTAGATGCAGAAATTCGTCATCAGGATTTTCAGCAGACTGATGCAGCGCCCGTCCGGCGTATAGGCGTGGCAGATGCCGGAGCCCGTGACCGAGCCGATCCCCTTGCCATCCTTGGAATCGCGCCGCTGCCCCCCGCTCGACGCGCAGGAGGCATCGTATTTCGCCGCATCCGAGAGGATCGCCAGTTTCTGATCGAGGGTCATTCTTGCCATGCGTTCACTATATGTTCACATTTTTCGCCTTTCAATAAATCCATGACAAAGGGGCGCGAAAATCGCGCCCCTTTGGAAAACGTCGCTTCGGTTTCAGGCCGTCAGGCGGCGATACATGTGCCAGCTGGCATGGCCCAGCACCGGCAGCACGATGAACAGGCCAAGGAAGACCGGCAGCATCCCGATGAACAGGCTCGCCGCGATCACCATGCCCCAGATCGCCATCGAGACCGGGTTGGCGGCGACTGCCCGCATCGAGGTGAGGATGGCGGTGATGATGTCGATCTCTCGATCCATGATCAGCGGCAGACCCACCACGGTGAAGGAAAACAGAATCGCCGCGAAGGCCGCCCCGATCGCGGAGCCGATCGTCAGCATCATCAGCCCGTTACCGGTGAACAGGATTTCGGGCGAGCTGGAGACATTGGTGAAGGCCGACAGCCCCATGAACAGCGCGAAGGTCGTGTGGGCGACGAAGACCCAGAACATGAACATCATCAGGATCAGCATCGCCATCGAGGGCGTCTGGCGGTCCTTCTCGGAAACGCAGCAGGCGATCACCTCACGCCAGACCAGCGGCTCTTGGGCTTCCAGCCTACGACTGACGGTGTAGAGACCCATCGCGGCAAAGGGCGCGAGCAGCGGAAAGCCGAGCGCGAAGGGGATCAGCCACCATTCCTCGCCCTGGGCTGCGAACACGGTCCAGAGCACGATGCCACCGAGCACGTAAAAGCCCGAAAACATCAGCCCGAAGGCCGGGGCGCGTTTGAAATCGTTCCATCCTGCTTTCAGGATGTCTGGTATTTCCGAGACCTGAAGGTCGCGGATATGCGGCACCTCGGAAGGCGGCGACGCGATCGTTTGCATGTGTATTCTCCCTGACTGAGGGCCCTCTCCCCAAGGCCCGCAACTTCACGTTGCGTCACGCGGGCGTGATCTGTCCAGAGAATTGCTTGCTGCGTCGCCGCGAGGCTCAGCCGCCCATCCGTTTCGTCAGTCGAAGCGACAGCGTATAAGGCAGTCGTTTCAATAGCTTGAGCTGCCATGTCAGGCGGCGGGGGAAGTGGGTCTCGAAGCGGTTCTTGGCCAGCCCGTCGGCAATGCGGCGGGCGGCCTCATCGGCTTCGATGACGAAGGGCATGGCAAAATCGTTCTTCTCGGTTAGGCGAGTCTTCACGAAACCGGGAGAGATCAGCCGCACGTCGATCGCGGGCGCATATTCCACGCGCAGGCTCTCGACGAGGTTGATGACGGCGGCTTTCGAGGCGGAATAGAGCTGCCCCTTCGGCAGCCCGAAGATGCCCGCGACCGAGCCGAAGATCACCAGCTGCCCGCCCTCGCGCAGCAATCCCGGTGCGGCCTGCGCGAACCACAGCGTGCCGAGCAGGTTCACCTCCACCAGCTTGCGCGCGGCGTCGCGCTCGATTTCATCGACGCGGCCGGGATCGTAGAGCGCCGCGGTGATGATCATTGCGTCCAGCTTTCCGTGGCTCAGGATCTCGCCGCGCGCATCGTCGAGGCTTTCGGGGTCGGAGACGTCGCAGGGGACGACCTCGCCCTGACCCAGTTCCGCCTTCAGCGCGTCCAGCGGCTCGACCGAGCGGGCCGACAGCACCAGCCGCGCCCCGCGCGCAGCCAGTTCGCGCGCCAGCGCCTGCCCGATGCCCGAGCTCGCGCCCATGATCCAGATGCGTTTGTTCTTGAACTCCACGGTGCTCATCTCTCGCTACTGGAGAGGATACGCGCCAAAACCGTTCAGGGTTTCATTCCGAGCGCGGAAACGCACTCCGCCAGCAGCTCGTCGAGCGGTCGCGTGCCCGACAGCTCCAGCACCGGCTCGGCCCGGCCCGCCAGCCATTCGTGATGGCGGCTGAGCGAGCGCCCCGAGAAATAGGGATCGTCATAGCCCGCAGCCCAGGTCAGGAAGGAGCCGTGATTGGTCTCCATATCGCCGCCCTTGCGGATGCGCGTGCCGAAGCGCGCCGCTTCGCGCTTGCGCAGGCGCGCAAGGCGGATCGGTGTCGGAGCGGTGAGAAAGACGATCAGGTCGGCACCTGCGATTGCGGGCTCCCCCCAGCCGTCGAGCGAGCCGGAGATTACCCAGCCCTCGGGCTCCTTCGCCGCCTCCATCAGCGCCAGTCGTTCAGCGGGGCGGCGTTTGACGGTGTAGGGCGGGTCGCTCTCGGCCCAGTAGAACTGATCGGTGTCGAGATGGGTGACGCCTAGCCGGTCGGCCAGACGTTCGCCCAAAGAAGATGTGCCCGAACCCGCGGCGCCGGTGATATGAACCCGCGCCGCCATTCGCGATCAGTTCTCCGCTTGCGCGTCGGCGCGGGATTTGCCTTCGAGGCCAAGCGCCAGCGTCGCCGCCATGAACCCGTCGAGATCGCCGTCGAGCACGCCCTGCGTGTCCGAGGTCTCGTACTGCGTGCGCAGGTCCTTCACCATCTGGTAGGGCTGCAGCACGTAAGAGCGGATCTGGTTGCCCCAGCCGGCCGAGCCCTTGTTCTCGTGGGCTTCGTTGATCGCCGCGGTGCGCTTTTCCAGCTCCATCTGATAGAGGCGCGATTTCAGCGCCTTCATCGCGATGTCGCGGTTCTGGTGCTGCGACTTCTCGGAGCTGGTGACCACGATCCCGGTCGGGTGGTGGGTGATCCGCACCGCCGAGTCGGTCGTGTTGACGTGCTGACCGCCCGCGCCCGAGGAGCGGAACGTGTCGATGCGGATATCGGCGGGGTTCACCTCGATCTCGATATTGTCGTCGACCACCGGATAGACCCAGACCGACGCAAACGAGGTTTCGCGCGTGCCCTTGCCGAAGGGCGATATCCGCACGAGGCGATGCACGCCCGATTCCGATTTCAGCCAGCCATAAGCGTTGGGGCCGGAAATCTTGTAGGCGCAGGATTTGATCCCGGCCTCTGCACCCGGTTCTTCGGATTGCAACTCGACCTCGTAGCCGCGTTTCTCGGCCCAGCGGACATACATCCGCTGCAGCATCGAGGCCCAGTCGCACGCCTCCGTGCCACCCGCGCCCGCGTTGATCTCGAGGAACGTGTCATTCGCATCCGCCTCACCGTCGAGCAGCGCTTCGAGCTCTTTCGACGCGGCGGTTTCTTTCAGCGCGGCCAGCGAGGCCTCGGCCTCGGAGACGACTTCCTCGTCGTCTTCCATCTCGCCCATCTCGATCAGTTCGACATTGTCCTCCAGATCCTGCTTGATCCGGTTATAGGTTTCGAACTTGTCCATCAGTTGCTGCCGGTCGCGCATCAGTTTCTGCGCGCGCGCCTGATCGTCCCACAGGGTGGGGTCTTCGATCATCGCGTTGAATTCCTCGATCCGGTGCGGCGCGGTCTCGAGGTCCATCCGCTGGCCCAGCAAGGTCAGGGACTTGCGGATCTGTTCGACGGTGTTCTGCGTCTCGGCGCGCATCTGTCATCCTCTTGAAAGCTTGGCCCGCGTGATACGAGATCGGGGCGGCACCCGCAAGGCGGCGCGGGGGAAATTGCGTGGGCCGCGCGGCGTTGAAAAGCCGCGCGGCCCTTGTGTCTGTGGCCTCCGTGGGCCGGAGCGGGACTTGGCTCAGCTCGCGTCCAGTGCCGCGATGATCGCGCCGAAATCGCTGGCCTTGAGCGAGGCCCCGCCCACCAGCGCGCCATCGACGTTGGAGGTCGCGAAAATCTCTTCGGCATTGGAGGGCTTGACCGACCCGCCATAGAGCAGGCGCATCCCGTTGCCATCATCGGCGAAGCGCGCGACCAGCGTGTTGCGCATGAAGTCATGCACCTCGGCGATCTGCTCCAGCGTCGGCGTGCGGCCCGTGCCGATCGCCCAGACGGGTTCATAGGCAATCACGCAATTGGCGGCTGTCGCCCCATCGGGCACCGAGCCCGCAAGCTGTTCGCCGACCACGTCGAGCGTCTGTTCGCCGTCGCGCTGCGCTTCCGTTTCGCCCACGCAGATCACCGCGATCAGGTCTGCACCAATCGCCGCCTCGGCCTTGGCGCGCACGATCAGATCGCTTTCGTGGTGGTCCGCGCGACGCTCGGAATGACCGACGATGACGTAAGAACCACCCGCATCCGCGATCATCCGCGCCGAGATGTCGCCCGTATGCGCGCCGCTCTCGTTCATGTGGCAATCCTGCCCGCCGACCGCGAGCTTGCCGCCAGCCGCCTCGGCCATCGCGCCGATTAGCGTCGCGGGCGGGCATAGGAGCACGTCACAGGCGGGGGACGGGTGCGCTTCGGTCAGCGCCGTGACCTCGCCCAGATTGCTCTTGAGCCCGTTCATCTTCCAATTGCCGGCGGCCAGTTTCTTGCGCATGTGCGATTACTCTCCCTGATGTCGTTGGGCCCGACATTAGGGCAGGGGGCGCAGGCTCGCAAAGGGCAAATTGGCGCGGGGACGCGACTTAGCCGTTGCTTTGGGGGGCTTCCATATCGGCGAACTTGATCGACTCGCCGCAGCCGCATTCGTCGACCACGTTCGGATTGCGGAACTTGAAGCCCGATTCCAGAAGGCCGGTCTCGTAGTCGATCTCGGTGCCCAGCATGAACATCTGCGCCATCGGCGCGATCAGCACACGGGCGGGGCCCTTTTCCACGACGATATCCATCGGCCCGGCCTCGGCCGCGACCTCCATCGTGTATTCCATGCCCGCGCAGCCCCCTTTCTTCACGCCGATGCGGAAGCCAGCCGCGTCCTCGCGCGACATCAGCTTGGCGATCTGCGCGACGGCGGCGTCGGTCAGGGTGACGGGATCTTGTCCGGGGACGTTGAACATGGGGGCTCTCCTTCACCGAGTAATTTAGTCGGGGACGGGCAGGATTCCAAGGGGCGGAAGCTGTCCCAAAAGCGCGAGCGTGGCGTAAGAGGCGGCGAGCGCCCAGCCGAAAGAGGCCAGCGTACCGATGATCACATATTCGGATTTCGGATTCGCTCCGTCCTTGGAGACCGCCTCGAAGCGCAGGATCGACTTCGCCGCGATCAGGAAGCCGATGCCGGAGGGCTGACCGGCGAGTACCAGAAGAAAAATCAGCCCGCGTTCGAGCAGCCCGATCATCCGCCCGCCCTGGGGCAGGCCTTCGGGCGGGGCGTCGTTTTCATATTGCGCCATCAGCAGCCCCACCGCGAAGCCGCCCGCGCGGGTGGTGATCAGAAGCCCCGTCGCGAGCGTCAGGGCGCCGGGGAGCCATGAGAGGTTCGCCCAGAGCGAATTGGCCCAGAACGTCGGGAAGGCGGCGGCGATCAGTGCGGTCGCAGCCAGATGGGCGGCTTGATCGCCGAGGAAGGCGGCGAGGGCCTGTTCACGCGGCGCGAAGCTCTTGGCCACATCGATCACGAGATGGCTGAGCGCGACCAGCACCAGCACCCCGATCAGCACCCAACTCGGCTGCAGCCCCACCAGCAGCGTCAGCCCCGCAAGGATCGCGATATGCGTGGCCAGAGCCGCTCCGTCCCGCCCAGCCTTCTTCGCCGCCATGTCGCTGCTTTGAAACGCGAAATCGGTGAAGGCATGGGCAAAGAGAAGCGCCGCGAAAGTCTCGATCATGGGGTCTCCTCGATCATCGCTAGGGCCTCCACGATGGCCGGGTACGCCGCGCTTGCCAAGGCCTGTGCCAGCGATTGCCGGGTGATCCCGATCTCGGAGGCGGCGGCGGTCTGGGTCGGCGGATCGAGGCGCAACATCGGTGCAATCGCGCGCGCCTGCGCCGGGGTCCAGCCTTCCGAGATGTGATCGCACAGCCGCATCGCCGCGCCAAGTGGTCCGCCCGCCGCATGCGCGATGCGCGGCCCCTCGAGGCTGTCGAGCAGTTGCCCCGAGGCGGTGAAGACCGGCCCCGACGCTCCGTTCAGGTCGCCATCCGCAGGCAGCGTGCCATCGCCCTCCGCAATCGCGATCCGGGTCGAGAACGCCTCGCCCAGAGCGCGCAATTCGGCCCGGATCAGCACGGCCAGCCTTGCCTGATAGCGCGGCTCGGTGATCGCGATCTGCCAGCCATCGCCGCGATTGCGGGCGAAGCTCATCGTGCCGAGGGAAGGCCGCAGCGCTGCCGCCGCCCCCTCGATCGCATCGAGCGCCGCGCTCAGTTCCGACGCGGAGAGCCGGGTCGAGGCGACGATATCGCCGGTGAGAACGCAAAAATAAACCATGCGCAGGTTATAAGGCCTGCGCATGGCGATATGCAAGCAAAAATACCTGCATTAACTATTTAGCAGGCGAAATAGCCTGCGTCATTCGTCGAGGAACGGATAATCCGTGTAGCCCTCAGCACCGCCGCCGTAGAACGTCTCCGGGTTCGGTTCGTTGAGCGGCGCGCCCTTCTCGAAGCGCGTCGGCAGGTCCGGGTTCGCGATGAACAGTTTGCCGAAAGCCACCGCCGCCGCGCCCTCTTTCAGCGCCGCTTCGGCCATCGCCTTGTCGTAACCATTATTCGCGATATAGGGCGCCTTCGACTTCGCACGCAGCGTCTCGATCCCGTCCTCGGGCCATTCGCGCGGACCGCCGGTCTGACCTTCCACGAAATGAACATAGGCCATCGGCTTGGTGTTGAGGAAATCGACCACCGCGCCGAACAGCTCGGCCGTGTTGCTGTCGATGCCGACGTTATTCGCGTTCGACCAGGGCGAGAGGCGGATGCCCACGCGCTCGGCGCCGAGGATTTCGGTCACCGCGTCCACCACTTCGCGCAGGAAGCGGGTGCGGTTCTCGATCGAGCCGCCATATGCGTCCTCGCGTTTGTTCGAAGTGTCGCGCAGGAACTGGTCGATCAGGTAGCCATTCGCGGCGTGAATCTCGACGCCATCGAAGCCCGCGGCTTTCGCGTTGCGCGCCGCGTTGCGGTAATCCTCGACCGTGGCGGCGATCTCTTCGACCGTCAGCGCATGTGGTGTGGTGGTCGCGACGAAGCCTTCACCGTCGAAGGTTTTCGCCTCGGCCGAGATCGCCGAGGGACCGACCGGATCGCGCCCATCCAGAAGCTGCGGCACCGAAATCCTGCCGACATGCCAGATCTGTGCGACGATCTTGCCGCCCGCGCCATGCACGGCCTCGGTGACCTTCTTCCAGCCAGCGACCTGCGCGTCGTTATAGATACCAGGCGTCCAGGCATAGCCCTGACCCATCGGCGAGATCTGCGTACCTTCGGTGATGATCAGCCCCGCGCCTGCGCGCTGGCGGTAGTATTCCACCGTCATGTCGGTCGGATGCAGGTCGGGGGCACGGTTGCGGGTCAGCGGCGCCATAACGAAACGGTTCGCGATCTCGATCGCGCCGAGCTTCGTGGGGGAGAAAAGCGTATCAGCCATGTCGGTCATCTAGTCGGGCCTCTCATCGGGTTTGACGTTCGGCGACATGAGATGGGTCGCGCGGCGCTATGGGCAAGGTGAGCTACGCGCAACGCCCCTGTGCGCAAATGCGAGGAAGCAAAAAGGGAGCCGCGTGGCTCCCTTCCTCTTGGTCCGAAATATCCCGGGGGGCACCCGCAGGGTGCGGGGGCAGAGCCCTCTCCGAGCCTCACATGAAGCCCAGTTCCAGCCGCGCCTCGTCCGACATCATGTCCATGCCCCATTGCGGATCGAAGGTCATCTCGACATCGACATCGCGCAGACCGCCGACGCAGGCCACGGCATCGTGAACCCAGCCCGGCATCTCGCCCGCGACGGGGCAGCCCGGCGCGGTGAGCGTCATGATCACCTTCGCGTCATTCTCGGGGCTGATCTCGATCGTGTAGACGAGGCCGAGATCATAGATGTTCACCGGAATTTCCGGGTCATAGACGGTGCGGCACGCTTCCACGACATTTTCGTAGAGCGGGTGATCGGTCGTCGAGGGCTTGATCAGCGGCGTGCCTTCAAGCGGCTCTTCGGGCGTGGCGGTCATGGAAGCCTCTTTCATCGGCGGGGGCGCGCGCGGGCGCCTATCGAATTACTCGACTGTTTATCTAGGTGATAGGACCCGAGCCGTAAAGGGAGGCGTGGGCCACCGGCTGATATGTGATGACGTGGAGGCGCATCCGATGCGGAGCGTGGAAACGTAGGCCTTGGCGCGGGGCGACCAGCCCCGGGCCGCGCCCGACCCTCCCCTCGGGAGGGCGCATTGGCGACGTCATCGCGGGCACGACCTCCTTGCGGGCTTTCGCGATTAAGGGCCCAGCCATCGAGGATGCAAAGCGCCCACCCAAGGGTCGGCCGCGGCCCTCCGTCTTATGAACACACTCCACCCCCAACGCTCCTGCCTTGACGCCCCTCCCGCTTCACGCCAAACCGATCCCATGTTGCCCGAAGAGAAACTCGACCAGATCCTCGCGCGCTTCGAGTACCTCGAGGCGCTGCTCAACGCTGGCGCGGAACCCGCCAAGATCGCCGAGATCAGCCGTGAGTATTCCGAACTCAAACCGGTCGTGACCCAGATCGAAGCGTGGCGTCAGGCGCGCGCCGATCTGGAAGAGGCGGAGGGGTGGATGACCGACCCGGAAATGCGCGATCTGGCCGAAGAGGAGCTGCCGCGCCTCAAATCCCGTATCCCCGAGATGGAGCAGGCTTTGCGCGTGGCGCTTTTGCCCAAGGATGCCGCCGACGCGCGCCCCGCGATCTTGGAAATCCGCCCCGGTACGGGCGGCGAGGAGGCGGCGCTTTTCGCGGGCAACCTGCTGCGGATGTATCAGAAATACGCCGAGAAACACGGCTGGCGGTTCGAGATGATGGAGCTGACCGAGACCGAGCTGGGCGGCGTCAAGGAAGCCGTCGCCCGGATCGAAGGCGAGGGCGTCTTCGCGCGGCTGAAATACGAATCCGGCGTCCACCGCGTGCAGCGCGTGCCGGAAACCGAGGCCGGCGGGCGCATCCACACCTCCGCCGCGACCGTGGCCGTTCTGCCCGAGGTCGAGGCGGTCGATATCGACATTCCCGCCAGCGACATCCGCATCGACACGATGCGGGCCTCCGGGGCGGGCGGCCAGCACGTCAACACCACGGACTCGGCGGTGCGCATCACCCATATCCCGACCGGGATCGTCGTGACCTCGTCGGAGAAATCCCAGCATCAGAACCGCGCCAATGCGATGGCGGTGCTGCGCGCGCGGCTGTTCGAGGCCGAGCGCGACAGGGCGGCCTCCAAGCGCGCCGAGACGCGGAAGTCTCAAGTGGGCTCCGGCGACCGCTCGGAGCGCATCCGCACCTATAATTTCCCGCAAGGGCGGCTGACCGATCACCGCATCAATCTTACCCTCTATTCCCTTGATAAGGTTATGGAAGGCGAGATCGACGAGGTGGTCGACGCGCTGATTGCCGACGATCAGGCGGCGAAACTGGCGGAGATGGAGGTGTGAGGGCGCAGGATGCGTTGGTCGCCGCGACGCGGCGTCTGCGCGAGGCCGGGATCGAGGGCGCGCAGACCGACGCGCGCAGGCTTTTGGCCCATGCGCTGCAGATCGCGCCCGACCGACTGACGCTGGCGCTGCAAGACCCGCTGCCAGAGGACGCAGCCGCCCGGTTCGAGGTGGCGCTGACTGCCCGCGAGGCGCGCCAGCCCGTCGCCCAGATCACCGGCAAGCGCCTCTTCTGGGGCCACGAATTCCGCATCACCCGCGACACGCTCGACCCGCGCCCGGAGACGGAACTGCTGGTCGAGGTGGCGCTGGAGCGGCCCTTCGTCCACGCGCTCGACCTTGGCACGGGCACAGGTTGCATCCTGATCTCGCTGCTGAAATCCATGCCCTTCGCGGCGGGAACGGGGACCGATCTGTCGGACGCCGCGTTGGAAGTCGCGAAATCCAATGCCGAGGCGCTCGGTGTGGCCAAGCGCGCCAAGTTCCTGATTTCAGACTGGTTTGCCAATGTGCCGGGGCGCTACGACCTCATCGTCTCGAACCCGCCCTATATCGCCCAAGACGAAATGGCGGGGCTCTCGCAGGATGTGCGCGACTGGGAGCCGCTCTCGGCGCTGACCCCCGGCGGCGATGGGCTCGACGCCTATCGTGCGATTGCACGCGGGGCAGGGGCGCGGTTGCTCGCAGGCGGTCGTCTCGCGGTCGAGATCGGCCCGACACAGGCGCAGGCGGTCAGTGACCTCTTCGCGGCCCAAGGTTTCGAGCGGATCGAGACGCGCCAGGATCTCGATGGGCGCGACCGCGTCGTTTTGGCGCATAAATCCGGGGATACGGCGGATTGCGGCGCTTCCTGAGCGCGAAATCGCGCAAAAACTTGGGGAAAACCTCGCGAATCGGCGGAAATCGCGGATTTGACCGATTTTCTGACTTGAAAGGTGGCCCCCCGCATGTTTAGTCAAGCCTGTGCAGGGCGGATATTGATCCACCGCACGGCTCAGCTTCACAGCGCGGGTGTTAGGAACGAAACCGGGCAAGTATGCCCAGCGTGACAGTTCAGCCCGCAGGCCACGCATTAGCGGCCATTTCCGAAAAGCCCGTGACAACGGGCCAAGAAAACGAAAGCCATGAGATCTTCGAAATCCCGTTCGCGCAATAAGTCGAACCGTCAACGGTCGATGGGCAATATCGTTAACCGCGTCTTCGACAGCTCCGGCCCCGAAGGCAAGGTGCGCGGTACGCCGCAGCAGATCATCGACAAATATCTTCAGCTTGCGCGCGATGCGCAGCTCGGCAACGATCGCGTGGCCGAACAGAACTTCCTGCAGCACGCAGAGCATTACACGCGAATGCTGGGCGAGGCGCAGAAAGAACAGGCCCGCGAGCAAGAGGCCCGCAACCAGCAGCGCCAGCAGAACAACCAGAACAATGGCAACCAGAACAATGGTGGCCAGAATAACGGTGGTCAGAACCAAGGCGGCCAGAACAACGGTGGCAACGGTCAGAATAATGGCCAGAACCACGCTCAGCAGGACGACGGCCAGAACGAGGCCCAGTCGAAGGGTGAAGCTCAGGACAACAATACGTCCGAGCGTCGCGAAGAGCGCAGCGAGGCGAAATCCTCCGGTCGCAACAAGCGCGCCGAAAGCCCCGAGATGATGCCGCCGATGCCGCAGCTGGAGCTTGAAGAGGATTCCACCCTCGTCGAGACGCCGGAAAGCCGCAGCAGTGAAGAGGCGCCGAAAGCCGCGGAACAGCCTGAGAAGGCTGAGAAAGCGGAAAAGGCCGAAAAGCCCAAGCGTCCGCGCGCCCCGCGCAAGCCGCGTGCCCCGAAAGCCGACAAGGCTGAAAAGGCAGAGGCGAGCGCCGAGATGCCCAAAGCCTCGGGCGAGTAAAGCCTCGGACAAGAGATAGCAAAAGGCCCGCCGGATCGGCGGGCCTTTTTGCATGATGGGGCAGGGGCGGCGCTCAGGCGGTCAGGTCTTTGTCCAGAAACACCCGGTCATAGCCGCCATCCATCCGGCGGTCGCGCTCGACAAAACCGAGCCGCGCATAGACTGCGCGGCTCTCCTCCATTGCGGCATTGGCGAAAAGCCACAGCTTTTCCGCGCCGATCTCGCGGGCGCGCGCCTCGGCGAACGCCATCAACTGCCGCCCGATCCCCTGGCCCTGCGCGGCCGGGTCGACGGCGACGGGCTCGATCTGCAACCGGGGCGGCGTCCCGTCATCCGCAAAGAGCCCGATATAGCCCGCGACTCCGTTCTCTCCCTCGCAGACCCAGAGATGCGGCAGCTCGGCGGCATGATCGGCGAGCATTGGCGCGGGTGGGCGTCCGATCCGGGGAATGTAGCGGGAGAAGGCCGCCTCGGCGATCTCGGCAATGCGCGGCAGGTCGTCCTCGCGCGCCGGACGGATCATTCCTGACCCGCGACGATGCGTGCAAGGCGGCAGAACTGCTCCAGCGTCACGCGTTCGGCGCGCTCGGTCGGCGCGATCCCGGCCTGCTCCAGTTTCGCCTCGATATCGGGGGCCACGCCTTTCAGCGAGGCGCGCAGCATCTTGCGGCGCTGGTTGAAGCCGGCAGCGACGACCCGGCTGAGCGTCGCCGCATCGGCGGGATAGCGTGGCTCGGGCAGGGCGCGCAGATGCACCACCGCGGAATGGACCTTCGGGGCGGGCGTGAAGGCTTCGGGCGGCAGGCTCATCACGATCTTCGCCTCGGCACGCCATTGGGCGAGGATCGCGAGCCGCCCGTAATGCTTGCTGCCCGGTTTGGCCACGATCCGCTCGGCCACCTCGCGCTGGAACATCAGCGTCAGGCTTTCCCAGAAGGGCGGCCAGTCTTTCGGCGTCAGCCAGCGCACCAGCAATTCGGTGCCCACGTTATAGGGCAGGTTCGCGGCGATCTTGATCGGCGGTGTCAGATGCGCGAGCGGGTCGATCTGCAGCGCGTCGCCATTGATGACTTCGAGCCGTCCCGGATAGGCCTCGGCAATCTCGGCCAAAGCGGGAAGGCAGCGCGTGTCCTTCTCGATCGCGAGCACCTTGCGCGCCCCTTCGGCCAGAAGCCCGCGCGTGAGGCCACCGGGGCCGGGGCCGACCTCCAGCACATCCGCGCCCGTCAGATCGCCCGCAGAGCGTGCGATCTTCGCGGTCAGGTTCAGATCCAGCAGGAAGTTCTGCCCAAGGCTCTTCTTTGCGACGAGGTCATGCGTCTGCAGAACCTCGCGCAGCGGCGGCAGCCCGTCGATTGTCGCCATCACGCAGCCTCAGTCATGACGCGCGGCTCCCATCCGGGCCGCCATCTCCAGCGCCGCAATCAGCGAGGCGGGGTTGGCGCGGCCCTGGCCCACGATGTCATAGGCGGTGCCGTGATCGGGCGAGGTCCGCACGAAGGGCAGGCCGAGCGTGATATTCACCCCGCCGTCGAAATCGAGCGTCTTTATCGGGATCAGCGCCTGATCGTGATAGGCGCAGATCGCGGCGTCGTAGGTCTGACGGGCGCGGGCGTGGAACATCGTATCGGCGGGCATCGGGCCCGCGACGGCGTAGCCCTCTTCGCGCAGACCGTCGAGCGTGTCGGCGATCCAGTCGCCTTCCTCGGAGCCCATCGCACCGCCTTCGCCTGCATGCGGGTTCAGCCCCGCCACCGCGATCCGTGGGGCAGAGAAGCCGAAATCGCGCCGCAGCCCTTCATAGGTGATCCGCACCGTCTCGCGCAGAAGCTGCGGGGTCAGGAGTTTCGGCACTTCGGAGAGCGCGACATGGATCGTGGCGGGCACCACGCGCAGCGGCGGGTCGACACGCGACGAAGCCAGCATCATCACCACCCGCTCGACGCCCGCGAGATGGGCGAGATATTCGGTATGGCCGGGAAAGGTGAACTTTGCCCCGTCCTTCAGCGCCTTCTTGTTGATCGGCGCGGTGGTAAGCCCGGTGCCTTCGCCGCGCATCACCAGATCGACGCCGCGCGCGATCACGTCGATGACGGCTTTCGCATTGGCCGGATCGGGCTCGCCCGGCAGGGCGGCGGCGGGGAATTGATGGGGCAGCACCGGCAGCCCGGCGCTGGCATTGCGCAGCGCATCGGAAGGCCGGTCGATCTCGCGGATCTTCGTGCCGCGCGGCAGATGCGCGGGATCGCCGATCCAGACGAAGGGCAGCTTCGCGCCGCAATGCTCCCAGGCGCGGGCGGCGATCTCGGGGCCAACCCCCGAGGGATCGCCGCAGCTGAGGATCACGGGGCGGTCGGGCGCACGGGCCGCGGTGCGATCGGTCGGCTGGGCGCTCATTTGCGCACGATCACCGCGTCGGCTTCCAGATCGGCCATGTAGCCGTTGGCATAGGCTTCGAGCGCCTTGCTCTCCAGCGCCGCGCGGACCTGATCGCGGTCGGGGGCCGATTGGTCGCCCTCGGGGGCCACCTTGCGATCGCAGAGCATCACCAGAAGATCGTTTGCGCCCTGCGGGATAACTTCGCTCTCGCCCACGTCGAGATGCGACAGCGCGAGACCGACATTGGTCGGCACCTGCGCCTGCGCCACATCCTCATGCATGGTGAGCGCGCTCGCCGGGAAGCCCTTGCCGATGGTGTAGAGCTGGTTGCATTGGCGCGCCGCGGCCACTTGGCTCTGGATCTTGGCCGATTGCTGCGAGCCGGTCTGGCCGATCGAGAAGGTCATGTAGCTCAGCGTCTGCGGGCCCGACGGCGCGTCGCCGTCACCGATCGCACGCAGCATGAAGACCGCGACCGCGCCCTTGAGCTCGATCGGCTGGGTCGCCGTGCCGGGCTTGAGCTTGAGCACCACGCCGCGCAGTTGCGGCGGCAGCTTGTCGATCGGCATCCAGTCCAGACGCCCGCCGCGATCCCGCGAGGGAGCGGCCGAATATTGACGTGCGAGTGCTGCGAATGCGCCATCGCCCTGCGCGGCCGACAGTTGCCGCGCCTGACCCATCGCCGCGCGCTCGCGGCCCGGCGGGGCGGGCACGATCGCCTCGGAGATCAGCACTTTCACGCCCTTGCCGGTCTGGCTTTCGGGCATCATCGCGCGGTCGATGTCCGCTTTCGTGATGTTCACCTGCGGCCCGAACCGCGCCCGGACCACCTGACGCCAGACGAGGCCGGCCTCGGTGAAGTTGCGGAAGGTGTTCGGATCGACGCCTTCCTTCTGCAGCGCCTGCACGAATTGCTCGCCAGTCATGTTCGCGCGGCCCGCGAATTCGTCCATGCCCTGCTGAATCGCGGCTTCGTCGAGCTTGATGCCGATGCGATTGCCGGCCCAGACGCGCAAGCGATCTTCGATCAGCGCCTTCTCGGCATCCTCACGGGAGTTCGAGCCGGCATTGAGCAGCTGCATGAAGCGCTGGCGCTGGCTGATCTCGTAATCGGTCACGCCCATCCCGTTGACGGTAACGACGGGCGCGAAGCTGCCGCCCGATTGCGCCTGCGCCGTCCCTGCGGCGAAAGGCAGGGCGAGCATCAGCGCCAGAAGGGTGAGCAGTCGGGTCATCATCGTCATGAGCGTGCCTGTCCGTTTCGTCTCGTTCAGTCTTGGCCCTTTGGGCCTCGTTGATCCTCTGGGCCCGCTGGGCCGCATTGCGATCCTCAGCCTCACCCTCCGCAGGTTCGCCGCGCGGGCGCACCGCCACTCGCGCCGAAGCCGACGAGTTGGACGGAAAGGCCGAAATCGGTCTCCGGGGCTACACTAGTGGATGACGTGAAGCGGCGCGAGAGGGAAAGATCAACCGCGATGCATTCGGTCTGGTAGCGCAGGCCGAGCTTGGCGCGCGCGGCGCGCTCGGCGGTGAAATCGTAACGTGTGCTGAGCGTGCCCGACCAGCCGTTGCCCCAACGCCATCCCGTGTCGAGCATCAGTTCCGACATGTTGTCGTCGCGCCCTTCGGCGGGGTTCTTCTCGAGCCAGAGATAGCCTGCCGAGACGTTGAAGTCGTCGCCGGCCCGCGACAGCCGCAACTCGTCGCGCGAAACGGAGAAGTTATCGTCGAACAGCGCGCGGTTCGACAGGGTCAGCCCGTTCGCGGTGGCCAGATGGGTTGCGAGGAGCCAGTCGGATTTCGTCCCCGACAGCCCCGTGCCCTGCGAGAACTGGCTCAGATCGCGCTGGCGGAAGACGCGGCCCGCCGCGACGCCCAGCGACCAGCCGGAGCTGTCATAGCGCGTCCAGCCGAGCCCGACATTGGCGCGCAGCCCCGTCTCGCGCGCATCCTCGCCCGGATAGCGGGTCAGCGAGAACAGGTTGCCGCCGTCGAATTCGGGCAGCTGGCTGTCCTCGTTGGGGGCGTCCGCCAGATGATCGGGCGCCCAGACGATCTGCGCCACTGGCTCGATCACATAGGCGGCGCGGCCGCTCGTCTTCACCCAGGGCCAGCGGATTTCCGCGGCGACGGTGGGTTGGCCGCGCAGGATCGTGTCGCTGAAGGCGGGATCTTGGTTGGTCTCGATGATGTCGCCCGCGAATTGCGCCTCGAGCGAGCCCAGCATACCCGGCCCGAACAGCCAGTTGCGCCGCCAGTCGGCGGTGAGCGAGCCACGCACCATGTCGCGCCCGTCGGGGCGTCCGTCGCCATTGAGATCGAGCGTCGAACTCGAAGCGCGCCGCGTCGCCAAGGTGGAGAATCTCAGGCTGCCCTGTCCGCCGATCCCAGCGGGGCGGAAGGTGCGGATCCATTCGCCGGTGCCGCTCAGCATCGGCTCGGTGGAGTTGTTCTCATCCGCGCGCAGCGAGTGAATATTGCCGACGCGGGTCCAGATCATCTCGTCGCGGCGCACCCGTTCGAGCTCGACACCCGACCACAGCCGGTCGTCGTCGCCGAGCCCGTAATTGAGCAGGTAGCTGTCGTCGCTGACCAGCCGAAGCTGTGCGGTCAGGCGGAATTCGCGGGGCAGCTGCGCCTCGAGATCGCCGAAGAGATAGCCGCGCGTGCCGCTGCGAATGTCGTCATTGCTCAGCGCGCCCGACCATTCCATCTTGCCCCAGTTGAAGGCCTGCCGGTAGCGCAGGTTCAGCGTCTCGGTGCGCGAGGTCGCGAAATAGGGCGTCACCGTCAGGTCGCGGCTGGGCCCGAGCGCGATGAAATAGGGCACCAGAAGCCCCGGTCCGAGACCGCTCGTGGTGCGGAATTGCGGGGCGAGGAAGCCCGTCATCCGTCGTACGCCCGGCGCAGGCAGGCGCAGCCGCGGCAGATAGGCGATCGGCACGCCCGCCGCGCGGAACTGGGCATCCTCGAAGACGATCTGCCGCGTGGTCGCGTTATGCACGACGCGGCTCGCGCGGATTTCCCAAAGCGGCGTCGGATTGGTCCGGCAGACCTCGCAGGACGAGGCCACGACCTTGTTCATGATCGTGATCGCGCCGTCGCGCCGCTCGATCCGGGCGGCGGCGAGCTGCAATTCGCGCGCCATCACCATGCGGGCGCTGAGCAGGATGCCGTTTTGCAGATCCGAGGACAGCTCCGCCTGCGAGGCGAGGATCACCGCCTGCGACTGGCCGGGCTGCACCAGCCGGATCGGACCTTCAAGGTAGAGCTTGTCCGCCTTCTGGTCATAGATCACGCGCTTGGCGGAAAGCCGGTTCGACTTGTAGAAGACCTCGACATTGCCCTCGGCGACCAGCTCGTTCTGATTGCGGATCGAGACCCGGTCGGCCAGCAGCGTCGCCAGTTCGTCCGAAGAGGGGATCGCCGCGTCCTGTGTCGTGGTGGAGGCTGTCGCGGTGGCGTCTTGTGCGCGCACCGTCTGCGGTCCCGCCACGCCAAGCGCGACGATCAGCGCCAAGGCGCTCGCCCGTCCTGCCAAGGCGCCGAATTGCCGCCGCATCACCCATCCTCCCGGTGCAGTAGCCGCGCCAGCGGCAGCATCAACCCGATCACCGGCGGCGCCCAGGCCGCGAGCAGAACGGGAATCTGTCCGTTATCGCCCAGAACTTGCGCGATATTGCGCAGGAAGAACAAGCCCAGACCCGCCGCCAAGGCCAAAAGAACCTTCGCGCCGATGCCCCCAAAGCGCACATGATCCATCGTGAAGCTGGCAGCGATCAGCACCATCGCGGCCAGCAGCACCGGCAGCGCCAGCTCCATCTGGAACCACACGATATGGCGCCGCGCCGAGAAGCCCGCATCCTCGAGCGACGCGATGAAGCTTGGCAATTGCCAGATCGGTACGGCGGAGGGCTTGCCGAAACTGTCGCGGATGCTGGCGACCGTCAGGTCCGAGGGCAGCGAGAGGCTGTCCTGGGTGGTGGCGTCGCGCTCGGGGTTGGTGGATTCGCCCAGCGGCCAGTCCTTCACGTCCTGCAACTGCCATGCGCCCGGCACCAGCGTCGCGGTCTTCGCGTCGATCCGGCGCACCGGGCCGCGATTAGGGTCGAAGATCAGGAAGGTCACGCCATGCAGGGTCGTGGCATCGCCATTGGCGCGTTCGGCATGGATCACCGCCTGCGCCAGCGACTTGCCGTCCGAGGCGAGGCCCGCGCTTTGCCGCATCCACACGCCTTCACGCCCGATCGAGACGGTCGAGCCGCCATCGGATGTGTAGTGATCGACGAGCGTCTCGTAGCGCTTCGAGGTGGCGGAGACGAGCGGGTTGCCGACCAGCAGCGCCAGTAGACCAATCACCAGCGCCGCCGCGATCGGGGCTGCCAGCATCCGCAGCGCGGACCGGCCCGCCGCCCGGATAACCACCAGTTCCGAGCTGCGCGCCAGTGCGACGAACAGCGCCACCGCCGACAGCATCACGATCAATGGCAGGATGGTGTAGATCGTCTCGGGGATGTTGAGCGCAGAGAGCACCGAGAGCTGCAGCAGGCTCAGCCCCTGATCGGAGAAGCGGCGGATTTCCTCGACCACGTCGATCAGGAACAGGATGCCCCAGAAGCTCGCCGCGACGATCAGGAAGCTGCGGAGGAACCGTTTCGCAAGATAGAGCGCAAGCGTCACGCGGCAGCCTCCCGTTTGGGCCGGATACGGCGCGGACGCCCCGACCACCACAGCATGAACAGCACCATCACGATCCCGCCCAGCGTCGGCGCGATCAGGCTCGGCCAGAGCGAGGGGTCGCGCCCGGAACTGGTCTCGGCAGCGTTTTGCAGCACCTGCACGACGATCAACCCGCCGATGGCGAGCGACATCTGCCGCCACATGCCGAAGCGCGAAAACGTGCCCATCATCAGCGCCGAGAAGCCGATTAGCGCCGCGATCGGGGCCAGAAGGGGCTGGGTGATCCGCCGGGCAAGCTCCAGCCGCAGCGCGTCGCGGGCGGCCTTGGCGCTCTCCGCACCCGGTGTCGCATCCAGACCGGTCCCGGCCATCATCGCAGCGAGGCGCGGCGTCGTCATCTCGTCGATCTTCGGCGCCCGCGCTTTCCCGGCCTTCAGGAACGAACCGATATCATAGGTGAAATTGCTGAACCGCGTGACCGACAGGCGGTCCGACGGTTTGCGCAGGGTCTGGGCCATGCCCGAAAACATGATCAGTTTCGGCCCCGTCTCGGTCTTCACGATCACGCCCTTGTCGGCGGTATAGATCGTGCTCGTCTGCGCCGAGCGGCTGTCGGAGACGAAGATATCCTGCAACTCCCCCAGATCGGAAATGCGCCGGATATAGATCGAGATGCCCGGCGCGGGATGCTGGAACGTGCCTTCGGTGAGGAATTTCGCGGTCAGGTTCTGCGCGACCTCCTGCTGACGCTCGGCCAGCCGGGCCTTCGCGGCGGGGACGAGGAAATTCACCAGCAAAGCCATCATCACCGAGGCGATCAGCCCGAAGACCAGCACCGGGCGCGCCAGCCGCCAGTTCGAGGTGCCAGTGGCGCGCATCACCACCAATTCGCTGTCCTGATCGAGCCGGTTGAACGCGTAGATCGTGGCGGCGAAGGCGGCGACCGGCAGCACGATGCGGATGACGTAAGGCAAGGTCAGCGCGGTGAATTCCAGCACCACCGTTGCGGTCTGGCCATCCGAAATCAGGCTGTCGAACATGATCACAGCCCGGTTGACCCAATAGACGGAGACCAGCACGAGCGCGAAAAACCCGAACAGCGCCATCAATTTGGACAAAACATATCTGTCCAGTTGCGTCACGACCCTCTCAATACCCCCGAATATTTCCCTTTCTCTAGCCTGTCGGGCGAAGTGAGGGAAGGGCACAGCGGGGGTGCTTTTCATTTTCCGGAGGCAGGGCTAGGCTCGCGCGCAATTTGATGCCAATCGCGACCGAGCGCCGCCGACGCGCGCGCCGGTCTCATCTTCGGAGAGCCCCACATGACCCAACCTGTTGCTATCGCCTTCAAGGAAACCGATCCGGAGGGCTTCGCCACCCAAAGCGGGCGGATCGCGCTGATCGTGGGCGGTGACGGCAAGCTGGGTCAGGCCGGGCGCAAGCTGGATCGGGCGATGAAGGGCGCGATCAAGCGCGCGGTGGACTCGGAGGCCTTCGCGGGGCTCGGTGCGGGCGAGGCGATGGAGCTGAGCTGGCCCGCTGCAATCGCCGCCGAAGCGGTGCAGCTGGTGCGGCTCGACCGCAAGGCCAGCGCCGACGAGGCCCGCAAGGCGGGGGCTGCGATCGGCGCGAAACTGGGCGAGGCGGGCGCGCTCGTTGTGGCGCAGAACCATCCGCGCGCCGCCGATCTGTCGCTGGGCCTCGCGCTGCGCGCCTATCGCTTCAACTATCACACCGGTGAGGACAAGAAGGCCTACGGGCCGGTGACGATCATGGTCGACAAGCCCGAAGAGGTCGCCGCCGCCGCCGCCCCGCACGCAGCACTGGCCGAGGGCGTGTTCTTCACCCGCGATCTGGTCAACGAGCCCGCCAATATCCTGACCACCGACGATTTCGCCGCCCGCCTCGCCGCGATGCAGGAGCTGGGCCTCGATGTCGAAATCCTCGAAGAAGAGGACATGAAGAAGCTCGGCATGGGTGCGCTTCTGGGCGTCGGCATGGGCTCGGAAATGCCCTCGAAGCTGGTCGTGATGCAGTGGAAGGGCGGCGAAGAAGGCGAGGCGCCCTTCGCGCTCGTCGGCAAAGGCGTCGTCTTCGATGCGGGCGGCATCTCGCTCAAGCCCGGCGCGGGCATGGAAGAGATGACGATGGATATGGGCGGCGCAGGCGTCGTCTCGGGCGTGATGCGCACGCTGGCGCTGCGCAAGGCCAAGGCGAATGTGGTGGGCCTCGTGGGCCTCGTCGAGAACATGCCCGACGGGCGCGCGCAACGCCCCGGCGATATCGTGACCTCGATGAAGGGCGACACGATCGAAGTCATCAACACCGATGCGGAGGGCCGCCTCGTTCTGGCCGATGTTCTCTGGTACGCGCAGGACCGGTTCCAGCCCAAGGCGATGGTCAACCTCGCAACGCTGACCGGGGCCGTGATCGTCGCCCTCGGCCACGAGAACGCAGGGCTTTTCGCCAACGATGACAAGTTCGTAGCCGACATTCTTAAAGCGGCGAAGACCGAGGGCGAGGGCGCGTGGCACATGCCGCTGCAACCCGCCTATGACAAGGCGCTGAAATCTCGGCTGGCCGATATGCGCAATGTCGGCAACCGTTGGGGCGGCGCGATCACCGCGGCCGCTTTCCTCAAGCGCTTCGTCAAGGACGAGGTGCCGTGGTGCCATATCGACATCGCGGGCGTGGCGCTTCCGCCGGGGGAGACCACGCTGGCGCCGAAAGGCCCGACCGGCTGGGGCGTGCGCATGCTCGACCGTCTGATCCGCGACAAGTTCGAAGCCTGAGATGGGTCAGGTCAATTTCTACCATCTGACCCGCTCCAGCCTCGAGGAGGTGGTGCTGAACCTCGCCTCCCGGGCGGTGGAGCAGGGTTGGAAGGTGGAATTGCGCGGGACCGATTCCGCGCGGCTCGACTGGCTCGACCAGAGGCTCTGGCTGATGGGCAACGAGGCGAGCTTCCTGCCGCACGGGCTCGCAGGCGGGCCGCATGACGCGCTGCAGCCGATCCTGCTGGGCACCGCGCCCGCAGGCGACGGGCGCGAGGCGATGATGGCTGTCGACGGCGCCGAGGTCGCAGCAGAGGAAACCGACGCCCATAAGCGCGTCTGGATCCTGTTCGACGGCAACGACCCGCAGGCGGTGCAACATGCGCGCGGGCAATGGAAAACCCTGACCGGCGCGGGCGCGAAAGCGATCTACTGGTCGGAAGAGGGCGGCCGCTGGGAGAAGAAGGCGGAGAGTTGAGAGGAGCTTATTGCAGTCGCTCCGGCTCCAGCACCATCACGGTCGGCTCGCGCGGCAGGGTCCTGAGCGAAACGATCACCTCGCTCACGCCGGGCCGCTCTACCGCGAACTCGTCTTTCATCCCGTCGAGAAATCTCTGCAGGGTCGGCTCGCCGAACCAATGGACCGGGATCACGATGCGCGAGCGCAGCCGGTTCAGGATACGGATCATCGTCGGCTGATCGACCGTGTAGGAGCCGTCCACCGCCGCCATCACCACATCGAGCCGCCCCAACGCCGCATATTGCGCGGGATCGGGCTCGTGGTGCAGATGCCCCAGATGGCCGATGCAGAGCCCCGCTACCTCGAAGACGAAGATCGAGTTGCCGTTCTCCTCGACCCCGCCGAAGCTGCGGATCGCGGTGGGCACGTTGCGGATCAGCATCTCGCCGAGGTCCAGGTGGTGCTCTGCCGCGACGCCGAACTGACCCGACCAACCCTTCAGCGCTACCGTCCCCTCCGGGATCATATCGGTCATGTGGCTCGAATGGGCGTGGTTCATCGTGACGTAATCAGGGGCAAAGCGCGCCCCGCCGGTCCAGCCGTTGAAATCGGTGACGACCGACAGCCCGCCCTCGGTCTGCAAGAGCACCATCGAATGGTCGATGTAATGCAACCGCACCGATTGCTCCGGCACCGGGTCGGACCAGCTGGCTTTGTGCAGATACTCGATCCCCGGCGCAGCATCCGCGATCGCGATACAGTGGCTGATGCGCTGGTTTTGCGCAGCCGCCGCGAGTGGCGCGAGCGTGGCGCAGAGGGTTAGAAGGATGGAACGAAACATGGCGAGCCTCCTTTTGCCCTAGCGTAAGGCCAAAATGCGATTCCGGTCCATGCCCTTGCGTCCCACGTGGCCTTCCCTTCGCGCCGCTTTGGGTCTATCAGCCGGGGCCGAAGGAGAGCCCCAGATGACCAAGTTCAGCTTCACCCTCAAGGCCACCGATGGTGCTGCGCGCACCGGGACGATCTCGACGCCCCGCGGCGAGATCCGCACGCCGGCCTTCATGCCCGTGGGCACCGCCGCGACAGTGAAGGCGATGATGCCCGAAAGCGTCGCCGCGACTGGCGCGGATATTCTGCTGGGCAATACCTATCACCTGATGCTGCGCCCCGGTGCGGAGCGGGTGGCGCGTCTGGGCGGGCTCCACAAGTTCATGAACTGGGACAAGCCGATCCTGACCGACTCGGGCGGCTTTCAGGTGATGAGCCTCGCGTCTCTGCGCAAGCTGACCGAGGAGGGCGTGACCTTTGCCTCCCATGTCGACGGCTCGAAACATATGCTCTCGCCCGAACGCTCGATGGAGATCCAGAAGCTGCTGGGCTCGGATATCGTGATGTGCTTCGACGAATGCCCGGCGCTGCCCGCGACCGAGGAAGAAGTGGCGAAGTCCATGCGCCTCTCGATGCGGTGGGCGCAGCGCTCCCGCGACGCCTTCGGCGACCGTCCCGGCCATGCGCTGTTCGGCATCCAGCAGGGCGGCGTGACACGTGAACTTCGCGAGGAAAGTGCCGAGAAACTCAAGGAAATCGGCTTCGAGGGCTATGCGGTCGGCGGCCTCGCCGTGGGCGAGGGGCAAGAGGCGATGTTCGGCGTGCTCGACTATGCGCCTGGCATGCTGCCGCAGGACAAACCCCGCTACCTGATGGGCGTCGGCAAACCCGACGATATCGTGGGCGCGGTCGAGCGCGGCATCGACATGATGGATTGCGTGCTGCCGTCGCGCTCGGGGCGCACGGGCCAAGCCTGGACCCGCCGCGGTCAGGTCAACATCAAGAACGCCCGCCATGCCGACGACCCGCGCCCCTTGGACGAGGCCTGCACCTGCCCGGCCTGCCAAAACTACTCGCGCGCCTATCTGCACCACGTCTTCCGCTCCGGCGAGATGATCTCGGGGATGCTGCTGACCTGGCACAACCTGCATTACTATCAGGAACTGATGGCGGGCCTGCGCGCGGCGATCGACGAGGGGGCGCTTGCACGCTTCGTCTCGGAATTCCACGAGACCCGCGCGATGGGCGATATCGAGCCGCTCTGAACCCCGCTCAGTGCGAGATCACGATGACGGCCGCGTAATGCGTCGCGGCTGCGGCCAGCACATGGCCGTGCCAGATCGCGCGCGAAAAGGGGATGCGCTCGGTCTGGTAGAAGATCACGCCGACCGTATAGGTCAGCCCGCCCACGACCAGCAGGATCAGCGCGGGCAGGGGCAGGGCTACGATCAGCGGCCACATCGCGATCATCCCGAGCCAGCCCATCGCCAGATAGAGCCAGAACCCCGTGCGCTCCGCGCGGTGAAAGAAGCCGAGCTTCATCACGATGCCGAAGGTCGCGAGCGCCCAGACCGTCGCGGTCAGCGCCCAGCCGGCGACGCCGCCGAGGCCGATGAGCGCCATCGGCGTGTAAGTGCCCGCAATCAGAAGATAAATCGCCGCATGGTCGAAGCGCCGCAGCACCGCGCGCGTCGGTGCATGCAGGGTGAGGTTATAGGCGGCCGAGAGCGAGAAAGAGGCGATCAGCCCCACCGAGTAGACCGCGAGCGGCCAGACCCGGCCTTCCGGCGCCGCCAGCGATGCCCAGACGATCAGCGCGCTGACGCCTGCCACGGCGAAAACGACGCCCAGCACATGGACGACGCCATCGGCGACATGTTCGCGAAAGCTGTGGCTCAATTGGTGGCGCGTCATCGTGGTGATCCCCTCAGTCATGCCTTTAAGATAGCAACGATGAGGCGAACTCCCAAGCCGCGGCGGAAAAAACGCTGGGTCACAAGGGGGCTCTGCCCCCGCGCGCTGCCGCGCGCGCCCCGGGATATTTGAAAAGAGCGAAGACAGGACAGACGCCCATCTTCGCTCTTTTCAAATATCCGGGGGTGAGGGCGAAGCCCGAGGGGGCAGAGCCCCCTGACCCAGATTAGATACCGTCGCCGACGAAGGCCTTCTCGACCACATATTCGCGCGGCTCGGAATTCGCGCCTTCGCGCAGCCCGAAGCCTTCGAGCACCGCCATCACGTCCTTGTTGAAGGCGAGCGAGCCGCAGACCATCGCGCGGTCGGTCTCGGGGTTCATCGGCTCGAGGCCGAGATCCTTGAACACCTTGCCGTTCTCGAGGTTGTCGGTGATCCGGCCCATGTGATGGAATTCCTCACGGGTCGTGGTCGGGTAGTATTTCAGCTTGCCGTCGACCATCTCGCCGATCAGCGGGTCGTTGATCAGGTTGTCGACCAGCTGGCGACCGTATTCCAGTTCCTCGACCGTGCGGCAGGTATGCATCATGATGACCTCGTCGAACTTGTCGTAGGTCTCGGGGTCGCGCATCAGCGAGGCGAACGGCGCGATGCCGGTGCCGGTGGCGAGGAACCACACCCGCTTACCCGGCAGCAGCGCGTCATGGACCAGCGTGCCCACGGGCTTGGGGCGCAGGATGATCTGGTCGCCCACATTGATATGCTGCAGCTTCGAGGTCAGCGGGCCGTCGGGCACCTTGATCGAGTAGAATTCCAGCTCCTCATCCCAGTTCGGCGAGGCGATGGAATAGGCGCGCAACAGCGGTTTACCATTGTCGCCCATTAGCCCGATCATCACGAACTCGCCCGAGCGGAAACGCAGGGACTGCGGGCGGCTCACGCGGAAGGAAAACAGCCTGTCCGTCCAATGGGTCACTTCGGTCACGGTCTGCGCGTCGGGCAGGGTCTTCGCCTTGGGGATCTCGGTCACGGCGCTCTCGTTCATTGTCACATCTCTCTCGGGCCGGGGCAGGCGCCTCGGTCTGGCAAATATACAGATCGGATACAGCTTGCGTGAGCGCTGGCCCTTGATCTGGCTCAATTGCCGGTTTCGTTATGGTCTATCGGATATCGCGGACGGGTGAAAGCCTCAGCCGGCGAGCCGCGCGCGGTAGTCATGCGCGGCCCAATCGGCGCGGAATAGCCATTGCGCCTGCGGCTGGCGCTCGGCCAGTTCCGGCGGAATCTCGACCTCGTCGAAGCCCACGCGCCGCGCCATCGCATATTGATCCGCGATCAGCGGGCCCGCTGCGCGCAGCCGACCCGTGAAGCCGAGCGCACGGATGCGGCGCGCCAGCGAGAAGCCGCGCCCGTCCGAGAAAGTCGGGAACAGGACGCGGATCATCTCGGCGCCTTCGATCAGCGCAGGGAGGTAGCCCGCATCGGTCTCCGGCGCGATGTCGAGGCTCGCCCCGGTGAAGTCGTCATTGTGGAAGCCGTCGTCGCGAACGATCACGCTCATGCCACATTCTCCTTGTTCTCAATCACTTGGCCTTCACTGTTCACGCGGACGGCCTTGCCGCCGATGAAGTGGATGCCGCATTCGGTCTTGGCGGCGCCGCGCCAGCGACCCGCGCGTTCGTCTTCGCCCGGTTTGACCGGCGAGGTGCAGGGCGCACAGCCGATCGAGGGATAGCCTTGTGCCACGAGCGGGTGGCGCGGCAGGCGGTTCTCGACCATGTAATCCTGCACATCCTGCTTGTCCCAATGGGCGAGCGGGTTGATCTTCATCCGGCTGTCGGTCTCGATCTCGAAGAAATCGAGCGCCGCGCGCTGGCCGCCCTGAAAGCGTTTGCGCCCGGTGATCCACGCGTCATAGCCCGACAGCGCATTTTCCAGCGGCACCGTCTTGCGCAGGGTGCAGCAGGCGTCGGTGCTGTGCTGGTGCAGCGTGCCGTCCGGGTCGTCGCGGGCAATCGCGGCCTCATCGGCCTGGACCACCTGCACATTGGTCAGGCCCAGCTTGGCCGCGACGTCGCGCTGATAGGCGAGCGTCTCGGGAAACAGCATCTGCGTGTCGATGAACAGCACCGGCGTGCCGGGCGCGATCACCGAGACCATATGCAGCAACACCACCGATTCCGCCCCGAAGGACGAAACCAGCGCGACATTGCCCACATCGGGGTCCCGCAACGCCCGCTCCATCACCGCGGTTGCGGCGTGGTGGCGGTAGCGTTCGTTCAGCCCGGCGACGCGGGGGGCGATATCCGTTCCATCACTGAGCGGCATGGCGTTGAGCCTCTGCATAGAGCGCTTCCTTGAACGGGTCCGGGCCAAGGCGGCGCAGCGCGTCGAGGAAGCTCTCGGTGGCGCTTTCACGCAGCTCGAGATAGGCGCGCAGGAGACGCTCCAGCGCAGGGATCACCTCCGTATAGGCGAAGCCGGGGCCGGCACGTTCGCCAAGCGCCATCGTTTCGGTCGCGTCGCCGCCAAGCGTGATCTGGTAGTTCTCCACGCCCGCACGGTCGAGACCGAGGATGCCGATATGGCCCAGATGGTGGTGACCGCAGGCGTTGATGCAGCCCGAGATCTTGATCTTGAGCGCACCGATCTCCTGCTCCAGCCCGAGATCGCGGAAATGGGTCGAGATCTGCTGCGCCAGCGGGATCGAGCGGGCCGTGGCCAGCGCGCAGTAATCCATGCCGGGGCAGGCGATGATATCCGAGGTCAGCCCGATATTCGCCGTGGCGAGGCCGCCCTTGCGCAGGGCCTCGAACAGCGCGGGCAGATCGGCCTTCGCGATATGCGGCAGGATCACGTTCTGCTCGTGGCTGATGCGCAGCTCCGACTGGCCGTAGCGTTCGGCAAGCTCCGCCAGAAGGCGCATCTGGTCGGAGGTGGCATCGCCCGGAGGCGCGCCGTGATCCTTCAGGCTGACCGTGACCACCGCGTAGTCGGGGTTGTGATGGGGCGAGACCGAGCGCGCGGCCCAATCGCGCAGAAGCGCGTCGACACTCAGGGCGGTCTCGAAGCTCTCGCTCTCCCGCGCAGGCAGCGCGGGCGGGGCGAATTGCGTCTTGAGATCGGCGAGGATCGCTTGGTCCGCGCCCTTGAACGCCGCGCGGCGGGCCGGGAATTCGGCCTCGACCATCTCGGAAAACGTATCGATTCCAAGCTCGTGCACGGTGATCTTGATGCGCGCCTTGTACTTGTTGTCGCGCCGTCCGGCGAGGTTCCACGCCGCCACGATCGATTCCAGATAGGGCAGCAGATCGACCGCGGGCAGGAAGCTGCGGATTTCCTTGCCGATCATCGGGGTGCGGCCGAGACCGCCGCCCACGAAGACCTGGAAACCGATCTCGCCATCGCGCTCGACCAGTTGCAGGCCGACGTCATGGGCGCGGATCGCGGCGCGATCGGCCTCGGCGCCGTTGATCGCGATCTTGAACTTGCGCGGCAGGAACTGGAACTCGGGGTGGTCGGTGGACCATTGGCGGATCAGCTCGGCATAGGGGCGCGGATCGGCAATCTCATCGGCGGCGGCACCTGCGAAGGCATCCGTCGTCGTGTTGCGGATCGCGTTGCCCGAGGTCTGGATCGCGTGCATGCCCACATCGGCGAGCGCGTCAATCATATCCGGCACATCGATCAGCTTCGGCCAGTTGAACTGGATGTTCTGGCGCGTGGTGAAGTGCCCGTAGCCGCGATCCCAGGCATCGGCGATCTTGGCGAGCTGGCGCATCTGCCGGGCTTCGATCGTGCCATAGGGGATCGCCACGCGCAGCATATACGCGTGCAGCTGCAGATAGAGGCCGTTCATCAGGCGCAGCGGCTTGAACTCGTCTTCGGTCAGGCTGCCGTCGAGACGGCGCGCGACCTGATGGCGAAACTGCTCGGCGCGCGCGCGGACGGCGGCGCGGTCGAAATCGCTGGGTTGGAACATGGTTCAGCTCCCGGGTAGCTCGATGGAAGGGCCGGAGGCGCGGAAGGCCTCGCGGAAATGCGCGGGCTCGGGGCCGTTCGGGCCGAGCGTGGCAGGCGCGAGATAGGCGCCGACGACTTTCTCGGGCTGGGCATTGGCCAGATCGAGCCACATGTCGGCGATCACCGGATCGTCGAGGAAGGCGGCGTCCTTGAGCCGCAGCACCCATTGGCCCGCGTCGTTCATGTAGACGACATGGCCTTCGCGCAGATCATTGGCGCTGATCACGCCGGGGATGAATTTCTTGCTCATAGCACGGCCTCCATGAGGGCGGTGCGGGCGTCGCGCGGGGCGAGCCCGAGTAGGATCACGGCGGGGCCTTTGGCCTCGGCGGTAACGGTGGGCAGGGTGGCGAGCGTCGCGGGGCGGATCACCTGATCGGCGCGCGAGGCGTTCTCGACCACACAGGCGGGTGTCGCCGGCGAGGCGCCATGCATCATCAGGCGCCCCTGCACGTAGCGCGCCGCGCGCTTGCCCATGTAGATCGCGGCGACAGCGCCGGGGCGGGCCAGCGCCGCCCAATCCTGTTCTGCCAGCCCGTCTGCGTCATGCCCGGTGAGCAGGCGCAGCTCGCGATTGCGGCCGCGTTCGGTCAGGCTCTGGCCAAGCGATGCAGCGGCGGCAGAAGCGGCGGTGATGCCCGGCAGTACGCGATAGGCGATCCCGGCCGCGTCGAGCGCGTCCAGTTCCTCGCCCAGCCGACCGAACACGCCCGGATCGCCAGATTTCAGGCGCAGCACCCGCTGGCCTTCCTGCGCGAGGCGGACGATCAGGGACGAGATGTCGCCTTGTTTCATCGACGGGCCGAAGCCGGTCTTGCCGGTCTCGATCAGCTGCGCCTGCGGACCCGCGAGCGCGAGCACCTCGGCGCTCACCAGCGTGTCGTGCAGGATGACGTCGGCGCACATCATCTCGCGCAGCACCGCCACGGTCAGCAGGTCCGGATCGCCCGGACCGGCCCCTGCAAGGGTCACCTGGGTCTGAGTTTCGAGAGTTTCCATGTCACGCTCCTCGTCTGCGTCTTGAGTGTGAATATAGGAAATTATTCCGGTTTTTGGCTATATGCCCTTGCCAATAAGGACATTCGTTCCTTATGGATTTGGGAGGAGTGACAATCTCCTAACAAGCGGAGGGAAATCGGAATGGCGGTGCAGATCGACGAGCTGGATCGGAAAATCCTCGCGGAGCTTCAGGACGATGCGAGCCAGTCGCTCGACGAAATCGCGCGGAAAACAGGGTCTTCCAAGACCCCGGTCTGGAACCGGATTCGTAAATTGCGCGCGGCGGGGGTGATCGGAAAGCAGACCGCGATCCTCGATCCCGAGGCGCTTGGTTTCGATGCCTGCTTCTTCGTTCTGATCCGCACCTCCGAGCATGAGGCCGAGTGGCAGGACAAGTTCCTCGCCACCCTTCGCGCGCGCCCCGAAGTGATGGAGGCGCACCGTCTGGCGGGCGATATCGACTACATTCTGAAAGTGCGGGTCGAGAATGCGCGCGCCTATGACCGCTTCTATCAGGCGCTGATCTCCGAAGTGAAAATCCACAACGTGACCGCGCTTCTCTCGATGGAGGAGCTGAAATCCACCACCGCGCTGCCGCTGTGAGGCTCAGCGCTTGGTGTAGGTGACCTGCAGCTTCTCCAGCCCGTGGAAATGATAGAGATCGGCGTAATAGGGGCGGCGCGGCAGATCGAGCCCCTGTAGCCGTTCCATCAACATCGGCAGGGCGAGTTTCAGTTCCAGCCGGGCAAGCGGAGCGCCGATGCAGAAATGCGCCCCCGCGCCGAAGCTGAAATTGGTGCGCACGGGGCGCGATGGGTCGAAGACGCTCGCATCGTCCCAGGCCGACGGGTCGCGGTTCGCACCGGCAAGCAATAGCCCGATCCGCTCGCCCTTACGCAGCACCTGTCCCTGAAACTCCATGTCCTCATAGAGCCAGCGCGTGAACAGATGCAGCGGAGGATCGAAGCGCAGAAGCTCCTCGATCGTGCCGTCGATCCGCGCAGGCTCCAGCCAATGCGGTGCGACGGTCTGTTCGATCAGCGTCTTCACGCTGTTGCCGATCTGGTGGACGGTCGCCTCATGGCCCGCGTTCAGGAGCAGGATCACGGTCGAGATCAGCTCGTCGCGGGTCAGATGGGTGCCTTCCTCTTCGACGGCGATCAGCTCCGAGATCAGATCTTCCCCGGGCGCTTTGCGGCGGGTCTCGATCAGATCGCCCAGATAGGCGGCAAATTCCGCCGAAGCGCGCGCGGCGTCTTCCTCGAGGCTGATATCGCGGCGCGCCTGATACATCTGCACCATCGCGTTCGACCACGCCAAGAGCTTGTCCGCATCGCTTTCGGGTACGCCCAGAAGCCGCGCGATCACGATCACAGGCAGGGGTTTGGCGAAATGTTCCAGCAGGTCGCAGCCGCCCTCGGGCATCTCGTCGATCAGCCGATGGCAGAGCGCGGCGATCTCGTCTTGCATCCCTGCGATCCGGCGCGGGGTGAAGGCCTTCGTCACTAGCTTGCGCAGCCGGGTGTGCGTCGGGGCTTCCAGTTCCAACATCGAATGACGCTCGATGGCGTAGAAGGGTTCGAGGTGCTTGGGGATGTCCACCGCCTGCTCGGGTGGGGCCTCGCGCCCCAGCCGCCGGTCGCGCAGCGCCATGCCGACAATCGCGGCCCGCGCGGTAACGCGAAACCCGTATTCGGGCCATTGCACGAAGGGGCCGCCTTGCCGCACCCGATCATAGAACGGGTAGGGGTTCTGGACGAATTCTGGATCGAGCGGGGATTGGGAAAGGGTCTGCATCGGCGCTCCGGTTACTCGGGGCCAGATTGGCCGCAACGCGCCCGGGGATGCAAGACCAAGCGAACGCTCCGCCTTGCATTGCCGCGCGGTTGGCGCAAGGAAAGGGGCGGGAGAGTGCTGATGCTGGGCCGTGTCGCCATATTGCTGATCTGGATCGCGCTGACGCTCGCCGCCTCTATCGGGGTCTGGCGGGTCTCGGCGCGCGAGGGTCTGGCGCGGATCGAAGCGCAGGGGCAATCCGATCTGCGGCTCGCCTCGGATCGTCTGGTGGCGGCGCTGTTGCAATTTCGCGAGGTGGCGGTGCTGGCTGCGGATCATCCCGACGTGGTCGCGCTGGCGGCACGTTTCGCCGAAGGGGGCAAGGCGGTCGGCACATGGCGCGATGCGGCGGTGAGCCTGACGCTGCAACGCCTCGCCGACCATGCGGGCGCGCGCGACATCTGGCTGATCGCACCGGGCGGCACTGTGCTGGCAGGCCCGGCGGACAGCCCTGACAGGGTCACAATGAACCGGGCGCTTTCGCGGGCGGCGCAAGGAGCGACCGGCTCCGAGCATTTCGTCGACCCCGACACCGGCGATCGGCTGTTCGTCTTCGCCGCGCCGGTCTTTGCCTCCGGCGGCAATGTTGCGGGGATCGTGCTGCTGCGGCTGAATGCCGAGGATGTCGAGGCCGAGGGGCGCGGCAACCCGGTGCCGGTCTGGTTCACCGATGATAGCGGCGTGAGTTTCCTGACCAACCGCACCGATCTGGTGCTGCTGTCCGAGCCCGGGGCAAAGTCCGATCCCGCGACCTATCCGGCGGGGTCGCTCGCCGGGGTGCTGCACCTGCGCGAACGCAACCTTGCGGGTCATCGTCTGGTGTCGGGAGATGGCTCGCTTTCCGGTCCCGCACTGGACGTCTCGCGCGCCTTGCCGGTGATCGAAATGGAGGGCCATGCCCTCGCTGCCGCGGACCCGGTGTTGCGCGCGGCGCGGCTTGCGGCGCTTTCGACTGCGGCCGGGTTTCTCGCGGTGGGGGCGGTGATGTTCGCCCTGTGGGAGCGCAGGCAGGCGCTCTCCGAGGCCAATGCCGCGCTCGAAGTCCGCGTTGCTGAACGCACGGCGGAGCTGTCGACCGCGAACGAGGAATTGCGCCGCACGCAGGCCGAGCTGGTGCAGGCGGGCAAGCTCTCGGCGCTGGGGCAGATGTCGGCGGGGATCAGTCACGAGTTGAACCAGCCGCTGATGGCGATCTCGTCTTATGCCGAGAATGCCGAACTGCTGCTCGATCGCGGTCGGACCGAAGAAGCGGGCGAGACGCTGGGCAAGATCGGGGCGATGGCGCATCGCATGGCGCGCATCATCCGCAACCTGCGCGCATTCGCGCGGCAGGAAAGCGAACCCGCGACCCGCGTCGGGCTGGCTGCGGTGGTGGAGAGCGCGCTGGAGATGCTCGACGAGCGACTGCGGCGCGTGGGCGTCACCGTGGACTGGCAGCGCCCCGACTTTCCCGCCATCGTGATGGGCGGCGAGGTGCGGCTGAGTCAGGTCGTCATCAACCTGATCTCGAACGCGATCGAGGCGATGGAAGGCCAGTCTGAGCGCCGCCTGACGATCCGCATGGCGCGCGCGGACGGGGTGATCCGCCTCAGCCTGCGCGACACCGGGCCGGGTATCGCCGATCCGGACCGCATCTTCGATCCGTTCTACTCGACCAAGGAGGCGGGATCGGCGGAGGGGCTTGGCCTCGGCCTCTCGATCTCTTACGGGCTGGTGCAAGGGTTCGGCGGCACCCTGCGGGGCGAGAATGTGTCCGGCGGCGGCGCGCGTTTCACTATCGAGTTGCGCGAAGCCACGGCCCAACCCAAACCGATCGAGGTGGAGACATGATGCGCCGGGTTCTCTTTGTCGATGACGACCGTGCGGTGCGCGAGGCGCTGGGCCAGACGCTGGAACTGGCAGGGCTGAAGCCGACGCTTGCGGGCAGCTATATCGAGGCGAAGGACCATATCTCGACTGAGTTCGAAGGGATCGTGGTCACCGATATCCGCATGCCGGGCAAGGACGGGTTCGCGCTGCTGGATCTCGTGCAGAAGGCCGACGCCGAGCTGCCCGTCGTCCTGCTGACCGGGGAGGCGGATGTGCCCATGGCGGTGCGTGCAATGGCGGCGGGTGCGTTCGATTTTCTGGAAAAGCCCTGCACGGGGAAAGACTTGCTGGCCGTTGTCGAGAAGGCGCTGGAAACCCGCGCGCGGGTGATGGAGGCGCGGTTCTCGCGGGCTGCGGGCAAGCGCGGCGACGCGGCGGCGCGGATTTTGGTGGGTAGCTCTCCGGTGGCGGAGGGTTTGCGCGAAGCCGCCCGACGCGCCGCGCGCTCGGGCGCCGAGGTGCTGATCACCGGCGCGCCGGGGGCGGGCAATTCCAAGCTTGCCGAGGTGATCCACCTGCTCTCGACCAATGCGCGGCGGCCCTTCGTGAAACTCGCCGCGGCGGGCCTCGATGTGGAAGCGCTGGAGGCGGGCTTCGCACAGGCCGAGGGCGGGACGCTTTATCTTGATGAGGTGGCCGATCTGCCGCGCCCCGCGCAATTCGCGCTGATCGAACTCTTGGAGACACGGCCCGCCACGCGCCTGATCGCGGGCACCTATCGTGACCTGCCGGGCGAAGCGCGGGCCGGGCGTTTTCACCCCGATCTCTACTGGCGGCTGGAGGCGTTGAAAGTGCGCATCCCGTCGCTGTCGGAGCGCCCCGAGGATATTCCCGCGCTGTTTCGCCATTACGTCGCTACCGCCTGCGAGCAGGCCAACCTGCGCGCCCCCGAAATCCCGCCCGAGATGACCGCGCAACTGATGGCGCGCGACTGGCCCGGCAATGCCCGTGCGCTGATGTCCGAGGCGATGCGCTTCGCGATGGGCCTTGAGGCGGGGGAGCCGCCCGAGGAGCTTGGTCTGTCCGAGCGCATGGCGGCGGTCGAGAAGTCGCTGCTGGCCGAGGCGCTGACCCGCGCGGGCGGCAATGCGACCGAGGCGGCGGCGGCGCTGAAACTGCCGCGCAAGACCTTCTACGACAAGCTCGCGCGCCACGGGCTTCGGCCCGAGGAGTATCGGGACTAGCGGCGGGCGAGGATTCGCACTGATCCGGTTCGATCTGTGCGGGATTTCGCACACGCCTCCGCGCGTCCTAGTGAAGCGTTCCTCCTAAGATCCTGATTTTGCGCAGATAATGCCTTTTTCACAAGAGTTTCACGAAACAGTTGATCGCATCTCTCGGCGGCTTTTTGCTGACCCCAATGCCGGGGAGGACCGGCGTGACATGAATTCCGGGAGGACATTATGAAGAAATTTACCGCCGCCGTTTCGGCGCTCGCTCTCATGGCTTCGGCCTCGGTCGGAATGGCCGATCCGACGGGCTGCGACGAAGGCGAGATGGTCATCAAGTTCAGCCACGTCACCAACACCGACAAGCACCCGAAAGGGATCGCGGCTGCGCTGTTCGCCAAGCGCGTGAACGAAGAGATGGACGGCAAGGCCTGCGTCGAGGTCTACCCGAACTCGACCCTTTACAACGATGATCAGGTGCTGGAAGCGATGCTGCAGGGCGACGTGCAGATGGCTGCGCCGAGCCTCTCGAAATTCGAGACCTTCACCAAGAAATACCGCATCTTCGATCTGCCCTTCATGTTCAAGAACATGGACGCCGTGGACGAATTCCAGAATTCGGACATCGGTCAGAATATGAAAGAGGCGATGGTGCGTCGTGGTCTGCTGGGCCTCGATTTCTGGCATAACGGCCTCAAGCAGTTCTCGGCCAACAAGCCGCTGCTCGTGCCGGGCGACGCCAAGGGTCTGAAGTTCCGCGTGCAGCCCTCCGACGTGCTGATCGCGCAGATGGAAGCGCTCGACGCTTCGCCGCAGCCGATGGCCTTCTCGGAAGTCTATGGCGCGCTGCAGACCGGCGTTGTCGATGGGCAGGAAAATACCTGGTCGAACATCTACGGCCAGAAGTTCTATGAGGTGCAGGACGGCATCACCGAGACTAACCACGGCCTGCTCGACTACATGGTCGTGACCTCGGTCGATTGGTGGGACAGCCTCGACCCGGCGATGCGCGACCAGATCAAGTCGATCCTCGACGGGGTCACCAAAGAGCGTAACGCCGCGATCAATCAGGTGAACGAAGAGAACCGTCAGGCGATCCTCGACGCCGGTGCGACGATCCGCGAACTGACGCCCGAGCAGCGCCAGCAATGGGTCGACGCGATGAAGCCGGTCTGGGACCAGTTCAAGGATGACGTCGGTCAGGAAAACATCGACGCAGCGCAGGCGATCAACGCCAAGCACTGATCCGAACGGACGGGCGACGACCCCCACTCGTCGCCCGATCTCACGGCGCGCGCGGCCCCCACACACCCGCGCGCGCCACTTTCAACTCTCGACCTCAGACCGGAGTGAGCCATGAGCCAGCGCTATGAGCCGCGCAACGGGTTTTCGCGGGCGATCCATCATCTGGAGGAGACGCTGATCGCGTTGATCCTCGGCACGATGACCGTGATCACCTTCGTCAATGTCGTGCTGCGCTACGTCTTCAACTCCTCGCTGATCTGGGGGCTGGAGACGACTTTGATCCTCTTCGCCTGGCTGGTTCTGCTGGGCATGAGCTACGCGGTGAAAGTGACCGCGCATCTTGGCGTCGATGCGATCATCAACATGCTGCGCCCAGGGCCGCGCAAGGCCATGAGCCTCGTCGCGGCGGGCCTGTGTATTCTCTACGCGGTACTGCTGCTGAAAGGCGCATGGGATTACTGGGCGCCCTTCGCCGGGTTTGAGCAGACCTCGGGCCGCTGGTTCCCGACGGGCTTTCAAGACACCCGCGACCGCGCCTTCTACGAGACCGATCAGGTGCCGATCGCGCATTGGCTCGCCGTCTGGCTGGGGGATCGGTTCAACATGGGCGAGGCCTATGACAAACTGCCGCGCTTCATCCCTTACCTGATCCTGCCGATCGGCGTGACGCTTCTGCTGATCCGCTTCGTGCAGGCGGCAATCGGGGTCGCCGTGGGCAGCCGCGCGGCGCTGATCGTGAGCCACGAAGCCGAAGACCAAGTGGCCGAGGTGGCCTATATCAACAAGGGTGACTGAGGCATGGATATCCTGTTCCTTTTCGTGATGGTGATCGGCTTCATGCTGATCGGCGTGCCGATCGCGGTCTCTCTGGGGCTCGCGTCGACGCTGTTCCTGCTGATCTTCTCGGACGCCTCGCTGGCCTCCATCGCGCAGTCGCTCTACGACGCGATGGACAATCACGCGACGCTGCTGGCGATCCCGTTCTTCATCCTCGCGTCGAGCTTCATGTCGACGGGCGGGGTGGCGCAGCGCATCATCCGCTTCGCCATCGCCGTGGTGGGCCACCTGCCGGGCGGTCTGGCCATCGCGGGCGTCTTCGCCTGTATGCTGTTTGCGGCGCTCTCGGGCTCGTCGCCTGCCACCGTGGTCGCCATCGGCTCCATCGTCATCGCGGCGATGCGTCAGGTGGGCTACTCGAAGGATTTCGCCGCCGGCGTGATCTGTAACGCGGGCACCTTGGGCATTCTGATCCCGCCGTCGATCGTGATGGTGGTCTATGCCTCGGCGACCGACGTGTCGGTGGGCCGGATGTTCCTCGCGGGCGTCATTCCGGGCCTGATGGCGGGCGTAATGCTGATGGCCACGATCCTGTTCTTCGCGATCAAGCGCAACCTGCCGAAAGGCGAGTGGCAAGGCTGGGGCGAGGTCGCCGCAAGCTTCGTCGACGCGTTCTGGGGCCTGATGCTGATCGCGATCATCATGGTCGGCCTCTACGGCATTCCGGGAATCACGGGCGGCATCTTCACCCCCACCGAGGCCGCCGCCGTCGCCGCCGTCTATGCGTGGTTCGTCGCGAACTTCATCTATCGCGACATGGGCCCGCTCGATGAGGGCGAGCAGAAAACTTCGCTTCTGAAGAAGCCGCAGGCAATCTTCACCGCGATCTGGCACAAGGGCACGCGCGACACGCTGTTCGAGGCGGGCAAGCTGACCATCACGCTGATGTTCATCATCGCCAACGCGCTGATCCTCAAGCACGTGCTGACCGACGAGCAGATCCCGCAGAAGATCACCGAGGCCCTCCTCGGCGCAGGCCTCGGCAAGATCATGTTCCTCGTGATCGTCAACATCATCCTGCTGATCGGCGGTCAGTTCATGGAGCCCTCGGGCCTGATCCTGATCGTCGCGCCGCTGGTCTTCCCGATCGCGATCGAGCTGGGCGTCGATCCGATCCATCTCGGCATCATCATGGTGGTGAACATGGAGATCGGGATGATCACGCCACCGGTGGGGCTGAACCTCTTCGTGACCTCCGGGGTGGCGGGGATGCCGATCATGCGGGTCGTGAAAGCGGCCGCGCCCTTCCTCGCCGTGCTCTTCGTCTTCCTGATCCTTGTCACCTATGTGCCGTTCCTGTCGACATGGCTGCCGACGATGGCGATGGGGCCGGAGACGGTCGTGAAATAACCCGAGCGGGGCAGGGGCTGCTTCCGGCCCGATGCTCCGCCATTCCAACTGGGCGCGCCCGTGGCATCCCCACGCGGCGCGCTTTTGTTTGGGGGAGGGGCGCTGCAAAGGGGAGAGGGGGCTCTGCCCCCGCGCGCTGCGCGCGCCCCCCGGGATATTTCGGCCAAGCCGAAAGAAGCCCCGTGCTTTCGCCTTGGCCGAAATATCCCGGGGTGAATTCGCGCAAGCGAAGAGGGGCAGCGCCCCTGTTGCCCGCTCGGGACATGGCACCGGCGCAAAATAAAAGGGCGACCCGATCGGCCGCCCCTCCTGCTCTGGCTATCGCCTGATTTTATTTCTGTTCCGAACCCGTCGGCGCCGGCGCTGCGGCGGCGGTCTCGGAGGCCGGGGGCGCGAGTTTCCGCGTGCCCTGACCGGTTTGCAACGGGTCGTCCTGACGCTGTACCGAACCTTCGAAATGCGCACCGCTCTCGATCGCGATGGTCTTGTGGATGATGTCGCCTTCGACGCGTGCGGTCGAGGTCAGGCGCACCTTCAGGCCGCGCACACGGCCCACGACGCGGCCGTTGACCACGACGTCGTCCGCCATGATCTCGCCCTTGATCGTGGCGCTTTCGCCGACGGTCAGCAGATGGGCGCGGATGTCGCCTTCGACGGTGCCTTCGATCTGGATGTCGCCGGTCGTCTTGACGTTTCCGGTGATGGTCAGGTCCGAGGAGAGAACCGAGGGCGCGGGCTTCGAGCGCGGCGCGGCGCTCGGCGTGTAGTCGCTCGAGCTGGACGTCGGGCGGCTCGGAGCGGTCGAGCTCTCACCGGTTTTGGGCTTGTCGCCGTCGGCCTTGGGGCCCGGTTCATGGATTTTCGATTTAGAAAACATTCTTACCAGCCTTGATGAAGGTCATCGGGTTAATTGGCTTGCCTCCGAGCCGGATCTCGTAGTGCAGATGCGGTCCCGTGGAGTGTCCGGTATTGCCCATATCAGCAATCCACTCGCCTTGCGACACTTTTTGCCCGACTTTCACGTGGAATTTGTTGAGGTGGCCGTAGCGGGTGGTGATGCCGAACTCGTGGCGGATCTTGACGATATTGCCATAGCCGCGCTCGCGTTCGGCGGCGATCACGACGCCATCAGCGGGCGCATAGACCTTGGTGCCGATCGGGGCGGCCATATCGACGCCCTCATGCATCCGGCCCCAGCGCCAGCCGAAGGGCGACGAGAAGCGGAAATGTGCCTTCACGGGCATCGAGAAGGGCAGCTTGTCGACGGCGATGCGATACATGTTCATCTCGTCGAGCTTGCGCAGGATGTTCTCGGCGCGCGCGGTGTCGCCATCGAGATCGGCGGTGCCCTTGGTCGAGAGCGAGATCGGCGAGAGCGGCCCGCCGGTGCCCGAATAGCCCCGCTTGATTTCCTTGAGGACGTGATCGGGATCCATGCCCGCCTGTTTGAAGACCTTGTCGAGCGGCTCCATCGAGATTTTCACCGCCCCTTCGAGCGTGGTGAAGATTTCGTCGTTGCGCTGTTCGAGGAGACGCTTCTGCAGGGCGATCTTGTCCATCTGCAGCTGCGCGGTCTTGGCATCGGCATTCGCCGTGTCGCGTTCCTTCGCGGTCTCGCCGAGCGCGGTGGACAGCATATCGACCGTCTTTTCCATGTCCTCGGCGCGGGCGATCGGCGTCGGACCCGCGTCTGGGCCTTTGCCCTCGGCTTTGGCCAACGCCAGTCGGGCGGTGTCGCGCTCGTCCATGGTGCGGCGCAGGGTCGCCTGAATCACGCCGATCCCGGTTTCCAGCTCGCGCTTGCGTTCTTCCGAGGCGAGCAGAGTGGACTGCATCTTCGAGACCTGCTCGAGGGCGGTCTGGAAACGGTCCTGTGCGGCAAGGGCTTCGGCGGCGCGGGCGTCGCGCTCTTGCGAGAGCGCGTCGAGGCGGCGCTCGAAGGCGAGTTTCGCGACCTTGTCGTTCTGCTCGGCCCCGCCGGAGGAAATTCCGTCGATGAAGAGCATCGAGGTTGCGGCCATCGACCACACGAACACACCTGCGCCGATCGCCAGTACACTCGCTTGGGTGAGGGGGCGCAGTCGGACGAACCGCGTGGCGCTGTCTGATTTCAGAAACAGCCGCTGTTCGGGCAGGATGCGCTCGAGACGGGTGTTCAGGCGGTCGAGAATGCGTCTAGGCAAGCCGGTCGGTCCTGTGTTTGTTGCGGATCAAGCGCGGCCACGGGGCCGCACGTCACTTGCGGCGGCGCACCCGTCCTGCTTGTGGATAAGTCCTCCGCCCTTGAGCAATGGGATTACCAAGGGGGGCAGGTCCGGGCAACCTCTTTCCCCCTCGCATTTGGTCACGGTTCCCTCGCGCGCGCGGTATGAGCGGTTTTCTGCCCAAAAGGGAGGGTGGCCCGGCGGTTTCGTCCCAGCTCGTCATCTGGGCGTCACGTTGGTGTGATCCGCACTTGCCGATGGGCGCGCGCCGCACGACGCCCCCGCGGCGCGAAATCTGCCGCCCGCCGGGGTGCCATGCGGGGCGCTGCGCCCGAGGGGCGGCTCAGCCCAGGTCGCGGGCGGCTTCGAGCACCTCTTCGGCGTGGCCTTTGACTTTCACTTTCGGCCAAACCCGCGCGACGTTGCCGTCCGCGCCGATCAGGAAAGTCGCGCGAACAATGCCCCAGAAGGTTTTGCCATACATCGATTTTTCGGCCCAGACGCCATAGCTTTCGCAGGTCTCGCCACCATCATCCGAGGCGAGATAGATGCCCAGATCATGCTTGGCGCAGAAATTCTCGTGCTTCTTCAGGCTGTCTTTCGAAATGCCGATGACGACGACGCCGGCCTCGGCGAAATCCGGGGCGAGCCGGGTGAAATCGAGCGCCTCGGTGGTGCAGCCGGGCGTGTTGTCCTTGGGGTAGAAATACAGCACGACCGGACGGCCCGCAAAGGCCGACAGCGTCAGATTGCCGTCTTCCGTGATCGGATTTCCGAGCGTTTCGAAGCTCTTGCCGCCCGTAGCGGGAAGGGTGAACTCCGGCGCTTTTTCGCCTGTCTCGATCATTGGGGAACCTCCTTGCAGTTTCGGGGCTTACTTTCCACGCCCGCTTGCGCGAGACTTAACCACGAGGCAGGAGACCCGGGCAAGACCGCGCGCGGTGGGCCCGGCATAAGAGACGGGGTCGGCACGCGCCGCCGCCGAGGGAGAAAAAGCCCCGATCCAACGGGCGCAAGACGAACGGTATGGAGAGACAGCGTCCCGATAGTCGCGAAACGTCCGGCGCGCCCGAAAGGGCGGGCGATGCGTCGTTGAACGATGCCGAGACGCCCAAACCCGAAGCCGAGACCCAGCCCGGGGCAGCGACTCCGGTGAGCCGCGGTCGCCGTGCCCGCACCGGTCTGCTCCTCGTTCTCAGCTTCCTGTTTCTCGGGGTCGTGGCTGCCGGCGCCTTTCTCGTCATCACGCATCGCGCGGTCGCCGTGCCGCAATGGATCGTCGCGCGCATCGAGACCCGCGCCAATGACGCCTTGCAGGGCCAGATGCGGGTCCGGCTGTCCGGCGGGATCGACCTTTACATCGACGATGGCATCCGCCCCCGGATCCGGCTGAACACAGTGCGGTTGGAGCGGCCCTCGGGTCTGCCGATCGCGGTCCTGCCGGAATTGCGCATGACGCTCTGGGCGGAGCCTTTGCTGCGCGGGCGGGTGGAGCCGCGCTCGTTTCGGTTGCGCGGGGCGAGCCTGTCGCTGCATCGTCTGCCCGACGGTAATCTGGATCTCGATTTCGGTGGCGGCAATCGCTTCGCCAATATCGACTTGAACAACGCTTCCGATCTCATTGAGACCTTTGAAAAAACTCTTGAGGTTCCGGCGCTGTCCCGGCTGCAGCAGATCAGCGCGGAAGACCTGCAAATCCGGCTGATGGACGAGCGGCTCGACCGGCTCTGGAAGGTCACCGATGGCCGCTTCAAGCTGACTCAAAGCGACAGTGAAATCTCGGTCGCGCTGGGGTTCGATCTGGGCAGCGGGCAGACGAAACCGGCGCAGGTCGCGCTGTCGATGACCACGCAGAAAGCCAGCCGCGAAGCCAGTTTCGGGGCCGCGGTGACTGCGCTTCCGGCGCGCGATCTGGCGGTTCAGGCCCCGGCGCTCGCGGCGCTCGGCGTGCTCGATGCGCCGATCTCGGGGGCGCTGCGCTCGGGGCTCAACGACAAGGGCGAACTGACCGGGATGAACGCGATGCTCGAAATCGGGCGCGGCGCGATCCGGCCCAACGAGGGCGTGAACCCGATCCCGATCGAGAACGGCAAGCTCTATCTCAACTACGATCCGAAACGGCAGCGCGTCGAGGTCTCGACGCTTTCGCTCAATAGCCGGGCGCTGCGCCTGAAGGCGGCGGGACACACCTATCTGCGCGATCTCGAAGGCGGCGTGCCGCAGAAGATCGTCGGCCAGATCGCGATTTCCGATCTCCAGCTCGATCCGGCAGGTCTGTTCGAGAGCCCGGTTCAATTCGCGCAAGGTGCGGTCGATTTCCGGCTGAACCTAGATCCGTTCCGTATCGATATCGGCCAGCTGGAACTCAACGACCAGGGCGACACGACGATCTCGGCGCGCGGCAAGGTCAGTGCCGAGAAGGACGGCTGGAAAGTCGCGCTCGATGCCGGGATCGACCAGATCGACCAGACCAAGCTGCTCGCGCTCTGGCCGCCCGCGGTGGTGCCGAAGACCCGCGAATGGCTCGAGAAGAACGTGACCACGGGCCAGCTGCGCAATGCCCGCGTGGCGCTGCGGCTCGTGCCGGGCGCGCAGCCGAAACTGGCGCTCGGCTACGAGTTCCGGGGCGCGGATGTGCGGATCATCAAAACGCTGCCGCCCGTGCAGCAGGGCCGAGGTTTCGCGACGATCATCGACACGCGACAGGCGCTCAAGGTCGAGGAGGGGCATGTGACCGCGCCGTCGGGCGGGCGGATCGAGGTGACGGGTTCGTCACTCATCGTCCCCGATATCCGTATCAAGCCCGCCCCGGCGAAGGTCACGCTGATGACGCGCTCGCCGATCCCGGCGGCTCTGTCGCTCCTCGACCAGCCGCCGTTCGAATTCCTAAGCAAGGCGGGCATGAGCACCGATGTGGCGCAGGGCTGGGCCGAGGCGCGCTCGGTGATCCGCTTGCCGCTGAAGCCCAATGTGCCGCAGGACGAGATCGATTTCGACGTGACCGCCCGGCTGACCGAAGTAAAGAGCGACACGCTGGTGCCCGACCGGCCGCTGCGGTCCGATTTGTTGACGCTGAAGGCCGATCCCCAAGGGATGACGATCTCGGGCAAGGGCACTCTGTCCGGTGTCGGGTTCGATGCCGCCTGGACGCAGAAATTCGGGCCGGAGAACAAGGGGCGCTCGGAGGTCGCGGGCACGGTCGATGTCAGCCCCGATGGGCTCGACCGGCTGGGGATTGCGCTGCCCAACGGCATGGTGCGCGGTTCGGGTAAGGGCCGTATCGCGCTCGAGCTGCGCAAGGATCAACCGACGCGGTTCACTTTCGCGAGCGCGTTGCAGGGGATCCGCCTGTCGATCCCGGAAATCGGCTGGAGCAAAGCGCCGGGCAGTGCGGGCGATCTGAAAATGTCCGGCACGCTCGGCGCGCCGCCGCAGGTCGACAGCCTGTCGCTGAGTGCTGCGGGGCTGAAGACGCAGGGCGACATCACCTTGAACAAGGGCGGCGGGCTGAACCGGGCGCGGTTCTCGAGCCTGAGCGTCGGCAACTGGTTCACCGGCAGCGTCGATCTGATCGGTCAGGGCAAGGCGCGCCCGCCGAAAGTGAATGTCACCTCGGGCAGGCTGGACCTCGCCAAGGCGGATTTGGGCGGTGGTGCGGGTGCTAGCGCGGGCGGTGCCGGCACGGCGATCAGCGCGGCCCTCGACCGGGTGCAGATCACGGATGGCATCGCGCTGACGGGCTTCCGGGGCGATTTCAACACGCGGGGCGGTCTCTCGGGCCGGTTCCAGGGGCAGTTGAACGGCAGCGCGCCGATCGACGGCACGGTGATCCCGGCTGCGGGCGGGCGCGTCGCGGTGCGCGCGCAAACCCGCGACGCAGGCCGCGCGCTGGCGGCGACCGGGATCTTCACCAAGGCCCGCGGCGGGCAGGGCGCGCTGGTGCTGACGCCGCTTGGGCAGAAAAGCTATGACGGCAAGCTCACGGTCGCAAACCTGCGGGTGAAGGACGCGCCGGTTCTGGCCTCGCTGCTGTCCGCGGCCTCGGGCGTGGGGCTGCTGGAGCAGCTCAGCGGCGATGGCATCCTGTTCAGCTCGGTCGACGGCGCCTTCCGCTTGACGCCCAACGGGGTGAGTGTCACACGGGGCGCCGCCGTGGGGGCCTCTATGGGGGTGACGATGACGGGCAACTATTACCCGCAATCGAAGACACTGAACATGAAGGGCGTGATCTCGCCTTTCTATCTCGTGAACGGGATCGGTCAGGTCATCTCCAAGCAAGGCGAGGGGCTTTTCGGGTTCAACTACTCGCTGCGCGGAAGCTCCGATGCGCCGAAGGTCTCGATCAATCCGCTCTCGGTGCTCGCGCCGGGCGGTCTGCGCGAGTTGTTCCGGGCGGGGCCGCCCAAGGTGCTGAGCGAATAAGGCTGACGATGAAGCTAGACGATTTCGATTTCGAGCTCCCCGAGGGGCTGATTGCGACGCGACCTGCGCGCCCGCGCGATGCGGCGCGGCTGCTGCTGGCCGAGGGCGATGCGATCCACGACCGCCATGTGCGCGATCTGATCGACATCTTCCGCCCCGGCGACCGGCTGGTGCTCAACAACACCAAGGTGATCCCGGCGCGGCTGGCGGGCACCCGGACCCGGCAAAGCGCGCAGGGCGAGGTGGTCGCGAAGGTCGAGGTGACGCTTCTGGAACCCGCACCGGGCGGCGAATGGTCGGCGCTGGCCAAGCCTTTGCGCAAGGTGAAGGAAAGCGAGGAGATCGTCTTCTCCGACGCGCTCTCGGCCAGGGTCGAGGCGATCGAGAACGGCCAGCTGCGGCTCAGTTTCAACCTGTCGGGCGAGGATTTCGACGCGGCGCTGGCCGAGGCGGGCGCGATGCCGCTGCCGCCCTATATCGCGGCGCTGCGCGCGCCCGATGACGAGGACAAGCGCGACTACCAGACCGTCTTCGCGCGCCATTCCGGTGCGGTCGCGGCGCCCACGGCCAGCCTGCATTTCACCCGCGAGCTGCTGGAGGCGCTGGCCGCCAAGGGCGTGGAGTTCACCGAAGTCACGCTCCATGTCGGCGCGGGCACCTTCCTGCCGGTGAAGGTCGAGGACGTCACCACCCACAAGATGCATGCCGAATGGGGCGAGGTCAGCGAGCAGGCGGCAGCCGAGATCAACGCGACCAAACAGGCGGGCGGCCGCGTCATTCCGGTCGGCACCACCGCGCTGCGCCTGATCGAGAGCGCCGCGCGCGCCGAGGGTGGCGCGAAAGGCCATATCGTGCCTTTCCGCGACGCCACCGACATCTTCATCTATCCCGGCTTCGAGTTTCGCATCACCGATGCGCTGATGACGAATTTCCACCTGCCGAAATCGACGCTGCTGATGCTGGTCTCGGCTTTGATGGGCCAGGACCGTATACGCGAAATTTACGATCATGCGGTTAAGACGGGCTATCGTTTCTTCTCTTACGGCGATGCGTCGCTTCTAATTCCGTAGAGTCGCTTTCAGGGCTTGGAAATGTCTTCGCTGCGGACTAGATGCCGCGACACGACGCAATCCAAATCAGTCCCCGGGAGTCCAAGACATGTTGTTAGTGCTGCGCCAGACATGGCCGCTTTTGCTGGGCATCATGCTCTTGATGGTCGGCAACGGGATGCAGGGCACGCTGCTTGGTATCCGCGGCAAGATCGAGGGTATCGACACTTTCTATATGTCGCTCGTCATGTCGGCCTATTTCGCGGGCTTCCTGTTCGGGTCGCGCATGGTGCCGGAGATGATCGCGCGCGTCGGTCACGTGCGGGTCTTCGCGGCGCTCGGCTCGCTGATCTCGGCGATCCTCGTCCTTTATGCCGCCTTCCCGAACTGGCCCTCCTGGGTGGCGCTGCGCGTGCTGATCGGCTTTTCCTTCTCGGGCGTGTATATCACGGCGGAAAGCTGGCTGAACGCGGGCTCGACCAACGAGACGCGCGGGCAGGCGCTGTCGCTCTACATGATCATGCAGATGTTCGGCATCGTCACGGCGCAGGCGCTGCTGAACGTGGGCGATCCGGCGGGCTATCTCCTCTTCGTGATCCCCTCGGTGCTGGTGTCGCTGTCCTTCACTCCGATCCTGCTCGCGGCCTCGCCCGCTCCCAGCTTCGAGACGATCCAGCGCATGACCTTCAGGCGGCTCTGGGAAGCCTCGCCGCTGGGCATGGTGGGGATCTTCCTGCTGGGCGGCATCATCTCGGCGATGTTCGGCATGGCCTCGGTCTGGGGCACCGCCGAAGGGCTCAACGTGAAGCAGATCTCGGCCTTCGTGGCGGCGATCTACGTGGGCGGCCTCTTCTTGCAATTTCCGATCGGATGGGCTTCGGACCGGATGGATCGGCGCCGCGTGATCATGGGCGCGGCGCTGGTAGGTGCGGTGGTGACCTTCGCGATCTTCGCGACGAACCCGCCCTTCTGGGTGCTGCTGATCGGGGCGGCGCTGATCGGCGGTGTGGCCAACCCGCTCTATTCGCTGCTGATCGCCTACACGAACGACTATCTCGATTATTCCGATATGGCGTCCGCTTCGGCGGGGCTGATGTTCATCAACGGGCTTGGTGCGGTGGCGGGGCCGCTGGTGACCGGTTGGCTCATGAGCGTCATGGGACCGGGCGGGTTCTTCCTCTATATCGGGGTGCTTTGTGCCGGGATCGCGGGCTATGCGGCATGGCGGATGACGCGCCGCGAAGCGCCTTCGGCGGACGAGACCGGCTCCTACACGCTGCTCTCGCCGACGGCGACGGCGGTCGCGGTCGAGGCCCGTCTCGAAGTCGCTCAGGAAGAAGCGGAAGCGGAAGCGGAGGCCGAAGCCGAGGCAGATGCGGACGAGCCGTCCGAGGCCGACAAGCGCACCGAGACCACCGGCTGACGCAAGGCCCTTTGCCTGCCCCTGCGCTTGCCCTACCATGATCTGAAGATCAGGCGGGGCAGGCACGGCAGGGGAGGGCCGTCACCATGGATCGCATTAACGAGATTATACGCTTCTGGCGTATCGAGGTCGGCGAGAAATACTGGTATCAGTCGAGCGAGCAGATCGACGCCGCGATCCGGCGCCGCTATGCGCCGCTCTGGCAGGTGGGTTCGCAAGGTGCGCTGAGCGAATGGGAGCGTAACGCGGAGGGCGCGCTCGCGCTTTTGCTGCTGCTCGACCAGTTCCCGCGCAACATGTTCCGCGAGGACCCGCGCGCCTTTCAGACCGATCCGATGGCGCGCCGCCATGCCGATCGCGCGATCGCCGAAGGGTTCGACCTGCAGATCGGCCCGCCGCTGCAGCAATTCTTCTATCTGCCTTTCATGCATTCCGAGGAACTTGCCGATCAGGACCGGGCGTTCTCTCTGTTCGCCGAGCGCTGGCGCTCGGAGGATAACCTGCGCCATGCGCGCGCACATCGTTCAGTGATCGAACGGTTCGGGCGCTTCCCTTGGCGCAATTCCGCGCTAGATCGCGAAACGACGCCCGAGGAACAGGCATTTATGGAACAGGGCGGCTACCGCAAAGCGCTTGCGGATGCGGATGAGTTGAAGCTGTCCGTAAAATAGTTTAATGCCAAACCAGTTTCTGACCGGAGGGAAGACATGGCATCGAAAAGCTACGACATGATTGTGATCGGGGCAGGGCCGGGGGGCTATGTCAGCGCCATTCGAGGCGCACAGCTGGGCCTCAAGGTCGCGATCGTTGAGCGCGAGCATCTGGGCGGCATCTGCCTGAACTGGGGCTGTATCCCCACGAAGGCGCTGCTGCGCTCGGCCGAGGTGTTCCACCTGATGGAGCGCGCGAAGGATTTCGGTCTCAGCGCCGAGAAGTTCGGCTATGACCTCGACGCGGTGGTGAAACGCTCGCGCGGGGTGGCGCAGCAGCTCGCCTCCGGCGTCGGCCATCTGCTGAAGAAGAACAAGGTCGATGTCGTGATGGGCACGGCGAAACTGGCCGGCAAGGGCAAGGTTTCGGTCAAGACCGACAAGGGCACCGAAGAGTTGACCGCCAAGAACATCGTGCTGGCCACCGGCGCGCGGGCGCGCAACCTGCCGGGGCTCGAGGCCGACGGCAAGCGCGTCTGGTCCTACAAGCACGCGCTCAACCCGCCGCATGAGCCGAAGAAACTGCTGGTCATCGGCTCCGGCGCGATCGGCATCGAATTCGCCAGCTTCTTCAATACGCTGGGCGCCGAGACGACCGTCGTCGAGGTGATGGATCGCGTGCTGCCCGTCGAGGACGAGGAAATCTCGAAATTCGCCAAGAAGCAGTTCGAGAAGCAGGGCATGACGATCCGCGAGAAGACCACCGTGACCAAGCTCGACCGCAAGGCCGACAAGGTCATCGCGACGCTCGACAAGGGTGGCAAGACCGAGACGCTGGAGGTCGACACCGTGATCTCTGCGGTCGGCATCGTCGGCAATGTCGAGGATCTGGGCCTTGAAGAGGCGGGCGTTAAAGTCGACCGCACCCATGTCGTGACCGACGAATACTGCCGCACCGGCGTCGACGGGCTCTATGCCATCGGCGATATCGCAGGCGCGCCGTGGCTCGCGCACAAGGCAAGCCATGAGGGCGTGATGGTCGCCGAGTTGATCGCGGGCAAGCACGCCCATCCGGTCAAGCCGGGCTCGATCGCGGGCTGCACCTATTGCCAGCCGCAGGTCGCCTCGGTCGGCATGACCGAAGCGAAGGCGAAAGAGGCGGGCTACGACATCAAGGTCGGCCGCTTCCCCTTCATCGGCAACGGCAAGGCGATTGCCTTGGGCGAGAGCGAAGGTCTGGTGAAGACCGTGTTCGACGCGAAGACCGGCGAATTGCTGGGCGCGCATATGGTCGGCGCGGAAGTGACCGAGCTGATCCAGGGCTATGTCGTGGGGCGTCAGCTCGAGACCACCGAGGAAGACCTGATGAACACCGTCTTCCCGCACCCGACCCTGTCGGAGATGATGCACGAGTCGGTGCTCGACGCTTACGGGCGCGCGATCCACTTCTGATCGGATGTGCCGAGAGATAGGAAAGGCCGGGGGAGACCCCGGCCTTTTTCGTTGCGTGGTAAGGGACGCGCCCGAGCCTCGGGTGGGCGCTGCGCGTCGCCTGTGGCCGGGCGGTTTATCCCGCAAGTCCGCAAGTCGGCTCTGCCCGCGCTGACACCGCCAATGCGCCCTCCCGGGGGGAGGCTCGGGCGCGGCCCGGGGCTGGTCGCCCCGTGCCGGTTATGACCAAGGCCTGTTCTTGCCCTTCCGCCGCACCTTCGGCATGGAGCGCGCACCGCTCCAATCGCCCGTAGCCGGAGCAGGGGCCGCGCGTTCCCGGCGCGCACCCGTACCGCCCGCAAGCTGGCGCAGCGCGGCGACGCGGTTCTCGGTCGAGGGGTGGGTGGCGAACAGGTTATCCGCGCCATGCCCGCTCAGCGGGTTGATGATGAACATATGCGCGGTCGCGGGATTGCGCTCGGCGGCGACATTCTCGACCCGGCGCGCGCCCGCCTCGATCCGCTGCAGCGCCGAGGCCAGCCAGAGCGGATTGCCGCAGATAGCAGCGCCTTCCTTGTCGGCCGCATATTCGCGGGTGCGCGAGATCGCCATCTGCACCAGCGCCGCCGCCATCGGGGCGAGGAACATCATCGCCAGCGTGCCCATGATCCCCATCCGCTCGCGCGAGCCGCCGAAGAACAGCGCGAAATTCGCCAGCATCGAAATCGCACCGGCGAAGCTCGCCGTCACCGTCATGATCGCGGTGTCGCGGTGCTTGATATGGGCTAGCTCGTGGGCGATCACGCCCGACAGCTCTTCGCGCGACAGGCTTTGCATCAGCCCGGCGGTCACCGCCACGGCGGCATTCTCGGGGTTGCGGCCGGTGGCGAACGCGTTGGGCTGCGGCGTGTCGATCAGGTAGACGGCGGGCATCGGCAGGTCGGCATTCTTCGCCAGTTGGCCCACAAGGGCATTCAGCCCCGCGCGGTCGCCCGGCGCCACCAGATGCGCGTTATGCATCCGCAGGACCATCTTGTCCGAATTCCACCACGAATAGACATTCATCCCGGCGGCGAAGATCAGCGCGATCACCATGCCGGTGGCGCCCCCCATCAGGTAGCCCAACCCCATGAACAGCGCCGTCATCGCCGCCATCAGCATCGCAGTCTTGGCATATCCCATCGTGATCATCTCCACGCGAAAACACTCGGCCTCGATATAGGCACGCGACGCGCCCACGCAATTCCGCGGGGCGCGCAAAACAAAAGGGGCCCCGGCGGGACCCCTTCAAAATCATGCGATGCAGCGCGCGATCAGCGTTCGATTTCGCCACCGCCCGCGTGCCAGTCGCCCAGACCGCCGATGTTATAGACATGCTCGTAGCCAAGTTGGGCGAGCATCTGCGCCGCACCTGCCGAACGCGCGCCCGAGGCGCAATACAGAGCGACCGGCTTCGACGTGTCCAGCTTGGGATGCTTCTCGGGGCTCGACGGGTCGGCCTTCATGCGGATCGTCGCGAGCGGGATATGCAGCGCACCCTTGGCCTTGCCCGAGCTTTTGACTTCCATGCCCTCGCGCACGTCGACGACGGTCAGTTCGCCGGCTTTCGCCTTGGCCACGGCGTCTTTCGCCGAGATTTTTTCCAAGCGGCCACCGCCGGAAGGACGAAGGAAGTTCAGCATCTCAATACCTCTTGCGTTCGCTGGACCCGAAAGATCCGTTTCCCGCCTCATGTGGCAAATGCCGGGAGGCTTTCAAGAGTATTAGCGCGGAACGGAGCGAAAATACATTCAAGAAATGGAATTTAATGCCGATCTGCCACGATTTTGATCGTGCTGCGAGGCGGGCAGGCGGCGCGCGGAAAGCGCGCGACATCCGCGCAGAGTCAAAAGTTCACATTTCGTTCGCAGATTTGGATTGGAGACTCGCACGGAAACACCTATCTAGGGCTGGTGATAAAGGGGGCGTGGATGGCTGAACTGAAGTTCATCGAAGTGCGCGGCGCGCGCGAGCACAATCTCAAGGGCGTGGATGTCGATATTCCGCGCGACCAGTTCGTGGTGATCACGGGGCTGTCGGGCTCCGGGAAATCCTCGCTGGCGTTCGATACGATCTATGCCGAAGGGCAGCGCCGCTATGTCGAAAGTCTGAGCGCCTATGCGCGGCAGTTCCTCGACATGATGGGCAAACCCGATGTCGATCACATCTCGGGCCTGTCGCCCGCGATCTCGATCGAGCAGAAGACCACGTCGAAGAACCCGCGCTCCACCGTCGGCACCGTGACTGAAATCTACGACTACCTGCGTCTGCTCTACGCCCGCGCGGGCACGCCCTATTCGCCTGCCACCGGCGAGCCGATCGAGGCGCAGCAGGTGCAGGACATGGTCGATATCGTGATGCAGATGGAGGAGGGCACGCGCGGCTATCTGCTCGCCCCGATCGTGCGCGACCGCAAAGGCGAATACCGCAAGGAATTCATGGAGCTGCGCAAGCAGGGCTTCCAGCGCGTGAAGGTCAATGGCGAATTCTACGAGCTGGAAGAACCGCCGACGCTCGACAAGAAATTCCGCCACAACATCGACGTGGTCGTGGACCGTGTCGTCGTGCGCGAGGGGATGGAGACGCGGCTGGCGGACAGTTTCCGCACCGCGCTCGACCTCGCCGACGGTATCGCGATCTTCGAGAGCGCGCCCCGCGAAGGCGAGGGGGAGCCGGAACGCACGACATTTTCGGAGAACTTCGCCTGTCCGGTTTCGGGCTTCACCATTCCCGAGATCGAACCGCGCCTGTTTTCGTTCAACGCGCCGTTCGGGGCCTGTCCGGTCTGTGACGGCCTCGGCGTCGAGCTGTTCTTCGACGAGCGCCTGATGGTGCCCGATGTGACGCTCTCGGTGCAGGGCGGGGCGCTGGCGCCATGGGCACGGACGAAGTCGCCCTATTACACCCAGACGATCGAGGCGCTGTCGAAACATTACGGGTTCGATCCGAAGAAGCCGTGGAAGGACCTGCCGGAGAATGTGCAGGAGCTGTTCCTGCGCGGCTCGGGCGATCAGGAGATCAAGTTCCGCTTCGACGAGGGCGGCCGCGTCTACGAGGTCAGCCGCACTTTCGAGGGGATCATCCCCAATATGGAGCGCCGCTACCGCGAGACCGACTCCGCCTGGTCGCGCGAAGAGATGGAGCGGTATCAGAACAACCGCCCCTGCCATGCCTGCGGCGGCTATCGCCTACGGCCCGAGGCGCTCGCAGTGAAGATCGGCGACAAGCATGTGGGGCATGTAGTCGAGATGTCGATCAAGGAGGCCCATGACTGGGTCGCCACCGTGCCGGGCAGCTTGTCGAACCAGAAGAACGAGATCGCGACGGCGATCCTCAAGGAAATCCGCGAACGTCTCGGCTTCCTCGTGAATGTGGGCCTCGATTATCTGACGATGAGCCGTGCGGCGGGAACGCTGTCGGGCGGCGAGAGCCAGCGGATCAGGCTGGCGTCGCAGATCGGCTCGGGACTGACGGGCGTGCTCTATGTGCTCGACGAGCCCTCGATCGGTCTGCACCAGCGCGACAATGACCGCCTGCTCCAGACGCTGAAAAACCTGCGCGATCAGGGCAATACCGTGATCGTGGTCGAGCATGACGAGGATGCGATCCGCCATGCCGATTACGTCTTCGATATCGGCCCCGGCGCGGGCGTCCATGGCGGTCAGGTCATCGCGCGCGGCACGCCAGACGAGATTGCCGCCGATGCGGCCTCGCTGACGGGGCAATATCTGTCCGGCAAGCGCGAGATCGCGGTGCCGACGGAACGGCGCAAGGGCAACAAGAAGAAGCTCAAGGTGGTGGGCGCGACCGGCAACAACCTCAAGAACGTCACGGCCGAGTTCCCGCTGGGCAAGTTCGTCTGCGTCACCGGCGTCTCGGGCGGGGGCAAGTCCACGCTCACCATCGAGACGCTGTTCAAGACCGCCTCGATGCGGCTCAACGGCGCGCGTCAGACGCCCGCGCCCTGCGACACGATCAAGGGTCTGGAGCATCTCGACAAGGTCATCGACATCGACCAGCGCCCGATCGGGCGCACGCCGCGCTCGAACCCGGCGACCTATACCGGGGCCTTCACCCCGATCCGAGACTGGTTCGCCGGTCTGCCGGAGGCGAAGGCGCGTGGCTATAAGCCGGGGCGCTTCTCCTTCAACGTGAAGGGCGGGCGCTGCGAGGCCTGTCAGGGCGATGGCGTCATCAAGATCGAGATGCACTTCCTGCCCGACGTCTATGTCGAATGCGAGACCTGCAAGGGCAAGCGCTACAACCGCGAGACGCTCGAGATCCAGTATAAGGGCAAGTCCATCGCGGATGTGCTCGACATGACGGTCGAGGATGCGCAGGAGTTCTTCAAGGCGGTGCCTTCGATCCGCGAGAAGATGGACGCGCTGATGGAGGTGGGCCTTGGCTATATCAAGGTCGGCCAGCAGGCGACGACCCTTTCGGGCGGCGAGGCTCAGCGGGTGAAGCTGTCCAAGGAACTGTCGAAACGCGCCACAGGTCGCACTTTGTACATTCTGGACGAGCCGACGACCGGTCTGCACTTCGAAGATGTTCGAAAACTGCTAGAGGTGCTGCACAGTCTCGTGGAGCAGGGGAACACTGTCGTGGTGATCGAGCACAATCTCGACGTCATCAAGACCGCCGACCATATCATCGATATCGGTCCCGAGGGCGGCGATGGCGGCGGTGAGATCGTGGCGGTCGGTACCCCCGAGCAGGTGGCCGAAAACCCGCGCAGCCATACCGGCCATTACCTCGCGCAGATGCTGGGAGTGAAGGTCGCGGCGGAGTGATCCGCCGCGCCGATGACTTTGACCGTAACCGCGGGCTCAGCGCTGCGCGGTGCGCCCGATGACTTCCATGACCTTGTGGTCTTCCGCGCCCACTTTGTAGATCACGCCGCGTACTCTGTAGTAGCGCCAGGCGCCCGTCACGATCGGCAGGTCGTAGCGGCGCAGGTTCAGGATCATCGAGTGCTGATAGACCGGGAAGTCGTCGCCGACGCTGAACTCGGGCTCCATCTGGCCTTGCAGCACCCAGCGCGCCGTTCCGTTGGTCGTGGCGACCTTGCAGAACGTGTCCCCCGTCGTGAGCGTCTTGCACTCCGGCGCGGCTTTTGCAGCGGTCTTGGTCTCGGCTGTGGCATTGCCCATGTCGATCTTGCCGCCACGCATCACTTGGACCCCTTGCGCCGATCCTTCGGCGGAGGCGAGGGCGGGCAGGGCGCAGAACAGCGCGATCAGGGCGAGCGGGCGTGTCACGATCCTCATCACGAAAGCCTAGCCACGCAGATGCCATCGGGCAATGAAATTGAGAATCGACGCATGTTTCTGTCCTCCAAGCTTTTGAGGACAAGAAAAAACGGGCGGAGTGGTTCCGCCCGTTCGTAACTTTCCGTCTGGACTGTGGCTCAGAAGCCGACGACGTCCGAAGCTTTGCCGATCTGGGCGATCACTTCGCCGTTCTCGGGGCTGACTTCGTAGATGTAGCCAAACGAGCGCCAGTAAGTCGCGTCAGCCTTCAGGCCGAATGCGTCGGGCTGACGGAGGCGAACGTGGCTCTCGGTGATCTGCTGGCCAACCTGCCACAGAAGGTCGTTACGAACCGAGGGCTTTTCAGCATTTGCCTGGTTCGCGACCGAGACGCTCGATGCGAGTTTCGAACCTGCGGCGCTCATCGGACCATCTGCGAGAGCTGCCATCGGGGTAAGGGCTGCACCGATCACCGCGATCAGCGCGATACGGGGAAGATAAGTCATGCGCGTTTCCTTTCGTCTTGGTGGACCAAATGCCGCATTGCGGCGAAAAGGTCCATTGCAGATTCCGCATTACCGCTATGCACGCGTTTGTGTGCGATTGTGTGCCGGCGGTTTTGCTAGGGCGCTGAAAATGCTTAAAGAAATTCTAATGGTGGTTTCAGAAAATATGAAAGACCCGCGCAAACACGCGCGGGTCTTCACTTTTCGTAACGTCATTTTGAACGTCGTTTCTGCGTTTGCGCGGTCAGTTCCCGAGGATCGAACGCGCGAGTCCGATCAATGCGAGCACTTCGCCGGTCTGACGGTCGACCTGATAGACGTATCCGTTCGAACGCCAGTAGGTCCGATTGTCGTTTAACCCGTAGCGATTCGGGTCGCGGATCAGGACGTAGTCACCAATGATCCGGTCGCCGCGACGCCAGCGGTGGTCGGCGTCCCGCCATGCGTCATCGCGCTCGTCGTCATGGCGATAGCTCTTCTTGGCGAGGCCCGGCGGGCGACAGCCATTGTTCTTCTTGGCCAGCCCCGGCGGGCAGCCCTTGTAATTGCGCTCCGCGTGGCCGCGGTCGTTCTTCCACTTGCCGTGGCCATGCCCGTCGGCAAGGGCCGCACCGGGCAGAAGGCTCGCCCCGAGGGCGGCGGCGAGGGTAAGCTGGGTCAGGCGTTTCATGTGACCTCTCCTTTCCATAAGCGCCTCAGGCGCGTCTCGGGATATAAATGACCATACCTGCCGGGCCGTTCCATGATGGAAACGTACCTTACCTTCTCACAAGCAAGACCCCGCCGAAGGCACATGGTCCTTCGGCGGGGTCCGGCTCGCCCGAGGGCGAACTTAGGTCGTAGGGGTCACTTCTTGCAGGTATTGACACCCAGCATCGAATAAAGCGGGCAGGTGCCCAGCAACCCGGTCGCAAGCGGGATCAACCCGATCCAGTACAGCCAGTGATAGGGGCCGGGCGGGGTGACGAAGAAGCCGATGATCAGGGCCAGCCCGATCACGATGCGCAGAGTGCGGTCGATGCCGCCGACATTGTTCTTGAACATGCAAAGCCCTTTCGGTGGCGCAGTTTCCTTTGATCTTGATACTGTTACGCAAGCTCAAGCGGCAAGGATTAACTGCGGGAGGCGCGGTGACGCGCCCCCGCTCAGCTGCGCGAGCGCTTCTCGAAGCGCGGCAGCATGGCCGAGAAATCGCGCCCCTTGCCGCCTTCGGCTTCCACGAAAGCCGCGTAGAGCGCGGAGGCGAGCTTGCCCATCGGCGTGTCGGCATCGGCGCTCTCGGCGGCCTGCTGGCTCAGCCGCAGGTCCTTGAGCATCAGCTCGGCCGCGAAGCCCGGCTTGTAGTCGTTGTCGGCAGGCGATTGCGGCCCGACGCCCGGCGCGGGGCAATAGGTGTTCATCGACCAGCTCTGACCCGAAGAGGTCGAGACCACGTCGAACATCTTCTCACGGTCGAGGCCGAGCTTGTCGGCCAGCGCGAAGGCTTCGCAGGTCGCGATCATCGTCACGCCAAGGATCATGTTGTTGCAGATCTTGGCCGACTGGCCTGCGCCCGCTTCACCGCAATGCACGGCTTTCTGGCCCATCACGTCGAAGAGCGGCTTCACGATGTCGAAGCTTTTCGCGTCACCGCCCACCATGAAGGTCAGCGTGCCGTTGGTCGCACCGCCCACGCCGCCGGAGACCGGCGCGTCGAGCGAACCGAGGCCGCGCTCCGCCGCCATCGCCGCGACCGCTTTCGCGCTATCCACGTCGACCGTCGAGCAATCGCACAGCACCGCATCTTCCTGCATCGCCGGGATCACTTCCTTGGCGACGTCGCGCAGGATCTGGCCATTGGGCAGCATGGTGATGACAACCTCGGCCTCCTGCGCCGCCGCCGCTGCGGTCGTCGCCTGACCCACGCCCTCGGGCGGCGGGGCGGTGAGGTCGAAGCCGATCACTTTGTGACCCGCGGCGACCAGATTGGCCGCCATCGGCCCACCCATGTTTCCAAGCCCGATAAATGCGATTTTCATGGTGTCTCCTCCCAGATGGCCCATTCGGGGCCGAGCGGCTCCAGCATCTGCGCGACCGCCTCTTCCGGCAGCGCATCCAGAGCGTATTTCCATTGCGGATTGCGATCCTTGTCGATGATCTGCGCCCGCACGCCCTCGAGAAAATCACCTAGCTCCGCCGCACGCCAGGTAAAGCGGAACTCATGGGTGAGGGCGGCGCGGATGGTGTTCTCGGCGCGGGTCATGCGGATCAGGCGCAGCGTCGCTTCCATCGAGAGCGCGGAATTGCGCAGCACCGTCTTGTAGGTCTTCTCGGCGAACTCGCTGCCCGAGGTCTCGAGCTTGGCGACGATCGCAGCGAGGTTCTCGGCCCAGAAAATCCGGTCGATCTCGGGGCGCAGGCTCTCCAGCTTGCCGGGCTCGGGCGAGGTGCGCGGATGGGGTAGGATGTCGATATTGCCGGTCTCGATGAGCCGGGTCTTCAGATCGTCCCAATCGGCCTCGGGCACGAACATATCGGCGAACCCCGCGTACAGCGCGTCTGTCGCGTTCATCCGCGCCCCGGTCAGGCCGAGATATTCGCCCACATGGCCCGGCGCGCGCGCCAGTAGCAGCGTGCCCCCCACGTCCGGGATCAGCCCGATCCCGCTTTCGGGCATCGCCACCTGCGTGCTCTCGCCAACGACCCGGTGGCTCGCATGGCCGCCGACGCCGACGCCGCCGCCCATCACGAAGCCCTGCATGAAGGCGACGACGGGTTTGGGATATTCCGCGATCTTGGCGTTCATCCGGTATTCGTCGCGCCAGAAATCGCGCCCCGGCGCATAGTCGCCCGCAATCCCGGCCCGATAGACGGCGGCGATATCGCCGCCCGAGCAGAAGGCGCGATCACCCACCGCGTCGATTATGACAAGATCGACCTCCGGGTCGTCGCGCCACGCGTCGAGCGCCGCCTCGATCGCCATGGCCATGTCGTGATCGAGCGCGTTGAGCGCCTTGGGTCGATTGAAGGTCAGCCGTCCGGCGCGACCTTCTTTCCTTGCGATCATCGTTTCTTCGGTCATCCACGCTCCGCCAGCATCGCGCGACTGATGATCAGCCGCATGATTTCATTCGTGCCTTCAAGGATCTGGTGCACGCGCAGGTCGCGCACGAGCTTCTCGATCCCGTAATCGGCAAGATAGCCGTAACCACCATGCAATTGCAGGCATTGGTTTGCCACATCGAATGAGGCATCCGTCACATAGAGTTTAGCCATGGCGCAGAACTTCGTCGCATCATGGGTCTTGTTGTCGAGCTTCCATGCGGCCTGACGCAGGAAGGTGCGCGCGGATTCCAGTTTCACCTCCATCTCGGCGAGGCGGAATTGCAGCGCCTGAAACTGATCGAGCGATTTGCCGAAGGCCTTGCGCTCGCCCATATAGGCCAGCGTCTTGGTCAGCGCGGCCTGCGCGCCGCCCAGGGCGGAGGCCGCGATGTTCAGACGCCCGCCATCGAGGCCTGCCATCGCATAACTGAAACCTTTGCCCTCTTCGCCCAGCAGATTCTCCGCCGGAATGTGGCAATCGTCGAATTGCACCTGCGCGGTCGGCTGGGCTTTCCAGCCCATCTTGCGCTCCAACCCGCCGAAGCTGAGCCCCTGCGCGCCGTCCTCGACGACCACGGTGGAGATGCCCTTGGGCCCCGGATCGCCGGTGCGGACCATCGTCACATAGACATCCGAATAGCCGCCGCCCGAGATGAACGCCTTGGTGCCGTTGAGCACCCAGCCCTCGTTCGAACGCTCGGCCTTGGTGCGCAGAGCCGCCGCGTCCGAGCCCGAGCCCGGTTCGGTCAGGCAGTAGGAGAAGACTTTCTTCATGCTGACCAGATCGGGCAGCCAGCGCGCCTTGTCCTCGTCCGAGCCGAACTTGTCGATCATGCCGCCGCACATGTTGTGGATCGACAGGAACGAGCCGACAGCGGGGCAGGACATCGCCAGCGCCTCGAAGACGAGCGTGGCATCGAGGCGCGACAGGCCAGATCCGCCGTAGTCTTCGGAGACGTAAATGCCGCCCAGACCCAGCTCGGCCACTTTCGGCCAGAGCTCTTTCGGGATCGTGCCCGCCTCTTCCCACGCCTCGGCATGGGGGGCGATCTCGTCTTGCCCGAAGGCGTAAGCCATATCGAAAATGGCCTGCTGTTCCTCGCTGAGCGCGTAGTCCATGAAACTCCTCCCCGAGCTCACTTTCGGCAAAGGCTCGACCTCAACCGGATGAATTGAACACCCGTTTAATTTCGAATCCTTGCGAGAGTTTTGCAAGGGGGGAGCATGGAGGGAAGGGGGCGGGCCGTCAGCCCGCCAGATAATCCGCGATCACAGACTCCGAGCCGCGGGCCCAGACGTCGTTCAGAAGTGCTGTGAATTTCGCCACGACCTCGGCATTCTCGGCCAGATCGCCGTAGATTTCCGACATTTCCAGCCACGCGGCGGGACGTTCCTTCGCCAGCTTCGACTGCGCGACGAGGTGATCCCAGTTCGGATCGTTCGGCGCGATCTCCGCCCCGGTCTCGCTGGTGCCGTAGCAATAGCGGCACCACAGCGCGCTTTCGAGGATCAGCCCGGTGCAATCGCGACCTTGTGCGACGCAGTCGTTGATCGAAGTGATGATGAACTTCGGCTGCCGGTTCGAACCATCGAGGCACAGGCGGCGGATCGTGTCGGCCACTTCCGGGTTCGAGAAGCGATCGAGGATCAGCTGTTTGTAATCATTGAGATCTGTCTCCGGCACCGGCGGCACGATGGGCAGGATCTCGGTCGTCTCGATCTTGTCGAGATAGGCGCGAATCTGATCGTCGGCCATCGCCTCATGCGCGTATTCGATGTCGCGCAGACCGGCGGCATAGGCGATGATCGCATGCCCGCCATTGAGAATGCGGATTTTCATCGTCTCGAACCGGTCGACCGCATCGGTGAAGGTCACGCCGACCTTCTCCAGCGCCGGACGGCCTGCAGGGAAATTGTCCTCCATGACCCATTGGCGGAAGGGCTCGCAGGTGACGGGGGCGGCGTCTTCGATCCCGAAGCTTTGGGCCAATGCGCGTTCGCGCGGGCCGGTTGCGGGGGTGATCCGATCCACCATCGAGTTCGGGAAAGCGACATTGGCCTTGATCCATGCGCTCAGTTCCGGATCGGACAGCTCCGCCAGCCCGCAAACCGCATCGCGCGTGACATGGCCGTTATGGGGGACGTTGTCGCAGCACATCACGGTGAAGGGCGGCACACCCGAGGCACGGCGCGCTTTCAGCGCCGCAATGATCGCGCCGAAGGCGGTCTCGGGGGCGTCGGGATTGGCCGCATCGGCCTGAATGTCGGGATGGGTCGGGCTGAACGTCCCGGTCTTGGGGTCGATGTAATAGCCGCCCTCGGTCACGGTGAGCGACACGATCCGCACGCTGGGCTGCGACATCGCGGCGATCAGCGGGGCGTTGCCCGAGGCGACCTCGGCGAAACCGACCATCGAGCCGATCACGCGCGCCGATTTTGCCGCCGGGTCCAATTCGATCACACTATACAGACCGTCTTGCGCCAGCACCCCCTCGCGCATCTTCGCATCGCCCGCGCGCACGCCCGCGCCCATGAGCGCCCAGTCATGGCCTTCGCCCAGGTTGAACAGATCGTCGAGATAGACCGCCTGATGCGCCCGGTGGAAATTGCCGCAGCCGATATGAACGATGCCGGGGGTGAGCGCCGCACGGTCGTAACCGGGGCGCGCCACGTCTGCGGGAAGCTCGGAGAGGGTGTCGTTGGAAAGTGTCATATCAGCTCATCCAGTTTCCGCCGTCGACATTGTAGGTCTGGGCGACGATGTATTCGGCCTCGTCCGAGGCGAGGAAAACGGCCATGCCGGTCAGATCGGCAGCCGTGCCCATGCGACCAAAGGGGACGGCTTCGCCCACCTCTTTTTTCTTCTGGCCCAAGGGTTTGTTCTCGTATTTCGCGAAGAAAGCATCGACGCCGTCCCAATGCTCTCCGTCGACCACGCCGGGTGCGATCGCGTTCACGTTGATGCCGTGTTCGATCAGGTTCAGCCCCGCCGATTGGGTGAGGCTGATGACCGCGGCCTTGGAGGCGCAATAGACCGCCACCAGAGCCTCGCCACGCCGCCCGGCCTGAGACGCCATGTTGATGATCTTGCCGCCACGGGCTTGCGCGATCATCTCTTTCGCCGCCGCCTGCATCATGAACAGCGTGCCTTCGACATTGATCTTGAAGACGCGGGCGTAGTCTTCGTGGGTGATCTCCACGAGGGGGGCCGCCGTGAAGATCGCTGCGTTGTTGATCAGGATGTCGATCCCGCCCGAGGCGCGCATCTTCTCCATCGCGGCGTCGATGCTGGCCGGGTCGGTCACGTCGAGCTTCAGAGCGACAGCACCGATCTCGGCTGCGGTGTCTTCGGCCCGCGCGATGTCGATATCGCCGATCACGACCTCGGCCCCTTCCGCGATGTATTTCTCCGCGAAGGCGCGGCCGATCCCGCGCGCGGCGCCGGTGATCAGGGCGCGTTTGCCTTTCAGTCGCATCAGATTGCCTGCCCTTGCGCGTCGAATTTATGAAGCTGGCTCAGATCAGGCGTCAGGTAGACCTTGTCGCCCGCATGCAGGCCGATCTCGCCACCGCCGCGCACGTTGATCAGGCCATACTCGGTCTCCACATGCAGGAACGTGTCCGATCCCAGATGCTCGGAGACGCCGACGGTGCCTTTCCACGCGCCTTCCGTGGTGGAGACCTCGATATGCTCGGGGCGGATGCCGATGCTGTCGGCCCCGTATTTCGCGGCCTCGTCGCCTTCGATGAAGTTCATCTTGGGCGAGCCGATGAAGCCCGCGACGAACTTGTTGCGCGGCGTGCGATACAGCTCGAGCGGAGAGCCGACCTGTTCGATCCGGCCAGCCTGCAGCACGACGATCTTGTCGGCCATGGTCATTGCCTCGACCTGATCGTGCGTCACATAGACCATCGTGGTCTTGAGCTTCTGGTGCAGCTCGGAAATCTCAAGACGCATGTTCACGCGCAGCGCCGCATCAAGGTTCGACAGCGGCTCGTCGAACAGGAACGCCGCCGGTTCACGCACGATGGCGCGGCCGATCGCGACCCGCTGACGCTGACCGCCCGAAAGCTGGCCGGGACGGCGGTCGAGATAGTCGGTCAAGTTGAGAATGCGCGCGGCATTGTCGACCTTCTCCTTCGCCGCCGCTTGATCGAGCTTCGCCATTTTCAGCGGGAAGGCGATGTTCTTGCGCACCGACATATGCGGGTAGAGCGCGTAGCTTTGGAACACCATCGCCAGACCGCGCTTGGCGGGGGGCAGTTCGGCCGACGGTTGACCGTTGATCTCGATTTCACCGCCGGAGACATCTTCCAGGCCCGCAATCAGGCGAAGAAGGGTGGATTTGCCGCAGCCCGAGGGGCCGACGAAGACGACGAACTCGCCATCGTTGATTTCCAGATCGAGCGGGGGGATGACCTCGACATCGCCGAAGGCCTTGCGGACGCCCTTGAGGGTTATCTGTCCCATGGGTTTAGCTCCTTATTTCACGGCGCCGAAGGTCAGGCCACGCACCAGCTGTTTCTGGCTGAACCAGCCGAGGATCAGGATCGGTGCGATAGCGAGCGTCGAGGCGGCAGAGAGTTTCGCGTAGAACAGCCCTTCGGGGCTGGAATAGGCGGCAATGAAAGCGGTGAGGGGGGCGGCTTTCGCCGCAGTCAGGTTCAGGGTCCAGAACGCTTCGTTCCAGGCGAGGATCACGTTCAGCAGAAGCGTCGAGGCGATACCGGGCACGGCCATCGGGGTGAGCACGTAGAGGATCTCACCCCCCAGCGTCGCCCCGTCCATGCGCGCGGCTTCGAGGATGTCCTTCGGGATTTCCTTGAAATAGGTGAAGAGCATCCAGATCACGATCGGCAGGTTCATCAGGCACAGCACGATGACCAGACCGATCCGGGTATCCAGAAGCCCCCAGTCGCGGAACATCAGGTAGATCGGGACGAGCACGCCCACCGCGGGCATCATCTTCGTGGACAGCATCCACATCAGAACGTCCTTGGTGCGCTTGCCCGGCACGAAGGCCATGGCCCAGGCCGAGGGGATCGCGATGACCAGCGCCAGCAGGGTGGAGCCAAACGAGATCACCACCGAGTTCATGAAGTGGCGGAAGTAGTTCGAGCGCTCCTGCACGACGTGATAGCTGTCAAACGTCCAGGACGAGGTCAGCACGTCCCAGGGCGCCTTGATCGCGTTCCCCTCGGTCTTGAACGACAGGATGATCGTCCAGAGGATCGGGAAGAAGATCACGAAGGCAAGCGCCCATGCGATCACCGACATGATCACGCGGCGGCGGTTGGAGATTTTGCGCGCCATTGGATTACGCCTCCAGGTTCTTGCCGATCATCCGCATCAGGAAGATCGCGACGATATTTGCGAGGATCACGGCGATCACACCGCCCGCTGCGCCTCCGCCCACGTCGAATTGCAGCAGCGACTGGACATAGACGAGGTAGGTGAGAGTGGTGGACGCGTTGCCCGGGCCGCCATTCGTGGTCACGAGGATTTCCGCGAAGGTGGACAGCAGGAAGATCGTCTGAATGAGGATCACGACGGTCGCGGCGCGCGCGAGGTGCGGCAGCATGATGTAGAAGAACCGCGACAGCGCACCGGCGCCGTCCATCTCGGCGGCCTCCAGCTGCTCGGAATCGAGCGATTGCAACGCGGTCAGCAGGATCAGCGTCGCAAACGGCAGCCACTGCCATGCCACGATAATGGTGATCGAGAGCATCGGCGCATGGGCGAGAAAGTCATAAGGTTGCAGCCCTATCGCCTTGGCGAGATAGGCGAAAATGCCGTTCACCGGATTGTAGAGCATGTTCTTCCAGACCAGCGCGGACACGGTCGGCATCACGAAGAAGGGCGCGATCACGAGGACTCGCACGATGCCTTGGCCGAAGATCGGCTGATCGAGCAGCAGCGCCAGCAGGATGCCACCGAACACGGTGATCAGAAGCACGCCCCCCACCAGTACCAGCGTATTGATCAACGCGGTGAAGAAGGCGGGATCGGTCAGGAAGTAATAGTAATTGTCCCAGCCAACGAAGCCGCCCTGACCGGGCATCAACAGGTTGTAGCGCTGGAACGAGAACCAGATCGTCATGCCCAATGGCACTGCCATCCAAAGAAACAGCAAGATGACGGATGGCGAAATCATAAGGCGCGCGGCAGAGCGCGAGGCTTGCGTGGACATCGGTCCGGCTCCGGTTATCGGGAGTTGCAAAAAGAGGCACGGGGCGGTCAGACCCAAAATGACCGCCCCGGCCAGGGAGGGGCCAGGTTACTTGATGTAACCGGCCTTCTTCATCTCACGCTCGGTCAGGCTTTGTGCGCTTTGCAGTGCTTGATCGGCCGAGACTTGCCCTGCGAGAGCCGCCGAGAACTGCTGACCGACAGCGGTGCCGATCGCCTGGAACTCGGGGATCGCGACGAACTGGACGCCCGTATAGGGGACCGGCTGGACCGAGGGGTTCTTCGGGTCAGCCGCGTTGATCGAGTCGAGCGTCAGCTTCGCGAAGGGTGCCGCTTCGAGATATTTCGGGTTCTCATACAGCGAGGTGCGGGTGCCCGGGGGCACGTTCGCCCAGCCTTCTTTCTCGGCAACCAGCTCGGTGTAGTGCTTGGAGGTCGCCCATTCGATGAAGGTCTTGGCAGCCTCTTCCTTCTGAGTGCCCGCCGGGATCGCCAGCGACCAGGCCCAGAGCCAGTTCGCGCGCTTGTCCACGCCTTCCTTGTTCGGCGCGAGCGCGAAGCCCACCTTGTCGGCCACGGTCGAGTCCTGCGGGTTGGTCACGAAGGACGCCGCCACGGTCGCGTCGATCCACATGCCGCACTTGCCCTGCTGGAACAGCGCGAGGTTCTCGTTGAACCCGTTGGACGAGGCGCCCGGAGGCCCGTATTTGTTCATCATGTCGAGATAACGCGTCAGGGTCTCTTTCCACGGCGCGGTGTCGAATTGCGGGGTCCAGTTCTCGTCGAACCAGCGGCCGCCCATCGAGTTGTCCATCGCGCTCAGGAAAGCTGCGTTCTCGCCCCAGCCGGCCTTGCCGCGCAGACAGATGCCGTAGACTTCGTTGTCCTTGTCGGTCATCGCCGCGGCGGCTTTCTCGATGTCGGACCAAGTCGGCTTCTCGGGCATTTCCATCCCGGCCTTTTCCATCAGGTCCTTGCGATACATCACGAAGGAACTCTCGCCATAGAAGGGCGCGGCATAGAGGTGATCGTCGACCGTCAGGCCCGAACGGATCTGCGGCAGCAGGTCGTTCACATCATAGCTGTCGGGCATGCCGTCGAGCGGCACGAGCCAGCCCTGCTTGCCCCAGATCGGAACCTCGTAGGTGCCGATGGTCAGCACGTCGAACTGACCGCCCTTGGTGGCGATGTCGGTGGTGACCTTCTGGCGCAGAACGTTCTCTTCCAGCGTGACCCATTCGACTTTGATGTCGGGATGCTCGGCGTAGAAGTCGTCCATCAGGCCCTGCATGCGGACCATGTCGCCGTTGTTCACGGTCGCGACGGTGATGGTGGTCTCGGCGGCCGCGGCAGTCGCAAGCGCGCCAAGAGCACAGGCGCCCATGAGCGCCCGGATCGTGTAAGTCATAGATTTCCTCCCTTGAGTTTTGAGCATATGCCCAAACTGTGAGAAAATATTCACAAACACGACCTAAACTGTCAATCCAGAATTACTGCGATGTCTTGATTAATTGTTAACGCTGACAGTAACGCCTTGTTTCGGCGTCAGTCTTCCAACAGGGCCTGGGCCGTCTTCTCATCGGTCACGAGCCCGTTAAGAAGCCCGCCTGCAAGAGCTGCACGAATCGCGACCAGTTTCGATGGGCCGGCTGCGATGCCGATCACCGGCGCCTCGCGCTTGGGCTCGATCCGGAACGAGCCGAACCGTGCGGTGGTGGGGGTGGCGATGTAATTGCCCTGCGCATCGTAGAACGAGCCCACGAGCTCGCCCACGCCGCCTGCGGCGCGCAATTCCTCCAGTTCGGCAAGGGTGACGAAGCCGTCCTTGTGCACCGGTGCGTCCTCGCCCAGTTGGCCGACGCCCACGAAGGTCGCATCCGCCGCCGCCGCAAGCCGCTGCACTGCCTGCACCGGCTTGAGCTTGTCGAACATCGCGCGCTCTTCCACCGTCTCCGAGATCACCGGCACAAGCATCGGGTAATGCGGCAGGCGCAGCTTGTCGGCCATGCGCATGATGACATCATAGAACGAGGCCGAGCCGTCCGGGGCGATATTGCCGATCAGCGAGACGATCTTATGCGCGGTCGCGGGGCGCTGCATCACCTCGTTCACCATCGCCGACAGCGAACGACCCGTCCCGAAGGCGATCACCTGCGGCTCCGAGCGGGCGAGAATCCGTTCGAGAAGCGTGGCAGCGAAGGCGGCGGTGGCCGCGGACGGATCGCCCCGTTCGCCCAGCGAGGGCGCGACGCGTGCCGTCTGCAGCCCGAAGCGCCGGATCAGCGCCGCTTCCAGTTCCAGACAGGCCCCGATCTTGTGCTCGATGCGCACTCGCACCAGCCCCTCGGAGACCGCGCGGCTCACCAGCCGCTGCGCGCGCTGGCGCGACACGCCGAGCTCGGCGGCGATCTGGTCCTGCGTCATTCCGCCGACATAATAGAGCCATCCGGCCCGTGCCGCCTCGTCATCGCGCGAGGTTTCGGCGTCACTCATACGGTTCACGAATCTTTCTCCCTAGTCGGCTCATTCTGGAAGAACTCGGTGAAATGCGCAAATTCGCGATGCGGCTGCGCGTCCTCGGGCGGGGTCAGATCGCGCCCGGCCAGATGGCTGCCGCCGGTGAAGCGCCAGACTTCCATTCCGGCCGCAAGCCCGGCGCGGATGCCGTTGAGACTGTCCTCGATCACCAGCGTGCGGGCCGGGGCCGCGCCCATCTTCTTTGCCGCATGGAAGAACAGATCGGGGGCGGGCTTGCCATGCGAGACCTCGCTCGCCGTGAACAGCCGGTCGCCCACCAGCTTGCGCAGCCCCGCGATTTCCAGCGAGCGTTCCGCGCGCGGCTGGCTCGAGGAGGTGGCCACGCACCACGGCACGTCCAGCCTCGCCATCACATCGGCCACACCCGGCATCACCTGCAACTCGCGCTCGAACGCGTCCAGAAGCCGCGCGCGATATTGCGGCTCGAATTCCTCCGGCAGATCGAGCCCGAATTCGTAGCGGATCTGCTTCATCACGGTGGGGTAGGACCGTCCGAGGAAATGCCGTGCGACATAGTCGAGGTCGATCGACACCCGCAGCTTGGCAAGCTCGTCGATCAGCATCTGCGCCGAAATGATCTCGGAATCGATCAGCACCCCGTCGCAGTCGAAAATCACCAGCTCGGTCATGGTTCCTCCCCCTGTCCTTCGCGCAGCGATAGCGCGCGAAAGCAGGGATGGCCAGAGGCGGGGAGGGACGGTCAGGCTGCGGTGCCTTGCGCGCCGATCCCGGTCACGCGCAGCACGATCGCGCCCGCGCCGAACAGGAAGATCGCCATCATGCCGAGCCATCCGACCCAAGGGATCATGCAGATGAGCGCCCCGATCACCGCACCGCCGAAGGCCGCCAGCGCACATTCTCCATTGGTGACGGGATGGCCGCGCCCGACCAGATCATGCGCCCAGGCGCCGATGACCCAGATGCCCACGATATAGCCGCCGAAGCCCAGCACCAGCACCCCGAGCAGCGAGAACGGAATAAGCACAATGCCGATCACCGTCATCGCGAGCAGCAAGATCGACCCGACCAGCGCCGAGAGCCCGATGAAGCCCGCAAGCCCTGCGCGCAAAGGATGGGCGAGGCTGCGTTGGCGCATCCGGTCCATGAAGCCCGGCGCGAAGACGGCGAGAAGCGTGGTCACGATCCCGACCACGAGCACGCTGCCCAGCCAGTCGCGAGTCTCGATGAGGTAATTGCGCTCCGGGGCTGCGCGCGTCTTCGCCTGCTCGAACTCCTTCGCCTCATGTATGCTGACCCGCTCGGCCGGGGCGACGCTGGCGGGCACGCTCACCTCGCCGGGCGTGTCGGTGTAGACTTGGACCTTGCCTGTGACCGTCGCGCCATCGCCCCAGGTGACGGTCTTTGTGCCCAGCACCAGATCGCCCGAGATCTCGGTGTCGATCTGCGCGTCGTCGGCGCCGATGATCACGCTGCCCGCGATCGGGGCCTCAAGCCGGACCTGCTGGCCCATCGCGCGCAGGTTGCCCGAGATCGGGCCCTTGATGGTGAGCGCCTGACCCGCGAGCGTGGCCGCGCCCGCCACCGGGGCGTCGAGGTCGATATCCTGTCCCGCCGCGTAGAGATCACCGCCCACCTGCGCGCCGATCACGATATTCTGGCCCGCCAGATGGGCCGCGCCGGTGATCGGGCTACCCAATGTCACATGCTGACCGGCGGCGAAAAGGTCGTGGATGTCCTCGCCCGTGGCGCTCACGGTGCGGCCCGCGAGATAGGCGTCACCGCCGAAGCGCCAGTCTTGGGATTCTTCGGCGGAGGCGGCGGAGGCGCTCAGCGCGACGGCGAGGCAGGCGAGGGATTTGACGAGGAAATTGCGCAACATGACCGGGGCCCTCCAGCGAAATTGACGTCGGGGGAAGTATAGCGCCATTCGTTCGCGGTCCCGTGACATAGCTCAATGCGCGCGTAAAAACCTGCGATTTACGCATGTGAAAAGGGGCGCCCCTTTCGGAGCGCCCCTTCCCATTAGATCCCTGAAGCGGGAACGGCTGATTACATCATGCCGCCCATGCCGCCCATGCCGCCCATGTCGGGGGCACCGCCAGCGCCTTTCGGCTCCGGCTTCTCGGCGATCATCGCTTCGGTGGTGATCAGCAGGCCAGCAACCGAAGCCGCGTCTTCGAGCGCGGTGCGGGTCACTTTCGCCGGGTCGATCACGCCGAACTCGAACATGTTGCCATATTCTTCGGTCTGCGCGTTGAAGCCGAAGTTCAGGTCGTCGCTCTCGCGGACCTTGCCGGCCACGACAGCACCGTCCACACCGGCGTTCTCGGCGATCTGACGCAGCGGCGCTTCGAGAGCGCGCTTGACGATCGCGATACCGGCTTCCTGGTCGGAGTTCGCACCGGTGAGACCGGCGAGCACTTTCGCACCCTGCACGAGGCTGACGCCACCGCCGACAACGATGCCTTCCTGAACGGCCGCACGGGTCGCGTTCAGAGCGTCGTCCACACGGTCCTTGCGCTCTTTCACTTCGACTTCGGTCATGCCGCCGACGCGGATGACAGCAACGCCACCGGCCAGTTTCGCGACGCGCTCTTGAAGCTTCTCGCGGTCGTAGTCCGAGGTGGTTTCCTCGATCTGGGTGCGGATCTGGCTGACGCGCGCTTCGATCTCGGCCTTGTCACCAGCGCCTTCGACGATGGTGGTGTCGTCCTTGGTGATGGTCACCTTCTTGGCGGTGCCCAGCATGTCCATGCCGACGTTCTCGAGCTTCATGCCGAGGTCTTCCGAGATCACCTGGCCGCCGGTGAGGACAGCGATGTCCTGCAGCATGGCCTTGCGGCGGTCGCCGAAGCCCGGTGCTTTCACGGCTGCGATCTTCAGGCCGCCGCGCAGCTTGTTGACCACGAGGGTCGCGAGCGCTTCGCCTTCGACGTCTTCACCGATGATGAGGAGCGGCTTTTGCGACTGGATGACCTGCTCGAGGAGCGGGACCATCGGTTGCAGCGACGAGAGTTTCTTCTCGTGGAGCAGGATGTAGCAGTCTTCGAGTTCCGCGACCATCTTGTCGGGGTTGGTCACGAAGTAGGGCGACAGGTAGCCACGGTCGAACTGCATGCCTTCGACGACTTCGACTTCGGTCTCCATGCCGCGGGCTTCTTCCACGGTGATGACGCCGTCATTGCCGACTTTCTGCATCGCGTTGGCGATCATCTTGCCGATGGCTTCTTCGCCGTTCGCCGAGATGGTGCCGACCTGAGCGACTTCGTCCGAGTCCTTGACCGGGCGAGCAGCGCTCTTGATCGCGTCGACGACTTTCGAGGTCGCGAGATCGATGCCGCGCTTAAGGTCCATCGGGTTCATGCCAGCGGCCACGGCTTTCAGGCCGTCCTTGACGATCGCCTGAGCGAGCACGGTGGCGGTGGTGGTGCCGTCGCCAGCCTCGTCATTGGTGCGCGAGGCGACTTCTTTCACCATTTGCGCGCCCATGTTCTCGAACTTGTCCGAAAGTTCGATCTCTTTGGCGACCGACACACCGTCCTTGGTGATGCGCGGCGAGCCGAACGACTTTTCGATCACGACGTTGCGGCCTTTCGGGCCCAGCGTGACCTTCACCGCGTCGGCGAGGATGTTGACGCCGTCGAGCATACGATCGCGGGCGTCGGTGGAGAATTTCACGTCCTTGGCTGCCATGTTTGTTGGCTCCTTGACTGAGTTGTTCTTGGGATATCAGGGGATCTCGGTAAGGGCAGGGCGCCTTACGAGATGATGCCCATGATGTCGCTTTCTTTCATGATGAGCAGCTCTTCGCCGTCGAGGGTCACTTCCGTGCCCGACCACTTGCCGAAGAGAACGCGGTCGCCAGCTTTGACGCCCGGTGCGATCAGCTCGCCCGATTCCTTGCGCGCGCCGTCACCCACTGCGACGACTTCACCCTCTGCGGGCTTCTCTTTCGCGCTGTCGGGGATGATCAGGCCACCCTTGGTTTTTTCTTCGCTCTCCACGCGCTTGACCAGCACACGGTCATGAAGCGGTTTGAATGCCATCTGGGTCACTCCCTAAAGGTTCCAGGTTCGAAAACTTTTAGCACTCGTCACTGGTGAGTGCTAACGATGGCGGAGTTAGTCATTGGGGTGGGCGGGTGTCAATAACCGGATGACGAATTTTTTGCGTCAATTCGAGCGATCGGGGCGCGGCGATTTCGCCTCTATGCGGAATGCAGATCGCGTGGCACTCTCGCCGTCATGAAACTCGCCACGTTCCTTCGGCCGCTGCTGGCCCCCGCGCTCTCGCTCTGCCTTGCACTGCCCGCTTGGGCCGAGTGTCGCGGCAAGAATATTTTCGATGCGCTGCCCGCAGCCGAGCAGGAGGCCCTGACCGCCGAGGCCGATTCCGCGCCCTTCTCTCGCGGATTGCTGTTCTCTGCAACCAAAGGCGAGGAAAAGATCACGCTGGCTGGCACTTACCACCTTCCCGATCCGCGCCATGACAAGCTTGTCGGCGCGCTCTCGAAGGCGCTCGACGATGCGTCGCGGCTTCTGGTGGAGGCCGGTCCGGACGAGCAGGGGAAGCTGGAGCATGCGATCAAGACCGACCCGACGCTGATGTTCTCGACCGGCAAGACGCTGCCGCAGATGATGTCGGAGCAGGACTGGAACATGACCAAGGTGGCGCTGGCGGCCCACGGGATGCCCGCCTTCCTCGCGGCCAAGATGCGGCCCGCTTTCGTCGCGATGACGCTCTCGCTGCCGCCTTGTGCGACGGCCGAGCTTGCGAAGGGGCAGGGAGGTCTGGACCTGCAGGTGATGACCGCGGCCGAGGCCGATGGCGTGCCGGTCGAGGCGCTTGAGCCGTGGGATACTGTCTTCAAGCTCTTCAACGGAATCACCGAGACCGAAGCGCTAGAGATGCTGCGCGCGGCGGTGATCGGCGCGCCCTTGGCCGACGATATGGGCGTGACGATGGGCGATCTCTATTTCCGGGGCGAGCCGCGTCTGATCTGGGAACTGGCGCGCTACCAGGCAGTCGCGGCGGGCATGGATGCCGACGAGGTCGAGCGCCAGATGAAGCTCTCCGAGGACCTTCTGATGGTGGCGCGTAACCAAAACTGGCTGCCCGAGATCGAGGCGGCGGCAGAGGATGGCCCGGTCGTCGTGGCGGTGGGCGCGCTGCATCTGTCCGGCGAAGAGGGGCTGTTGCGGCTGCTCGAAAAGGACGGCTGGACGATCAAGCGGCTCGATAGCTGATCAGCTGAAACACGGCCTTTGCGGGGCGCCCTCCCAAGGTTCGGGCGCGCCCCTTTCCGCATCGCCAGACCCCTAGGTGACAAGCCCAGACACAGCGCCTATAACCTGCGCCGACAGATGATTATCCGAGAGGATCTCCCCATGACGATCAAGGTTTTTGGCCATAAGGCTCCCGACACCGACTCCACCGGCTCGCCCATCGCCTGGGCGTGGTATCTCAATGATGTCAAAGGCTCTCCGGCCAAGCCCTGCCTGCTGGGTGAGCCCAACACCGAGGCCGCTTTCGTCATCGAGCATTGGGGTCTCGACAAGCCCGAGATCATCTCTGACGTGGAAGAAGGCGAGGACGTGGTCGTCGTCGACACCAACAACCCCGCCGAGCTGCCGAGCGGTATCAACGCGGCCAACGTCATCCAGATCATCGATCACCACAAGCTGACCGGCGGGATCGAGACCAAGGGCCCGATCGACATCACGATGCGCCCGCTCGCCTGCACCGCGACCATCCTCTACGATCTGATGGGCGACGACGTGGCGAAAGCGCCGCGCGGCATCAAGGGCGCGATGCTCAGCTGCATCCTGTCGGACACGCTGGAATTCCGCTCGCCCACCACGACCGATCACGACCGCGCCGTCTGCGACGCGCTGGCAGCGGATCTGGGCATCGACATGCACGAGCTGGCCGAGAAGATGTTCGAAGCGAAATCGGACGTCTCCGCCTTCACCGATGCGGAATTGCTGCGGATGGATTCCAAGGAATACCCGGTCGACGGCACGAGCTTCCGCGTCTCGGTGCTGGAGACCACCGCACCGAAGATGGTGCTGGACCGGAAAGCCTCGCTGATGTCCTCGATGGAAGAGGTCGCGAAGGAAGACGGCGTCGATCAGGTGCTGCTCTTCGTGATCGACATCCTGAAGGAAGAGGCGACGCTGCTGGTGCCGAACGATCTGGTGAAGGGCGTGGCCGAGAAGAGCTTCGATGCCACGGTCGAGGGCGACACGGTGGTGCTGCCCGGCGTTATGAGCCGCAAGAAACAGATCATCCCGCAGCTCAAGGTCTGAGCGTTTCGGGATTTGAGATAGGGAAGGGGCGTCCGGTCGGGCGCCCCTTTTTCTTATTGGTTGCGGAGCAGGGCGCGCGCCGGTCCGTGGGATGGCGCAGCCTGAGTTTTGAACGAAGGCGGTTTATGCCTGCCAAGCTCCTCCACAGTGTGAACGTCGCGCGCGGGTGGCAATGCGCCAGCCCGTCGGGACGGACCGGCGCGCACCCTGCGCCTGCGGCGCGCATCGGGCGCAATCGCGAAGCGGGAGCATTTTTCTCGGGCGCGGGGCGACTAGCCCCGGCCGCGCCCGACTCTCCCCCCGGGAGGGCGCATTGGCGAAGTCAGCGCGGGCACGAATGCCATTCGGTCTTGAGAGATAAACCGCCAAGCCACCCACCCAAGGCTCGGGCGCGGCCCTAAGCCCCTCACGCCTCCATGGTCCCCGTTTCCACGAACCGCTGGTGCCAGCTCAGCGCCTCGCCCAGCAGGTTCGGGGCGTGATTGGCGAAGCTGCCCTTCTTCGCACGCTCGAAATAGTCGCGCAGCATCGGGCGATAGGCGGGATGGGCGCAGGTCTCGATGATCGTCTCGGCGCGCTGCTTCGGAGACAGCCCCCGCAGATCCGCCAGACCCTGCTCGGTCACGATCACCTGCACGTCCTGCGCAATGTGATCGACATGGGCGGCCATCGGGACGATCGCGGAAATCTTGCCGCCCTTCGCCACCGAGGGCGTCATGAAGATCGAGACATAGCCGTTGCGCGCGAAATCGCCCGAACCGCCGATGCCGTTCTGGATCTTCGAGCCCATCACATGGGTCGAGTTCACATTGCCATAGATATCCGCCTCGATCAGCCCGTTCATCGCGATACATCCCAGACGGCGCACAAGCTCGGGGTGGTTCGAGATCTCCTGCGGACGCAGGATCAGCTTGTCGCGGAAATAGGCGGCGTTGTCGTTGAAATACTGGGCCTTCTCGGGCGAGAGCGAAAACGCCGTGGCCGAGGCCATGCGCAGCTTGCCCGCCTCGATCATGTCGAGCATCCCATCCTGAATGACCTCCGTGAACGCGGTCATCTGGTCGAAGGGCGCTTCGATCAGCCCGGCCATCACGGCATTGGGCACATTGCCCACGCCAGATTGCAGCGGCAGAAGCCCGCGCGGCAGGCGGCCCTGTTTCACCTCGTTACCAAGGAAGTCGAGGATATGGCCCGCAATCGCCTCGGCCACCGCATCGGGCGGGCTGAAGGGTGCGTTGCGGTCGGGCGCGTCGGTCTCGACCACGGCCACGACTTTCTCGGGATCGACCTCGAAATAGGTCTGGCCGATCCGGTCGTCGGGTTTCACCAGCGGGATCGGCACGCGGTTCGGGGGCAGGGCGGTGCCGTAATAGATGTCGTGCATCCCCTCCAGCAGCGGCGATTGCCAGCGGTTCACTTCGAGGATGATCTTGTCGGCGCAATCGAGCCAGGTCTTGTTGTTGCCGACCGAGCTCGACGGGATCAGCTTGCCATCCTCGGTGATGCCGGAGATCTCGATCACTGCCGTATCGAGCTTGCCCATGAACCCCATCCACGCCATCGGCGCGACCTGGCTCAGGTGCATGTCGAAATATTTCATCTGGCCCGCATTGATCCGCTCGCGCGCGATCGGGTCGGAATTGTAGGGCAGGCGGAATTCGATTCCGTCGGCCTTGGCCAAGGCGCCGTCCAGCTCGGGGCCCGTCGACGCGCCCGACCAGATCTTGACCTTGAACGGGCGACCCGCCGCGTGCTCGGCCTCGATCCGCGCGGCCAGCGCCATCGGCACCGCCTTGGGGTAGCCCGAGCCGGTGAAGCCCGACATGCCGATGGTCGCGCCATTGTCAATCAGCTCTGCAGCCTCTTCGGCGGACATCACCTTGGCGGCGAGCCCGGCATGGGCTTTGCGGATCGTATGGTTCATGAGCAAGCGCCTCCTTCGCGATGGTTCGGTCGCGATGGCGCGGAACGGGGCTCCTCTCTGCCCCGCATGGCCGCGCGACCTGGTGTTCCGGTGACGAGGAACGCGAGGTTGCGCGGGATGTCCATGTTTGGCAGATATGCGCCGTATGCATAACAACTGTCACCGGGCGCATGGCATATCGATCTCAGCGCCAGTGGCGCAGAGATCAGGCTTCGGCAAAACCCATCGAAATCAGGGCATTGGCGAAATCGTCATTGGTGAAGGGCTTGATCAGCATCTTGCCTTCGGGAAAGCCGTCCATCATCACGGATTGTTCATCATATCCGGTCGAGTAGAGGATCGGCACCGAGCGTTCGCGCAGCGCCTTGGCGGCTTCCAGCGAGGTTTCGTCGCCAAGATTGATGTCGAGCAGCGCCATCGAGATGTCATTGCCGCCAGCAATATGGAGCAATGCTTCTTCGACAGTGCCGAAGATGACCACATCGCGCGCGCCGAATTCGCTCAGCATCGCGGCCGCATCATAGGCCACGATCATCGCGTCTTCGAGCACCAGCGCGGTGCCGTCGATCCGAGGGGGGGAACAAAGAGTCACGAGGACCGCCTAGCCGCGAGGCGGGCACCGCTTACGCGGATCTCGCTTCGTTCGTGTTGGAAAATCCGGGGCATCAGCTTCCTGTCCTTGCAGATTACTGCATTTGGAGGGTGAGAGGGATCGTGGTCGATCCGACGTCAGTATAACGATTTAGGCTTCAGCCCGATTGTCGGTGCACTGAGAGGCCTCTTCAGCCTTCCTGCACCTCGTAATCTCCGGGGTCATTTAACTATGACATACTGCTGCAAAGCGTCTAGCTGGCATGAATCCCACAGGGCTGCCTGTTACACAAGCGATCGTGAACATGCGGGGCGCAGATAGTGAGGGAAATAAGGGGAAATAGGGAATCCACCCACGAAATTTGAAAGGAACCTGCCACGGTCCTCCGCGTTGCCTTATGACGTAAAAGTGAGCCAAGGCATGACACGCAACTTTAGAAATTGTCCCTTCGTCGATAATCCCGCCTTCATGGCGCCCGATGCGCACGAGGAAGCAATCGCCGAAGCCGCCCGCGCGGGCGAGCTACGGATGCCCGCAGGGCAGACCGTCGTGATGGAAGGCAACGAACCGCAACGCTTCTTCACCTTGCTCGAGGGCCAGGCGATGCGCTACCGGATGCTGGAAGACGGGCGGCGCCAAGTGCTCAATTTCCTCTTCCCCGGCGATCTGATCGGCCTCGACGCCATCATGATGGGCATGGCCTCGCATACGACCGAGGCGCTGACCCCGGTAAAGCTCAGCGTTTTCGACCGTAAACAAGTGTGGGAGCTTTTCTCGAAGATGCCGCAGCGCGCGATGATGCTGACGTGGCAGGTTGCGCGCGAGGAGCATTTCCTGAGCGACGCGCTCGTGACGGTCGGGCAGCGCTCGGCGCGCGAGGCGCTCGCATGGGCCTTCGTCACTCTCTTTGAGCGCGGATCGCAGACCGGGCTGGTGCGCGACGGCAAGATGCCGTTCCCCGTCCGGCAGCAGGATCTCGCGGATGCGCTCGGGCTATCGCTCGTTCACACAAACAAGACACTTGCCCGTCTGCGGTCCGAAGGGCTTGTCAGATGGACGCAGGGGATTCTCGAACTGCCCGATCTCGAAAGGCTTGCCGATATAGGAGTCGTCGAGCTCGGGGCCGGGCCACCGCGCTACTATTTATAGTCGCGCAGGAGAGTGGCGGAATTCCTCAGTAACGCTGCAGTCGCGCAGCGATTCCTAAAGCTTTTCACATAGGCGAAAAGTGTTTTTCCGCCGGGTGACGCCGAGGAACATCCGAAAAAATCTGCATCAATGTCCTATGACGTAGCGCGCTCAGCGCTTTCGCGGCAGATGCTGGTTTCTTCGCAGAAATCAACAAAACGGAACCGAGCAAGCTTGGAAAACCTGTCTCGAAAACCTGACCTCGCCTATCTGGCGGAGCTGTCCCAATCGCAACGCGCCATTCCCGCGGGGGCGGCGCTCTTGCCCGAGTCCACGCCATTGATTGTGCGGGTCGAGCGCGGGATCGCCATGCGCTATACGCTGCTCGAAGACGGGCGCAGGCAAGTCGAAGCGCTGGTTTATCCGGGCGATCTGTGCGGGCTGACGAGCGTGCTCTACGGTCCGGGGGCGAGCTATTACGAGGCGCTCACGCCGATGATGCTGTCGAGCTTCGATCCGGCCGATCTGCATCAGCCTCTGCCAGATGGTCCCGACCGCACCACGACGCTCGTGTGGCTGATGACGCGTGAACTGACGCGGCTGTCGGGCTGGCTGGCCTCGGTCGGGCAGCGCAACGCCAATGAGGGGATCGCGTGGTTCGTGATGCACGCATGGGAGCGTGCCGAGGCGGTTGGGCTGATCGAGAAGGACAGCGCGCCGTTCCCCTTCGCCCAGCAGGTCGTGGCGGACTCGCTCGGGCTGTCGCTCGTGCATACGAACAAGACGATCCGCCGTCTGCGCGATCAGGGCCTGTTCCGGATTGCCGGCGGGCGTGTGCGGATCTCGTCGCTCCCGGCGCTGCGCCGAGCCGCGGCGCTCTGACTGCTCCTTTCTGATAAGCCTCTCTGACAGCGCGCCGCGGGGTTTCTGCGGCGTTGGTTTGTCATGCGCCGGGGGAGGGCGCTGCCCGTTCCCGTCAACGCGGGGCGAGGCGGGAGCCTGAGCGGATAGCACCCCTCACGCACCCCGTGACCTCAAGCGTCCGTGATCGGCTAAGTTGCTCATTTTGCTCACGGATCGCTCACCGCTCCATCACAAGCGCGAGAGAAGGGCCCGTTTGCCCCTGTATTCGGGCGCGCCCGTTCAAGACCAACCCCCTTTATTTATTGGTTATTTTTTCGTGCGTCGCAGGTGTGTGATGACATTTGTGCATGATTTTCAGTCGGTTACGCTCGTTCCTGCGACAATTTGTCAACACCGATTGACCTCGCGGGCGCTGCCCTAGAGTGGGAGGCATCGCGCGGGACGGGAGCCCTCGCGGCCTCCCCCGAGAGACCCCTATGCCCCCGCGCCAAGAAGAGGGAATAGGAAAGGTATTTCCGTGTTGTTTGAAAAAATCTACAAGCGGCCCAGCCGCCTCGCTGCCCCGGTCCTGTTGACCGTTGCGGCTGCATGGCTGTCAGGTTGCGCGGAGAACGGGGTGATGACCCCGCTCGGCCCGGTGGCGGCCGGAGAACGCGCTCACCTGATCAGCTTCTTCCTTTGGATGCTGCCCATTTCCCTGCCGATCCTGATCGGCACGCCGTGGATCGCGATGCGCTATCGCCGTCAGGGTGGGAAAGGCAAATATGATCCGACCTGGTCGCACTCGGTTGCCGCCGAAGTCGTGATCTGGGGCGGTGCCACGCTCACCTTCCTTATCGTCGGCTGGCTCACCTGGGGCCACGTGATGGGCGAAGACCCCTACAAGGCAACGGGCAAAGAGCCGATGCATGTGAAGGTCATCGGGTCCGAATGGAAATGGATGTTCATCTATCCCGGCAAGGTCGCCGCCGTGAACCGGTTGGTCCTGCCCGAGAACACCCCCGTCGAGTTCGACATCACCGCCACCGGCGCGATGCAGAGCTTCTGGATCCCGCGTCTTGCCGGCCAGATCTACGCAATGCCCGGCATGGGCACGAAGATGAATCTGACCACCTCGGAAGATCCGTCGCAGACCTATGGCTTCAACAGCCAGTTCAACGGCGCGGCTTTCCCGCTCAACAAGTTTGAGGTCGACGTGGTGAGCCAGGAGCAGTTCGACGCGTTCCTGCAAGAGCCCAAGCACCCCTTCGCCCAGCTCGAAAAAGCGTTCAAGAAGACCGCGACCTGGTCGGGGCCTGAGCTCTTCGAGCCGCCGGAGAAAGGCTACTGGGGCAAAGTAATGATGAACCCTGACATGCTGTCCGATGGCGGCGCAGCGATCCTGCCCGACCACGCGCCCGAGCAGAAGAAGATCGACGACGCGATCCGCGAAGAACTGCATGTCTCGCAAAACCAACATCAAGGGGACGCTCAATGAGTATTCTTGGTAGTCTCGATTGGAACGATATCTTCATCGTTCCCTTCTTCACGGATCCGTCTCTGTCCACCGGGATCGCAGCAGGCGCGGGCGGCATCGTCGTCCTCGGCGCGCTCGCGGTCATGGTTCTGCTGACCGTCAAAGGTTGGTGGAAACCGCTTTGGTCGAACTGGATCACCACGCTCGATCACAAGAAGATCGGTGTCATCTATATCGTTCTGGCCCTGATCATGCTGATCCGGGGCGTCCTCGAGGCGGTCGTGATGCGCGCCCAGCAGGTCTCGCCCGCACCGGGCTTCCTGTCGGTCGAACACCACGCCGAGCTGTTCTCGACCCACGGCACGATCATGATCTTCTTCGTGGCGATGCCCTTCCTGACCGGCGTCATCAACGTCGTCATGCCGCTCCAGATCGGTGCGCGCGACATGGAGTTCCCCTTCATGAACGCGGTCTCGCTCTGGCTGTCGATCGGCGGTGCGGCGCTCGTGATGGCCTCGCTCGTCGTCGGTCACTTCGAGACCGGCGGTTGGACCGCTTACCCGCCCTATACGGGTATCAAGCTGTCGCCGAACGAGGGCGTGGATTACTGGATCTGGTCGCTGGGCCTGACTTCGGTGGGCTCGACGCTTTCGGGCATCAACTTCCTCGTGACGATCTACAAGCAGCGTGCCCCCGGCATGAAGCTGTTCGACATGTCGATCTTCGCCTGGGCGACGCTCTGCACGGCGATCCTGATGATCTTCGCGATGATGCCGCTGACCGTGGCCTCGCTGATGCTGGCGCTTGACCGTCAGGCAGGCTTCCACTTCTTCACCGCTACCCAAGGCGGGAACATGATGAACTTCGCCAACATGTTCTGGCTGTTCGGTCACCCGGAAGTCTACATCCTGATCCTGCCGGCCTTCGGCGTGTTCTCGGAAGTCATCCCGACCTTCTCGGGCAAGAAGATCTACGGCTACACCTCGCTCGTCTGGGCCACCATTGCCATCGCAGTGCTGTCCTTCACCGTCTGGGTGCACCACTTCTTCACCATGGGTCAGACCGCCCACCTCAACGCCATCTTCGGCATCGCGACGATGACGATCGGTGTGCCGACCGGTGTGAAGGTCTTCAACTGGATGCTGACGATGTGGCGCGGCAAGCTGCGGTTCTCGACCGCGATGCTGTTCTCCACCGGCTTCATCTTCACCTTCGTGATCGGCGGGATCACGGGCGTCATGCTCGCCAACCCGACGATCGACTTCGCGACCCACAACTCGCTGTTCCTGGTGGCGCACTTCCACAACATGCTCATCCCGGGCCTGCTGTTCGGTATGTTCGCGGCCGTGAACTACTGGTTCCCGCTCTGCTTCGGCTTCCGTCTGGACGAGAAATGGGGCCGTCGCAGCTTCTGGCTGTGGATGATCGGCTTCTACGGGGCCTTCATGCCGCTTTATGCGATCGGTCTGATGGGCGCACCGCGCCGCATGGCCTTCTTCACCGAGCCGGCCTACTTCCCGTGGCTGGTGATCGCGATGCTCGGCGCGCTGTGCGTGCTGGCGGGTCTGACCGCGCAGATCATTCAGGTCTGGGTCTCGGTCAAGAACCGTGAGAGCCTGATGGTGCCGGCGGGCGATCCCTGGGACGGTCGTGGTATCGAATGGTCGCTGGGCTGCCCGGTGCCGGAATACGACTTCTCCACCATCCCGGCGATGACGTCGCGCGAGCCGTGGGTCGATGCGAAGGAAGCGGGCAAGCGGGTCATGGATCCGACCGAGTTCGTCGACATCCACCTGCCGAAACCGACCGGCATGCCGTTCCTGGTGGGCCTCGTCGCGACCCTCTTCGCTTTCGCCATGATCTTCCAGATGTGGCTGATCGCTGCGGTGGGCTTCGTGGCCATGTGGGTGCTGGTGCTGATCCGCTCCTACGACACCGACTGGGAAGAAACCGTCACCGCGGAAGAACTGCGTGAGGGCTATGAAGCCCATAAGCGCGTCGTCGAATCCACGCCGCAAATCCGGCTCGACGATGAGTTCACCACCAAGAACCGCGGCCTGATCATGGAGACGCAGGTATGAGTGCAACTATGAGCAACACGGGGGCAGCGCACGCTGCCTCCCACGATCACGGCCATCACGACAAGACGGGCACGGTGATCTTCGGCTTCTGGATCTTCCTGATGTCGGACCTCATCGCCTTCTCGCTGATGATCGCCAACTACGCCGATGCCGAATGGCACGGCATCGCGAACGGGCCGAGCCCTCATGAGCTGTTCAGCCTCGGCCTGCCGACCATCGAGACGATGGCGCTGCTGATCTCCACCTTCACCTTCGGCATCTGCACGCTGGGGATGAAATACGGCGCTTCGATGAAGCGCACGGTGGGCTGGCTCGTCGTGACGTTGGCGCTTGGCGCGATCTTCCTCGGGATCGAACTCTACGAATTCCACGAGTTCTGGACCGAGGGCAACACGCCGCAAGTGTCGGGCTTCCTGACCGCCTATTACTCGCTGGTGGGTCTGCACGGTCTGCACGTCACCTCGGGTATCATCTGGGGCATCCTGCTGATGGTTCAGATGAAGACCTTCGGGATGAACGACCTGATCAAGTCGCGTCTCGTGCGTCTGGGCCTGTTCTGGCACATGCTGGACATCGTCTGGATCGCGCTCTTCACGAAAGTCTACCTGATGGGGGTGCTGTGATGGATTATATCAACTCCGACGTCGGCATGGACTCGGCTGAGTACAAGCACGACATGGCGCGCTATGTCTGGGGCTTCGCGCTCTCGGTGGTCCTGACGCTCGCGGGCGTCGTGATCGTCGCGGGTGGCGTGTTCTCGACGGGCCTCGCATGGTCCATCGTGGGCATCCTCGGCATCGCGCAGCTGATCATCCAGTTCTGGGCCTTCATGCACCTCGACTTCTCGAAAGAGGCGCGTCCGGACCTGTATCTGGTGCTGTTCACCTTCCTGCTCATCATCCTGATGGCTGCGGGCACCGTCTGGGTGCTGGCCGATCTGGCAAGCCGGATGGGTATGGGCGCTGGCAGCATGTAAGCCGAGGGGCAGGGGCCTTAGGGCCTCGCTCCGCCAAGCAAATAGAAACGCGGGCAGCGCAAACTGCCCGCGTTTTTTCATGTCCACCTGAGAGGCGCGATTACATCGGGAAGAGCTGATAGCCTTGGCTCTCCAGCACCGGGACAGCCGCCAGTGCCGACAGCGCCACATCGACATTCGGCCCGACCTGATCCTCGGTGAAGCCGTGATCGGCCAGTGCCTGCCCGCAGACGTAAAGCGTGACGCCCGCATCCGCGAGTTCCTGCTTCAGCTTGGTGTCGGGATCGTCCTTGCCGAATTTCTCCTTATACGCCTCGGGCGAAAGCGCGAGCGGGGTCGCCGCGCCATGCAGCACCACCGCGAATTTGCGATGTTCCTTGTCGACGCCCGCATGGCCGTAGACGTTCACCGCGCGCGCGACATGCCAGAGCGCCGCGTTCACGCCGCCGTCCATTGTCTTGCCCATCCCGACGTCGAAGACGATCTTCCAGTCCTTGTTCGGATCGGGGCTGAGCGCGCCATCGGGCACGGGGTGCATCTTGCCGTAATCCTTCACGACCGGGTTGATCCATTCGGTTTTCGAGCCGTCGTTGCTCGAGGAGGCGGCGAACGCCGCGCCCGAACCGAGGGCAAGGGCGAGGGCGGCGGGAAGAACGAAGCGGGTTGCGCGCTGCATGAAACTCTCCTGTGAAATCGATTTGAGGGCCGGGACAGGGGATGTCCGCGCCCGGTGAGGCTCAGCGCGGGGCGGTAGCGCTTCGTTCCTCGCCGCGCCGCTCACGGCAGATCAGGGCTGCGTGATGCGCGCCGCACCTCCGCGCGTGCCAAAACCGATGCGACAGTAAGTCACGCAAAACTCACGAAATGTCGCATCCCCGTGATCTGCGCGTTCACGCTAAGCAATGTGAGTAACCAGTAGTGAGCCAGTCGGAGCATCGATGACACAGAGTGCATTGCGGATCACGGCATTCGTCTCAGCCGTGATTTTGGGCCAGCTTCCCGCCTACGCGCAGGACGCGGTCGGGGAGGAGACGCCCGCAATCGGCGCGCAATCGACACCCGTCGCGCAAGGGGCCTCGAAGGCCGCCCATATGAGCGATCCGGTGAAAGAGCTTACTGCCGACCACTCGAAATTCGACCAGCTCAAGGGGCCGTTCGCGTCGGGCTCCGAGGTGACCGAGGCTTGCCTGTCGTGCCATACTGAGGCCTCCAATCAGGTGATGCATTCGGTCCACTGGACCTGGGAATACCAGAACGAGGCCACCGGCCAGACGCTCGGCAAGGCGCATGAGATGAACGCGTTTTGCGGCAATGTCGCCTCGAACGAGGTGCGCTGTACCTCGTGCCACACGGGCTATGGCTGGACGGACGTGCGCGAGCCGATGCCCGACGATCCGACCAAGGTCGACTGCCTCGTCTGTCACGACAAATCCGGCCAATATACCAAACAGGATAACCTCGCGGGCGAGCCGCCGCTGGAACCGGTGGCCGCAGGCGCGAAGACGATCACCGGCGCGGCCGCATGGCCCGTCGATTTGGCCGAGGCCGCGCAATCGGTGGGCGCACCGCCCGGACGCGACAATTGCGGCAATTGCCACTTCTACGGCGGTGGCGGCGATAACGTGAAGCATGGCGATCTCAGCTCGGCGCTGTTCAATCCACCGCGCGACGTCGATGTCCATATGTCGCCCGACGGTCAGAACTTCACCTGCGAGACCTGCCACGTCTCGGACAAGCACGTCTTCGAGGGCTCGCGCTACGAGACCGATGTGATCGACCCGCATCCCGATCGCATGGCGGGCTCGGCGCATGATGCGGCCGCCTGCCAGTCCTGCCACACGGACAGCCCGCATGAAGGGCCGAACCCGCTGATCGCGGCGAAGCTCAACGATCACACCGACACGGTGGCCTGCCAGACCTGCCACATCCCCAGCTACGCGCGGGGCGGGGTGGCGACGAAGACCGTCTGGGACTGGTCCACGGCGGGCAAGCTCGACGAGAACGGCAAGCCGATCACCGAAGAGGGCTTCACCCAATCCGACGGCAAGCACCTGCACACCTACATGTCGAAGAAGGGTGATTTCGAATGGGGCGAGAACGTTACGCCCTATTACGCATGGTCCAACGGCGAGATGACCTTCACCCTGCCGGAGGAAGAGATCGACCCGACGCAGGTGGTCGAGATCAACAAGATCGGCGGCAATCCCGGTCAGCCCGACAGCCGCATCTTCCCCTTCAAGCGGATGGTCGGCACGCAGGCCTATGACGTACAGCGCAACGTGCTGGCCTATAACAACGTCTATGGCCCCGGCAACGGCACCGCTCTCTGGTCCTATTACGACTGGGAGAAATCGCTCAAGGCGGGCATGGACTATGCCGGTGTCGAGTATTCGGGTGAGTTCGATTTCGTCCATACCTACATGTATTGGCCGATCACCCACATGGTCGCGCCCGCCGACGATGCGCTGCAATGCGAAAGCTGCCACGCGCAGGGCGGTCGGATGGCCAATCTGGCGGGGATCTACGTTCCCGGCTCGGAAATCAATCTCGGCGGCAAGCTTGGGCTCGCGATGTTCCTGATGGCGCTTCTGGGGGCCTTGGGCCATGGCGCGCTGCGCCTGATCAACCGCGGCAAGAAGAATGGAGGCCACCATGGCTGAGCATTGCGTAAAGGTCTATTCGCGCTTCAATCGGCTCTGGCACTGGAGCCAGGTTGGCTCGATCCTGCTGCTGTTCTTCACCGGCGCGCGGCTTCTGGGGCTGCATCCGATCCTGCCTTTCGGGGCGGCGGTGCTGATCCATACGGTCGTCGCGCTGGCGCTGCTCCTCTTGTGGGCCTTCGCGACCTTCTGGCTGTTCACCACGGGCGGCTACAAGCAGTTCATCCCGCGCATGCAAGGCATGTGGGAGGTCAGCCGCTTCTACGCCTATGGCGTCTTCAAGGGCGAGGAGCATCCTTATGTGAAGAGCTACGAGCGGCGGCACAACCCGCTGCAGGCGGCGGCCTATTTCGCGCTCAAGATGATGCTCTTCCCGGCGATCTGGATCTCGGGGCTGGCCTATCTCAGCTACGGGTTCTGGGATCACCTCGACGGCGGCTCGTTCTGGCTGGAGATCATCGCGAATTTCCACGTCCTCGCGGCCTTCGCCATCGCGAGCTTCGTGGTGGTCCATGTCTACCTGCTCACCATCGGCCACGGCTTCCGCCAGCATGTGCGCCCCATGGTCTCGGGCTATGAGAAGGTCGATCTGACGCCCGAGGCAGAGGCCTATTTCCGCCAGCAGGGCCGGGTGCTCGACTGAGCATCGCTACGCACGACGGATCAAGGCCCCCCATGCGGGGCCTTTTTCTGTCTCCGTCTTGGGCCATCCCCGGCAGGGCAGGCAAAGAAAAACGCCGCTCGGGAAAGCGGCGTTCGGGTCGGTCCGGCGAGGTGCGCGAGGCTCAGGAGCCCCAGTGCCGCACCGGGCCGCAATCCATGTGCACGAAGTTCGAGCGCGAGTATTTGCCAACGCCGCCGGCGTGGCAGGCGGCCGCCGCCTTGTACATCTGGCTGACCGAGCGCGACTTCAGCCGCAGGTCCATCGCCAGACCCTGCATGTGCAGCGAGTTCTTCGCGACGCCTTTCGAGCGGGAGCGCAGCATGGCGTTGGTCTTGGGCGAGCGGTAGCCCGACAGCAGCATGTAGGGTTCGCGCGAATCCATCAGGCTATGCGCTGCCGCCGCAATATCCACGGTGCGCGCGTCGATGTTTTTCAGCTGGTTGGTGCGCCAGTCGCGGGCGAAGTAGGTGATTTCCTTCAGCGCGTCGGGGATATACTCGCCTTCGATCCAGTAAACGGTGTCGAGCGTCTCGCCGGTACGACCGTTATACATCTTGATCCGTCGGATGTCCCCTGCGCCCTTGAGTAGACCGAAAGCGTTACTCATGGTGGGGGCTGCCGTCACCATGGTCGCAGCAAATGCGCCCAGAAGGCCGCGCCGGGAAATCGTCGTCATAGCAAGTTCCTGTGTTCGCCTGTCTCTCGATTTTCCCGCTCTGTTTCGAGCGGTTGAGGGATGGTAGACCCAAACTTCTTACTCCTTATGGCATAGACAGATTAATCGATAAAGAACGGAACTGATGCATCTTTGCCATGTTGGGGTATGTCGGCAAAATTTCGCCTGCCGGTAGTAAAAATACGCTCACGTCCTTGTGGGAGCGGTGTGCGTGCGGGGTGAGAGGCGGCGGAAAGGCGCTGTTGCGCCCCTGCATCGTTCCGCGCGGGTCCGCGCAGTTCGTTGCGCGCAGGCAACGCTTCGCTGGACAGATGCGGGTAAGTTTGGAACATCTGGAACGATGGGTCCGGGCAGGGGTTTAGACGCTATGACGCGCAATTTCCGTAAGATAGGGCTGGCCTTCGCGCTAGCTACGCTCGCCGCCGGCGCTCAGGCGCAAGGCACGGCCCAGATTGCAGCTCAGGGGGCGATGTCGCCATTGGCAGGGGTCGAGCTTTCGGGCTTCACGCAGGCCGTGGCCGAAGCTGCGGCTGACAATCCCGCTCTGGCCGCCTTCTATGCCGCCCGCGATTACCGGCCGATCTGGACCGCCGCCGAGGATGCGGACCGCCGCGCGGCTTTCATGCGCGCGCTCGATCTGTCGGCGATGCAGGGGCTGCCCACCGCGCATTACGACCCCGAGGGGCTGCGTGTCGCCTTCGCCGCCGTCCAGTCCGAGCGTCAGCGCGGGCTCCTCGAAGTGAAGATGAGCCAGATTTTCCTCGATTACGCCCATGACCTGTCGCATGGCGTGCTCGACCCGCATAGCGTCATTTCCGATATCAAGCGCGAACCCAAACGCGCCGATCCCGAAGCCCGGATGACGGCCTTCGCCGCCGCGACCAACCCGGCGCTGTTCCTGCGCGAACTGGCGCCGCAGATGCCGCAATATGCGCAGCTGGTGAAGGCGCGTCTCGATCTGGAGCATCAGATCGAAGCGGGCGGCTGGGGGCCGACGGTGCCCGGCACCAAGCTCGAGCCCGGCGATCGCGGGCCGGACGTCGTGGCGCTGCGCGACCGGCTGCAGAAGATGGGCTATCTGGGCCGCTCTGCCAGCGCGACCTATGATGCCGAGATGCAGAAGGCCGTACAGGCCTATCAGACCGATCAGGGTCTTGCGACCGATGGCGTGGCCGGGCCCAGCACGCTGGGCGAGATCAACAAGAGCCCCGAGGCGCGGATGAAAGCCATCCTCGTCGCGATGGAGCGTCTGCGCTGGATGAACGGCATCGATTTCTCGGGCCGCTACGTCTGGGTCAACATCACCGATTTCTCGGTCCGCGTCATCGACAATGGCAAGACCACGTTCCGCTCGGTGACGGTGGTGGGCCAAAACAGCTCGGACCGCCGCACGCCGGAATTTTCCGACGAGATGGAGCGGATGGTCATCAACCCGGCCTGGCATGTGCCGCGCTCGATCGTGACCAAGGAATATCTGCCGCAGATGAAGCGCAATCCGAACGCGGCGAGCCAGCTTCAGCTGATCGACAGCCGCGGCCGGGTCGTGCCGCGCTCTGCGGTGAATTTCGCCGCCTATAACGCGAGCAACTTCCCCTTCGCGATGAAGCAGCCGCCGTCGAACCGCAATGCGCTGGGGCTGGTGAAATTCCTGTTCCCGAACCGCTGGAACATCTACCTGCACGACACGCCCTCGAAATCGCTCTTCAAGAAAGAGACGCGGGCGTTCAGCCATGGCTGCGTGCGCGTCGGCGACCCCTTCGATTTGGCCTACACGCTTCTGGGCGCGCAAAGCTCCGACCCGGAAGCGGAGTTCAAGCGCATCCTCAATTCGGGGCGCGAGACCGTCGTGCCTCTGGGAAAGCACGTGCCTGTGCATCTGACCTATTTCACCGCCTGGCCGACCGCGTCGGGGCATGTCGAATATCGCCGCGACGTCTATGGGCGTGACGCGATCCTCTTCAACGCCTTGCAAAAGGCCGGGGTGGAATTGGGCACGCAGGACAGCTAAGTCTCTGGCAACGGGGGCGGTAAGCGCGCCCTCATGCGACCATGAGAGGATCGGCCATGTCCCAGACAATCGAGCATATCGCGCAGGCGCTGAACGCCCGCGCCGAAGGCGACCTGTCGATCGAGGTGACCGGCGCGTCCGAGCCTGCGACGGCGGAACCCGACCAGATCGCCCTCGCGATGAGCGAGAAATACGCCGAAGGGCTGCGCGAGGGTAAGGCCCGCGCGGCGCTTCTGTGGGAAGGTGCGGATTGGCGCGCGCTCGGGCTGGAGGCTGCGGTCTTCGTGACCCGCCCGCGTCTCGCCATGGCGGGGCTGTCGAAAGCCTTCGACCCCGGTCCCATCGTCGAGCCCGGCATCCATCCGACCTGCGTGATCGACCCGACCGCCATCATCGGGCCGGACGCGTCAATCGGCCCCTTCACCGTGATCGGCAAGGAGGTGAAGATCGGTCCGAATGCGCGGATCGTGGGGCAGGTGACCATCGCGGAAGGCGCGCAGATCGGCTCTGACGCGCTGATCTATCCCGGCGCGCGGATCGGAGCGCGGGTTCTTATCGGCGATCGTCTGGTCTGTCAGCCCGGCGCAGTGATCGGCTCGGACGGGTTTTCCTTCGTTACGCCTGATCCTTCGGGGGTCGAGGAAATCCGCCACACGCTGGAGCAGCGCGAGGAAATCACCGAGCAGAAATGGTCCCGCATCCATTCGCTCGGCACGGTCGAGATCGGCGACGATGTCGAGATCGGCGCCAACGCCTGTATCGACCGCGGCACGGTGCGCGCGACCGCCATCGGCTCGGGCAGCAAGCTCGATAACATGGTCCATATCGGTCACAACGTGCAGGTGGGCGAGGATTGCCTGCTTTGCGGGCAGGTCGGCATCGCGGGCTCCACCCGGATCGGGCACCGCGTGGTGCTGGCAGGCCAATGCGGCGTCTCGGACAACATCACCGTGGGCGACGACGTGATCGCGGCGGGCGGGACGAACATCTACACCAACGTCCCCAAAGGCCGTACGATCTGGGGCAGCCCGGCGGTGAAGATGGAAACGCAGCTCGAGATCAACAAATCTGTCCGCAGATTGCCGAGATTGTTTGCGCAAATGGCCGAGCTTCGAGAAACTGTTACGAAACTCACGCAAAAAGGCGGCACGGAGTAACCCCAGATATGAGGCCAGACGTGCAAGACCAGGTTTTCTCGATCATCGCCCGCGAAGCCCTTCGTGAGCCCTCCGAACTGTCGCCCGAGATGACGCTCGACGAACTGGGGCTCGACAGCCTCGGCCTCGTCGAAGTGATCTTCGCCATCGAAGAGGCCTTCGACGTCTCGGTGCCCTTCAACGCCAACGAGCCCGCCGCCTCGCAATTCGACATGTCCTCGATCGGGGCGATCGTGGGCGCGGTGGAGCGGCTGGTTTCTGGCGGCAAGCCTTCGACCGCCGTCGCCTGATGCGGCGCGTCGTCATCACGGGCGCGGGCACGATCAACGCGCTCGGCGAGGGCGTTGCGGCAACCAAGGCGGCCATGGCGGAGGGGTGCATCGGCATCGGCCCGCTCAGCTTCCAGGATGTGGAGCGGCTGAGCATCCGCATCGGCGGCCAGATCCACGGCTATGACGCGTCGACCCGCTTCACCTCGGCGCAGCTCGCGCAATACGATCCCTTTACCCAATACGCGCTGATCTCCGGCGCGGAGGCGATGGCGCAGGCGGGGCTGGAGGCAGTCCCCGATCCCGCGCGCTGGGGCTGCATCATCGGGTCGGCAGGCGGCGGGCACACCACCGCGAACAACGCCTATCGCGCTGTTTTCGCAGGCCAAAAGGCCCGCGTGCATCCGCTCACGGTGCCCAAGCTGATGGCCAATGCCGCGCCCTCGCATCTCTCGATCCGCTACGGGCTGCAGGGGCCGAGCTTTGCCGTCGCCACTGCCTGCGCCAGTTCCAACCATGCCATCGGCCTCGCGTTCCAGATGGTGCGTTCGGGCATGGCCGAGGGGATGCTTGCAGGCGGTTCTGAGGCGATGCTCAATTTCGGCGGGCTGAAAGCATGGGAGGGGCTGCGGGTGATGTCGCCCGATGGCTGCCGCCCGTTCTCGGCAGATCGCAACGGCATGGTGCAGGGCGAGGGCGCGGGCGTCTTCGTGGTCGAGACGCTGGAGAGCGCCGAGGCGCGCGGTGCGCAGCCCTTGGCCGAGATTGCGGGCTTCGCGATGAATTCGGATGCGAGCGATATCGTGATGCCGTCGCTCGACGGGGCCTCTGCGGCGATCACCGGCGCGCTGAGCGACGCGGGCATGGCGCCCGAAGAGGTCGGCTATATCAACGCCCACGGCACCGGGACGGCGGCCAACGACCGGATCGAGACCGCTGCGATCCGCGCGGCGCTAGGTCTGGCCGCCGATCAGGTCGCGGTCTCATCGACCAAGGCGCTACACGGCCATTGCATCGGCGGCACGGGGGCGGTGGAGCTGATCGCCTGCCTCATGGCGCTTGGCGACGGGGTCATCGCGCCGACGGCGAATTACGCCACCCCCGATCCCGACTGCGATCTGGACTATGTGCCCAACACGGCCCGCAAGGCACAGGTCGGCGCGGCGCTCTCGAATGCCTTCGCTTTCGGCGGGCTCAACGCGGTTCTGGCCTTGCGCGCGATATGAAAACGCCGCGCCCGGATGGGCGCGGCGTCTTGGATTTCAAACGGTTGCGAGTCGAAGCTCATCCATTCAGCTTACTGCTGAACGCCGTTTTCCTTGTTGGTTTTCACGGTTTCGTCGAAGGCTTTGGTGAAGCCCTTGAGCGAGATATCCGCTTTCACCTTCTGCTGCGGGTTGGCCAGCGGCGTGATCGTGATCGTCGCCTTGCTGCCCTTCTTGAGCGAATTGAGCTCGGCGCTGCTGACGCCGAAGCGCGCGAAGCAGCCCATCATGCGCGGGTCGCAGAAGGAATAGGGGTAGACCATCGCCTTGCCGCCATCGACCTGCATCACGAGGTTCTGCGACAGCAGGGTCTGCATCGGAACCATGATGGTCAGACCGGCAGCGGCCTGGCTGCCATCGGGCAGGCCGATCACCGAGATGTCGGCCACGTTGCCGCCATTCTGGTCCTTGATCACCTGATACATCTGGCAGGGATCCTTGCCGTCGGGCGACTTGGCGCATTGCAGCTGCCAGTCTTCGTAGGTCGCCTTGATGTAGGTCTGCGGCTCCTGCGGCTCCTGCGGCTTCTGGGCCTGCTGGTCGGCGCCGGGCATCGTCGGCGCAGTCTGGCCGTCGGTCGCCTGATCGGTGCCGCTGGTGTCTGCGTCTGCGCCCGCATCCGCCGCCGGGGTCGCCGCGCCATCGGTGGTCGCGCCATCGGTAGTCGCGCCTGCGGTCGCATCCGCCGGCGGAGTCGTGGTCGTATCGCTCGAGGTGGTATCTTGCGCCCACGCCCCGCTTGCAAGGCCGAGGGCCAGAGCGAGGGCGAGCGGTTTCGTCAGTTGAGACATATTACTCTTCTCCTGAAACGTATTGGGCGAAGGCTTAACACGGGGCTGCGCCCCTGTCAGTGGCGAATTCCGCAGCGGGGCTCACGGATCGGCGGCAAACTGCCACAGTTTCGTGAGCCGTGCGACGGCCTGCATCGGCGCTGGGGCAGGCGAGAGATTTCGCGGAAAGAGCGGGGGCGATTCAGTCGCGTCTCGCGCGGGCTGTATCGGCTATTCCGGGGGGAGTGAAAGCTGGGCTTTCCAAGCGAAAGGGGCCCATTCGGACCCCTTCCTTTTCCCCCTGTCGGACTGGCCGACTTCGTCATTGCCGACACGCTAGGCCGTAATTTTTCACAGGTCAACAGGCAAAGTTGAGGAAGTGTGACAGGCGGTGAGGCGATGAACTCCGGTGCGCAATCCCTTGGCACAGAAGAAAAAGACCGCGCCAAGCGTGGCGCGGCCAGTTCAACAGGGAGGAAGCGCCCCCATCCGCGCAAAAGCGCACTCCGGGGGCAGGATCAGACTGGCGCAAAAGGGTTAAGGTAGTATTGTCGGAGCCGAAATTTGTTTGGCGAGGGCAAGATGACCGGTGTTCTGACCGAAGAGGGTGTGTTCGTTGGGGGCGGTGGTGAAGGCTACGCAAGCCCGCAGGAATTGAAGCTCCAATACGGCAACCGTCACGGGCTGGTTGCGGGCGCGACCGGCACCGGCAAGACGGTGACGCTGCAGATCCTCGCGGAAGGTTTTTCGCAGGCGGGCGTGCCGGTCTTCATGGCCGATGTGAAAGGCGATCTGTCGGGCATCGCGGCCACCGGCTCGACCGAGGCGAAGCTGCACAACGCCTTCATGGAACGCTCGCAGACCATCGGTTTCGATCTGGAATATCGCGCCTATCCGACGGTCTTCTGGGACATGTTCGGCGAGAAGGGCCACCCGGTGCGCACGACCGTCTCCGAGATGGGGCCGCTGCTGCTGAGCCGCCTTTTGGGGCTGACCGAGGCACAGGAAGGGGCGCTCAACATCGCCTTCCACATCGCCGACAAGGAGGGGCTGGCGCTGCTCGACCTCGACGATCTGCGCGCGATGCTGCGCCATATCGGTGAGCGCGCGGATGAGATCGCGCTGGAATACGGCAATGTCGGCACCGCGACGATCGGCGCGATCCAGCGCGATCTTCTTGTGCTGGAGAACCAGGGCGGGGCGCAGTTCTTCGGCGAACCCGCGCTGGATCTCAGCGATCTGATCCAGATCGACGAAAACGGTATGGGTCAGATCAACATCCTCGCCGCCGACAAGCTGATGGGCAGCCCGCAGCTTTACGCGACCTTCCTGCTGTGGCTACTCTCGGAACTGTTCGAGGAGCTGCCCGAGGTCGGCAATCCCGACAAGCCCAAGCTCGTCTTCTTCTTCGACGAGGCGCATCTGCTGTTCGACGACGCGCCGAAGGCGCTGGTCGACAAGGTGGAGCAGGTGGCGCGATTGATCCGCTCGAAAGGGGTGGGGGTGTTCTTCATCACCCAGAACCCCGGGGACGTGCCCGACGGCATTCTCAGCCAGCTCGGCAACCGCGTCCAACATGCGTTGCGCGCCTTCACCGCGAAGGATCAGCGCGACCTGCACCGCGCCGCCGAGAACTACCGCGCTAATCCGAGCTTCGACACCGAGATCGCGATCAAGGAGGTCGGCACCGGCGAGGCAGTGACCTCCTTCCTCGAGAAGAAGGGCGTGCCGGGCATGGTCGAGCGGACGCTGATCCGCCCGCCGCAGTCGCGCTTGGGCCCGCTTAGCGATACCGAGCGCGCCGCCGTGATCGCGGGAAGCGGTCTGGGCGAGAAATACGACACGCCCGTGGATCGCGAGTCGGCGCAGGAAATCCTCGCCAAGCGCGCCGAACTGGCCGCGCGCGAGGCCGCGGAGGCCGAGGCGCGCGAGAAGGCGGCCAAGACCGCCGCAGGCCGCTCCGAGCTCGATGAAGGCTTCGACAGTTTCAACAATGCACGGCGCTACGATCCGACGGCGAAGTCGAAACCGGCGCGCAAATCCTCGCGCCGGTCCGATACGATCCTCGAGACCTTCGGCAAGAGCTTTGCGCGTCAGTTGGGCACCAAGACGGGCCAGACGATCGTGCGCGGGGTTCTCGGCTCGCTCTTCAAGTCGCGCTGAGAGACGGATCTGCCGCACGGCCATCGGCGGGCTGCGGCGCCAGCCGCGCCTCCGCCAGAAGCGCGATCAGCAGCTCGATATGGCGGGCGACCGAATAGGTAGCCTCGCCCGCGCGCCGCGCGTGATCGAGCGCCGCTTCCTCGGCCATCAGCGCGCGCAGGGCCGTTCCCGGACGCGGCAGCTCGCTCATCCGCATCACCCGCTTGAGGTCGCGCTTGCGGCTGTAATCGTTCAGCCCGTGCCGGACCGCGCGGATCAACAGGCGCGGGCGGCGCATCTTCGCCACGGCGGTGACCGGATCGAGATCGGGATCGACGCTGTCGGCTGCGGCCGGTTCGACGAGGCGCAGCGGCGACGGGGCGTAGACGGCGGGCGTGGATTTCTGGCGAAATGCGAAGGTCATCGGAAACTCCCTTGAGGTGAGATCCCGAGCGTTACCCAGCCTCAGGCGGTGTTGCGCAATTTCGCCCTGAAGCGCGCGCCCCGCAAAGCTTTGTTTAGGAAGTTTAAGGAATTCTTGCTGGCGTCCCGTTTATTAACGAACGGGTAACCAAAGCAACTCACGGTTGTTACCGGACGGACTCGTCGCGCGTTTCGCGGCGCAATCTGGGGGACAATATGACTTCGATCGCACCGGCCCCGGCGGAGCTTCCCGCCTGGCTGCCCGAACATGCCCGACTCTATCTGCGCCATGTCGAAGAAGGCGTTCCGATACGGGCCTTGGCACGGGCGGAAGGGTGCGCGGCCTCGACCATCCTGCGCCGTGTGCGCCGGATTGAGGCGCGGCGGGACGATCCGCTGGTCGATGAGGCGCTCGAACGTCTTGGCCGCGCGGCCGAGCCGGGCGCCGCCAATTATCCCGAGGCTCCGATGACGACCGTGCTCCAAAAGGACACGCCCATGACTGCTGCTTTCCGCCCCTCTGAGACGCCCGCCGATGAAGACCAGCTGCGCCGCGAAACGCGCCGCATCCTGCGCCGCCTGGCCGAGCCGGGCGCGCTCCTGATCGTGGGGCGCGAGATGGACAAGGCCGTGGTGCTGCGCGGCACGGTGCGCACTGCAGTGCTGGAGCGCGCGGTGGCGCAGGCTTTCGCGCTCAAGGACTGGATTGAGGTCGCCCATGCGGGGCGCGTCACCAGCTACGAGATCACGCAGGCGGGGCGCTCGGCGCTGAAACGCGTGCTGGAGGAAGAAGCCGCGGCACGCGGCGAGACCGCCGCCAATCCATTCGCCGCGCAACATGGCGAGTTCGCCCACGAGACGCGCGCCGACGCGGACGGGCATCAGCGCCGGGTACGCGCCAATCTGGCCGAAAGCCCGCTCGCGGTGCTGGCGCGGCGGCGTGACAAACAGGGGCGGCCGTTCCTCGGCGCCGATCTCGTCGCCGCAGGGGAGCGTTTGCGCGAAGATTTCGAACTGGCGCAGATGGGGCCGCGGGTCGGGCAGAACTGGGAGCGGTTCCTGACCGGCGGCGGCGGGCGCGGGCAGTACCGCCCCGAGCTGGCGATGGGCGGTGGCTCCGACACCGCGCGCGAACGGGTGGCGCTGGCGCTGCGCGATCTGGGGCCGGGTCTGGGCGACATGGCGCTACGCTGCTGCTGCTTTCTCGAAGGTCTGGAGACGGCGGAGAAGCGGCTTGGCTGGTCGGCGCGCTCGGGCAAGATCGTCCTCCGCATCGCTCTGCAACGCCTCAAGCGGCATTACGACGACACCTATGGCGGTGCCAGTCCGATGATTGGGTGAGTGGCGGTCCGGGCGTTCTCACTCAGCCGAACCCTCAATGCCTAACAGTCCGTTTAAGTTAAGCCGTTACCTTCGCTTTGCTTTGCAAGACTCTGATAAAACGCAAGAAAGGGCGTGAGATTTTCTCGCGCCCTTTCCTTTTTTCGCTGGTCCGTGTCCTGCCGAGCTTGGTGTGCACCCTTAAGGCTTCCTTCTTGGCGTGAGCGACCCACGCGAAAACGATATAATGCGAAGTTGTAAACTTTTCCGCATGTCGATAATCGAAGATTATGAATATCACGCTTCGTCAACTCACCTATCTACGGGCGCTCGGTCAGGCACGCTCTTTCTCGCGCGCCGCTGAGATCGTCCATGTCAGCCAGCCCGCGCTCTCGGTCCAAATCCGTGAGTTGGAGGAGCAGGTTGGCCAGCCGCTGGTCGAGCGCCGCCCGCGCGATGTGCGGCTGACGCGGGCCGGGCGGCGGGTGCTGGAGACCGCCGAGCGGGTCGCGGGCGAGTTGCGCGATCTGCAATCCGAGGCGAGGCGCGGGCTGGGGCAGGTCAATCTCGGCGTGATCCCGACCATCGCGCCCTATCTGCTGCCTGCGTCTCTGGCGGGGCTGCGCGCGCAAGGGGGGCTGCGGCTGCGCGAGGCTACGACCGAGTCGCTGCTGGCCGAGATCGCCGAGGGGCGCCTCGATGCGGCGATCATCGCGACGCCCGCGCCCGAACTGTTCGAGACACCGCTGTTCGAAGATCGCTTCCTGCTGGCCGGGACGCCGGATCAGCTGACCATGGTGCGCGGCCTCAGCCCTCAGGCGATCGACCCGGATCAGCTCTTGCTGCTCGACGAAGGTCATTGCCTCGCGGATCAGGCGCTGGCGCTGTGCGGGCTGACGCGGGCGGCGCAGCGCATCGATCTGGGGGCGTCTTCGCTGACCACGCTTTGCGCGCTGGCCGGGCAGGCGATGGGGCTGACGCTGGTGCCCGAGATCGCGAGCCTGCAGGAAACCCGCGCCTTTCCGACTCTCGCGCTCAGCCGGTTCGACGAGGAGCCGGCACGGACCGTAAGGCTGGTCCGTGCCCGCGAAGTGTCCGATGCCGAGGCGTGGTTCGACCCGCTCGCGCGGGTCTTGCAACAAGCGGGCGAGGGGCTGGTCGCGCAGGCGCGCAGACGCTTCTGATCGCCGCGCGCCCCGATCCGTTGGTAGCCGGCCCGATTACAGGCCGGCATAGGGTCACGCCGCCGCTTCGGCCTTGGCGTTGACCAGCCAGTTCATGACGGTCTCGGGCGAGGACACGCCATAGGGATCCGCGCCGTGGTTGTCTTCAAGGCCGGGCTCTTCGAACCAGGCCTCGACCACGCCGTCATTGACGACGGCCGCATAGCGCCACGAGCGCAGACCGAAACCCAGATTGTCCTTGCGCACCAGCATGCCGACGCGGCGGGTGAACTCGCCCGAGCCATCGGGGATCACCTTGACGTTCTCGAGGCCCTGCGCCTTGGCCCACTGGTTCATCACGAAGGCGTCGTTGACCGACAGGCAGTAGATCTCGTCGATTCCCTGCTCGGCGAAATCGTCGAAGCCCTTCTCGAAGCCGGGCAGCTGGTAGGTCGAGCAGGTGGGGGTGAAGGCGCCGGGCAGTGCAAACAGCACCACGCGCTTGCCCGCGAAGTAATCCGAGGTGGTCTTGTCCTCCCAACGGAAGGGGTTCGGCCCCTCGATGCTGTCATCGCGCACGCGGGTGTGGAAGGTCACTTCAGGCAGTTTCGAACCGGAAAGCATGGGGAGGTCTCCTTTGTCGGTTGGGGAGGTTGCGTTTTGGAGAGTGTCCTGACTAGCGGATGTCCCTTTCGGTCACAATCGCTGACTTTGCAGTTGCGGCATTCGCTGCGCGAGACCCTTTCGGATGCACCGAGATGTTCGGCGTCTTTGAATTCGTTATCCTTGTGGTGATCCTGACCGCCGCTTCCGCGCAAGTCAGCCGCGCGCGATGTGCAAGGCGGCCTTCGGGCTTGCGCATTTGCATCCGACACGCAATCGGCTTATGTGACGATCAACCGCACTCCGAAAGGATGGATCATGCGCGATCTCAAGATGCCCGGTGAACGCCACCCCGAAAAGGCGCATCGCGCCGACAATGCTCAGCCCAAGAAACCCGATTGGATCCGCGTGAAAGCGCCGGTCTCGGAAGGCTACAAGAAGACGCGCGACATTCTGAAGACCAACAAGCTGGTCACCGTCTGCGAAGAGGCAGGCTGCCCGAATGTCGGCGAATGCTGGAGCCAGGGTCACGCCACCATGATGATCATGGGCGAGATCTGTACCCGTGGCTGTTCCTTCTGCAACGTGGCCACCGGTCGCCCGGACGCGCTCGACGTGTTCGAACCGGGCCGCGTCGCCCATGCGGTCGAGACGCTGGGTCTGAACCACGTCGTGATCACCTCGGTCGACCGCGACGATCTGGACGATGGCGGGGCGGAGCATTTCGCCCAGACGATCCGCGCGATCCGTCACCGCTCGCCCGACACCACGATCGAGATCCTGACGCCGGACTTCCTGAAATGCGAGCCCGCCGCGCTGGAGAAAGTCGTCGAGGCGCGCCCCGATGTCTTCAACCACAATCTGGAAACCGTGCCGGGCCTCTATCCCGGCGTGCGCCCCGGTGCACGTTACTTCCACTCGCTGCGCCTGCTGCAGCGCGTGAAAGAGCTGGACCCGTCGATGTTCACCAAGTCAGGCATCATGGTCGGTCTGGGCGAGGACGCACCGCAGGTCCGTCAGGTGATGGATGACATGCGTTCGGCCGACGTCGATTTCCTGACGATCGGTCAGTATCTGCAGCCGACGCCGAAGCACCACGCGGTGATGCGTTTCATCACCCCGGACGAGTTCCGCGACTACGAGAAGGCGGCTTACGGCAAGGGCTTCCTGATGGTCTCTGCCACGCCGCTGACCCGCTCGAGCTATCACGCGGGCGATGATTTCGCCCGGCTGCGCGAGAACCGGCTGAAGAAGCTCGGCCTGAGCTGAGCGCGCCCATCGCGATCTGAATGAACCCGGCCCTGTGTGGCCGGGTTTTTCATTTCTCCAACCGCGTGAGTTTTTCGTCCAGACCGAACAGCGCGCGAAATCCCAATGCGTCGCGCGCGCCCAAAGCCTGTGCGCCTTGGATGCTCAGGTGACCCGCATCGCGGTAAAGCGGCGTGCCGGCTTCCTCCAGCGGGCAGGTATCGTTGGGGCAAAGGACGCCGATCAGGTCCATTACGCGCACGCCGTCGATTTCCTCCAGCCCGTCGAGCGCCGCGAAGGCCTGCGCGCGATAGGCCCGTGCCTCCGTCTGCCGCATCTCGCAACGCGCGCGGGCGCCAAAGCTGAGAAGCCCGCTCTCCGCCCGTTCGCGACAGGCGAAGAAATTCGTGCCGACCGACGGGGGCGGGCTGACCACGACGATCTGACGGTCGGGGCGTGCGATGGCCTGCACAGCCGCGTGCAAGGCGGCGCGGCCTCGGGCGAAGGTCATTGCGACGGGCACGATCCGACCGCGCTCCATCGCGATGCCCTGCGGTTCAGAGCCGAGGATCTGCGCGACGGGGCTGGAGATGACGAGGCGGGTGATCTCGGGATGGGCTTGCAGATAGGCGACGATCGCCCTGTTCGAGCGGATGCAGCCTTCGCCCCAGATGGCATCCTGACCGACCTCCGGCTGTATCTGGGACAGGCCGAGCACCGGCGCGCAGGCGGATTTCGTGGCCTGCGCGACGGGGCCGATCTCGGGCGGCAGGGTTGCGGCCAGATGCATCGCGTAGCTGTCGCCCCATAGGAACGTGGTCGGGTGCGGGCCTGTCGTGCACAGCGCCTCCGGGTCGAACGCCGCGGTGAAGTCGCAGCCCGGCGCGATCCCGGTATTGGCGGCCCCGAGCGCGAGGTAGTCGCGCGGAGGCATGCGCAGGCCGGGCAGGGCGAGGGCGATCAGCCACAGCGCCACCGTCCCGCCAAGCGCCAGCCCCGCCGCGCGCGGCCAAGAGGGCAGCGGAGTGCGATGCAGCGGCCGTTCGACACCGATATGCAGCAGATGGGCGAGCCCCAGCGAGACCACGATCAGGCTCAGCCGCAGCCAGAGCGGCAAAGGCGCATCCAGCCACGCGTTGCGCGTCAGCGCGAAAAGCGGCCAATGCACGAGGTAGAGCGCATAGGAAATCCCGCCGAGCCACAGCAGCGGTCGCATCATCCGATGATCCCCATTCATCCAGGCGGGCCGCGCCGCGATCACAAGCGCCGTGGCCCCGACCACGATCACCGCATCGAACCCCGGATGTACAGAGCCCCAGCCCGCACCCGGCGCAATGGCGCAGACCACCAGCAAAACGATAAGCGCCAAGGGGCTGAGCAGGCGCAGCCAGCGCCCGGCATGGCTTGCGATCCGCGGCTCGAACAGCATCACCACCGCCCCGGCCATCAGCTCCCACGCCCGCGTCGGCAACAGGAAAAAGCTCGCAACCGGGCTGCGCGGGGCCAAAACGAGGCAAGCGGCGAGGCTGACCGTCAGTGCGCCGATCAGCAGCGTCGGCCAATGCCTGCGCGGCGCGATCAGCATCGCGAGCGGGGTGACGAGGTAGAACTGCTCCTCCAGCGACAGCGACCAGCTATGGAGAAGCGGGTTCAACTGCGCACCAGCGGTGAAGTAATTCACGCTTCGCCATAGCGCGATATTCGAGGTGAAGCTCAGCGCCGCCCCGAGCGTGTCGAGAAACCGCGCCATTTCGGCCTGCGACAGCAGCCACAGCGCGGCCACGGCGGTCGCGAGATAGACGGCAAAGGCCGCAGGCAGCAGTCGCTTGGCGCGCGACAGGTAGAACGCGCGCAAGGTAAACCGCCCCTCGGCCATTGCGCGCGCGATCATCCCGGTGATCAGGTAGCCCGAAATCACGAAGAAAATGTCGACCCCGAGATAGCCGCCCGCGAGGGGCAGTTCCGCGTGATAGAGCACCACCATCGCCACGGCGAGCGCGCGCAGCACCTGAATGTCGCGGCGATGGGGCAGACCCGCGCTCATGCCGAGACCTGCGCAGCGACCGCGCGAAGGTCGGGCGCGATGTCGAGGCTCAGCCAATCGGGGATCAGATCGGGCCGTGGCTTCGGTGCCTCCCAGATCCCGTCCTGCAGCGTGAAACCGTTCGCGGCATAGACGTCGCGGCACGGCGTGTTGAGGGGGCTCTCGTGGATTTGTCCGCACAAGGGATGGCGTCCCGGGCGTGCTGCCAGTGCAGTCTGCAACAACGCCGTCTCGATCCCGTAGCCAAAGGCTCGGCAACTGAGAACGAACTGGGTGATTTCACTCGCCTCGGCCCCATCCGCGATCACCAATGCGCTCACGATCCCCATCGACCCGAACCTGTCACGCGCTTCGGCGATCAGAACGCGGCGGGAAGGATCGCAGAGCGCGTCAGTCGAGATCGGAACCTGCGTCGTGTTGAACTGGTTGGTGCGCGCGATCAACTCGCCCACCCGGGGCAGATCGCGTCGCTTGGCGGAGCGGATCGCGACCCGCAGTCCAAGCTGGCGATATGCGGCGCCGGGGGCTTCGGAAGGGGCGGCGACACAGGCCTGCCGCGCCGCCCGCGCTTGATAGAGCGTGGTGCGGTCAGAACCCGCAAATGCGGCGCGCTGATCGGCCCAGTCGTCCAGCAACTGCCACGTCTCCGGCGCATTCGGGTCAAGCGCCAGCAGCCCCGGACACCCGGCTTCGGCCAGCGCGCGCTCATCCGCGCGATCGTCGAGGAAGACAAAGCTCTCGGGCGCGAGGTTCAGCTGCGCCGCGATCTTGGCGATATTGCCCGCCTTCGGCGCCCAGTCGATCTCGCGCGCGACGAAATCGGAGGCCCGCAGTGCGGCACCCCGCCAACTGACATTCGCTGGATCGTTCTTCGAGGCCACCGCAAGCAAAACCCCGCGCGCCTTCAATCGCAACAGCAGCGCCTGACGCTCGTGGTGATGGGTGATCGGACCTTCGCCGATCTCACCGGCCCAGAGCGTGTTATCGAGATCGCTCACCACGAGCTTGCGCCGCGAGAGCAGATGCGCCGCACGGCAGGCGCGCAGATAGGGGCCGGATGCAAGCGATGCCGCCAGCGACGTGGGGTGCAGATCGCCCGCCTCGAAGAAAACGCGCCCCGCAGCTGGCCCGAGACGATGCGCCTCTGCAGCCTCCGGGATACGCAGAACCGGGCGCACCGCCCGCTGCGTTAGCGCGTCGAGCCTCTCGTTCAGCCACGCCGCCACGCGGGCCCGCCTGCGCGCGCTGAAACGATCCGCCAGCGCACCGTGCCAGCCCGAAGCCTGCCGCGCGCCCGAGATGTCATGCAGATAAACCGGGGCGTCGGTCCGCGCGAGGAGGTGGGACAGCGTCGCCTCCACCTCGTCCAATGCGGCGCGCAAGCCGGGCAGGTCGCGCGCCATCGGGCGCAGGAGGGCGCCGGGCGCGATAGCGCGGGCATAGCTTTGCACGAAGCCGAAACCGAAAGGGGCGTAGAAGACCAGATCGACCGGGCCAGCCCGCTCCACCGCGCGGCGCAATTCTGCCCCGTCGCGCTGGGCGCAGAGATGCGGCGTGATCGCGAGGCCCTCCGCCGCCGCCGCGATCTGGAGCTGGGTCGCGATATCCCAGATCAGGCAATCCCCGATAAACAGCACCCGCAGCGCATGACCGGGCGGTCGGGCCAGTGTCTCGGTCAGGTGTGCCAAGCCTTGCACGAGCGTGGCGCGGGCTGCCCCGGACAGCTCCGGGCTGAGCCTGTCGTGCCAAAGTGCGGCAGCCACAGCCCCTTCGTCCACGGTTTGGGAGAGCCGCGCGGCACCATATGTCTGCTTCAGCCATCCCGCTAAAGCCGTGAAGCCCTGCGCGGCCTCTCCCTGCGCGAGGTGATGCGCGAGCAAGGCACAGCCCGTGCGCGCCTGCTGCAGTGCCGCAGGGCTCGGCGCCTCTGCCAGCCTTTGCAAATCCCCGGCAAGGGCGTCGACTTGCGCGCGGATCGCACGGGACAGCTCCAGTTCCCCCCCGTTCATCGCGCGGCTCTCCGGAGTTTCAGTCGCAGCCACGCCCTTAGCAGCCAAGGTGCAATCGCGATCACCAGCGCCTTCGCCCAGAGCGCTTTCGGCGCGACCTGCCAATCCACCTGCACCAACTGCGCGAGTGCCAAGTCTCGATGGCCTGCTTTCGCCTGCCAGATCACCGCATGCAGGCAGGAATAGGCGTGAAACCGCGCCGCGCTCCGCCGTCGCGGCAAAGCGATGCGTCCGCGCGCGATCCAGTCCGCGAAGGTCTGATGCCAATGGGGCACCTCGCCTTGATGCGCGCGCCAGCCGCTCGCGCCGTCTGCGATGTGGTAGCGGGCGACGGGGGCGGGGAGATAGGCAAACCGCGCCTCGCAGCCCAGCCGAAACCACGTGTCGCTGTCCTCGCCGACCGTGACGCCTTCGGGAAAGCCGCCCGCGCGGATAAGCGCGCCGCGACGGATCATCACCGAGGAGGCGGTGATTTCCGGCCCGCCCCGAACCAGATGCGCGAAGTAATCGCTCACGCAAAGCACCGGGGCCTCGGCAAGCTCGGGCGCGGGCGATCTGTCCTGCGCCGCATGGCACACCTCGCCGAAGATCACCTCCGCCCCCGGCACCGTCCGCCTTGCGCGCTCGAACGCGGCCAGCGCGCCCGGCAGATAGGCGTCATCGGCGTCGAGAAAGGCGATCCAGTCGCGCCGCGCCGCCCGCATCCCGGCATTGCGCGCGGCACTCACACCGCGATTGTCCTGCCGGATCAGCCGAATGGTAAGCGGCGAACGCGCGGCGATCCGCTCCACGAGGGCGGCGCCCTCGTCGCTGGAGCCGTCGTCGATCACCACCACCTCGGCAGGCGCAGGCCGCTGCGCCTCGACCGAGGCGAGCGTCCGCGCGATGAAGGGCGCCTTGTCATGCAGTGGGATCACCACGCTCAGATCGGCGCAGCGGTCGGGCCCGGCGCTGGGCGTACAGAGGCGGGGCGTGCGGTCCATCCTTGGCGAAAGCGCGGTCATGCGAGGGCGACCTCCTCGGCGAATTCGGTGAAGGCGCGGGCCAGCCCGGCGATCACGCCGTCGATGGCGTCTTGCGGGGCGCAGCTCGCGAGGGCGCACAGATCGGCGAGGCTTTCCGAGCCTGTAAGCGCGACGGGGGTCCAGACGTGCCGGGCCACCGCGCTGGCGTAATCGTCGAATTTGAACCGCCCGCCGATCAGCCCCGGCGCAGCCAGCCAGATTGCGGGCAGGCCAAGCGCATCCGCCGCGATCAGCCCGTGCAGCGAGGCCGAGGCGATGCGTTCGCATGTGGCGATCTGCGCGATCACCTGCGCCGGCGGCGCGGCGGGCGAGATCACCCGGATCGCCGCCCCGTGCCGCGCTTTCAACGCTGCAAATTCCGGCGCGTCGAGATGGGCGTGATGGGCCACCAGCCCGAAGGCATGGCTCGGCGCGGGCAGGGCGGGCCGTTTCTCGGTCCCGCCGAGGAGAAGCCGCGTTGCGTAAAGTCCGGGATCGCCGAGGGTCACGCTATGGCCCAGCCCTTCGACCCGGTCCCGGCTCAGCGCGCCGCGCAGCCCCACGATCCGCGCCCCGGTGAAGCGCCGTGTGCTGCGCTCATCGATGAACCCGGAGCCGAGGATCGTGCCGCGATAGGTCTCGTCGAGATGTTCGAGCACCGATCCGGTCGCGGTCAGCCGCGCGCGGTCGGGATAGGCATGGACCGGGGTGAAACCGTGATGCCGCAGGATCGCGGGCGTCAGCAGATCGCCGAAATTCAGCGTCTCGCGAAACCAATAGGCGCTGAGCCCGTTGCCCCGCGCGAGTGCCAGGCTCTTCTGGGGCAGCCGCTCGGCGAGGTGATAGCTCATCAGCCGGTCGATCCGATGGCGCAGTATGCGGCTCATTTACCCGCCCTCTCGATGAGGCTGGCGAGACGTTCGGGGTCTAGGGCTGTCGCGCCGTGGCCGCTCCGCACAGCCTCCGCACGCAGGGCCGCGGCCTGCCGATAAAGCGCCGCCATCTGCGCTCCGACCTGCGGCCAGAGATAGTCCCGGGCCACAAGCGCCCGCCCGCGCGCGCCCATCGCCGCCCGCTCGGGCGCAGTCGTTGCACCAAGCGCGGCAATTGCGCCGCCCAACCCCGCCAGATCGGGCGTGACCCACCAGCCGCAGCCCGCCTCGCGCAATTCCGCCCAAGGGCTGCCGGTCGTGGCGATCACGGGACGTGCGGCGGCCAGCGCTTCGGCCACAACGGTGCCGAAATTCTCGGTATGGCTCGGCAGGATCAGCGCATCTGCCGCCGCGATTTCCGGCTGTTTCGCAGCACCCCACACCGGTCCTGCGAGGGTGATGCGCTCTGCCGCGTCCCGCTCGGCGGCGCGGGCGCTAAGCGCCGGGGTCAGGCCGTCCTCGTCGGGGCCTACGATCCGCAGCTCCCAATCGCGCGGCGCGCAGGCGGCGAAGGCGCGGATCAATGTGTCGAGGTTCTTCACCCGGTGCAGCCGCCCGAGAAACAGGAGGCGTTTGCGCCCGTTCGGGCTGCGCGTCCGGGTTGGCGCACCCTCCGGTGGCAAGGCGATCCCCAGCGGAACCTGCGCGATCCGCGCGACCGGGCAATGGTGCGCGACCGCCTCCGCCTCGGCCTGCGAGGTGACGTGCAACAGCTCCGCCCGCGCCAGATCGCGGCGCTGATACAGGTGCCACGCGAGGTCTTTCTTGCGCCGCTTATGCGCCCGCGCCCACGGCAGCAGCATCCCGTGCGGGCTGACGATCCGGCCCAGCCCCAGATCGGCGGCAAGGCGCAGCCCCGCATGGTTCAGCGGGTCCCACAGCCCGTGGCTATGCAGCACGATCCGCGCGCCGGCCTTCACTTGCGCGCGCATCCCGGCCATTGCCCGCGCGAGCTGCGCGACGTTCGGACCTTGCGTGGGCGCGACGCGCAGGCAGCGCGCGGCGATCTCCGCGTCCGGGTCGAAGGCGCGGGTCAGAAAGCGGCTCGCGATGCCCTGCGCCGCAAGCGCCTCCGCCAGAGCGGGCGCATTGGCGGCGATCCCTCCGGCGCTGCGGCGCAGGTCCGGCACGACATGCAGAACCGTGATTTCAGGCGGGGGAGAGGTCATGGGAGAACTCCGGTTGGGGCTGCGGGTCGGTAGAGAGATGGTCCATAGCCGCGGTCGCGAGGGCGGCGGTGAACTGGGCAGGGGCGAAGCGCGCGATGTCGGCCCGCAGGGCGGCGCTGAGCCGGGATTGCAGGTCCGCGTCGCGCGACAGGGCCAGCAGGCGGCGCGCGGCCTCTGCCTCGTCCGAAAAGCGGCAGTCTGGGGCGGAGACGATCTCGTCCTGTCCGGTCCCGCGCGGCACCAGAGGGATCATCCCGCTCGCGGCCATCTCGGCGGTGGCGATGCCAAAGGCCTCCACCTCGCAGCAATTCAGCCCGTAGCGCAGCGATCCCAAAAGCGCGGTTTTCGCGGCACCGCTCTGAGGGGGCAGCCGTTCGATCCAATTCTGCCCAGCGATCAGCGCGCGAATACGGGCCATGTAATCGGGCGGTCCGTCGGGCCCGGCGATCACGAGCCTGCCGCGAAACCCTTGGGCACGAGCGCGCGCGACGATGGCGATGGCCCGCTCGATCCGTTTTTCCGGTGCGATCCGCCCGAAAATCAGCACATCCTCGCGCCGCGTGGCCCAGTCGCGGATCGGGCCGGGGACGGCGGCCAGCGCCACCGGCGGGGAGATCACACGGACCCGGCCGGGGCAAAGCGGGGCACTCGCCGCAGCCAGCCAGCGCGAATTGGCGATTACGGTGTCATCGGGGCGCGGGCCGAGGGCGGGGCCGTCGATCACGCGGCGCAGGATCTTTGCGCGCGGGCCCGTTTGCCCTGCCAGCGCGGGATGCCAATCGCGGGCAGAGAGCAGATGCAGCGCGGGCGCGTTCCAGCGGCGGACGCCAGACAGCGAGACCCGCAGATCGTAGGCCCGCCCGAGCGCTGCCAGCGCCCGGTTGAACCGCGCGGCCTCAAGCGCGCCGATAGGGCTTCGCGCGGGGAGGGTGAGCACCCGCAGGTCGCCGGGAGAGAGGTCGGTGCCTGCCAGTGCGTTGAGCGCGTCGCAGTCGAAGCCGCCGCGCGTGACGACGGTCAGATCGAACCGCTCGCGCAGCGCCACGAGCGTCCAGGCGGCCACCGCCTCGGCCCCGCCGCGCCCCCAGATCCCATGGGCGAGCACGGCGCGCGGTTTTTGGGGTGGCGCGCTCATGCCGGTCCCTCCGCCGGGCGGCGGCGCAGGAGGGCGGTCAGTCGCGCACGTTCCGGCGCGCTCAGCCCCAGCCGCCAGCTTGCCCCGGGCCAGAGAACCGAGCAGACCCCGAAGCTCAGCGCCAGCCGCGCCGTACCTTCGGGCAACAGTCCCTGCACCAGCGCCGCGCCAAGCGCCGCGGGCAGCGCGCTCGCCAGCACCGGGATCAGGGTCTCGTGCGCCCAGCGAGTGGCGGTGCCGGGGGAGAAGCGCGTCAGAAGCATAATCCGTAGCGCGGCGATCGCGGTGGTGGCGGCAAGCGCCACCCAAAGCGCCGCGCCGATCTCGCCACTCGCCCGACCGGCGAGGAAGGCCGCAGGCAAGCTCATCACCGTCAGCGCCGCGCCCCAGCCCTGCATCCATGCGATGCGACCGCGTGCGAGGAACGCCAGCCCCAAGCCCGCGCTCACCTGATCGAGCGCAACCGCCGCCAGCATCAGCCGCACCACCATCACCATCTCGGGGCTGCTGCGCCCCAACCAGAGCGTCAGCAGCGCCGGCGCGTTCACCGCCATCGGGATCGCTGCGCCGAACGCGATCAGCGCAGCGATCCGGCTGGCGACCAGCGCGCCGGTGACGCTGCCGTCAGCGCCTTGTGCCGCATGATCGGCATAGATACGCGGGGCCAGAACCTGACGCGTGGCTTCGGCGAATTGGCGCAAAGCGGCGGGGAGTGGGTTTCCCAGCCCATAGGCCGCACTTGCGACCGGACCGCTCAGCGCGGCCATCAGGAGAACCATGCCCTGCGCCCGCGCACTCGCCGCCAGCCCGCCGAGGACCGACCACGACAGGAGCGCGGTCTGGCCGCGGGCGGGGCGGATGTTCAGGATCCAGTGCAGATGCAGCCGCGTCTCGGGCAGGGATTGGCGCGCCCGCCACGCCCCGGCAAGCGTGGAGCTCAGGCTCAGCCCAGCGGAAAGCGCGGCGAAGGCGGCAAGTGGCGGCGTAGTCTGCCCGATCAGAAGAAAGGCAACCGGGATCAGCGCCACCGCCCGCGCCAGATCGAGCGCTGCAAACAGGCCGAAGCGCTCGTGTGCCTGCAATGCGATCTCGTACGGGGCGAGCGCGATCGCGACGACGCTCGCCGCCAGAACGCAGAAGAAGGCGACCTGAGCCTGATCCGCCAGCGAGGGCGGCAAATCGAACAGCCGCGCCAGCGCGGACGGACCAAGAAGCGCACCGATCCCTCCCACGCCGAGCGCCACCCGCAGATGCAGCCCGATCAGCGCGTTGAAGAGGCGCGGGCGCTGAGCCAGCGGCGCAAGGGAGAGCGCCCGCAGCGTCGTGCTTTGCAGGGCGCCGGTCACAATGCTCGCGATCAGCGCGAGCGCGAGGGCTGCGAGATAGGCACCCATCGCCTCGATCCCCAAAGCGGCGAGCGCAAAGCGGGTGCTCAGGAACCGCGCGACCAGCCCGCCTCCGATCTGGCCCCATGCGATCGCCCCATTGCGCAGCGCTCGCGACGGAGGTGATTGTGGTGAGGAGGAAGGCAAAGGCCGGGGGGACGATACGGAGACGCTCATCGGACATTGCCCTCCGACGATACGCCATCCGATGCCGCGCGCGGGCCGCGCCCGTCTCCGGCGCTGACATCGCCCAGAACGACGACACGCGGCGGCACGATCGCGCCGGGGCGCAGGACGCGATGCGCCGTGATCCATGCGCTGTCGCCGATCTCGATGGGCCGCGCGAAGAAGCGGAAATCGCCGCGCGCCCAGTCGTGGCTGCCGGTGACGATGCGCACCCCTTGGCTAATGCAGACATGTGCGCCGATCCGCACCGGGCCGGGGTTGTCGATCCACACGCGCTCGCCCAGCCAGACATGCGCGCCGATCTCCAGAAGCCACGGGTATTTGATCGTGACGCGTGGCTTGCAGACGAGGCCGGGGCCGACTTTCGCCCCGAACCCGCGCAGGATCGCCGCCTTCGCCCGCGAGGGGATCAGGGCGAGGAGCGCCGATTGGAAAAACAGCGCATTGACCAGATACCACGCCACGCGCCAGCCGAAGCCGCGATTGCCCGCGATCACCGGGCGGGGGAAGCGAGACAGGTCCTGCGTGGCGATCGGCCGGAAGGGACCTTGTCGGGAGGAGGGGCCCGGTTGCGGTGGGACGGGGAGGGGCATGGCATCAGGCATTGGAGCGCACCGCAGCTTGGGGGAAGCGTGCCCGGACCGCTTCGATCGCGCCTGCCACGCTCGGGCTGATCCGTGCGGGCTTGAGCCGGGTGCGAATGCGCTTGGCCAGCGCGGTCGTCATCCCCAGCGCGGTCCAGAAGGCGGGGGTGGCGGCACCTCCGGGCGAGAGCAGCCACGCCTCGAATTGCGCATGCGTGAAGAGCGCCGCGAGATAGCCCAGCAACAGCGCCATCAGCACCCGGTCGCTGCGGCGGCGCGCATGCCGGGCCGCGAGAACCGCGCCGCGCGTGATCAGGAGCAGCATTCCGGTGAACAGGACCGCCCCCGTAAGCCCGACCTCTTCGATCAGAGCCAGCGCCGAATTGGTCTTCTCGCGCCCATAGTGCGACGCGCTCGCCGACAGCGCGTAGTCGTCGAACCCGTAGGAGACGCCGAAGCCCAGCCCGAAGATGCCGCCCGCGCGGGCCCCCTCGAGCGTGGCGGCCCATGTCTCTGCGCGCGAGGCGATCAGGGTCTCGGTCTGTGCGGAGGCCTTGAAGAGATAGCGCTGCGTCAGTGCCTCCGCCCGGTCCGGGAAATAGAGCCACAGAAGCGACAGCACTGCCCCAAGCGTTGCCGCCGCCATCGCCAACCGCTTGAGCCCGCGCCCGATAAGAAAGACCGCGATCAGCACCGTGAGCGACAGTAGGCTCGCCCGCGACAGGCTCATCAGCACCAACACCGTCAGGATCAGCGCCACAGCCCGCCAGAATAGCCATCTCTGTCGCCCGATCCGGCGCTGGGCGAGCCGCCACAGCGGCAGTGGCGCGACGGTGAGGATCATCAGGGCGAGAAAGTTGGAATTGGCGCTCAGCCCCCGATAGAGCGAGATATCCGCGTTCATCTCGACCGTGCCGAAGCCCGAACGCAACCCCCCGATCCCGGCGAACAGCACCAGCGCCAGCAGCGGCCAGAGGATCGCGAAGAGATCGCGCCGCCGCGTGTGCTGCGCCCAGGCCGCGCCCGCCGAGGCGAAGGCAAGCGCGGTCAGCGCGTAGATCGCGGCTTTCGGCCCGCTCAGATGCGGAACGCTCGACCACAGCGCAGACAGCGCCGCCAAGCCCAGCAGCGCCAGCCTGCAATACATCCCGTCGCCCGGGATCTTGCGCCACAACCGTCCATTGAGGAGAAGTGCGAGGACAAGACCGCCCATCGCCGCCCAACGCGCGCCGGGGCCGAAAAGCATGTTGACATAGATGACGCTCGGCGCGGCGGTGGCGGCGATGCCGAGGCCCAGCAACAGGCCGCGTTTGCGGATCGCGAGCCTCATGCGCGTTCCGCCTTGCGGTTGGGCGCGGGCGCGGCACTGGCTTCGCGCGTGGTTTCGGGCGCGTCTTGCGTCACCCGCTCGGCCAGCGTGCAAAGCTGGCTCGCCCAATCCGCGCTCGACCAGCCCGCGATTGCCGCAGGCGCATCGGCCCGCATCCGGGCGCGTAGATAGGGATCGGCGCAGACACGGGCCAGCGCGGCGTGCAATGCGCCGGCGTCGCCCGGCGGCACGATCAGCCCGGCCTCGCGCCCGCCCAGCAGGTCGGGCACCGCGCCGCAGGCCCCGCTTGCCACGACACCGCAGCCCGCGGCCAGCGCCTCGCCGATCACCAACCCGAAAGGTTCGGCGCGGCTCGGCAGGACAAGGCAATCCGCGGCGGCGAGGTGATCGCGCAGCGCCGCCCCTTCGAGCCGTCCGCGCCACAGGATACGGGGATCGCGGGCGGCCGCCTTCGCCAGTGTCTCGCCCAGCGGCCCGTCGCCCGCCAAGATCAGACGCGCCTGAGCGGCGTTGAGCTGCGCGAAAGCGTCCAGCAGCAGGTCCAGCCCTTTCTCGGGGGCGAGCCGCCCGAGGAACATCAACACGGGCGCATCGGCCGCGATCCCGAGCCGCGCGCGCATCTTCTGCCGCCCGTCAGGGCCGAGGGTGCGAACGTGGCGCGCGATGGCGGCGGTGTCCGAACTCATCCGTCCGGGGACGATCTTCTCGGGCGGCACGCCTTGGTCGCGAAGATAGTCGGCAGCACGCTGGCCTGCCGGGCAGAAACCGTCGATCATCTCGAGGATCCGACGCTTGAGCACCGCGCGAACCCCGCGTGCAGGGCTCATCCACGTGTCGCTCAGCGCGATGATCCGCGCGCCAGAGAGTTTGCCTAGGACGATCGCAGCCAGCAGGGGGAAATGCGCCCAACCGGCGACGAAAATGACTGTGGGGCGCGTGCTGCGGATCTCGCGCCAGAGCGTGACGAGGGCCGCCAGACGCTTCGCGGGCAGGATGGTTTCGGGCGCGGCGTCTGCCCATCTCTGCGTAACCGCCGCCGAGACATAGCGCACCGTGAGACCGGTGGGCAATTGTTCTGCCAGCGCGGTGGTCATTGCGACCATGTACGGCGCGGGCTCGATCAGCACCGCGAGCGCGGAGCCGGGGCAGGCTTCGGGGCAGGGAGGCTTAACCGACAAGGCGGGCCTCCTGCGGGTAAGGGGCGACGCGGGCGCAGGCGACGTGCAGCACTTCGGACAATGCGCGCGCATGGGCGTCCCAGCTGGTATGATCGCGGGCGAAGCGGGTGCCCGCGCGTGCAATCTGGCGCCACTCGGCACGCGGTCCGGTCACCAGGGGGCGCAGTGTCTCGACCAGCGCCCCGACCGAGCGTGGCGCGACCAGATAGCCGGTCTCGCCGTGGCGCAGGAATTGCGCCGGGCCTTGGTCCTCGACCCCGATGCAGAGCGCGCCAGCGGCCATCGCCTCGAGATAGACGATCCCGAAAGCCTCCCGCCATGACGGCAATACGAAAACGTCGCTTTGTCCGATCGTTGCGAGCACATCTTCATGTGGTTTCTGACCGGCGAGTGTGATCCTATCCCCGAGCCCCTGCCGCGCGATCTGGGCGGCGAGATTGGCGCGCTCGGGCCCGTCGCCGATGATCGTCAGATGCCATCGTGCGTCCGCCTCGCGCGCAAGCCGTCCGAGCGCCGCGATCAGCAGTTTCAAGCCTTTGGCGGGATGCAGATTGGCGACGCTCACCAGCCGCAGGGGAGCCTCGTCCGGCAGCCGCAGGGGCGGACGGTCGGGCGCGGGATCGACCCCGTTCCAGACCACCTCGATATGATCCCCACGCCCGGACAGATCGGTCGCGAAGCGGCGCAGCGGTTCGCCCACCACCACAAGCCGGTCGAGCCCGCCCAAGGCGTCCCGAAACCGCTCGGCCTGCCCATTGGTCCAGAGATACCGCCAATTGCTGTTTTCGCCGTGCAGCACGCCGACCACAGGCAGTCCCAGCCGCGCGGCCAGCGACTGCGCGGCAGGTGCGAGGGTCTCTGTCTGTATCAGGATCACATCGGGACGGCGCGCGGCGATCATCTCGTCCGCCAGCGCCGTGAGCGCCCGGTCGAGCGTGCGATTGGTCAGCTTGCGCATCAGCCCGCCCGGCAGGGTCGGGTAGCGCGCGAGGCGGATCTCCTCGATCTCGGGGAAGCGCGCCGCCTCGATCTCTCCGCGATGCTCTGGCGAGGCGAACCGCGCCGTACCCGCAGGCGTCAGCCCGCGCAGCACGCCGACCCGGACCCGGTGGCCCCGCCGTGCCAGCGCCCGTGCGCTGTCGGCGACGAAACGGCTCGGCCAGCCGTCGGGGCGGTTCGGAAACCACGGGGTCAGCATCAGAATGTCGAGCGATGCGTCGCTGATGATCACAATCCCACTCCTTCACTCGGTTCGCGAGGTCGGGAGGCGACGGGGCGCGCGCTTGGTTGACCTCGCGTAAACCGTCGCGCAAGCGAGGTTAATTTGAGGTTAATGGTCGAAAGCATTGCCTGCGGGGGGCGGCCAGAAGGGCGGAGAGGGCGCATCGGAGAGCGGACCGCGTGGCCCTGCGCACTGCGAATTCCCGCGCGCGCGAACCGGAATCTGCTATTCTGGTTCCCATAAAGAAACCTTTGCCGAGGTCCGGCGTTAAAGATATTCCAGCTTCTACGACACGCCGCAGACGGGTTTGTAATGACCAAGATTCACAGGCCCGCGCCTTCGCATGCGGTGTCCTTCCGACAAATCCTGAGACACGAGACCGCCGCCGCGCATGAGGCGGGCGAGGCGCAATTCTCCAGGTTCTTCGCGGCCCCGGAGCAGAAGCTGGGTTGGTTTCTCGCAGCGCAGGCCGAAGGGCTTGGCGTCTTGGCGCGCCATGCGGCTCCCGGCGCGCTCTGCGCGGGATTGCTGAGCGATTTGCTCGACCGGCTCGACCGGGATCTGGCGCGGCTGGGCCGTCCTGTGCGCCCGGTGCCGGACATGATTTCCAGGCAGGGCCTGCTTGACCCGCTGGCGGTCGACTATCTCGTGCTGGGCTCGCGGCTCGGCACGCAGGTGATCGACCGCAAGGTCTTCGCCGAGACCCCGACCGAGGCCAAACCGCTTTATTTTCAGGCCCCCGCCGCCGGGGCGCTGTGGAAACGGCATTGCGCGACGCTCGATGCGCTGAGCCCCGCAGACCCGCGCGCAACTCGTATTGTCGCCGATGCGACGCGAGGCTCCCATCTTTTCGCGCAAGCCGTGCAGGCGCAGGGGGCGGGCACAACGTCCGACGCTCTCGCACCGGCGCTTGCCTCCAATTCCATTGACCATCCGCGGCCCGGCAGGATCGCGACAGACACCGATTTGACGCCCAAGGAGCCGACGTGACGTCCGATACCAGCCCCGCCCCCAGCCAGCGCCCCGTCGATCTGACCGATTGCGACCGCGAGCCGATCCACCAACTGGGCCGGGTCCAGAGCTACGGCGCGCTTCTGGCGCTCTCGAGCGACTGGATCGTGCAACATGCCTCGACCAATCTCGAGGAGATCCTCGGCATGGCCTATGAGGAGGCGCTTGGCCGTCCACTGGCCGATTTGATCGTCTCGGACGGGTTCGACCGGATCCGCGCGAGCCTGCGCACGGCAGAGGGCGGTGAGACGGCGGTGCGGCTGTTCGGTGTGGTACTGAAAGCGAACGGGAAGAGTTTCGACGTCTCGCTCCATGCCTCGGGGCCGTATCTGGTCGTCGAATTCGAGCCGAAGCTGGGCACGCGCGGACGCGATGTGATGACCGATGTGTATCCGCAGATCGCGCGTCTGCGCCGCGACCGGGGGCTGGAGCGGCTTGCGCGCGATGCGGCGATGGGGCTGCAGGCGCTCTCGGGCTTCGACAGCGTGATGATATACCAGTTTCAGCCCGATCAGTCGGGCAAGGTCATCGCCGAGACCCGCAAGGACCAGCAGCGCCTCTATGACGGGCTGCGCTTCCCGGCCAGCGATATCCCGGTGCAGGCGCGGGCGCTGTATAAACGCGCGCTGCTGCGGCTGATCGCGGATGTGAACGATCCCGGCGCGCCGGTGCTGCCCGGGGTCGATCTGAACGGGCAGCCGCTCGATATGTCGCTGGCGGTGACGCGGGCGGTCTCGCCGATCCATATCGAATACCTGCGCAACATGGGCGTCGGTGCCTCGATGTCGGTCTCGATCATGCGCGATGGCGAGCTGTGGGGGCTGTTCGCCTGCCACCATAACCACCCGCGCTATATCGATTACGAATTGCGCACCGCGATCGAGATGTACGCCCATATGTTTTCCTATGAACTCAGCAAGTTCGAGGATGGCGAGCGCAAGCAGGCGCAATCCGATACGGCCAGCCTGCAACGCACGCTGATGGGGCATATGGCCGATGGCAAGGCGCTGTCGGAAAGCCTGATGGCCGTCTCCGACGAGATCCGTCTGGTGATCCCGCATGACGGGCTCGTCCTTTATGAGAACGAGGACTTCAGCGCGACCGGGACGACTCCGACCAAGGAGGAATTCGCCGGGATCGCGCGCATGCTGGACCGGTCGATCGGGTCCTCGACCTTCGCGACCGATCAGCTGGGGCGCGCCCACGAACCGGCCCGCGATTTTCCGGAACGGGCCGCAGGGCTGCTCGCCATTCCGATCTCGAAACGGCCGCGCGACTATCTCGTGCTGTTCCGCCGTCAGATCGCGGATACGGTCGAATGGGCGGGCGATCCCACGAAACCCGCGCAGCTTGGCCCGAACGGCGTGCGGCTCACGCCGCGCAAGAGCTTCGAGGTCTGGCGCGAGACGGTCACCGGGCGCTCGGCCCCCTGGACGAACCAGCAATGCCACGCGGCGGAGCTACTGCGCACGGTGCTGCTGGAGATCTTCCTCAAGATCACCGACGCGACCTCTGCCGAGCGCAAGCGCGCTCAGGAGCATCAGGAACTGCTGATCTCGGAGCTGAACCACCGGGTGCGCAATATCCTGAACCTGATGCGCGGACTGCTGGCGCAGTCGCGCAGCTCGGCGCGCTCGCTCGAAGAGTTCACCGACAATCTCGACGGGCGCATTCAGGCGCTGGCGCGGGCGCATGACCAGCTGACGGCGGAGCATTGGGAGCCTGCCTCCCTGCATGGGCTGATCTCGTGCGAATTCGCGGCCTATGCCGATCGCAAGGCCGAGCGTGTGATCATCACCGGGCCCGATGCGCTGATCTCGCCGCAGGCCTATACGACGCTGGCGCTCGTGCTGCACGAGATGGCGACGAATTCGATCAAATATGGAGGGCTGTGCGATAGCGGCGGGCGCGTCGAGATCGCGCTCTCCACCGATCACAGCGGCGGTCTGCTGATCGACTGGAAAGAGCGCGGGGGGCCGCCCGTCACCCCGCCGAAACGGCGCGGCTTCGGGTCGATCATCATCGAGAACTCTATCCCGCACGAGCTGCGCGGCGATGCCGAGATTTCCTACAAGATGACCGGGGTGGAGGCGCAATTCCGCATCCCGCCGACGACCATCGCGGAGCTGATCGATCAGCCGGGCACGGAAGGAGACGTTGCGGCCGCACCCGCCGCGCAGACCGGCGCCGCGTTCCGCTTGTCGGGGCGGGGGCTGGTGCTGGAAGACACGCTCATCATCGCGATGGACGCCGCCGGCGTGCTGGAGGATCTGGGCGCGCGCGACGTCAAGATCACCTCCTCGGTGGAAGGCGCGCTGACATGGCTGGAGGGCGCGCGACCGGATTTCGCCGTGCTCGACGTCAATCTCGGAGACGAGCAATCCGTGCCGGTCGCCGAGCGGTTGCACAAGATGGGCGTGCCCTTCGTGCTGGCGACGGGCTACGGGTCTGCGCCTGACCTGCTGGAAATCTACCCGCCCTGCACGGTCGTCCAGAAACCCTTCTCCTCGGACTCGCTCAGAGAGGCTTTGCAAAACGCAATTGCGTGACCCTACGCACAGAACTTCGATCATATCTGACCGTCCAATAACGATTTGACGTATCTGGCATGTAAGTTTCCGTGATAATTCTGACCCCGCGGGACTGGGCAAACGGGGGTCGCTATGAATGTGAGTGCCAACACGGTCGGCGGTAGCCGGGCCGATTTCACCGAAGACGAAATCGCGAAACTCCGCGCGGCGCTGCACACGCTCGGGAATGTCGCCAGTGTCTGCGCCTCCAGCGCCCGCCTCCTGCCGCGATTTTGCGAGGATCAGGCGGCACTCGGGATCTGCGATGGGCTGAGCGAGAATGCCGACATCGTCCGTGCCACGATGGAGGATCTGAAAGCGGTGCTGCGCCTCGACAGCCTTCAGTGACGGTCGTGAGTCTATGCGCGCGATCCGGGCCGAGTGATCCGGCGCGGCGGTCCTTTGCGTAGCCCTGTCACCCAAGCAAGAGGAGAGTGCCATGCGCCGCCTGTCGATCGCCTTTCTCGCATCAAGCCTTTGCGCTGCGCTGATGCCGGGCCTCGCGCTGGCCTCGATCTTCGGCGGCTGGGCTGAGCAGCGGTTTTCGCTGTTTTCCTCCAATGATTGGCAGCAATCGCGCGATGGCGTGGAGATGCGCTCGGACGGCTCGGTGTCGCTGATCTGGCGGGCGTTGCCGCAGTCCGATTGGGGGACGCGCAAGGCGGCGTGGCAATGGTCGGTCAGCCAGAGCGTCCCGCCGACGCCGCTCGACCGCAAGGGCGGGGACGATCGAGACCTGTCGCTCTATTTCGTCTTCATGCCCGAGGCCGTCGCCCGCGCCAATGAAGGGGCCAGCATCCGCAAGCTTCTGGCGGTGAAGGAAGCGCGCGTGCTGATGTATGTCTGGGGCGGTAAGCATGGGCGCGGGGCGCTGCTGCCTTCGCCCTATCTGGGCACGCGCGGCAAAACGGTGGTGCTGCGCCCGGCGGGGACCGGCACGCATTCCGAGAGCGTGGATCTTGCGCGCGATTACCAGCGCGCTTTCGGAGGCCAGCCGACGCAGCTTGTGGGGTTGGCGCTGTCGGGCGACAGCGACGACACCGACAGCGCGATCCGTGCCCGGATCGAGGGGCTGAGCCTGAACTGACCGCGCCACACCGTCCCCGGTGATTTCACACAAAAACACTGCCAAGACATGACTTTGTCGGTAACCTGTGGCAGCAAGGCCCAAAAAGGGGGGCAGGATGGCGCTCAATTTCCGACAGTCCGAAATTCTCGAGATCGCGCGCGACGAGGGCCGCGTCGTGGTTGAAGCCTTGGCCGAACGCTTCAATGTCTCGGTCCAGACGATCCGGCGCGATCTGACGGAACTCTCCGAAGCGGGCCATCTGGAGCGCGTGCATGGCGGAGCGGTGATCCGCACCGGCGTGGTGAATTTCGCCTATGAAGAGCGCCGCCGGATGAACGAGGCGGCGAAGGCGGCGATCGGGCGGGCCTGCGCGCAGGCGATCCCCGATAACAGCTCCATCGTGCTGACGCTGGGCACCACGACCGAGGCGGTGGCGCGCGAGCTTCTGCATCATCGCAACATCACCGTGGTCACGAATAACATCAACGTCGCCAATATCCTGCTGGCCAATGAGAGCTGCGATATCCTCGTGGCGGGTGGCAACCTGCGCCGCTCGGATGGCGGGCTGGTCGGCGACCTGACGGCGGATTTCATGGGCGAGTTCAAAGCCGATTTCGCGGTGATCGGGACGTCGGCGCTCGATTCCGACGGCGACATGCTCGATTACGATCTGGCCGAGGTCCACGTGAGCCGCCGGATCTTGCGGCAGGCCCGGCAGAGCTTTCTGGTGACCGACGCGTCGAAGCTGGAACGCTCCGCGCCGGTGCGCTTGGCCTCGCTCTCCGATATCGACCGGGTTTTCATCGACAAGCCTTTGCCGGACGCGCTCATGGCGCTTTGCGCGCAATGGGATACCGAGATTACCGTCGCCGGGTGAGCCTTAGCGCAGCACCCGCCGCAGCCCCGTCTGCACCCGCGTGAGTTCCGGCAGATAGGTTTCGATCAGGCTCTCCGCCGGATCGGCGCTCGCCGCCATTCCGGTATTGAGCGCGGCCACGACCCGCCCATGCATGTCGTAAAGCGGCACCGCGATGGAGCGCAGCCCGATCTCCACTTCCTGATCGATCACCGCATAGCCGTCGCGGCGCACCTGATCTATGCGCGCGAGGATCTCGCCCGGATCGGTCAGGCTATAGGCCGTGCGCGGCGTCAGGTCCGAGGCCTCCACCGCCGCGCGGGCGTCTTCCGGGGGCAGGGCGGCCAGCAGCACGCGCCCCATCGAGGTGCAATGCGCCGGCAGCCGCGACCCCGGCATCAACCCGATCGACATCACCCGCCGCTGGGCGGCCCGCGCGAGATAGACGATCTCGGTCCCATCGAGGATCGAGACCGAGCAGCTTTGCCCGATCCGATCCGTCAGCTGATCGAGCCACGGCTGCACGATCTGCGGCAGCGGCAGCGAGGCCAGCGCCCCCATCCCGAGCCGCAAGACCTTCGGCGTCAGTGTGAAGAACTTGCCGTCGTATTCCGCATAGCCTTCCGCATTCAGCGTCAGCAGACAGCGCCGCGCGGTGGCCCTGTCGAAGCCCGTCGCCTGCGCCACCTCGGCAATCGAGAGCCGCGGCGTCTCGGCCCCGAAACATTCGATGACGCGCAGGCCCTTCGCGAAAGAGGCGATGAAATCGGTCGGTTTGTTCAACATGCGAACAGGTTTTCTCGCGATGCGAACAAATGTCAAGATGCGCACGAAATCCGTGGAAAGCCGCTCCACGCAGGTCTAAATCCGAGGCCTCAGGAGGACCGCAATGGACAAGAGACTTTCCTCGCTGACCGAGGCCGTGGCCGATATTCAAGACGGCGCCACGGTGATGATCGGCGGCTTTGGCGGCTCGGGGGCCCCGATCGAACTGATCCACGCCCTGATCGACCGCTTTCTCGAAACCGGCTCGCCCAAGGGGCTGACCGTGATCAACAACAACGCGGGCAACGGCCATGTCGGCATCGCGGCGATGATCGAGCAGGGCATGGTCAAGAAGATGATCTGCTCCTTCCCGCGCTCGGCTGATCCTACGGTATTTACAGAACGCTATCTGGCGGGCGAGATCGAGCTGGAACTGGTGCCCCAAGGCACGCTGGCCGAACGTATCCGCGCAGGCGGCGCGGGCATCCCCGGCTTCTTCACGCCGACCTCCGTCGGCACCGATCTGGCCGAGGGCAAGCCGGTGCAGCAATTCGATGGCCGCGACTACGTGATGGAGCGCTGGCTCAAGGCCGATCACGCGCTGATCAAGGCCGAGCAGGGCGACGCGCTTGGCAACCTGACCTACCGGATGGCCGCGCGGAACTTCTCGCCGCTGATGGCGACGGCGGCAGAAAAGGTCGTCGTGCAGGTCACGAAAGCGGTGGAGCCGGGCGAGATCGACCCGGAAGTCATCGTCACCCCGGGCATCTTCGTGGATGCGATCATCGAGGTCGCCAACCCCGCCCAGGAAGAAGAGTTGAACCGCGCCGGAGCCCATCACCCATGACCCAGAAACTGAGCAATGCACAGATCGCCTGGCGCGCCGCCCAGGACATCGAGGACGGCGCCTATGTGAACCTCGGGATCGGTTTTCCCGAGATGGTCGCGCGCTTCCAGCCCGAGGGCCGCGAGGCGATCTTCCACACGGAAAACGGCGTGCTCGGCTTCGGTCGTGCGCCCGAACCCGGTCAGGAGGACTGGGACCTGATCAATGCCGGGAAAAAGGCGATCACGCTGAAACCCGGCACCGCCTTCTTCCACCATGCCGACAGCTTCGCGATGGTGCGCGGCGGGCATCTCGACGTGGCGATCCTCGGCGCTTATCAAGTGGCCGAGACGGGCGATCTGGCGAACTGGTCGACCGGACCGAAAGGCGTGCCGGCGGTGGGCGGGGCGATGGACCTCGTGCATGGCGCGAAACGCGTGGCTGTCATCACCGACCACGTCACCAAGAAGGGCCAGCCGAAGCTGGTTGAGGCTTGCACCTTCCCGCTGACCGGCGTGGGCTGCGTGACCCGCGTCTATACGTCGCTCGCCGTGGTGGACGTGGTGGATGGCCGCTTCGTCCTGCGCGAAAAGCTCCCCGCGATCTCGATGGAGGAGCTGCAATCCGTCACTGGCGCGACCCTCCATGTCGAGGGCGAAGTGGTTGACCTGATCTGTCCCGAGGAGTTGGCCGATGCGTGACGCTTATATCTGCGACTATATCCGAACCCCGATCGGCCGTTTCGGCGGCGCGCTGGCGCCTGTCCGTGCCGACGATCTGGGGGCGATCCCCTTGAAAGCCCTGATGGCGCGCAACACGGGTGTCGATTGGGAGGCGGTCGAGGACGTGATCTTTGGTTGCGCCAATCAGGCGGGCGAGGACAACCGCAACGTGGCGCGCATGTCCGCGCTGCTCGCGGGTCTGCCGGTGGGTGTGCCGGGGACCACGATCAACCGGCTCTGCGGTTCGGGGATGGATGCCATCGTCACCGCCGCCCGCGCGATCAAGGCCGGCGAGGCCGATCTGATGATCGCCGGCGGCGTCGAGAGCATGTCGCGCGCGCCCTTCGTGATGCCCAAGGCCGAGGCCGCCTATAGCCGCGCCAATGCGGTCTACGACACGACGATCGGCTGGCGCTTCGTGAACAAGCTGATGAAAGAGGCTCACGGCGTCGACTCGATGCCCGAGACGGCGGAGAACGTGGCCGATGATTTCGGCGTGAGCCGCGAAGATCAGGACGCGTTCGCGCTGCGCTCGCAGGAAGCTGCGGCCAAGGCGATGGAAGCGGGCCGTCTGGCCGAGGAAATCACGCCCGTCACGATCCCGCAGCGCAAGGGCGATCCGGTCGTGGTCGAAAGTGACGAACACCCGCGCCCCGGCACGACGCTGGACGCGCTGACCAAACTGCGGCCCATCGTGCGGCCTGATGGCACGGTCACGGCGGGCAACGCGTCCGGTGTGAACGATGGCGCGGCGGCGCTGATCATCGCCTCCGAGGAGGCCGTGCGTAAACACGGGCTGACGCCGCTGGTGAAGATCTCCGGCGGGGCCGCAGCTGGCGTGCCGCCGCGGATCATGGGGTTCGGGCCCGCGCCTGCGTCCAAGAAGCTGATGGCGCGGCTGGGGCTGACGCAGGACGCGTTCGACGTGATCGAACTGAACGAGGCCTTTGCCAGTCAGGGTCTGGCCACGCTGCGCGATCTCGGTATTGCGGATGACGATGCCCGCGTGAACCCCAATGGCGGCGCGATCGCTCTGGGGCATCCTCTGGGCATGTCGGGCGCGCGGATCACCGGCACGGCGGCGCTGGAGCTGGTGCGCCGCAAGGGCCAACGGGCGCTGGCCACGATGTGCATCGGCGTGGGGCAGGGCATCGCCGTGGCGCTGGAGGCGGTCTAGAGAGCTGCGCCCGGTACGCGCCGAAGGCGCAGGGCGCGCGCCGGTCCGTCCCGACGGGCTGGCGCATCTGCAGCCGGGCACGCCGCTTCACTGATGGAGGGGCGTGGCAGGCATCAATCGCTTGAGCGGATACGGGACGCGCGCCATCCCACGGACAGGCGCGCGCCCTGCTTGGCTCAGGTCCTGTCCAAGAAATTCTTCAACAGTACGGCCACGGCCTCGGGCTGCTCGTAACAGGGCAGGTGGCCCGCTTTCGCGATCTCGTGGAACTCGGCGCCGCACAGCTCTGCCGTTGCGCGCACCAGATCGGGCGGGGTCGAGGCGTCATCCGCACCCGTCATCGCCATCACTGGCAGCGTCAGCGCCCGCGTTGCCTCGGTCTGATCGGCCCCGGCAATCGCCGCGCAGCAGCCCGCATAGCCCTCGTCGGGCCCGCGTTCGAGCATGTTGCGGCAAAGCGTGAACTCCGCCGGGTGGGCCGCGGCGAACCCGGGTGCGAACCAGCGTGCGAGGATCGCGTCGGAGATGCTCGCGATGCCGTCGCGGCGCACATTGGCGATCCGCTCGTTCCACATCTCGGGCGTGCCGATCTTGGCGGCGGTGTCCATCAGGACCAGCGCACGCAGAAGGTCCGGACGGCGCGCGGCGAGGCTCTGGCCGATCAGCCCGCCGATCGAGAGGCCGATAAAGGTCACATCCCGAAGCCCGAGCGCGTCGCAGATCGCGGCGGCATCGCCCGAGAGGTCCTCGATGCTGTAGGGGCCGGGCGGGCAATCGCTCAGCCCATGCCCGCGCTTGTCGAAGCGGATCAGCCGCAGCCCCTCGGGCAGATGCGGGATCAGCGCTTCCCAGAGCCGCAGATCGCTGCCGAGCGAATTGCCGAACATCACCACGCGCCCGTCGCGCGGGCCTTCGTCGAGAATGTGGAGCGTCACCCCGTCATGGGTCAGTGCGTGCATGAAAGCCTCCTCTTTGTGGGAGGTTGTAGCGCGCGGGACGGGGGAAGGAAAACATACCGCGGAGGTATCGGAGGTTACCTCGGTGATACCTTAGGTGAGGCGCCGGGATCTACTGGCGCGGGGCGACCAGCCCCGGGCCGCGCCCGACCTCCCCCCGGGAGGGCGCATTGGCGAGGGCGTCGCGGGTATAACCGGTCTACGGGCTTGCGAGATAAAGCGCCAAGCCACAGAGCGCGTACAGCGCCCACCCGAGGTCGGGCGCGGCCCTTTCCGCGCCAAAACGAAAAAGGCCACCCCCGAGGGGATGGCCAGTCTCCGAAATCGCGGAGAGGTATTACTCGGCCGGTTCGGCCACGGTGTCCTTGGTCTCCGCCTCAGCCATCGCGGCCTCGACGATGGGCGTGCCATAGACAAAGAAGTCCTGCGGAAGCTCGCCGCCGAACCAGACGCCGCCGCCGTTGAAGAAGTTGCTCTCGTCCCAGGTCAGCGTTTTCCAGTCCGGATCGAAGATCAGGTAGCCGGTGTCGCCGAACAGCTCGATGCGGTTGCCGCCGGGCTCGTAGACATACATGAAATAGGCCTGCGAGACGCCGTGCTTCGCCGGGCCCGCCTCGATGGTCACGTCATATTCCTGCAAGATGTCGGCAAGGTCGAGCATCTGGCCCTGATTGCCATACCAGAAGGCGACATGGTGCAGACGGTTGCCGGGGCCAGCCTGATCCTTGGTGAAGGCGACCTCGTGCACGAGCGGGCTGACCGAGAACCACGCCGCCAGCTCGTCCGAGCCACCGAAGACCACGTTCTCACGCTTGAGGAAGCCGAGATTGTCCTGCAGGAACTTACCGTTCTTGGTCACGTCCGAGCAGAGCAGGTTGACGTGGTCCAGACGACGCACCGGCACCCCACGCAGCGGGCGCTTCTGGGCGCGCGAGAGCAGCTTCGATTTCAGCTCTGCCGGGGCCTCGTAATACTCGACCTCCCAGAACAGATGCTGCTTGTGGCCGTCCGGCGTGGTGAATTCATAGGCGCGGCCGTAACCCTTGTGACCCTCGACCCATTTGCCCGGGTTGCCCGAGGCCTCGAGCACGGCCACGCGGCGCTCCAGTGCCTGCGGCGAGGAGGCGCGCCAACCTACCATGCCAATCCCGGCCTTGTCCGAGCGCGTCAGCTTCAGCGAGTGGTGATAGCGGTCCTCGTAGCCGCGCAGGTAGCAGGATTTGCCGTCATCCTCGGTGGGGGTCATGCCCAGAACATCGTGGAAGAACCAGAAGCTTTCCTCGAATTTGGGGGTGAAGAGTTCGATGCAGGCAAGCTGCGCGATATCGTGGATCTGTTCCTGAAAGCTCATGGTGTCCTCCCTAAAGCTCGATAAGGTGAATGCGGTCAGTTTGCGGGGGCCTTCTCGTGGCCGTTGGTCGGGGCTGTGCCGTTCGAGGCGGCGGCGGGTTGCTCGCTCGCTTCGGCATATTTCGGCTCGCCCGCGACCGCGTAATGGCCCGAGCGCAGCTCGTTGAGCATGATCCGAACGGCCTGCGGCTTGACGCCCAGCGTCTCGACCGCCGCGCGCGTGACCTCGCGCATCAGCGCTTCTTTCTGCGCCTCGGTGCGGCCTTCCATAAGGTTGATCTGGATTACCGGCATGACTGCTCCTCTATCCCGGGACGCGCCCTCATTCCCCGCGTGTCGGGGCCTCCTCGGCGTGTCCGTGGAACGAGATTGGGGCAGAAACGGCGATACGATCAAATACCATTTAGTCCGGGTTTCGATACCGAAGGCGCATCGCTCCGGGTAAGAGCAAACCCGTCAAATGGCATGATGCAGTACCCGGATCGCGTCCGGTCTGTCGCATGAAGAACGTTTTTCAAGTGGCGGAATTTATTGACTTAAACTGCGTGCGACTTCTAGGAAGTTCGCGACGATCGGGGACGTGTCACCCTCTCGCGAGATGCAGGAGATATCGACCCGCGCGGTCTCGCTCACATCACTGATCGGCAGGCATTTCACGCCCTCCATGATGACCGATGTGATCGATTGCGGGACGACCGAGACGCCGAACCCCGCCGCCACCAGCGCCATCGCGGTAAAGCCGTCGCCCACGACCTGCGCGACATTGGGCGCGAACCCCGCCTCGTGGCAGAGCCCCGTGACCTTCTCGACGAACCCCTGCGCGCGGCTGGCGGGAAACAGCATCATCGGTTCGCGCGCCAGTTCCGACAGCGCGACGCTCTCGCGATCCGCGAAAGGCCCCGGATCGGGCACGACGATATAGAGCGGCTCCGAGGCCAGTTCCTCGATCGCGAGACCCGGCACCGGCGTCAGCATCCGGTTGAAGCCCAGATCGATCGAGCGGTTCTGCAGCCCCTCGATCTGCGCCAGCTTGTCGAGCGCGTGCATCACCACTTTCACATCCGGATAGCGGCGTTTGAATTCGAGGATGATCCGCGGGATGAAGCTGAGGATCGCGGTGCCGAAGATCGCGATGTCGATCCGGCCAAGCCCGCCCTCGGACGCCCGATGGACCCGGTCCGCCGCCTGATCGAGCAGCGCCGCGATGTTGCGCGCCTCATCGAGAAACAGCGCCCCCGCCTGCGTCAGTTCGACACCGCGCGGCGTGCGGTTGAAAAGCTGCGCGCCGAGCTGTTCTTCCAGCGCCTGAATCTGGCGGGTGATCGGCGGCTGAGAGACATGAAGCCGCTCGGCCGCGCGACCGAAATGCAGTTCCTCGGCCACGGCGATGAAATAGCGAAGCTGGCGCAGGTTCATGACAATCCCTTTCAGCGTCTACAGTTGCGCGAACGCGCGCCCCGGGCAAGCCGGGCCGCGCGCACAAGCCTTGAGACGAGGGAGGACGCTCACAGCTTGAGGCAGAGGTTCGTCCGCTCGGTGTAGAATTCGAGCGAATGCACCCCGCCTTCGCGTCCGATTCCTGAGGATTTCGAGCCACCGAAGGCCGTGCGCAGGTCGCGCAGGAACCACGAATTGACCCAGACGAGACCCGCCTCCATCTGCCCGCCGACGCGATGGGCGCGGGAGAGGTTCTCGGTGAGGAGCGTGGCCGACAGACCGTAATCGGTATCGTTGGCCATCGCGATCACCTCGTCTTCGCTGTCGAAGGGCTGGATGTGGCAGCAGGGGCCGAAGATTTCCTCGCGCACGATGGGGCTGTCCTCGGGCAGGCCGGTCCAGATGGTCGGTTCGACGAAGAAGCCCCCGTTGCGATAATCGCCTTGCGCGAAGTCGGGGACGCCGCCGCCGGTGATGATCTGCGCGCCCAGATCGGCGGCCTTTTTGTAATAGCTCAGCACCTTTTCGCGATGCTCGGCCGAGATCAGCGGGCCGATGGTCGCGCCGTCGGTATCCGGTCCGCCTTGGATCAGAGCTTCCGCGCCCGCTTTCAGGCGGCTGACGAATTCGTCAAACACAGGGCGTTCGACATAGATCCGCTCGGTGCCCAGACAGACCTGCCCGGTATTGGCGAAACACGAGCGCATCGTGACCTCGATCGCCTTGTCCATATCTGCATCGGCAAAGACGATGGCGGGGTTCTTGCCGCCGAGTTCAAACGACACATCGCGCAGCCCCACCGCGGCCTGTTTCATGATCGCCTCGCCGGTGCGGGTCTCGCCGGTGAAGGTGATGCCGTTGACCTTCGGGTGCTGGGTCAGCAACTCGCCCGCGCTTTCCGGGCCGAAGCCGTGGATCACGTTATAGACGCCTTTCGGGATGCCCACCTCGTTCATCACCTCGCCCAGCAGGGTCGCGGTGGCGGGGCTTTCCTCGGAGGGCTTCACGACGACCGTATTGCCGCAGGCCAGCGCCGGGCCGACTTTCCATGTCATCAGAAGGAAGGGCGCGTTCCAGGGCGAGATCACCCCGATCACACCTTTCGGACGGTGCAGTTCGAGATTGGCCGCGCCCGTGCCGTCGGGCGTATCCATGTGGAAATACTCGCCGCCCGTGTTCTTGAGCATCTCCGCGAAGATCCGGAAGTTGGCCGCGCCGCGCGGGATCTCGACCTTTTCGGCAAAGCCGCGCGTGTGGCCGGTGTCCCGTACTTCCGCTTCCATGAAATCGGCCTTGCGCGCGTCGATCGCGTCGGCGAGCTTCATCAGCAGGTCGCAGCGTTGCGCCTTCGGCATCTTGCCCCAGGGGCCTTTCAGCGCCGCCTGTGCCGCCTCCACCGCGTCATTCACATCCTCGGCCAGCGCCTCGTGCACATCGGCGATCTTCTCGCCGGTCGAGGGGGAAATCTTGTCGAAGGTCTTGCCCGATTGCGCGGCGCGGTATTCGCCGTCGATGAAGAGCTTATGCGTGGTCATATCGTCCTCCCGTGAGCCACCTCTTGGGCGACAAGCTAGGCAACCCGGCCGATACGCTCCAATGCTTTTCTATCCCGCACGCGATACCGTTTTTGCATGATGCCGCATCGGGGCGCGATGCAAAACCCGTATCAAGCCCGGCCCGTCAAAGTATTGGAGCGTATCGCGCCGCCGTCTTAGCCTTGATCCGGAGGCAGCCCGTATCGGTTTCACGAGACCGATGCAGATGAGGGCCACGACGGAGGACATATGCTGGACAGCACCAAGATCGAGAGCTTGGGCGACGCGCTGTATGACGCGCTGCGCTCGGGCCGACCGACCCAGAAAATCAGCGCGCTCGAACCCGAGAGCGATATCGAGGACGCCTATCGCATCCAGTTGCGGATGCTCGAGCGGCGTCTGGAAGCGGGCGACGCGGTCGTCGGCAAGAAGATCGGCCTGACGAGCCGCGCCATTCAGGACGCGCTTGGCGTCTACCAGCCCGATTTCGGGCAGGTGACGAAGCGGATGCTGTTCGAGGATGGCGCGACGATCGACCTCAGCAAGCTGATGCAGCCGCGTTTGGAGGGCGAGCTGGCCTTCCGCCTGAAGGAAGACCTGATCGGGCCGGGCGTGACGGTGACGGATGTGATCCGCGCGACCGACTATGTGACGCCGTGCTTCGAGATCGTCGATACCCGGTATCAAGATTGGCAGATCAAGATCCAGGACACCGTGGCGGACAATGCCTCCTGCGGCGTGTTCGTGCTGGGCGAGGCCAAGGCCGACCCGCGCGATCTGGACCTGAGCCTCGCAGGCATGGTGATCGAGAAGAACGGCGAGGTGGTCGCGACCGGGGCCGGGGCTGCGGTGCAGGGCTCGCCGGTGATGGCGGTCGCGTGGCTCGCCAATACGCTCGGGCGTCTGGGGATCCCGCTGAAAGCCGGGGAGATCATCCTGTCGGGCGCGCAGGCGCCGCTGCTGGATGTGCGTGACGGCGATCATTTCACCTGTGAGATCGCGGGCATCGGCTCGTGCGAGATGCGATTTGCCGGGAGGGCGATGGTATGAGCCTCGATCAACCGAAGACCGTCGATGAGGAAGCGATCATCCGCATGGCCGAGCGCGTCGAGACAGCGCAGCGCTACGCGGTGCCGATCCGCAAACTGACCGAAGATTACCCCGATCTGAGCATCGCCGACGCCTACCGCGTCCAGACCGCGCTGCGCCGCAATCTGGAGAAGAAAGGCGAGCGGGTGATCGGTTGGAAAGCGGGTCTGACTTCGAAGCCGAAGATGGCGCAGATGGGGGTCTCGACCCCCGGCGTGGGCTTTCTGACCGACGCGATGGAGCGTCCGGCGAACTCCAAGATCACCGTCAGCGACATGATCCACCCACGCGTCGAGGCCGAGATCGCTTTTGTCACCAACAAGGAGCTGTCGGGCAAGGTCACCCGAGAAGACGTGCTGGCCGCCACCGATTACGTCCAGCCCGCGCTGGAGGTGATCGACTCGCGCTTCACCGGGTTCAAGTTTGATCTGGAATCGGTGCTGGCCGACAATTCCAGCTCGGCCCGCTATGTGCCGGGCGGGCGGATGATCCGCCCCGATGCGCTCGATCTGCGGACCGTGGGCGTCGTGTTGGAGCATAATGGCGAGATCGCCCAGATCGGCGCGGGCGCCGAGGTGCTGGGCCACCCCGCCGAGGCGATCGCGATGCTGGTCGGCGTTCTCGATGACATGGGCGAGGTTTTGCCTGCGGGCAGCTTCGTGATGGCTGGCGCGATCACCGCCGCCGTGGCCGTCAAACCCGGCGATTCCATCACCGCGAGATTTTACGAGATGGGCTCGATCACGGTGAGTTTCACCGAGTGATCCCGAGCCAAGGAGGTTCAAGATGAACAAGATCAAATGTGCCCTGATCGGGTCGGGCAATATCGGCACCGATCTGATGTTCAAGCTGCTGCGCTCCGACGTGCTCGAGCCGGTCTGGATGGTCGGCATCGACCCCAATTCCGACGGGCTCAAGCGCGCCGCCGACAAGGGGCTGAAGACCACCCATGAGGGCGTCGACGGGCTGCTGCCCCATGTCGAGGCCGACGGCATCCAGATCGCGTTCGACGCGACCTCGGCCTATGTCCATGCGGAAAACTCGCGCAAGCTCAACGAGTTGGGCGTGTTCATGGTCGACCTGACGCCCGCCGCGATTGGTCCGCTTTGCGTGCCGCCGGTGAACCTTGGCGATCTGGCGAAAGCGACGCCGATGAACGTCAACATGATCTCCTGCGCGGGTCAGGCGACGATCCCGATCGTCTCGGCCGTGGGCGCGGTGCAGACGGTCGAATATGCCGAGATCATCGCCTCGCTTTCCTCGAAATCCATCGGGCCGGGCACGCGGGCGAACCTCGACGAGTTCACCTTCACCACCTCGAACGCGATCGAGAAGGTGGGGGGTGCGAAGAAGGGCAAGGCGCTGGCGAACATCAACCCCGCCGATCCGCCGATGATCATGCGCAACACGATCTATTGCGAGGTCGAGGGCACGCCCGATGAGGCCGCGATCACCAGATCGGTCAAGGAGATGATCGCGCAGGTGCAGAAATACGTGCCCGGATACAAGCTGGTGAACGGCCCCGATTTCGACGGCAACCGCGTCGCGGTCTTCATGGAGGTCGCGGGCCTTGGCGACTACCTGCCGACCTATGCGGGCAATCTCGACATCATGACGGCGGCCGCCGCGCGCACCGCCGAGATGTTCGCCGAACGGATCCTCGACGGGTCGATGGAACTCAAGAAACTGGAGCCGGCACAATGACCTCAGACAGCGTGATCCAACAGAAAGTGAAATCCGGCCTAGAGGGCCGCAAGGTCAAGCTGCACGACATGTCCCTGCGCGACGGGATGCATGCCAAGCGCGAGCAGATCCCCGTCGAGATGATGGTCAAGATCGCCAAGGGTCTGGACGCGGCGGGCGTGCCTTACATGCAGGTCACCCATGGCGCGGGGCTGGGCGGCAACTCGATCCAGCATGGCCGCGCGCTGGCGTCGAACGCGGAATATATCTCGGCGGTGGCCGAGGTGGTGAAGCAGGCGACGATTTCGGTCCTGCTGATCCCCGGTCTGGGCACGATGAAGGAGCTCGAAGAGGCCTATCAGTGCGGTGCGCGTTCGGTCCATGTGGCGACCCATTGCACCGAGGCCGACACCTCGCCGCAGCATATCGCCTTCGCGCGCAAGCTCGGCATGGATGCGTCGGGCTTCCTCATGATGTCGCATCTGAACTCGGCCGAGGGGCTGACCGAACAGGCGCTCCTGATGGAGAGCTATGGCGCCAACACCGTCTATGTCACCGACTCGGCGGGCGCGATGCTGACCCATGAGGTGAGCCACGCGATCTCGATGATGCGCGACGCGCTGAAACCGGAAACCGAGATCGGCTTCCACGGCCACCATAACCTTGGCCTCGGCATCGCCAACTCCATCGCCGCCATCGGCGCGGGCGCGACCCGGATCGACGCCTCGCTGGCAGGGCTTGGCGCAGGCGCGGGCAACGCTCCGATCGAGGTGCTGGCCGCTGTCTGCGACCGGATGGAGATCGCGACCGGCTCGGACACTTTCGCGCTGATGGATCTGGCCGAGGATGTCGTGGTCCCGTTCATGGATCACGTCGTGCGCGCCGACCGCGAGGCGCTAACGCTGGGTTTTGCCGGGGTCTATTCGACCTTCCTGCTGCCCGCGAAACGCGCAGGCGAGCGCTTCGGTATCCCGGCGCGCGACATCCTCGTGGAACTCGGCCGCAAGAAGATGATCGGCGGTCAGGAAGACATGATCCAGGACACGGCGATGACCATGGCGCGCGAACGCGGCCTGTTGAAGGAGAGCGCCTGACGAGGCCCTTTCCGCGCGTCGGTCCCAACGGCGCGCGGAAAGCCGGACCGGGTAGGGGAAGAGGAGCCCCGACGCCCGGAGCGACCGGACCAAAGAAACGCGAAGGGAGGAAATCCATGAAACTGAAACGCGCCGCGCTCGCTTTGAGCGCGCTGATGTCGCTTGCCGCATTGCCGGCCTATGCCATCGACGTGGCCCCGGGGGATTACAACATCCTGCCGTCCGGCACGAATATCGGGCTGCTCTATCTGCAGCATCAAAGCGCCGATACGTTCGAGCTTGGCGGGACGAAGGTGCCCGACAGCAAGGCCAAGGTGAACGTGATGGTCCTGCGCGGGCTGCATTATTCCGAAGCCTTCGGGATGCCCACGCTCTATCAGGCGGTGCTGCCGATCGTGAATTTCGACACCGCGCGCATCGGCGGTGGGGATATGCCGACCAAATCGGGCGTGGGCGATCTGACGCTGGGCTTTTCGGTCTGGCCGGTGCAGCCGTCGAACCCAGAGACCGGGACAACGCTGGGCGTGACTGCCTTCGTGACCGCGCCCACGGGGCGGTATGACGCGGCGAAGGTCAGCGCGGGCTCTGGGACGTGGACGCTGACGCCGCAGATCGGGTTCATTCAGGGGCTCGGGCAGGGGCTCTATTTCGACGCGATGGCCGATGTGGCGGTCACGATGGACCACACGGAGAGCGGCCAGAAGATCGAGCGCAGCCCCGCCACGCAGGTTCAGGCCTATCTGCGCAAGCAATTCGGCCAGAAGACCTCCGTGTCCTTCGGTCTGTCCTCGCAGCGTGGCGGCAAGATCAAGGTGGGCGGCACCGATACCGGCCAGCGCACCGAGCGCGATCAGATCCGCCTCTATGCCAATACTTTCGTCACCCCGACGGTTCAGGTGCAGGGGATGCTGGCAAAGGACGTGAACAGCGATGGCGGGTTCCGCAACGACGTGGTCGCGGAACTGCGTTTCCTGAAGGTCTTCTGATCCTCCCCGGCCGGGCGCGAGCCCTCATTCGTGCCCGGCATTATCCAATACCTTTTGCGATAGTGAGGAGGGTTCCGTTATGACCTATATGGTATCAACGGGAGGAGGCGTGGGAATGGACTTCAAGCGGCTCAAATATTTCCTCGCGGTGGCCGAGGAATTGCATTTCGGACGCGCGGCGAACCGGCTCGATATCGCGCAGCCGCCGCTGTCGCGCCAGATCGCGGCGCTGGAGGCCGAGCTGGAGGTGCAGCTCTTCGACCGCTCGCGCAGCCAGATCCGGCTGACGCAGGCGGGCGAGGTGTTGCAGGATCACGCGCGGCAATTGCTCGAACGGCTGGATGCGGCCTATCGCGAGACGAAGATGGTGGGCTCCGGTGCGGGCGGGCGGCTGCGGATCGCCTTTGTCGGCTCGGCCTCGCACGGCGTGCTGCCGACGCTGATCAAATCCTACCGCTCCTTCTACCCGGAGGTCGAGCTGCAGCTCTCGGCGATGAACAATGCCGAACTGCACACTGCGCTTGTGAGCCGGGAGATCGACATCGCGGTGGCGCGCCCGATCCTCGATGACGAGGAATTCCGCCGCGAGCCGCTCTGCACCGAGCCGCTGATCCTCGCGCTGCCCGACAATTCCGACCTCGGCACCCGCGCCGAAATCCACTTTGCCGACCTCGCCGATAAGACCTTCGTGCTCTATCCGCGCAAGCCCCGGCCCAGCTATGCCGATGTCGTGCTCGATATCTGCGCGCGGGAAGGGTTCAAGCCGAAAGCGGTCGATCTGGCGCAGGATTTTCAATCTGCGATCAGCCTTGTTTCCGTGGGCGTGGGGATCGCCGTGGTGCCGCAATCGGTGTCGCGCACGCAGCGCCCCGGCGTGATCTTCCGGCCCTACAAGGGCTATAATCCGGGGACCGGGCTGACCGTGCATGCGCGGCTCGACAATCGCGCGCCGCAGGTAATGCACTTTCTGGAGGTGACACGGAAATTCGCGCGCAAACAGTAGGTTGAGGTGCGAAGTTCAAGTGATACGTTAAGTCGGGCGCGGGTCGTCGCGGAAGGTCGTGGCCTGCACGGAGGGGCGTTCGGCAAAGCGTGCGTGCCATTCCGCCAGCGCCGGACGGCCCTCGCGCCAGCCCTCTCCCTCGAAGCGGAAATCGAGATAGCACAGCGCGACGCCGATGCTGAGATGGCCGATGTCGAAGGGCCGCTCGGTCAGGCGCGGGGCATGACCTTCCAGCCAATCCGCAACCCGTTTCATCTTGGTCCGGTAGACGGCGAGCATCTGCTCGGACCGCTGTTCCTCGGGCCGCATCTTCAGCTCCACCAGCCACGGCAGCGCAACATCCAACAGCCCCGTTCCAAGCGCCTCGTCGCGCTCGGCCTCGAGCCGCGCGGCGGGATCGGCGGGGAAAAGCTGCGGGCCGTCTGCGCTTTCCAGATCGGCCCATTCGCAGACCACATGGCTGTCGAACAGCACGCGGCCATCGTCCAGCTCCAGCGTCGGGATCTTCGACAACGGGTTGATCGCCATCAGCCCCTCATGCGGGATCATCGGATCGGCATGGGTGCGCACGGTCTCGACCTTACCGGCGAGACCTTTCTCATGCAGCGCGACCATCGCTTTGCGGACGTAAGGCGAGCGCGGGGACCAGTGCAGGATCGGCATCGGCTCAGCCTTTCCGCGCGACGGAGGCCAGCACGTCCTCGTTCACCGTGATCCCGAGGCCGGGCCCGGTCGGGCAATGGACGTGGAAATCGGCAAAGCGGATCTCGCCGCCGGTGAGGTCCGTTTTCAGAATCTTCGGGCCGAAATGCTCGCAGCCCCATTCGAGCCGGGGCAGGGTGGAGAACACCGCCAGATGCGCCGCGGCGCCAATGCCGCTCTCGATCAGGCAGCCGCCATACAGCTCCATCCCGCAGGCCTGGGCGATGCCAGCGGCGCGCTTGATCTCGTTCAGACCACCCGATTTCACCAGTTTCAGCGAATAGACCGAGCCTGCTGCAGCGATGCCGTTGGCGATAATATCGGGGCCGGTGAAGGCGGCCTCGTCCACCATGATCGGGATCGCGGCGCGCGCGGCCACGCGGGCAGTTGCGGCGATCAGACCGGGGCGCAGCGGCTGTTCGATCAGCGACACGCCCATCTCGGCCAGCTGCGGCAGGTAGCGGATCGCGACCGCCTCGGTCCAGCCCTGATTGACGTCGACGATGATCTCGGTGGCTTTGCCCTCCAGCGCCGAGACGATCTTGCGCAGGCGGATCATGTCCTGATCGGGCGTGTTGAAGCCCAGCTTGATCTTGAAGCGGCGATGCTCGCGCGCGTCGAACTTGCGGTTGGCTTCCTCGATCTCCTGATCGGCATCGCCCGAGGCGAGCGCCCAGATCACCTCGATCCTGTCGCGCACCGCGCCCCCCATCAGGACCGAGACCGGCAGGTCGAGCGAGTGCCCGGCGGCGTCGTAGAGCGCGGCATCCACCGCAGCGCGCGCGGCGTTGTTACGGCTCGCGGCCTTGGCCATCTTGGCGGCGTTCAGCTCGAACTCGAGCGCATTCGCTCCTGCCAGCGCCGGGGCCAGGTAAGTGTCGATATTGGCCTTCATCGCCTCGACGCTTTCCTCGGCCCAACGGGGACCGCCCAGCGTCGATGCCTCGCCCCAACCGACCGATCCGTCGGCCAGCTCGGCGCGCACGATCACATAGGACTGGAAGTTGATTTCCGTGTTGGACAGCTTGTGACGCCGGGTCGTCGGGCAATCGACGATCATCGTCTCGATCTTCGCGATCTGGCGACCCGCATGGGCGTCCGCGCCCTGAAAATGATCTGCGAGTTTCGCAACGCCGGGCGTAGTCATCGGCTCTGTCCTTCGAAATATGTCATTGGTCTTCAAGGTAAATCCGGCGCCGCGCGTGCGGCGCCGGGAACTCTTTACGCCACTCGGATCATTCCGCGGCCATCGCCTGAGCCTGATTGCCCAGCGTGAAGTCGAAGCGCAGAACCAGATCGGTGTCCGAACCTTCGGGCGCTTTCTCGAACTTGCCGATCAGGTCCTCTTTCACGGCAAACACCGAGTCATTGTCGAGATAATCGCTATCGGCGTCGTAGATCTGCGAGATCAGCGGGCGGTAGCCCTCGCGCGTGACCATCATGTGGATGTGGCCCGGGCGCATGCAATGGTGGCCCATGTAGCGGATCAGCTCGCCCGCGGTCTCGTCGCCGGGGATCGGGTAGGGCACGGGGCGGATCGCGACGAAGGCGTAATGCCCGTTCTCGTCGCTCTCGAAGCGGCCGCGCAGGTTGTATTCGGGCTGATCGGGATCGTGGTTCTCGTACAGACCGTTGGGCGCGTCTTCCCAGACGTCGATGATCGCGCCGGGGATCGGGTTGCCCTTGTTGTCTCGGATATATCCCTCGACATAGACGGTTTCCTGACCTTCGAAGTTCTTTTGAATGGTCGAGGCGCCCTTCGGCATCACCGGAGCGTTCTCGCGGAAGAACGGCCCGAGCACGGTCGAGACGGTTTCGTCGCCCGAGATCGGGTTCGAGAGCATGTCGACCAGAACTTCGACGCCGAGAATGTCGCCCAGAAGGATGAATTCCTGACGCTTGTCCGAGCACAGCGCACCGGCGCGGCCGAGATAGTCGCAGGCATAAAGGAATTCTTCATGGGTCAGGTTCACGTCTTTGCAGAACCCGTGCAGATGCTTGATCAGGCTTTCCATGATCTCGCGCTGGCGCGGCTCGAGCGTGGCGTGCTGGCCCAGCGAGTCGATGACCACATCGGTCACATTATCCACGGTTACGTTGCGCATAAGTCTCCTCCTCGGATGCGGTGGGCGGCCCTCCTCCGGGCGGCGCCTTCAATTCGATAAGCGGAGATTTGCATGGCGCAGGCGGCTTGGGCCAGACGGGTGCGCGGTATCCTGTAATACCTCAAAGGTTCAGTTTGGCCGAAGTTCATACCCCAGGCGTTCGGAAATCGTCCGCACGGCGCCCAGGGCGATATTGCGGAAGGCGCGCGGCTGGACCTCGTGGCGCGAGCGGGGGACCGAGATGACCAGCACCGCGACGGGCTGGGCGATGTGGTCGCGGATCAGCGCCGAGACGCAGATCACATCCGCCTCGTCCTTCGGCGCGCCTGCGTTGAACCCGTCGCGTGCGAGCGCGTCCAGCTCCGCGCGCAAGCGTGCGCGATCCTCCAGCCGCGAGCCGGGCCGGGTGTGCCGGTCGAGATATTCGTCGAGCTGGGCCGGGGAGAACTGCGCCAGATGCAGCATCCCCGGCGGGCTGTCATGCAGCGCGATCCAAGACCCCAGCGCCTCGCGCGAGACCCGCAGTGCCTGCGTGCCCTCCAGCGCGTCGAGCACCAGAAGCCGCCCGTGATCGTGCAAGGTCAGGTGCAGCGTCTCGCCATAGTCGCGCCAGAGCGCCGCCAGCACGGGCCGCGCGGCCTCCGTCAGCGCCGAGCTATCCTCCCGCGCGCGGTTCAGCGTCGCGACCAGCGGGCCCAGCCGATAGCGCCCGCGCTCGACCTTTCGCAGCAATCCGATTCGCGCCAGACCGTTCACGAGGTCATGCGTGCCGCTCACGGAATTGCCGATCGCGCGCGACAGGTCCGTGACCGAATGTTCCGGCTGAGCGGCGGTGAACTGGCGCAAAAGCTCCCCCACCTTGCGTAATGTCTTCATCTGGACCCTCCCGCGGTGATTTCGGGTCTCAGAATTCCGGTATTGCCGGAAAAAGTCGCGGTATTTGTCGATACCTTTCGGTATCAGCCCGGCTCCGGCACCGTGAAGGGGACAGGTCGGACATGTCTTTCGTTCATCCGACCTGATGGAGGAGGAACCATGAAAGACCAAGTGAAAGACGCCCAGAGCGGCGTCACGACCCCCTATACCGGTGACGAATATCTCGAGAGCCTGCAGGACGCCCGTGAGGTCTATGTCCATGGCGAGCGCGTCAAGGATGTGACCAAGCACCCCGCGTTTCGTAACTCGTCGCGCATGGTGGCGCGTTGGTATGACAAGCTGCACGCCGAGAAGGACACCATCGGGCGTCCCACCGATACCGGCTCGGGCGGCTGGACGCACCCGTTCTTCAAGGGCGCGAAGACGAAGGAAGACCTGATCGCGGGCCGCGACGCCATCGCCGAGACGCAGCGCGTCGCCAATGGCTGGATGGGCCGCGCGCCGGACTACAAGGCGGCCTTCCTTGGCACGCTGGGCGCGAATTCCGGCTATTACGGAGAATACGAGCAGAACGCGAAGAACTGGTATGCCAAGTCGCAGGAGCGTCTCGACTACTGGAACCACGCGATCATCAACCCGCCGATCGACCGTCACCTGCCGGCTGAGGAGACCGGCGACGTGTTCATGCAGGTCGAGAAGGAAACCGACGCGGGGATCGTGGTGTCTGGCGCGAAAGTCGTCGCGACCGGCTCGGCGCTGACGCATTACAACTTCATCGGCTATTACGGCGTGCCGATCAAAGACAAGAAGTTCGCGCTGACCTTCACCGCGCCGATGGACAGCCCCGGCGTGAAGCTGATCTCGCGCGCGTCTTACGAGCTCAACGCCGCCGTCATGGGCACGCCTTTCGACTATCCGCTGTCCTCGCGCCTCGATGAGAACGACGCGATTCTCGTCTTCGACAAGGTGCTCGTGCCGTGGGAGAACCTGTTCCTCTATGGCGATATCGAGAAGGTGAACGGCTTCTTCCCGGCGTCCGGCTTCGCGCCGCGCTTCACGCTGCATGGCTGCACCCGTCTTGCGGTGAAGCTCGACTTCATCGCGGGTCTGTTCTCGAAGGCGCTCGATGCGACCGGGGCAGGCGGCTTCCGCGGCCCGCAAACGGCGGTGGGCGAGGTGATCGGCTGGCGTAACCTGTTCTGGGGCCTCAGCGACGCGATGGTCATGAACCCCGACGACTGGGTCGGCACCGATGGCTATCTCGCGCCGAAATCGTCCTCGGCGATGGCCTACCGTGTCTTCGCGCCGATGGCCTATTCCCGGATCAAGGAGCTGATCGAGCGCCACGTTGCCTCGGGGCTGATCTACTTGCCGTCCTCGACGCTCGATTTCCAATCGGAAGACGTACGCCCCTATCTCGACCGCTTCGTACGCGGTTCGAACGGGATGGTCGCGGTGGACCGGGTGAAGCTGCTGAAGCTGCTCTGGGACGCGATCGGCTCGGAATTCGGCGGTCGTCACGAGCTCTACGAGAGCAACTATGCGGGCAACTATGAGGCGATCCGCATGGAGACCATGTTCACCGCTCAGGCCACGGGCGAGTTGGATATGATGCGCGGCCTCGTCGACAATTTCATGAGCGAATACGACCTCGACGGCTGGGTGTCGAAGGACCTCGTGAACCCCTGGGACGTGAACCGCCTCAAGGGCGGGTTCCAGGCCTGAGACGAAAGGGCTGCGCGGGATCCTCGCGCGGCCCACGACCCCGGGGAAGGAGGAGCCCCATGAATTTGGATTTCACAGGCATGAAGACGCAGGTGCTGCGCGACGACCAGATCGCGCTGCCCGCGAGCGTCCTGACCATCGGCGCCTTCGACGGCGTCCATCGCGGCCATCAGGCGCTGATCTCGCGCGCCGTGGCCGAGGGCCGCGCGACGGGCGTGCCCTCGGTCGTCTGGACCTTCGATCCGCCGCCCAAGGTGTTCTTCGGTCGCGCGCGGCAGCTGTCGCCCCTCGCCGAGAAGCTCGCGCGGATCGCGCGGCTCGGCCCGGATTACATCGTGCTGGCCTCGTTCTGCCAAAGCTATGCCGCGCGCAGCCCGCAGGCGTTTCTGGACGATCTGGCGCGGATCAACCCCGCCCGCATCCATGTCGGCGCGGATTTCCGCTTCGGCGCGAAACAGGCGGGCTGCGTGACCACATTGGCCGAGCGCTTCGACGTGACGCTGGCGCCCGCGGTCCTGTGCGAAGGCGGCGAGGTGATCTCGTCCACGCGCATCCGGGGCCTGCGCGCCGAAGGCCGCGCGCGCGAGGCCGTGGCCCTGCAGGGCTCGACCGATGCCGCCGCGCTGATGTCGGGCGCGCTTTTGACACAGGATATGAGATTTGGGGAGGAATTCGATGTCCGGAATTGATCCGCGCGATCTGCGCGACGCTTGCGGCAGTTTCGCAACCGGCGTGACGGTGATCTCGACGCGCACCGAGGATGGCGATCACGGGATGACGGCCAACGCCTTCATGTCGGTCTCTCTCGACCCGCCGCTGATCACCATTTCGCTCGATCACAATTGCAAGCTGCGCGAGAAGGTGCGGGCCTCGGGGCGCTATGCGGTCTCGGTGCTCAATCACGAGATGGAAGGGCTGGCGATGCATTTCGCGGGCCGCCACGATCCGGCGCATAACGATCCCTTCATCGAGCGCGCCGGGATGCCCGTGGTGCCGGGGGCTGCCTGCGTCTTCGTGACCGAGGTCGCGCAGGAGGTGGAGGCGGGCGATCACACGCTCTTCATCGGCAAGGTGGTCGAGATCGAGCGCGATCTGGAGGCCCGGCCGCTTCTGTTCTGTGGTGGCAAGTTCGGCGCGCTGGCGAGCTAGGCCGGCGCTATTGCGCGAAGATGTCGCGCCAGCGTTCGAGGAAGCGCGCGGCTTTCATCGTGTCGGTCGCGACCAGAAGCGGTGGGCCGAGGGCGATGAGGCGCTGCAGCGCGAGCGTCTCGTCGCTGTCGCTGCCGCCACCGTCGCGCGTGATCGGGTCGATCAGCTTGGTCTTCGCCAGCGCCCGCTTGCCTGCGGGCGAGAGCAGGAAATCCAGCAGTTTCGCGGCGGTCGGATTGGGCTCGCGCCCCGGCAGATAGGCTGCGCGCGACAGAACCAGCGTGTAATCGGCGGGCGCGATGATCCCCAGATCGGGATTGTCGCGTGCCGCCTGCGCCGCGTAGGAGCCGAGGATATTATAGGCGATCAGGTAGCGCCCGCCCGCGACCCCGTCGATAATCTCGGCCGAACAGCAGGTGGCGACCGCGCCGGAGCGCGCGAAGGCCTCGGTCAGCGCGCCGAAGGTGCTGGCCTCCTGACTGTCGAGGAAAGCGAACAGGAACCCCAGCCCGGAATCCGCGATGTCATAGGTCGCGACCTTGCCGGTGTAGGGCGATTGCGCGGGCCGCAGCAGGTCCACCAGATCGAAGCGCGTGCGCGGCACGTCCTCGGGCGGGACCAGCGCGCGGTTGTAGATCATCACCGCAGGCTCGCGCGAGATGCCCCAGACCTGATCGCGCCAGCGCAGGTCCTTCGGCAGCGCCGTCGTCTCGGGCGAGACCCATGTGGCCGCGCAATTGTCGTTCACCAGCTTCACGACATGCTGCACGCCCGAGCTGATCACCAGATCGGCGCCGGGTTTGCCGGACGCGCAATCGGCCTCGGAAATATCGTAGAGGTCGTTCGAACCCCATTGCTCGAACCGGATCGCGAGGCCGGGCTGGGTGTCCAGAAACGCCTCGATCGCGGGGGCGAGGATGTTGACGTCGGTCGTGGTGCGCAGGGTGATTTGCCGCGCGGGCTCATCGGGGCCGAAGGTGCGGATGGCTTCGGGCTCGGCCGCCGCGACGGTGGAACTCAGGCATAGCCAGAGCGTCAGGGACAGGAGCGTGCGGATCATGTTGTCTCCTCCGCCTGGGGCAGGGTGATCGCGATGGTGAAGCCTGTCGTATCGCTCTCCATCTCGAGCGTGCCGCCATAGGTTTCCGCAACCGATTGCGCGATGGCGAGGCCCAGCCCGCTGCTCGCACCGCGCCGACGCGTGTCCGAATGTCCCGGCGCGAAACGCTCGCCCAGACGCGCGCGCAGCTCGGGCGTGGGGCCGGGGCCTGCGTCGCGCACCCAGAGCCGGGCGCGCCCGTCGCGCATGTTCGCACCGATGGTGACCGGGGCCTCGCCATGCGACAGCGCATTGCCCAGCAGATTCTTCGCCGCCTCCGACAGCGAAAGCTCATCGGCCAGCACGGGTACCTCCGCCTCGGCGATCTCCAGCCGGATTTCGCTGCCCGGCGCGAGGGTGACGTGATCGCCTTCCTCGAAGATATCCAGCGCGATGTTGCGCAGATCGACCCGCTCGCGCCGCGCACTATCGGCGCGGTGGATCACAAGCGCCCGCGACAGCATCTGATCGAGCAGACGGCTCAGCCGCACCGTACCGGAATGCATCTTCGCGACGATCTGGTCGCGCCGGGCGGGATCGTCTTCCTCGGCGGCGAGGTCGGATTGCGCACGCAGGGCCGCAACGGGGGTGCGCAGCTGATGCGCGGTGTCCGAGATCAGGCTTTTCATCGTGGCGAATTGCCGGTCCAGCCGCCCCATGAACCCGTTCGTCGCCTGCACCATCACATCGACCTCGCGCGGCACGGCGGCGCGGATCGGGGTGAGGTCCTGCGGGTCGCGTTCCGAGATGCGATGGGCCAGCCGCTCCAGCGGGCGCAACGCGCTATGCACGATGATGATCGCGAAGGCGAGCATGGCGATGCCGCCGACCGCCAGCCCGCCAAGCGCGTTGCGGGTGATGCTGAGCGCAAGCTGGGTGCGCGCCCGCAGGGTCTGGCCCACGATCACCTCGACCGTGCCGGAGAACTGGCGTTCCGCGAAACGGCGCGTGACCCGGATGTAGCGCGCGGGCTCTCCCTTGAAGCGCGCGTCGTAAAGTTCGGAATCCTGTGCGGTCGTGTCGGGGCGGGGCAGGTCTTCATAGCCCGTGAGCACCGCGCCTTTCGGGCCGCTGACCTGATAGGCGATGCGGTCATCGGGGGCGAGGGCCAGCAGCTCAAACGCCGAGACCGGCAGATCGACCACCGGCGCGCCGTCGCGGATCGAGATCGAGGCGGCGATGTCATTGGCCGCGCCCACCAGCAGCCGGTCAAAAGCGTCGCGGGCCGCCGCGCGCCCATAGGCGAAGGCCGCCAATGCGAGGATCAACCCGCCGACGATCATCAGCCCCGACAGCCCGGTCACGAGCCGCGCGGTCAGCGAGCGCGTGGCGGAAAGGCCGGTTTCGCGGGGGAGAGCGCCGTCAGACATCGCCATCCCGTGCCGCCAGACGATAGCCGCGTCCGCGCAGGGTTTCGATCTCGACCCCGCTGCCGGTCAGCTTCTTGCGCAGCCGCGCGATATAAAGCTCGATCGCATTGTCGCCCGGCACCGCATCGTCGAAGGCGTAGAGCCCCTCGTGCAGCCGATCCTTCGACATCACTTGCCCCGCATTGCGCATCAGAATTCCCAGCAGCGCGAATTCGCGCCCCGTCAGTTTCAGCGCCTGATCCCCGACCGTGGCGCTGCCTGCTGTCGCGTTATAGCGCAGATGGCCGAGTTCGAGATCGGCAGAGCGATCCGTGGTCTGCCGTCGCCCGATCGCATGAAGTCTTGCCTCCAACTCTCGATGATCAAAGGGTTTTACGAGGTAGTCGTCCGCCCCGAGCTCGAAGGCGGAGATCTTGTCATCGACCGAGAATTGCGCGGTCAGCATCAGCACCGGCATCGTGGCGGCCTGCGCGCGCATCTCGCGAAGAAGGTCCGTGCCGCTGCCATCGGGCAGGTTGATGTCGAGGATCACCGCGTCATAGGCCTGCACCGCCAGAAAGTCGCGCGCCTCGCCCACCGAGGCGGCGAGATCGCAGGCCATGCCTGAGCGCGCAAGCCGACGTTGCGTGGCCTCGGCCAGCTCCTCGGCATCCTCCACTAGCAAGAGCCGCATTCTTCCTCCCTCATGCGCCTCTGAACCTGTGACAGGTTCGTGACAGGTTCAAGCGGTAAAACCCGGTCCATAGCCCGCTGCGGGAGGCAACGGGCGGACAGTGGAGGATATACCATGGCTTTTAAACTCATGCGCGCGGCGATTGCCGTCGCGGCACTCACCGTTGCGACCGGCGCCTCGGCGCAAGAATGCATCGCGCCCGCGAACCCCGGCGGCGGCTGGGACTTCACCTGCCGTCAGGTCGGCAAAACCATGCAGGATCTGGGTCTCATCGACTCGACCATGCAGGTCGTGAACCTCGCCGGCGGCGGCGGTGGCGTGGCCTTCGCCGAAGTGGTGAACAAGCGCAATGACGACGACAACCTGATCGTCGCGGCTTCCTCGGCCACCGCGACCCGTCTGGCGCAAGGCGCCTATCCGGGCAACTCGATGGATCAGGTCCGCTGGGTCGGCTCGATCGGCGCGGATTACGGCGTGATCGCCGTGGCAGCCGACAGCGACATCCAAACGCTTCCGGAACTGCTCGACAAGATCAAAGCCGATCCGAATTCGGTCTCCGTCGCGGGCGGCTCGGCCGTGGGTGGCTGGGATCACCTCAAGGTGCTGATCGCAGCCGACGCCTATGGCATCGACGATGTGCGCAAGGTCAAATACATCGCCTTCGACGGCGGCGGCGAAGCGGTCACCCAGCTTCTGGCGGGTTCGGTTCAGGCCTTCACCGGCGATCTTTCGGAAGCCAAGGGCTTCGTCGACTCCGGCGATATCCGCGTGATCGCGGTGCTGGCGCCCGAGCGTCTGGACGGCGAATTCTCGGAATTCCCGACCGCGAAAGAGCAGGGCGTTGACGCGATCGGCGCGAACTGGCGCGGCTTCTACGCGCCGGGCGGCATGTCCGACGAGGCTTACCAGATGTGGGTCGACAAGGTCGGCCAGCTCTACGCCTCCGACGAGTGGAAGCAGGTGATGGCGGCCAACGGTCTGGCCCCGCTCAATCTGCAGGGCGCTGAATTCGAGAGCTTCGTGCAGAACTCGGTCCAGCAGATCCAGGACATCTCGCGCCAGATCGGCATCATCAAGTAAGCGAGACACCCCATGCGCGCGGCGGGCTTTCGGGTGCCGCCGCGCCTTCATACCAAGGGAGGGGATCATGAGTGATCGCATCTTCGGCGCCGTCGGCCTGTGCCTTGCGCTGTTCTACGGCTGGGCGACGCTGCAAATCCAAGAAAGTTTCCTGTCGGATGCGGTGGGGCCGAAAACCTTCCCGCTGGTGATCGCGGTGATCCTCGGGCTGGCTTCGCTCGTGATCTTGCTGCGCCCCGATCCCGACCCGGTCTGGCCGAGCCTCGCCCGGCTCGCCGAAATCCTCGCCGCCGTTGTGGTGATGATCCTCTATGCCGAGTTTCTGCCCGTCGTGGGCTTCCTGATCGCGACCGCTTTTGCCAGCGCCTACCTGACATGGCGGCTGGGCACGGGGCCGCTGCAATCCATCGTCGTCGGCGTCGCCACCTCGATCGGTATCTACGTAATTTTCAAGCTGGTGCTGGGCCTCTCGCTCGCCAGCGGCCCCTTCGGCTTCTGAGGTGAAATGATGGACACCTTAATGTCACTCGCAGACGGTTTTCACACCGCTCTGACCTTCGAGAACCTCGCGCTCGCGCTCTTGGGCACGTTCCTCGGCACCATGATGGGCGCGCTGCCCGGGCTTGGCCCGTCCAACGGCGTCGCGATCCTGATCCCCCTGGCGTTTACGCTGGGGCTGGGCGCTACCCCCTCGCTGATCCTGCTGACCTCGGTCTATTACGGGGCGATGTATGGCGGGCGGATCAGTTCGATCCTGCTCAATATTCCGGGCGACGAGCCCGCGATGATGACCTGTCTCGACGGCTATCCGATGGCCAAGAAGGGTCTTGCGGGCGAGGCGCTGTCGCTGTCGGGCATCGCAAGCTTCGTGGGTGCTTTCATCGCCACCTGGGGCCTTATCCTGCTGGCGCCGCAGCTGGTGAAATTCGCGCTGCTGTTCGGACCGGCAGAATATTTCGCGCTCTTCGCGCTGGCCTTCGCGACGCTGGGCGGGGTCTCCTCGACCAATCAGGCGAAATCGGCTTTCGCCGCGATGCTGGGCCTTGGCCTGTCGGTGATCGGGGTGGACACGCAGACCGGCGTGCCGCGTCTGACCTTTGGCGAGGTGCACCTCTATGACGGGCTCGATTTCCTCGTTGCCATTGTCGGCCTCTTCGCGCTGTCGGAAGTGTTCATCTTCCTTGAGCACCGCCACGGCTCGGCCACCGGCGCGGGCCACAAGGTCTCGGTCGGGCGTATCACGCCGCCGTGGAAGATGGTGAAAGAGACGACGCCGACCATGCTGCGCTCGTCGCTCCTGGGCTTCGTCGCGGGCGTGCTGCCGGGGGCAGGGGCGTCGCTGGGCTCCTTCATCTCTTACTCGATGGAGAAGAAGCTGGTCGACCGCAAGAACACCTTCGGCACGGGCGATCCGCGCGGTGTGGCCGCCCCCGAGGCGGGCAACAACGCCGCGGCTGGCGGTGCACTTGTGCCGATGCTGGCGCTCGGCGTGCCGGGCTCGGGCACCACGGCGGTGCTGCTGGCGGTGCTTCTGTCGCTCAACATCACGCCCGGCCCCTTGCTGTTCCAGAACAACCCCGACGTGGTCTGGGGCCTGATCGCGGCGCTGTTTATCGCCAACTTCATGCTGCTCGCGATGAACATCCCGATGGTGGGCATCTTCACCCGTGTGCTGATGATCCCGCCGCGCATCCTGATGCCGATCGTCGCGATGGTGTCCTTCGTGGGGATCTACGGGATTTCCGGCTCCAGCTTCGATCTGCTGGTGATGATCGGCTTCGGTGTGATGGGCTGGCTGCTGCGCAAGCTCGACGTGCCGCTGGTGCCGATCATCCTCGGCACGCTTCTGGGCAACACGATGGAGAACAACCTGCGCCGGGCCGTCACGATCTCGAATGGCGATTACTGGACGCTGGTTGGCAGCCCGCTGGCGATCGGTCTGTGGACCGTCGCAATCGTGGGCTTCATCCTGCCGCTGTTCCTGAGCCGCTTCGTGAAAGCGCGGATGCATGAGCGCCGCGATGACGAGGGTGCGATCTCGGACTGAGACCGCACCCCCTAGCGCAGGCATCACACCTCCCCCGAGGTGCCTGCGCCGGTTCGAAGGAAGGGGCGGCGGTGGTCAACCCGCCGCCCCTTTCTCACCTCCGAGCCTTATTGCGTGGTCCAGCCCCCATCGACGGGGATCGAGGTGCCGGTCACGTTGTGCGCGATCGGCGCACAAAGCCACAGCGCGAGCGCCCCGATTTCGGAGGGGTCCGAGAGGCGCCGGGTGGGCTGCTTCTCCGCAAGAAGATCCGCGATCCCCGCCGCCCGGTCACCGCCATGGGCTGCTGCGCGTTCCGCGATCTGCGGCCCGAGGATGTCGGTCTCGGTCCAGCCCGGGCAGATGCAGTTGACGGTGACGCCGCCCGCTTCGCGCGTGCCCGCCTGCGCATATTCCAGCGCCGCGACCCGGCTCATGCCCACCAGACCGAATTTCGAGGCCACATAGGGCGCCTTGTTGGCCGAGGCCACAAGCCCATGCACCGAGGCGATGTTCACGACGCGGCCATAACCGCGCTCGGCCATGCCCGGCATCGCGCGGCGCATCGTGTGGAACGCGCCCGACAGGTTCACCGCGAGAATGGCGTTCCAGATCTCGGGCGTGGCTTCGGCAAGGCTCGCGGTGCGCTGGATGCCTGCGTTGTTCACGAGGATATCCGCGTCGCCCCAATCCGCGACCGCGTCCATCATCGCGTCGATTTGCGCCGGATCGGCCATGTCGGCGTCGAAGAACTTCACCTCCGGCGCGCCCGCCGCCTCCAGTACCGCTGTCGCCTCGGCGACCTGCGCCGCATCGGCGAGACCGTGCAGCGCGATGCGCGCGCCCGCCTCGGCGAGCGATTTCGCGATCGCAAGGCCGATGCCTTGCACCGAACCCGTTACCAGAGCCGTCTTTCCATCCAGTCGCGACATTAGTCCTCCTCCGTCACTTTCTTGCGCAGCTCGGTCTTGAGGACCTTGCCGTAATTGTTCTTGGGAAGCTGCGTCACCACGCGATACGCCTTGGGGCGCTTGAACCGCGCGATCTGCTCGCAGCAATGTTGATCGAGGGCGGCGGGGTCGATCTCGGCCCCCGGCGCGGGCGTGACGAAGGCCACGACGCTCTCGCCCCATTCCGGATCGGGCTTTCCGACCACCGCGACCTCGTGGACCGAAGGGTGCAGAAGCAGCGCCTCCTCGACCTCGCGGGGATAGATATTCGTGCCGCCCGAGATGATCACGTCCTTCGAGCGGTCCTGCAGCGTGACGAAGCCGTCCTCATCCATCGTGCCCAGATCACCGGTCCAGAGCCAGCCGTCGCGAAGCGCTTTCGCGCTCGCCTCGGGGTTCTGCCAGTAACCTTCCATCACCGCGGCTCCGCGCACGAGTATCTCGCCGGTTTCGCCAGCGGGCAGGGCGCGGCCTTCGCTGTCGGCGATCCGCACCGAGACCGGGCTATGCGCCAGCCCGACCGAGGCCAGCCGCTCGCGCCAGCGCGGATGGGTACGGTCGGCGACCAGCTCGCGCGACAGGGCGGTGATCGTCATCGGGCTCTCGCCCTGGCCGTAGATCTGAACGAAGCGCGGGCCCATCACCTCGACCGCGTCGATGATATCGGCGACATACATCGGCCCGCCGCCATAGACGATGGTCTTGATGCCCTCGCCGGTCTGGCCCGTCGCGCGGGCGCGGTCCACCAGACGGCGGATCATCGTGGGGGCGGCGAACATCGAGACATGTTGCAGCTTCGGCGCGAGATTGAGGATTTCGTCGGCCTCGAACCCGCCCGAGCGCGGCACCACATGGCGCGCCCCGCGCATCACATGGACGAAATTGTAAAGCCCCGCGCCATGCGACATCGGTGCGGCGTAGAGGATCGCATCCTGCGGTTCGACGCTGTCGACATCCGAGAAATAGCCCAGACACATCGCCTGCACATTGGCCGAGGTGATGCACACGCCCTTGGGCCGTCCAGTCGTGCCGGAGGTGTAGAACAGCCAGACCGTCTCGGTCTCAATGATCTCGACCGGGGCGGGCATCGGATCATGGCGCAGAAGATCGGCATAGGCCGGGCCTTTGAAGTCCACTGTCTCGACGCCCAGATCGGTTCCCGGGCCGCCGGTGAAGGCCAGCTTCGCCTCGGAAGCTTCAACGATCCATGCGGCCTCGCGCGGGTGCAGCTTGCCGTTGATCGGCACCGCCACCGCACCTGCGAACCAGATTCCATACATTGCCTCGAGATATTCGGGGCAGTTCTTGGCGAACAGCGCCACGCGGTCGCCCGGAGCGATCCCTTTTGCCACCAGCGCAGCCCCGATGCGGGCGGCGCGGTCGGCGAATTCCGCGTAGGTGGCGCGCAGTTCCTCGCCCTGCAGCAGCGCGGGGGCGTCCGGCGTGCGGACCGCGCTGCGGATCAGCCACTCCGCCGGGTTCATGCCGCGCGCTCCGCTTCGAGGATGGAGCAGTAATTCGCGACGCCCGAGCCGCCCATGTTGAAGACGCAGCCCAGTTCCGCACCGGGCAGCTGCATCTCGCCCGCCTGACCGGTGAGCTGCATTGCGGCCAGTACATGCATCGACACGCCGGTCGCGCCCACGGGGTGGCCCTTGGCCTTTAGCCCGCCCGAGAGGTTTACCGGAAGCCGCCCGTCGCGCAGTACCAGCCCGTCGTCGATGGCCCGCGCGCCGGAGCCTTGCGGCACAAGCCCTATCGCCTCGTAGACGAGCAATTCCGCGATGGTGAAACAGTCGTGGACCTCCGCAAAGGAAAGATCATCGACACTGACGCCTGCCGCAGTATAGGCGCGGCGGAACGCCTCTGCCGGGCCCTCGAAAGCCAGCAGATCGCGGCGCGACATCGGCAGGTAGTCGCTGACCTGCTCGGCGGCGCGGAAACCGATGGAATTGGCGAAATCGCCCGCGCGGTCGTCTGCGACCATGACCAGCGCCGCCGCCCCGTCGGAGATCAGCGAGCAATCGGTCATCCGCAGAGGCGGGGCGATCATCGGGTTCTTGTCGCTCACCGTGTTGCAGAATTCGAAGCCCACATCCTTGCGCATCTGCGCGAGCGGATTGGCGAGCGCATTGTGGTGGTTCTTCGCCGCGATCCGGGCGAGTGCGGCCGAGCGGTCGCCATGCGCCTGATAATAAGCCTGCGCAAAACGTGCGAAAATCTGCGGGAAGGAAACGCCCGCCTCCTCCATCTGGTAAGACGCCCCGGCGAGCGCCTCGGTGACGCCTGCAGTGTCCTTCGCGGTCATCTTCTCGGCCCCGATCACCAGCGCGGCCTTCACCCGGCCCGAACGGATCGCATCGCGCGCTGCATAGATCGCAGCCGAGCCGGACGCGCAGGCATTCTCCACGCGGGTCGCAGGCGTGAAGCGCAGCCGGTCGTCGATCCCCAGCGCCAGCGAGCTTGCGAACCCGTCCGGCACCAGCCCGGAGTTGAAATGCCCCAGCCAGATACCGTCGATCTCTGCCGGATCGATCCCTGCGTGCTCCAGCGCGCCGCCGCCCGCTTCGAGAACCAGATCCTCGAGCGTGCGCCCCTCCAGCTTGCCGAATTTCGTATGGCCCCAGCCGACGATCTTCGCGTCCATGCGGGTCTCCTCCCAATGATCCTCCGTTGCGGCGGAGACTAGCGCAGGGGCGGCACGACCTCTATTCGTAGAACTACGCTATCGGGAGGATTGGATGGAGCAGGACCTGCTGGACAGCGATGAGATGGCGGTGCTGGCCTTCGAGCATGCGCCGGTCGGGCTGGCGGTCACCCGCGACCGGGTGATCGAGCGGTGCAACGCGCGGTTTTGCGAGAGTTTCGGCTATCGCGAAGACGAGCTCCCGCAGCGCTCGCTCGCGGTGCTCTACCCGTCGCAGGAAGAATTCCTTCGCATCGGCGAGATCGGGTTGCGGCGGATGCGCGAGACCGGGCGCTATGCCGATGAGCGGATCATGCAACGTCGCGACGGGTCGCTGTTTTGGTGCCGGGTGCGGGGGCAATCGCTGACGCCCGCCGACCCGTTTGCGCGCGCGGTGTGGAGCTTTGCCGATCTGTCGGAATTGCGGCCCGTCGTCGATCTGACCGCGCGCGAGCGGCAGGTGGCGGCCCTTCTGGCCGAGGGGCAGACCAACAAGGAGATCGCGCGGGTGCTGGAGCTGTCGCCGCGCACCGCAGAGGCCCATCGCGCCCGGCTGCAGGCGAAACTCGGCGCGCGCAACACCGCCGAACTGGTGGCGCGGCTGACGGGGCTGCCGCTCTAGACGCGTCGCCTCAATGAAAAAAGGGGCGCCGAGGCGCCCCTTTTTGTCTCGATCCCAAGTCAGGCCCAGATCACGAATGCGGTTCAGGTGACGCCTCAGGTGTCGACCGGGGCGGCCGCTCGCTACGCTGCGGGGTGAGCTTGCTCTGGATGATCGCGAGCGCGCTCGACAGCGATGCGGCTTCCTGAGAGCTCGTCGCTTCCTCGGGGAAGACGTATTTGCCGTTCGCGATGCTCTTGGCATCCTCTGCCAGCCGCTCGACCGGGCGCAGCAGCAGCTTGAGGAACACCAGCGTCACGCCGAGCAGGCACAGCGCCGCGGCTGCGACCGTCGCCAGCGTCACCTGCGTCAAAACCGGCAGATCGTTCGAGATGTTGTCGCGGCGCAGAACCGCGAAGACGCGCCAGCCGAAGTTGGGCAGTTTGTTCCAGACGAAATCCGGCGCAAAGGCATAGGTTCCGCCGTCCTTGCCGTCGACAAGGTGGAAGACGCCGGAAGACTTGCTGCGCAGGCTCGCGCTTGACGTCAGGCTCTTGGGCAGGGGCGTGCTCTCGTGACGGGTGTCGATGACGGTATCGCCGTTGATGTCCTGCACGACCACGTCGATGCCAAGCTCCTTGCTCGCCTCGAACAGGAAGCTGCGCACCCATGCGATCCGCACGCGGTAGACCAGCACGCCGATCTTCTGGCCGTCCGGGCCCTTCACGGGGGTCGAGAGGTTCAGGAAATACTCCATCTTGCCGGTCAGCGCATTGGTGGCCGTCTCGGTGATGGAATCGACCGACGGCACGCGGATGCCATCGCGGAACCACCGCTTGGAGCTGACATTCTTGCCGACATCATAGCCGTTCGAGCCGGAGATGATGGTGCCATCGGGCGCGGCGAAGCCTGCCCAGGCGACCTGACCCCCGGTGCGGGCGACGGCGTCCATGAACTTGTTGATGTCGTCTTTCGACGCGGTGCCGATGCTTCGCGCAACGGCATGCATACTGTCCCATTCGCGCATCAGCGCGGTGTTGAAGCTGAGCGCGATCGCGTCGGAGCCTCTCAGAACCAGCTTGTGTTCAATGGTTGTCTGAAATTCATGGGCCTGATCCGACACGACCTTGGCGACGAAGACGGCCGTCGCTGCCACGACGAGCACCATCGCCAGAGCGGTGCGTAGGAAAATGCCTCCGAGATTGTGATGTCGACGAATGGTCATCTTCGCTTCAATCCTACGTTAATTGTAGAAGGGGTCCGATTTAAATCATGGTTACTGAGTAAATACGGCGAGAAAGTGGTGCGGGCCCATTTCAAGGTTAATTTTTTCGCGGACCGGAAGGATGGCTTGCAAAGCGCAAAGCGATGCCAAACACTCGAAGGAACAAGCTCCCGGGGTACGGGACTGCGAGGGCTCGATCGACGGGTCGTTCCGCAAAAACCAAATTGCAGATCGAGGGGCCGCAAAGGTCTCGGGCACAGGCTTACAGGACACGTAATATGCAAAAGATTCAAGGAGTAAGCGTCGCGATCGCGACCTGCCTGGCACTGTCACTGGGGGCGGGCTCGCAAGCCCGCGCGGATGGCACGTTTCTGCAGTTCGACGCGGCGCAGAATACCTCCGACACGGTCTTTTCAATGTCGCGCGGGAAAGTGAGCTTCAGCGCGAATTTCTCTGATTACGATGGGGGGTGGTCGACCGGGGCGGCTGTGACGCGCGACTTTGCCCTCGGGGGAATCGGTACGCTTAAGGTCGGGCCCAGTATCGGTCGCACGCTGGACGACGATAACTGGCGACTCGGCGCGCGCGTGGGGCTGGAGCGGTATACGCCAACCAGCTTCGGGCATGTCTTCATGCTGGCGCAATACAACACGATCGATCAGGACTGGTTTGCGCTGTTTCAGGCCGGGAACCGCTCCGGGCTGGGGCTAGAGCTCTCCGCGGGCGGAAGCGACACCTATTCCGAGCGTACCATCGCGGTGACCCAGAAAATCGACGGCGGGCCGGTCTCGATCCGGGCGGGGTGGCGCGCCCTTGCCAAGGAAGCCTTCGTCGGCCTTTCCATTAATACCTATTAATTCGGGCCCGCCGAAGGCTCACTCGTCCGAGGAGTATTTCGGCAAGAAGCGGCGGTAGATGTCGTGCAGAAGCGCGCTCGCGCTCACATGGCTGACGCCCGGCTCGTCCCCTTCGGCATAGAAGCGCACGAACAGTTCTTCGCGCTGTTCCTCGGTCGGCAGAAGTTGGAGGCGCGCGCCATCGCGGGTCTTCGCGATGACGTAGCATTCGATCGGGTCGGTGATCTGGTCGATCGTCAACATCCCGCGGGTCTGTTCCGGCAAGGTCAGGCCGCGCAGGCGCACCGTGTCCATCGTGAAAGAGGTCATCCAGACCCAGTATTCGGTGCCGTCTGAGACGAAGGAAATCCGCTCGGGCTTGTCGGCCACATGGATTTCGCGCCGGGGCAGCTCCACGCAGGCACGGCAGGTCGCCGCCAGCAGGAACAGGTTATAGATCGTCCAGAACAGGATCACCCATTTGCCGTCGCCCGCGTCGTAATAGGCGAAGCGATCCCAGACGATCCCGATCAGAAGGCCGCCCAGCGTCAGGAAGAACAGGATCAGGAACGGCATCATGATCCGCCACTGTACGACGACTTTCGACCGATCGCCGCCTTTCGCCGTCACCGAGAACGGATGGCCATGGGGCCGTAGCAAGCCGGTGAAGGCGGCGCGGGCGATCGGGATCGCGCCGATCAGCTGGCTCACGTCGTTCAGCAGCGGCACGACCATGCCGCGGCTGAGCATGTTCAGTATCATCAGGCTCCACAGGTAATAGACCCCGAAATAGCTCAGCACATCCGCGAGGCCCGCATTCACCACGGTGATGTTGAAATACCAGTAGAGCAGCGGGTAGCAGATCGCCGCGATCCGGAAGGGGAAGGTCGTGGTCCAGTAGAAGATCGAGTCGATGACGCTCCAGCGGTCGCGCAGACGCAGCTTGCTTTTCGAGAACGGGCCGAGCGAGGACCGCGCGATCTGCATCAGGCCGAGGCACCAGCGGGCGCGCTGGGTGATGTATTCCTTGAGGCCTTCGGGGGCGAGGCCTTCGGTCAGCGGCTCGGCCAGATAGACGGTGCGCCAGCCTGCGTTCTGCAACGCCAGCGTCAGCATAAAATCTTCGGTCACGCTCTCGGTGTTGAAGCCGCCGATCTCACGCAGCGCGCTCCAGCGGCAGACCGAGGAGGTGCCGCAGCAAAAAGCGATCCCCCAGCCGTCGCGCGCGGGCTGCATCTGGTCGAAGAAGAAGCGCTGTTCGTCGGGATAGGAGCTGTCGAGCTTGAAATTGTGCTGGATCGGGTCGGAGTTGAAGAAGTGTTGCGGCGTCTGCACGAGGCCCACTTCGGGGTCGTGGAACAGCGCCAGCGTGCGGGAAATGAAGCCGCGATGGGGCACGAAATCCGCATCGAGGATTGCCACGAAATCTGGCTGCACCTCTTCCTCAGCCAGCCGGTCCAGCGCGTGGTTGATATTGCCCGCCTTCTGCCCTTCGTTATCGGCCCGGCGCATGTAGCGCACGCCCTTGGTCTCGCAGAAATCGCGCAGCCAGTCGCGGCGGCTGTCGTCGCAGACCATGATCATCTTGTTGCGATGGCGCAGGAATTTCGCGCCCACGATAGTGCGTTCGAGAACGTCGCGATCCTCGTTATAGGTGGCGATCAGGATCGCGACGAGCGGCTCTTTCTCCGTCGGGAGATTAGCGTATTGATCCGCTTCCTCGCTGCGCAGCTTGATCCGCGACAGGACCAGAAAGGCGCTGAGCGAGCCGATCATGGTGAAGGCTTCGAGGCCGAAGAGCGACCAGCTCGCCAGAGCATCCAGCGTCAGGCCGGGCGGGGCGAGGGTCTCGGTCGCGCGCCACCAGATATAGCGCAGCGCGAGCACCGCGCTGATCCCCAGCAAGACCGCCCGGTGCCAATTGCGCCGCGGTTTGACGAAGCTCGGCAGAATGGCTGTGATGCCCACCACGAGGATGAGCTGCATCGCCGCCGAGCCAAGCTCTCCCAGTTGCGGATAGAAGAACATGCCGCCCCGCCCTCAGCGCAGGAAGTCGAGGGGGCGGTGCTCGAAGAACACCCGCCCGGTGCGCCCCACGGGACAGTCGAGGTCGGGATCGGATTTCAGGTCCGGAACGAGAAGCGTCACATCGTAGCGCTCGAGATGTTTCTGGCTCGGCGCGATGGCGAGGTGCTGGTAGACGCGCGCCGCGCCGCTGCCGGCGAGCCGCGCAATCGTCGCGTCGTAAATCTTGTCGCGCGAGGCCAGCTTAAAGGTCGCGGAATCGCCCACCTTGAGGTTGTTGTAGACGCCTTCGCTCACCGAGGCGGTCACCAGCGAGACGTCGCAATCGACGAGCGACATGATCGGATCGCCGCGCTGCACCGTCACGCCATCCGCCTGCAGGGTTTCCCAGTAGATCCCGTTCGCGGGCGATGTCACCTGGCTCGAGGACAGGGTGTTCACCCGCGTCTGTTCCTTTGCCCGGCGCGCGTCGAGCGTCTTGACGCGGGCTTGGGCCTCGGTGAGGTCCGCGTCGAGCGAGGCGATCTCTTCGTCGAGAAGCGCGCCGCGCTGTTCGGAGCTTGGGGCGTCGTTATAGCCGTCGCCCAGATAGACGCCGGACTTGGCGGCATCGAGCGCGTTTTCGAGCAGCGCCACGTCCTCGCGCGCTTGCGTCACGGGGCCATTCTCCGCCGGGGCGGCAGGGGCGGTCTGCGCCACTTGCGTGGCACTCGTCTCCGAGCTTTGCGCATCGGGCTGCAGCCGGTCGAGCCGCGCGCGGGCGAATTTCAGCTTCGTTTCGATCTCGGCGATGCGATGCGTGCGATAGAGCTTGCTGCGCGCGCTATAGGCGTCGCGTTGCGTGCGTTTGGCGGCGAGGTCGCTTTTGATCCGCGCGACATTTGCCTCGGCATTCGCCAGCTCCATTCGCAAATCTTCGAGCCGCGTCGTGTCCGAGAGGATATCATCGACGGTGGCCAACCGCTCGCCCTTGTCGACATGGGCACCGAGCGGTCGTTTCGGCATCGACAGCTTACCGGCAGTGCTGCTGCGCACCGTGACCACGGGCGCATTGACGACGGCATCGGCACTCACGCCCGACATCTGCTCTCCGACGATCACCCAAAGCGCGCCCGCGACTAAAACGATACCGATGACAGGGCGAAAAGTTTTCAATTTGGGCTCCTCGAAATTGCTCGTTTCTGGGCGGCGGGGCCAATAGGTTTAACAACCTATAAACGTAACGTAATTGCAAGATACAACCGGAGGCGATTGGCCGAATATTTGCTTGGTGATGCGAAGCGGCACTGGCGGCGCGGGGCTCGCGCACTCCGTCGATAACGCGAAGGAAACGCGCGCGTTCATGATACACTTCTCCAGTTCAGGAGGAGGATTCACCATGACCGACCCAGCCCATGCGAGCCGTTTGACGGCGGCCGATTTCGACCAGGAACTTCTCGATCTCTACGATTACTATGTCCATGGCAAGATCTCGAAACGGGAATTTCTCGATCGGGCGGGGAAATGGGCGGTGGGCGGCGTGACCGCGCTGGCGATCCTCGGCGCGCTCGCGCCCGATTATGCGCTGGCCCAGCAGGTGGCCGAGGACGATCCCGACATTCTGGGCGAGGACATCACCTATTCCAGCCCGAACGGCACCGGCGAGATCACCGCCTATCTGGTGCGCCCGACGCAGATTGACCCGGACAATCCGCCCGCGGTGATCCTCGTCGTGCATGAGAACCGCGGCCTGAACCCCTATATCCGCGACGTGGTGCGCCGCCTCGCCAAGGCGGGCTTCGTGGCGATGGGGCCCGATGGGCTGTCCTCGCTCGGCGGCTATCCGGGCAATGATGACGAGGGGCGCACGATGCAGCGCAGCCTCGATCAGGGTGCGCTGCTCAATGATTTCTTCGCCGGGTTCGAGTATCTCCAGACGCTCGACGGCACCAACGGCAAGGTCGGTGCGACCGGGTTCTGCTATGGCGGGGGCGTGGTGAACAAGCTCGCCGTCGCCTATCCCGAGATGGGCGCGGGCGTGCCGTTCTACGGGGCTGCGCCAGACAGCGCGCAAGTCGCGATGATTGAGGCGCCGCTGATGATCCAGCTGGCAGCGCTCGACCAGCGGATCAATGCGATGTGGCCGGAGTATCAAAAGGCGCTCGAGGAAAACGACAAGCGCTACGAGGCCTATATCTATCCGGGCGTGAACCACGGTTTTCACAACGACACGACGCCGCGCTACGACGAGGCCGCCGCCAAGCTGGCCGAGGAGCGCATGATCGCGTGGTTCCGGACCTACCTCGCCGGGTAAGCTGCCGCGCTCGCGACCTGCCGGGGGTGCGCTTGGATTTGGCGCGTGCTACGCCTCTCGCAAGATCCGCGTCATCGCGCGGAGCCGCAAACGGGAGAGAGGCGCGCGCATGAGAAACGGTGGTCAGGTTCTGGTCGAAAGCCTCGTGGGGCTTGGTGCGCGCAAGGCGTTCGGGGTGCCGGGGGAGAGCTATCTCGCGGTGCTCGACGCGCTGCATGACACGCAGGGCACGCTCGATTTCGTGCTGTGTCGGCAGGAAGGCGGGGCGAGCTTCATGGCCGCCGCTTACGGCAAGCTGACCGGGGAGCCCGGCATCTGCATGGTCACGCGCGGCCCCGGGGCGACCAATGCCGCGATCGGGGTCCACACCGCGATGCAGGATTCCGCGCCGATGATCCTCTTCGTGGGGCAGGTCGGCACCGATATGAAGGGCCGCGAGGCGTTTCAGGAGCTCGATTACAAGGCGGTCTTCGGCACAATGGCGAAATGGGCGGTCGAGATCGACCGGGTCGAGCGTATCCCCGAAATCCTCTCGCGCGCCTGGACGATGGCCGTGAGCGGGCGGCCCGGTCCGGTCGTGGTCGCGCTGCCCGAGGATATGCTGACGTCGATGACCGAGGCCGCACCGCTGGGTGCGCCCGTCCGGATCACCGAGCCGCAGCCCGATCCGGCGGCGATGGGCAAGCTGTGCGAGATGCTGGCCGGGGCCAAGCGTCCGCTGATCCTCTATGGCGGGTGCAACTGGCGCGGGGACGGCGCTGCGCCCATTAAGTCCTTCGCGGAAGTCTCTGATATCCCTGTGCTTTCCGTCTTTCGCTATCAGGATAAGTTCGACAATAATTCGCCCGTCTTCTGCGGCGATGCGGGCGTCGGGATGGCGCCGCATGTGAAGCGCCTGATGCGCGAGGCCGACGTGATCCTCGCGATCAATGCGCGCTTTGGCGAGAATACGACCGACGGCTACACGCTGTTGGACGTGCCGCAGCCCGCGCAGCGGCTGATCCATGTCCACGGCTCCGATCTGGAGATCGGCAAGGTCTACCGTCCCGAACTCGGCATCCATGCCGGGCCGAACGCCTTCGCCGCAGCCCTTGGCGCGCTGGAGCCGGTCAAGGGTGACTGGGCCGACTGGCGGGCCGAGGGTCGCGCGGCCTATGAGGCGGGCTTCGATCTGCCCGATCTGCCCTCGCCGGTCGATATGGGCAAGGTCTGCGCCTATCTGCGCGAGCACCTCCCCGAGGACATGATCCTGACCAACGGCGCGGGCAATTTCGCGGTCTGGCCGGGGCGGTTCTTCCGCTTCGGGCCGAACGCCACGCTGCTTGCACCGCAATCGGGCGCAATGGGTTACGGGGTGCCGGCGGCCATCGCGGCCAAGGTGGCGCAGCCCGAGAAGACCGTGGTCTGTTTCGCGGGCGACGGCGATTTCCAGATGACCTCGCAGGAGCTTGCCACCGCCGCGCAGGCGGGTGCGCAGCCGATCATCCTGATCCTCAATAACGGGATTTACGGCACGATCCGCGCCCATCAGGAGCGCAATTATCCGACCCGCGTGTCGGGCACCTCGATGGCGGTAAACCCGGATTTCGCGGCGTTGGCGAAGGCCTATGGCTTCCACGGCGAGCGGGTCGAGCGGACTGAGGATTTCGCCGCCGCTTTCGAACGTGCGCGGGCCTCAGAGACCGGTGCGGTGCTGGATCTCGTGATCTCGCCCGAGGCGCTCACTCCGCGCCAGTCGCTCTCTGCGATGCGGGCTGCGGCGCTGGAGGCGGGCAAGGGGCGCTGAGCGCCCGCCGCCTCAGAACGTCTCGACCCAGGGGCGCAGCGTGATCTCGTTCGTCCAGGCGCTGCGGTCCTGCTCGATCAATTGGCGATAGGTTTTTGCGATCGCCGCGGGGCGCAGCATCGAGCCGGGCTTGTCGGGCGCCTCGCTGCGGCCCGGATTGAGGATCATCCCGTCGATATTCACCCAAGCCACATGGATGCCTTGCGGGTGCAATTCGCGCGCCATGCTCTCGGCCAGCCCACGCTGCGCGAATTTACCCATCGCGAAGGGGGCGGAGCGCGCGAACCCTTTCACCCCTGCCGAGGCCCCGGTGAAGAGGATCGTGCCGCGAGTGCCGTCGGAGGGCTCGGCTTCGAGCATCCGCCGAGCGGCGTGCTTGCCGGTCAGAAACGCCCCGATCGCAGTGATCTCGACGGCGGCGCGAACCTCGTCGGCATCGAGCTCCGCCACCGGGCCGCGCACGCGTCCCGAGGGGTTGTAGACCACGACGCGCGGCGGTGCGGTCAGGGCGTCGAACAGATCGGCAATCGCGGCCTCGTCGGTTGCGTCCAGCTGCACCATGCGCGCGCCGGTCTCCTCGGCCAGTGCCTGCATCTTCTCGGCGCTGCGAGCCGCCAGCGTCAGGTCATAATCAGACGCAAGCTCTCGCGCCACTGCGGCTGAAAGCCCGTCGCCCACTCCGATAATCACCGCCTGTGCCTTGCTCATGGTCTGTCCTCCTCCAGTTCGCGTTCCCGCGCCCGGCGCGGATGCCTTACGACATAGCCCGGCGCGACACTGGCCCAAATCGGGGCTGCCCGCATCGCGGACAGTTTAGCCGAAGAGGATCAGATGCGAGCGCCAGATTACGATCAGGCAGACGATCCCGAAGGTGGCGAACCCGGCCATCGACCAGATCAGCAGCCGCCGCATCAAACCCGGCAGCGGCCCCGCCAGCGAGGCGCGCTTTTGAAACGGGCTGAGCGCGCCCGCCCCAAGCCCGGCTGCGGTGGCCAGAAACAGCGGCACATACAGCGCGTAGCCGACATAGCCGTATTCGGGCTTGAGGATGCAGAACGGGCAATGATGGTTGGGGTTTTCATAGATATAGAGCGAGATCGTGGCGACGATCGCAGTCAGCCCCATCCCGAACATCAGCGCCGAGGCCAGCGCGTAAAGCCCATAGCCGCGCTTGCGGATCAGCGCCGCGATCCCCGCAGCCAAGGCGATCAGCGCAGTGAGGCCAAGCAGCCAGAGCGCCTGCGCCTCGCCGACGCCCGCCATCTGGTTCGCGAGATTGGGATTGTTTGGCGTGAACAGCTTCGAGCAGCACGAGGTGATCACATCGGTCTGCATGTCGAGGAAATAGCTCAGCTCGACCGCGCCATCGGCAAGGATCAGCGGCGTGATCGCCAAAAGGGCCGCGTATTTCACGCGGGTCAGCGGGTAGTCCCGTCCCAGCCTGTCGGCCCGGTCGAGGATCAACCAGATCACGGCGGCGAAGAACACTCCGATCTTGAGATAGAGCGCGGGGAAGCCGTAATCGTTCACGTTGAGCGTGCCGACCGCACACATCGCGCCGACGAATAGCGACGACATCCGGTCGGCATTGAAGACGAAGAGCAAAAGCGCCGCGAGCTCGGCCAGCATGACGGCGGCGAAGAGGGTCGAGACCAACTCGGTCATCCGCTCCATGCGCAGCTGGCGCGCGCCCATATCGGTAAGGTCCCAGCGGCGCAGCACGGTCACGGCGAAACCGCCCGCCCAGAGGGCCGTCAGCGCGGCCAGACCCGCCACCAGCAACAGCGCCATGATCGGCGTTTGAAAGATCATGGCTGCGGCTCCAGCTGGGCGGGGGCATCCTCGATCCGCCCGTCACGCATCGAAACCACCCGGTCGACGCAGTCCGCGCCCCAGACACGTGGGTCGTGGCTCGACATGATGACGGTGCGCCCGCGCGCTTTCTCCTCGGCGACGATCTGCAGGAAGGTTTCGGAAAGCGCGCTGTCGAGATTGGCCGTGGGCTCGTCCGCGATCAGGATCGGGGGATCGTTGATCAGCGCCCGTGCGATGGCGGCGCGCTGCGCCTCGCCTCCCGAGAGCAGCTCGATCCGGGTCTGGGCGCGCGGCCCCAGACCCAGCGCCTCGATCCGGTCCATCGCTCGTTCGCGCAACTCCCCGAAGGGCTGACCCAGCGGCGCGGCTGGCAGCATCACGTTTTCCAGCACGGTCAGGCCGCGCACGAGGTTAAACCGCTGGAAGATGAAGCCGAACCGCTCGCGCCGCAGTTCGGTCTGGAAGTGCTCGGGCAGGCCGGAGACGACCTCGCCATCGAGACTGACGCGGCCCGTGGAAGGCCGCGCCATGCAGGCCACGACCGACAGGAGCGAGGATTTCCCCGAGCCCGACGGCCCCTTGAGGACGGTGACGGCCCGGCCCTCGATGGTCAGGTCGATCCCGTCCAGCGCGGTCACGGCATTGGGGCGGCCCGCATTATAGGTCTTGGTCACGGATTGCAGAGTGATCATCGGGGCCTCCTCAGCGCATCACGGCATCGGGATCGGCCGAGGCCGTGCGCCAGATCGGCACCACGGTCGCAGCGATATAGGGCAGGGTGGTCAGCAGCGCGAGCGTCAGCAGTTGCAGCCCGTCCACATGCGGGCTCAGCGGGAAATCGGGATAGATCACCGCCCAGCCCTTCAGGATCGGCGCGAAGAGCGGGGCGCCGAAGAAGAACACATGGGCGAAGCCCGCGACGGTGCCGATCAGGAAGGCTGCCAGCGAGATCAGCCCGCCTTCCCACATCTTCATCGCGATCACGTCGCGCGTATTCCAGCCCACCGCCTTGAGGATGCCGATCTCGCGCGCTTCCTCGGCCGAGAGCCCGCTGGCTTTTTCGGCGGCGAAGATGACGAAGGCGAGGATGCCCGCGAAGGCCAGCGCCGTCAGCAACCCCTCGCGCCAGTCGAACAGTTTCTGATAGGTGCGCGCGATATCGGCGCGGGTGACGAAGCGCATCTGCGGCAGCGCGTTCGAGCCTTTCTGGACGATCGTAGCGACCTCGTTGGGGTTGCGCACGCGGGCCACGACATCGGTGTAGCGACCTTCGGGAATGTCGAAGAAGTCGCGGAAATCAGCCTCGTTCATCAGCATCAGGTCCGAGGTCATCAGCGCGGAGTCGCGGCTGAAGGTCTTGGCGACGTCGAATTTCTTCAGATCGCCCTCGTAGCGCGACAGGAAAACCGGCGCGCCCGCCCATTCGAGGCCGCGTGCGCGGGGGATGCCCTCGCCAATCGCGATCTGACCGGGGTCGGGCATCATCTCGCGGTCGTCGGGCACCATGACGGTGTAATTCGCGCCATTGATCCGGTCGTAGTAATAGCCCCAGAGCCGGGGATGGGCCTCGGTCACACCGCGGATCGCGGCGATCTCGTCGGCGACCGAGCCGTCGATCAGGTCCTGACGGCCCAGCGTGATCTTCTGCACGGTAATCTCGGGCGCGCCTTCGAGCACGGTCGTGGTCTCGAACCGCAGGCTGGCGGCGAAGAACATTGCCGAGGCAAGGACGAAGACCACCACAGAATAGACCGCGATCAGGGCGATATTCTTGCCTTTGCGGCGGGCGAGAGCGGCGAGGGTGAAATCGGCCAGCGCGCGCTGGCGGCGCAGGAATGGGGTCATTTCGCGGCCTCGGGTTGGAAGAGGAGCCAGCCCTTGCCGGGCGTGGCGGGGGGCGGCACGAAGGTGCCGGAGGGGAAGTGGTCGAAGCTGCCTGGGTGGTCCTGAAACGGCGTGTTCAGATCGGCGAGGCTGGGGTTGCGGGTGTAGCGCGCCTCGGTAAACAGCGCCGGGTCGGTCAGCCCCAGCCGCGCGACCAATCTGCGCTCCTCCAGTAGACGCCCATCACGATGGGGACGCGCGAAGACGGGGTAGTAAAGCTCCACCGCCAGCAGCAGCGTCAGAGCGCCGAGGCCCGCAAAGACATAGCTCGAACGGCGCATCAGAATGGGCCGCCCTGATCGAGCGCGTCGATCAGCTCCGGCGTGACCTCGTCATGGCGCAGCAGCTTCTGGCCCTTATGGTCGCGCATGAAATCCTGCGCATCGACCGCGTTCATCAGCGGCACCAGCTCGTGCCCCATCGGGCCAAGCACGTCCGAGCCCACGACATAAAGCGCCTCGCGTGCGCCGATCAGCTTGAGCCCGTAATATTCGGTCACGCCCATGCCGGTGATCTGATCGGCTTTGCGGCCAAGGGCGTATTTCTCCATGTCGAACATGTATTTGAAGTAGTCCTTGGCACCGTCGAAATGATCGGCATAGCCATCCGCGTAGAGCACCGTGGTGACCCATTCGGGGTATTTGTAGACGAACATGCCGCAGACCGGGCATGTGTCGCCGGGGCCTGGCGGGGGCAGGTCGAGTGTGGGTGCATCGGCGCGCGCGGGGCTCAGCCCCGGACCGAGCGAGAGGGCCGCGGCGAGGCCCGCCGCGCGTTGGAGCATCTGGCGGCGTGTCGGGTGCGATGCAGGGCGCGCGGGCATGCCCCCGTGATGGCAGGGATGGTTGCACATCGTCTTGCAACTCCTTGAATAGAGTTCTGAAAAGACGGGGCCGCGCGGGCCCCGCCTTGAGGCGATCACTGACCGGCGCGGGCGCGGCGCTCGGCGCGGCGTTTGCGAATGTTGATCGTGTCGCGCGCCATGTCGGCATAGGCCATGACCAGCGCCTCGTCGAAGCTCGCCAGCTTGCCCCCGTCCTTGGCCGCCGCATCCGCCTTGGCTGGATCGGCATAGGCGTATTTCGACGTGCCGGTCATCGTGCCGGGCTTTTTCGCGTCGATCACGTAGGTCATGTCATCGACCACCGCGAGCGGCTTGACCTTGGCCGTGGCCCCCGCATCGCCCGCATAGATCGTCTTCGGACCCGCATCCATGTTCAGCGCGAGGCTGATCGCCGCGCAATGCAGCGAGCAGGTGCCGTCGACCGTGTCGTTGTCATAGACGATCAGGTGGCGCGTCTGGCTGAACATCTGCCGCATCATGCCGCAATAGGGGCAGCGGGGGTATTTCTCGAACTCGTTCTCGAGCGGCGCCGTGTCGGTCTTGAGAAAGCGGGTCAGCCCGTTCTGGTCGGTCCAGTCCGTCGGCGACATCGGCATGCCGTCCATCGGTTTCATATCCTCGGCAGCGGCGCCGGAGGCCACCAGCGCGAGGCCGGTAGAAGAGGTCAGAAGAAAGTCGCGTCGTTTCATCGGGATCATCCTGTCATATCGCAACGCACCGCCATCGAGAGACGGGCGCAGTCGCGAGCCATGTGTCTGGTTTGGAAAAAGGCACGTCCGGATAGACGTGCAGGGACGCACTCAGACGACAGGAGGGGCGCGGGCGTGCCGGAAACGGGGCGCGGTCTGCACCGGGAGAGAGACCCGCTCAAGGGACGCGTGGAGCGGGACAATCTCGCGGTCGAGACGGGCCGGGGTGACGATCGTGTCGGGGGCTTCAAACGCGCAGACCGAGGCCGAGCCGCAGACTGCGCATTGGCTGTGGACTTGACCCGTGGGCGCGGTCTGACCGGGCAGGGGCGCGGCCCCATCCGGCGCGGCGACCGTTTCGCCCTGCGGGGTCATGTAGACGATGCCCTCGCCGGTACAGATCTGCAGAAGCCCCATCTGCGCGCCGGGCGCGGCCCGGCCGGTGGCGGCGATGGCGGCGGCACCCAGATGATCGGTCAGCAGGACGACCTGCAGCAGGATCGCGACGAGCGCGGTCAGCAGCGCCGATTGGGCGCGGCGCAATCCAGCGAAGCGCGGCGCGTGCAGGCGCGGGCCGCGTTCGATCTTGCCGTCAAAGGCTCTGGAGGCGCGTTGGGGTCGGGTCATTGTTCAAGCTCGTATCACACGAGGGTGAGCCGAGAATTGATCCGCGTCAAACGCTTGAGGGGTGACTCAGCGTCGCAGTCCTGCGTGCCCAGAGCGCAGGCGGTCGGGCCATGGTCCGGCCTGCCACCTGTGCCTTCAGGCTACGCGACGCCAAGGCTGCGCGGGGAAGTGCACTGCCTCGCCGGTCTCGATCGAGCGCTGCACCGGGCCCTTCGGGTTCCGCTGCGATATCTCGACACAGCAACTCGGAAACCTGATGATAGATCGGCAGGCCGGTGCGCTATCAAGCAGGTTGCTTACCTAAGTTAACTCGAAGGGGAGACGCGAGGGAGAGACGCATGATTGTAGTGCGGATGAGAGCGGTTATGTCGCGCCGAGCCTCTGGACCGGGGGCGCGCGCTCTGGCTGCGGTGCGGCGCTGGTGGGCTCACCCGATCAGGTGCTCTCGAAGCTCGAGGAATATCGCAAGATGGGCATTCGCGCCTTCATCTTGTAGGGCTATACGCATCTCAACACGGTCTCGCTGCCCGAAATCTATGGGGCCGCCCGCAACACCGCTCGCAGAAGGGAAGCGCCGCTAATGGAAAAGATCGACCTCACCTCCGACGTGGCTCTCAGCCGGATCGTCTATGGCATGTGGCGGCTCGCCGACGATGCCGATACCTCGCCCGCCCATGTTCGCGCCAAGATCGACGCCTGTCTGGCGCAGGGGATCACTACGTTCGACCATGCCGATATCTATGGCGGCTACACGGCGGAGGGGGTATTCGGCGCGGCGATGCGCGAAGACCCGTCGCTGCGCGATCAGATGGAGATCGTCACGAAATGCGACATCATCGTCGCGGCGGGCCGTCATTCGCATCGCAAGGTGAAGCATTACGACACCTCGCGCGCCCATATCGAAGCCTCGGTCGAGGCCTCGCTTCGGGAATTGGCCACCGATCGGATCGACCTGCTGCTGATCCACCGCCCCGATCCGCTGATGGATCACCACGCGACGGGAGCGGTGCTCGACGATCTCGTGGCGTCCGGCAAGGTGCGCGCGGTCGGCGTGTCAAACTTCCGCCCGTGGGATTGGGAGCTGCTGCAATCGGGGATGAAGACGCCGCTGGTGACGAACCAGATCGAAATCAGCCTTGGCTGTCTGCAGCCCTTCACCAACGGCGATCTGGCCTTCCACCAGCGTCAGGCGCAGCCCGTGATGGCATGGTCGCCGCTGGGTGGCGGCGCGTTGATGACGGGCGAGGGCGCGGTGCAGAGCGTTCTCGACGAGATCGCGCAGGCGCAGGGTGTCGATCGCGCGGCTGTTGCGACGGCCTTCCTGCTCGCCCATCCGGCGCGGATTATCCCGGTGATGGGGACGAACAATCTCGAGCGGATCGCGAAGCTTTCCGATGCGCTCAAGGTTCAGATCGACAGGGAGACGTGGTTCCGCCTCTACGAGGCCGGGCTCGGTCACCCGGTCCCATGATGGACGCAACGCTTTAATTCACCCCGCGCCACCCGGCGCGGGGTCTTCTTTTTCGGGGCGGATAAGGGGGCGTTCAGGCCGACAGCCAGCCCTCGAGCTTACCGCTATCCGGCAGGCCGCCCGTGTGGACCAGCTTCCCGTCGACCGAGACGCCGGGGGTCGACATCACGCCAGCCATGGCGATTGCGCGGGGATCGGTCACCTTCTCGACCGACACCTCGATGCCGAGCTTGGCGGCCGTTTCCTTGACCATCTCCTCGGTCTTTTCGCAGCGCTTGCAGCCGGGGCCGTAAACCTTGACGTCCTTCATCTCTTTTCTCCTTAGAACAATGCGTTGAACAGGAAGCCGACGGCGAGGATGCCGCTGGCGACGACCCCGATAAACACCGCGATCAGGCGCAGTTTCAGGACCTGGCGAAGGATGATCATCTCGGGCATGGACAGCGCGATCACCGACATCATGAAGGCCAGAACCGTGCCGAGCGCCGCGCCCTTGCCCAGAAGCGCCTCGACAATCGGGATGACGCCGGCGGCGTTGGTGTACATCGGCACGCCCATCAGTACCGCGGCCGGCACCGACCACCACGTGCCCGAGCCCATGATGCGCACCATCAGGTCCTGCGGCACATAGCCGTGGATCAGCGCGCCCATGGCGATCCCGACGATGATCCAGATCCAAACCTTGGAGAAGATCTCGCGCACGGCCTCGAGGCCCAGACGATAGCGGTCGGTCATGCTCAGATCGTCGCTCTCGACCGCGCCCGGCGTGGTCGCGCCGGAATGGATGTCGCGCACCCAGTCCTGCAGCCAGCCCTCGACATGGAGCCTGCCGATTACCCAGCCCGCGATGATCGCGATGGCGAGACCGAAGCCGAGATAGACCAGCGCTACGGGCCAGCCGACGAGGCCGACCAGCAGGATCAGCGCCACTTCGTTGACCATCGGGGCGGCGATCAGGAAAGAGAAGGTGACGCCCAGCGGGATGCCCGCGGAGACGAAGCCGATGAACAGCGGCACCGCCGAGCAGGAGCAGAACGGGGTCAACACGCCCAAGCCCGCCGCCATCACGTTGCCGACGCCCTCGCGCTTGCCCGAGAGAAGCGCGCGGGTCTTTTCCGGGCTGAAGAAGCTGCGCACGACCCCCATCGCAAAGACGATCAGGGTGAGCAGCATCATCACTTTCGGCACGTCGTAGAAGAAGAAGGCCAGCGCCTCGCCGGTATGGGTGTCGCGGGCGACCGGCAGCAGCGAGACGATCCATTCGGAGAGGGCCGGGAGCTGGTGGTAAACCACCCACCACGCGACGAGGCCTGCCGCGACGACTGCGCTCCACGCCCAGCCGGGCATCCCGCCATGTGGGGTTTCATGCTGTGTCACACTCATGCCGCGGTCCTTTTCGTGCTGGCGCTGGCTTTCATGACCGCGCTCAGAATCTGCTGGATTTCCGGGGAGAGGTCGGGGTTCACCCGATACCGGACCCATTGCGCATCGCGCCGGTCGACCACCAGCCCGGCGGCTTTCAGTACGCCCATATGGCGCGACATGCGCGACTGGGTGGCATCGAGACGCGCCATCAACTCGCAGGCGCAATGCTCGCCACCGTCATGCAACAGCTGCATCGCCCCCAGCCGGGTGGGTTCGGCAAGCGCGGAAAGAACAGTCACGATCATCGGTGCCTCCATTTCTACATTCGCATATGCGCATTCGCGCAAATGGAGTCAACGCGCCCGAGGTGGAGCATTCGGTCGCACCCATCCACCGGGGTACGGGAAACTATCGATGAGAGTGATCGCATCACGGGCCTCCGACCTTCACAGGGTCGGAGCCAGATTAGCGCTGAGGGGGCGCATCGCTTCAATGCGCTCGATCAAGTCGGGCGCGATTTTTCTCGATCTCTAGCGAAAGGTCACTGTGTTCGGCCTCAGGATTGGCCCTTCGCGATGTTGCGCTCCATGAGCCGCTGGAACAGCCGGGGCGAGGCGCGGTTGATCCACCACGCGAGCCGCGCGACGCGGCCCACCGGGATCATCGGGCTGCCGCGCTTCAGCCCGGCGAGGATCACCCGTGCGGCAGCCTCGGGCGTCATGTAATCCACCCCGTCCGCAGCCGCACCGGGGCGCGCGATCCCGTCGGACTGGCGCTCGGCCCGGTCGATATTGGTCGCCACGAAGGAGGGCGCCGCGATCTGCACGCGCACGCCGTGAGGGGCCTCCTCCGAGCGCAGCGATTTGAAAAAACCTTCCAGCGCATGTTTCGACGCCGCATAGGCCGTGCGGTGATAGAGCGGCGAGAACCCCGCGACCGAGGAAATCGCCAGATGCGTGCCGTGGCTTTTGCGAAGCGGATTCAGGAAATGCCGCACCATCGCGGTCGCCGCGAAATAGTTGATCTCGAAGACCTTGCGATGTGCGGCATCGGTCAAGTCGGAGAAAGGGCCGATCTGGGTGACGCCTGCGTTGTAGATCACCAGATCGATGCGGGGATGACGCGTCAGAATGTCTTTGCAGGCGCTGGCAAGCTGATCCGCGTCGGTCAGGTCGCAGGCAATGGCCTCTTCGTTGGGCTTGGCCGTCAGCCCGGAGATATCCCGATCGAGCAGAACGACCTGCCAGCCCTCGGCGCGCAGCCCCGCCGAGAGCGCCTGCCCAAGCCCCCCGGCGCCACCCGAGATTACCGCAACCCGCGTGCTCATAGCCCGGCCTCGCGGGCCCAGAGATCGAAGACCTCGGCGCTGGTCAGCTCTGGCGTGTAGCCGAAGACCTCCTTCAACGCGTCATTGGCGAGCACGGGGCGGTATTGCAGGAAGCGCACCTGTTCGGGCCCGTAGCGGCTCAGTCCCAGCGGATGGGCGAGGGCCAGTGCCGCCTTGATGCCAAGCGCGGGCAGGCGGCGCACGGGTTTGCCCAGACGCCGCGCCAGATCGGTGACCCCGAGCGCCCCGTCGCCCGCGACGTTGAAGATGCCGGGCGGCCCATCGGTCGCAGCGCGGATCAGGATGCGCGCGAGATCGCGGGTCCAGATGAAGACGAACGGGCTCTCGCTTCCCCTCAGCGCGAGCAGGCGCGGCTTGCGGAACAGCGCGGTGATCTGGTTGTCCGTGCCCTTGCCCAGAACCGTGCCCACCCGCAGCACGACCTGCTCGAGGGCAGGGTGGGCGGTGCGCGCCTCGGCCAGCATCTCCTCGACCTGCCGCTTGTGATCGGCATAGGCGAACTCGGGATTGCCGCGCACAGGATCGCTCTCGCGCAGCGGTACGGGGTTGTCGGCGTGATAGCCATAGGCCGCGCCCGAGGAGGTCACGACGAGCCGTCGCACTCCAACCGAAAGCGCCGCATCCAGCACCTTGCGCGTGCCCTCCACATCGACCTTATAGGCCAGCTCGCGCCCCATTCCGGGGCCCGGCGTCACGATGGAGGCGAGATGCACGATCACCTCGGGCCGCTCGCGCGCGATGACCTTGGCGGGGGCGTCGGTGGTCACATCCATCGCCACGAAGCGCACGCCCTCGGGCAGGGTGTCGGGGCAAGCCAGATCGGTCGCGATGACCTCATGGCCGCTCTCAGACAGTTCGGCGGTGAGTACGCGGCCGATCATGCCGCCCGCTCCGGTAATCAGGATCCGGGTCATCGTGCGGCCTCCTTTCGTCTCATGAGTGTCGAGATCGCGAAGCCCGCGATGATGTGCCAGATGCCCCAGAAGGCCGCGACGATCGCCATGCCGCCAAGGCCGCCGAAGAAGGCGAAGATCAGCACGAGGCCGAGGCCGGAATTCTGGATGCCCGTCTCGATGGTGATCGCGCGCCGGTCGAAGGGCGACAGCCGCGCTAGCGTCGCGGTGCCATAGCCGCCCGCGAAGGCCAGCGCGTTGTGCAGCACCACCATTCCCGCGATCAGCCCGACGAATTGCACGAAATACTGCCAATTGGCGCTGAGCGAGAGCGCGACGAAAGCCACGAAAATCGCCATCGAGATCCATTTCAACGGATCGCGAAGGCGCGTGGTCAGATCATAGCGGTAATGGTTCAGCGCGATCCCGGCGATCAGCGGCAAAAGCAGCATGACGCCCACGGTGATCGCCACGCTCACCGGATCGATATGGGTCTCGTGCAGCAGCGCGCGCGTCGGCGCGTAAAGGCTGCCCCAGAAGGCGATATTGAGCGGCGTCAGCACGATCGCCGCCACCGTGGCGAAGGCGGTCAGCGAGACCGAGAGCGCCGTGTTTCCGCCCGCCCGGTGGGTGAAGAAGTTCGAGACATTCCCGCCCGGGCAGGCCGCCACAAGGATCAGCCCCAGCGCGATGGATGGGCTGGGCTGCAACGCCAGCACCAGCCCGAAGGTCAGCGCGGGCAGCACCAGAAATTGCGACGTGAACCCCACGATCAGCGCCCAGGGCCTGCGCACCAGGGGGCGGAAATCGCGCGGGGATAGGTCGATCGCGACCGAGAACATGACGATGCCGAGGATCGCGTTGAGCAGATGCAGGGCGCCGGGGCTGAAATTCAGCCGGACCGCGTCGAGCCCCGTCATGCCGGGGCCTTCCCGCCGAGCGCCTTGATCCAGCCGGTGACCGCCTTGCGATAGGTCGCCTTGTCCACGTAATAGGCCATCCGCGCGAGCTTGAGATAGGCCATGCCGCCGGTCGCACGCTCGAACCCTTCGGCCTTCTTCGCCTGCAGGCGCTTTGCGGCGTCCGATCCCTCGCGCAGCCCGCGAATGTAGCGCGCCACCATCTCGGCTTGCTCGTGACGGCCCTGCCAGCCAAGCCCGCTCGCCTCGAGCATTCCCAGCACGAAGAGATCGTCGCGCTTGGGATGCATCGCGTTCAGGTACAGATGCGGCGCATCGCCCTGCCAGTTCAGCAGCTCCGGCGCGATGAACGGGTAATGCAGCTTGTAGCCGGTGGCCGCGAGGATCATGTCATACTCGGCCTGCGTGCCATCCTTGAAATGCACCGTTTTGCCATCGAGCCGTTCGATATCCGGGCGCACTTTCAGATCGCCGTGGCCCGCGTGGAACAGCACCAGCGAGTTCACGATCGGATGGCTCTCGTAGAGTTTGTAATCGGGCTTGGGAAACCCGTATTTCTGCGGGTCGCCCACGAACCATTTCAGCAGCGCGCCGTCGATCTTGCGTTTGAGCCACATCGGCAGCTTGATTGCGCCGCCTAGCGTGTCGGCGGGTTTGCCGAAGACGTATTTCGGAACGAAGTAATAGCCGCGCCGCATCGAGAGATCGCAGCTTTTGCCGTGATGGATCGCGTCCACCGCGATGTCGCAGCCGGAATTGCCCGCGCCCACGACGAGCACGCGCTTGCCGGCGAATTGCGAGGGGTCGCGATAGGCCGAAGAATGGATCAGCTCGCCGTCGAACTGGCCGGGGAAGTCCGGCATGTTCGGCTCGGAAAGCGTGCCATTGGCAATCAAGACGCCCGCATAGACCTCCGAATGCTCGCCCTCGCCATCGCGCCAGCTGACCCGCCAGCCTTCGCCATCGCCGCCCAGCGGTTCAACCTTCGTCACCTCGGCGCCGAAACGGTAATGGCGGCGAATGTCGAAATGATCGGCGAAATCGCGGAAATACTGCGCCATCTCGCGGTGACTGGGATATTCGGCCACCTCGTCGCGCATCGGGAAATCGGTGAATTCCGTCATCCGTTTCGAGGAAATCAGATGCGCGCTTTCATACATCGTCGAATGCGCGCCCTCGATATCCCAGAGCCCGCCCACATCGCTGTGCAGCTCGAAGCCCTGATAGTCCACTCCCTGTTCGCCCAGCACCTTGGCCGCGGCCAGGCCCATCGGGCCCGCGCCGATCAGGGCGAACGTGCCCCTCGTATTTGTCATGTTGCGTCTCCTCCCAGACATTCTTAAATTGAACCATTGTTCAAAATAAGCAAGCCCCGATCTGATGACGAAAAAGACGACCGAGAAACAAAGGCTTAGGGCGCCGTCGAAGCGCTCTCTCGCGAGTCGTTCACGGATTCTCGATGCGGCGGAAACGGTGTTTGCGCGGGACGGATTCGAAGGCGCGAAGGTGCGCGACATCGCCGCGCTGGCCGAGGTGCCGCTGGGTCTGGTGAACCATCACGGGGGCTCGAAAGAGGCGCTGTTTCGTGAGGTCGTGGAGCGGCGCGCCGAAGAGCTGGCGCGTCTGCGTCTCGAGGCGCTGGCGCAGGCGAAGGGACAGGGGGCGCTCGATCTGACGGCGATCCTCGGCTGTTTCTTCCGGCCCTACCTGGCGAAGGCGGCGGGCAGCGATCCGCAATGGCTGGCCTATGCGCGGCTTGTGGCGATGGTCTCGGCCGATCCGGCCTGGGCGGATATCTCGACTGATCTGTTCGACCCGACCGCGCAGCGCTTCATGGATGAGATCTGCGCGCTGCATCCCAAGGTTAGCCGGGCGGTCGTGGCCGAAGGGTTCGTCTATTCGGTTGCGGCGCTTCTGGCCTTCCTGACCTCGGAATGGCGGATCGCGGCGCTGGCCTCGCAGTCAGATGCGCAGGGGTCCGTCGAGGGGCTGGTCGCCTTCTGCGCGGCGGGCTGTGCGGCGCGGATCGCGCAGGCCGAGACGTGACCGGATGCTGAGCACAACGACCCTGCTGGTCATCACAGCCGTGTTCTTCTCCGCCTTCCTGCGCGGCATCGCGGGGTTCGGCTTCGCGCTGGCCGCTGTTCCGATCGTCTCGCTGATGGTGCCGCCGATCGAGGCGGTGACGCTGGCAGTGCTGCTGCAGGTCGTGGTCGGGTGTCGCGATCTTTTCATCCTGCACGGGCATGTGCACAAACCCTCGCTCGCGCGGCTGTCGCTGGGCGCGATCGTGGGCACGCCGGCGGGGATTTTCGCGCTCACCGCCGTCAGCGCCGATGCCGCACGGGTGATGATCGCGCTCGCCGTTTTGGCGGGGCTGGCGCTGCTGTTGCGCTACAAGCCTGCGCGCCCGCATCCCCATGGTGGGCTCGCGTTGCTGGCGGGCGTCGCCTCGGGGGCGTTTTCCGGACTGGCCGCGATGCCGGGCCCGCCTGCGGTGGCTTATTATCTGGGTGCGGGCACCACGGCCGTGCAGACGCGGGCCTCTTTGCTTCTGTTCTTCTTCGTGGCCTCGCTGCTGGCCACGCCGGGGCTGATCTGGGCGGGCGCGGTGAATCGCGACGCGCTCTGGCTGACGCTGGTCTCGGTGCCCGCGCTGGCTCTGGGGACATGGGCGGGCACGGCTGCTTTCGCGCGGCTCGACAACGCCCAATACCGGACGATCGCCATTGTGGTCATGGCGATTTCGGCGGTGCTGGCGGGCTGGCGGGGGCTGTCGGTCTATCTCTAGGGCAGGGCGCGAACGCCCCTCTTAGCTGCCGCGGGCGAGGATGAACCACTCGCCGATATTCTCGCGATTGATGAAGCCCACGAAATTGCCGGTCTTGCCGATCACCGCCACGGCGGGAATACGCCCTTTCGCGAACGCGTCGAGCACATCGTCCATCCCGGTTTTCAGCGACACGACGGGCACATTGTCGAACATGATCTCGGAAACGGGGCGCTGGCGGAACTCGGGGTCGGGCCGGGCGAGCACGCTCTCGCGGGTGACGAAACCGACGAACTGCCCGTCTGGCGTAAGCACGGGGAACTCCGATTGCGAGCTGTGCAGGATCGCCTGAGCGGCGGTGTCGAGCGTATCGTCGGGCGTCAGCGACACGAAGGAGGTGATGACCGCGTCGCGCGCGGCCGAACGATGGGCGAGGCCACGCATCGCCGCATCCGAGCTTTCCGCCCCGGCCGCGAAGAAGATGAACGCCGCGATCAGCACGAGGATCGGGTTGCCGCTCGTCAGCCCCCAATAGGCGAAGAGCACGGCGATGACCTGCCCGGTGCGCGCCGCGACCTGCGTGGCTTTCACCCGGTCCATGAAGAGCGCAAGCACGGCGCGAAACACCCGCCCGCCATCCATCGGGAAAGCCGGGATCAGGTTGAACGCGACGAGAAGCGCGTTCACCAGCGCGAGCCGGCCCCAGAAGCTTTGGCCCGGATTGTCGAGCGATTGCAGGTCGCTCAGCCAGCCGCTGCCGCCAAGAAAGATCGTCAGGATCAGGAAGATCACGACATTGACCGCCGGACCCGCCACCGCGATCAGGATTTCCTGCTTGGGGTTTTCCGGGATCCGCTCCAGCCGCGCCAGCCCGCCGATCGGCAGAAGGGTGATGTCGGGCGTGCGCACGCCGAACCGGGCCGCCATCGTCGCATGGCCGAATTCATGCAGCACGACACAGGCGAAGACCGACAGGATGAAGAGCATGTTGACCAGTGCGGCCTGCGGTCCGTCCGCCGCCCAGGCCGAGGCGGTGATCCAGATGATCAGCAGAACGAAGGTGACATGGACCCTCAGAACCGTGCCGCCGATCTTGCCGATTGAATAGGACCAGCTCATGTCATCCCTCTCTTTCCGCCGTGCGGTTGCCCCGAAAGCGGGGCGCGGCACATGGATGTCCGCCGCCCTCAATCTGACCCTTCGTCCCGGTCACCACAAGCAAGCAATCCCAATAAGTGACGGGGTTTGAAAAAGCTTCTGCCCGCGCAGATCAGAACTCGGTCACGCGCCGCGTCGTCTCCGGGTCGAGGAAACCCGCGACCGTGGCATCGGTCTCGAGCTGCAGCGCCCGGTGCAGGTCCGGCACCGCGGCGTGATTGAGAACGCGTTTCATCGCGCGCACCGACAGGATGGGAAGATCGGCGAGCCGTTCGGCGGTCTGGACGGCCACCGCGATCAGCGCCGCATCGTCAACGACCTTCCACGCCACGCCGATCTCGCCCATCTCCTGCGCCGAATACCGGTCGCCGAAGATCAGCATCTCGCGCGCCTTGTTCAGCCCGACCAGCGCGGGCAGGAGCGAGGTGACGGCCCCGGTGACGAAGAGGTTCAGCGAGACCTCGGGGAAGAAGCCCTTCGCGCTCTCCGCCCAGATCGGGAAGTCGCAATTGATCGCCCATTCCAAGCCGCCGCCGACGGCCCAGCCGTTGATCGCGCCGACCACCGGCTTTGCGCCGAGCGTAATCGCATGGGTGGCCCGCTGGATCGCGTGAACGATCTCGCGCGCCTCTTCTTCGGTCTCGGGATGGGTATGGGCCTTGCGGTCATCGCCCGCGCAAAACGCTTTGCCCGCCCCGGTGAAGATGATCGCCTTGGTGGCCGGGTCGGCGTTGGCGTCCTCAAAGGCGCGCGCCACATCGACAACCAGCTGACGGTTCATCGCGTTGAGGCGTTCGGGGCGGTTGAGGGTAATGGTGCGCACGCCCTTGGCGCCAAGCTGGCTCAGGACGGTGTCGTAGCTGAAATGGCTCATTGGAAACTCCGGATGACGCGTTTGGTCTTGCCCTCGGTGCGCGGGAAGCTGTGGGCGGGGAGCAGGGTGACGCTCGCCGTTGCACCCAGTTTCGACTTGATCCGCTGTTCCACCTTGCGCGCCAGATCGGGCGTGGCGTGGACGCCTCCCGCCAGTTCCGCGCTGACGAGCAGGGTGTCATAGGGCGGCGGCGTGTCGAGGGTGATGCGATAATCTCCCGAAAGCTCGGGGATTTCGTTGAGCACGGCGGCGACCATCGAGGGGAACATGTTCAGGCCCCGCACGACCACCATGTCATCGGAGCGCCCGACGACCGAGAAACGAAACCCGGTGCAGCCGCAGGCGCAGGGCTCGGTCTCGCCGATGGTGATGATGTCGCCGGTGCGGAACCGCACCAGCGGCTGACAGTCGCGCACGAGGTGGGTCAGGACCAATTCGCCGCGCGCCCCGACCTCCAGCGGGATCGGCGCGTCGGTGTCGGGGTCGATCAGCTCGGGATGCAGCACGTCGGCGGCCATGAAATGCAACCGCGTGTCATACGGACATTCCGCCGCGAAGTTCGAGAAGACGTCCGAGACGCCGTAATTCGCGTTGCGCGGCTCCATCCCCCAGGTCTCGCGCAGGCGGGCGCGGAAGGCGGGATCGTCAAGGCCGGGCTCGCCCCCGAACAGACCCAGCTTGAGGCCCAGATCGCGCGGCGTCAGTCCGGGGTGTTTCTCGGCGATGACCCGTTCGAGGACGGACGGATAGGAGGGCGTGCAGGAAATCGCGGTGATGCCGACCTCGCGGATCGTCTGGATCAGCAGCTCGGTCGAGCCGACGCCGAAGGGCACGACCAGCGCGCCCGTCGCCTCCAGCGTCATGTGATCTGTCAGCCCGCCCATCCACATCTGGTAATTCAGGCAATGCACCACCGTGTGTTCGGGCGTCAGCCCCGCAGAGCGGTGACAGCGCCCGCCGACCTCCTGCGTCACCAACGCGTCGCGGGCCGACAGGGCGAGGTTCATGGCCTGACCGGTGGTGCCCGACGTCCGATGCAGGCGGTTGGCGGTGCTGCGCGTAGCGGCGAGGTAGTCGCCGAAAGGCGGATGCTCGGCCTGCGAGATCCGCAGTTGCGATTTGTCGGAGAGAGGCAATTCGGGCAGGTCGCGCAGGTCCTCGGGTGGCCTGCGCCCCTGCCAGAGGTTCTGGTAAAATGCGGAATGCGCGGCGACATGGGCGCGCTGCGCCTGCCAGCGGCGTTCGATCTCAGGCTGCAGCTCCGCGCGGGAGAGTGTCTCGGCGCCGGGAATGGTGGTCATGCCGTCATCCCCCGGTCCCAGAGCAGCGAGAGCGTCTCCAGCACTGCATCGCGATCCTGCGATATCTCGATCAGGACCGGATCCTTCGCCAGCAGAAGGTTGGAGAGGTATTGATCGACCATGCCTCCCAGCGCGTAGGCGCGGCGCACCAATTCGTCGCGCGGGGGCGCCGTCTTGCCCTCCTGCCGCTGCCTGCGTTCCACGGAGGCGACCACCGCCTCGATCCATTCCCGGTTGAGCGTCTGAAACGCCGCCTGCGCCTCGGGAAAGCCGTCGGTCGGGTGGATCAAGCTGCGCATCAACCCGCTATTTCGCTCGAACAGACGGAGATAGGCGCGGGTCGCCGCGCGCGGCGCATCATGGCCCTCGCGCTCGCTCGCCGCGCGCATCGCCAGTTGAAGGAAGGCCACGAAGTCGCGCAACAGGCTGTCGAGCAGGGCGTTACGATCCTTGAAGTAAAGGTAAAACGTGCCGTTCGAGACGCCGGCTGCCTTGCAGATCTCCGCGACGGTGAGGCCCTGCGGCCCGCTGTCTTGCAAAACCTTGCAGGCGGCGATCTGAAGCTGGGCGCGAGTGCGCTCTCCCTTCGGGCGTCCGGCGCTTGTCGTGGCAAGATGCTCCGGGAAGGAGAACACGGCGGCGTCCTGCGACGCATTTGCGAGGGTGGAGGTCACGTTCCGGCTCCAAAAATGAAACTGACGTCAGTTTTATATTTAGGGAAAGCAAACCCGTCAACGCTGACGTGACTCTGCGTCGCGTCAGGGCGATGCGCTCAGGTCGCGGAGGGTGCCAGATAGACCTCGCCGGGGGCGAAGGGGAGGAAGCGCTCCGCCGCGATCCCCGAGGCTGCGAGGCTTTCACCCAGCAGGGCGGGCGGCTCCTCGCGCGGCTCGTCGGTCAACTGGAACGTGCCCCAATGACAGCCAAGCGCCTGCGTGGGGCCGATATCGGTGAAGATGCGCACAGCCTCTTCGGGCGCGACATGCTGGGGCTGCATGAACCAGCGCGGCTCATAGGCCCCGATCGGGATCACCGCGATGTCCGGCGCGCCGTGCCGGGCGCGGATATCGCGAAAGAGGGCCCCGTCGCCATAGCCGGTATCGCCCGCGAACCAGATCCGGCTCTGCGGCGTGTCGATCCAGAAGCCGCTCCAGAGCGCCATGCGCCGATCTCCGAGACCGCGCGCAGACCAATGGTTCGCGGGCGTTAGCGTGACAGAGACACCGGGGGCCAGCGCGATCCGGTCGTGCCAATCCCCGGTCTCGATCTGCGCCCCGCGGACCGCCCGTCGCACCGTCGCATCCGTGCCCAGCGGCATCACCATCTTCGGGCGGTGACGCTTATGCAGCTTGCGCAAAGTGACGGTGTCGAGATGGTCGTAATGGTTATGGCTGATCAAAACCGCGTCGATGGGCGGGAGGTTGTCGAAGGCGATACCGGGCGCGGTGACGCGCCGGGGCCCGGCAAAGCGCAGCGGGCTCGCGCGCTCCGACCAGACCGGATCGGTCAGCAGGTTGAGCCCCGCGACCTGAATGAGCACCGAGGCATGCCCGACCATGGTCAGCCGCGCGTCCTCGCTACGCTCGGGCGGGACATTCGGCTCGACGGGGACATGCTTGGGCCAGCGCGCCCGCTGCCCCTCGCGGTGCCATTTCAGAATGTCGCGAAAGGAGCGGTCGGTGGAGGGCTGGCCATGCGGGTGAAACCGCTCGCCGTCGAAATGGTCGCTGACCGGGCCGGAATAGTAGCGGTTACGTGCCATCTCGTGCCTGCCTTTGTCTTTCGGGGAAGGTTAGCGGACCGGACCCGGCCTGTCGCGTCTCGGGATATCAGCGCGCCAAAGCCTCGAGATGGGCGGCGGCGCCTTCCGCGAGCGCGGTCGGGTTATAGCCGCCCTCCAGACAGGAGACGATGCGACCCTCGCAACAACGGCGCGCGACGCCCCGGATCGCATTGGTCAGCCACCAGTAATCGCCCGCGGTCCAGAGCAGCCCGGAGATATCGTCCTCGCGATGCGCGTCGAACCCGGCGGAGACGATGATCAGCTCCGGTTTGAACGCCTCCAACCGGGCCAGCCCGTCTTCCCAGGCCACCTTCATCTCGGAGGCGCCGCTTCCGCTGGCGAGCGGTAGGTTGAGCACGTTGTCATGCGCCCCGGTCTCCGAGCGTGCCCCGGTGCCCGGCCAGAGAGACTTGGGCTCCTGATGCGACGAGATGAACAGGCTGCGCGGCTCGTCCCAGAGGATATCCTGCGTGCCATTGCCGTGATGCACGTCGAAATCGAGCACCGCGACGCGCGAAAGGCCATGCCGTTCGAGCGCATGGAGCGCCGCAAGCCCGGTATTGCCATAGATGCAGAACCCCATCGCCCGCGTCCGCGTCGCATGGTGCCCCGGCGGGCGGGTCGCGACGAAGACGCGCTTGGCCTCGCCCGAGAGGACAAGATTGACGGCCTGCAGGGCACCGCCCGCGCCCAGACGGCTTGCTCGGCGCGACCCGGGCGAGACATGGGTGTCCGAGTCGAGATCGGCATGTTCCTCGCGCGCGAAGACCTCTTCGAGCGCTTCGAGATAGGCCGGATCATGGCCCAGCAGGAGATCCTCGTCGCTCGCCTCGCGCGCCTCGATGACGGGCAGCTCCATCTCGTCGATCAGTCCGCGCACCGTCTCGAGCCGCCACGGACGCTCGCGATGATGAGGCCCGGTGTCGTGGCCGAGGCAATCCTCGTGGGTGATCGTGACGAAACTGCTCATGAAGCTCTCCAGAGAAGGGGCGTATCGGGGCTATAGGCGCGAGTCGGACCCCGCCGCACCGTTACTCGTCCGGTGCTGCCCGTTGCGAAGCTGCGTCAGCCTTGGGGAAATGACAAGCACCCCCGAGGACGGAAACACGCTTCCGCCTTCACATTGGATGATATCGAGTAACGCGGTTCCGAGCGCTCAGCAGGGCGGCCCGATCAGAAACACGGGCGGCAGCTCGCGCGCGCGGCGCTCCGCCAGCCGTTGTTTCGCGGTGGCCAGCTTGACCTGCGTGACCTCGAAGCGCACCAGCGCCCGGCTGCGCGCGTCATAGAGCCGCCGTATCGGTGAACCCGGATTTCCGATCATTCCCGGACGGCGGTCCGCGCTGGGCGGAAACCAGTCGTTCAAGGCTACAAGCGCGTCTCGCCACGCTCTGTCCGCCTTGATGTACCGCTCGAACGCAAGACGCAAGGCGCGGCGGCGCGTCGTGAGTTCCGGTCGCATTTTCTCTCCTCCCCCAGAAGATTCGACATTCTCCAATTATAGCAGAAACGCGGCGAGTCGTCAGATTTTGCTGGGCTCCGCGGCGATCACCGTCTCGAACACGGTTTCGCGAGCAGGGCAGGAATTCCTTGTCTTGACGCTTTGGGGTTGCATTAAATGAACCATCGTTCATTTAATATGAGCGCCCCCATGGAGGATCGTTGGCCCGATGTGCTGGCGATGGGGTGTCAGAGGAGGAAATCATGCATAGCGAGACGAACCCGCACCCTGAACTCGGTGTGGCCCCGAAACGCGGTCTGGCCCATGTCGCCGGACCGACCGATACCCCGCTGATCGAGGATACGATCCCGGCCGTGCTGAAGCGCAGCGCCGCGCGTTGGCCTGATCGCGAGGCTGCCATCTTCACCTCGGAAGGCATCCGCTGGACCTGGGCGGAATTCGCGGCACGGGTCGATCGGCTCGCTGCGGGCTTGCTCGCGCTCGGTCTTCGCCATGGCGACCGGCTTGGCATCTGGTCGCCCAACCGCTCGGAATGGCTGCTGACGCAATTCGCGACGGCGCGGATCGGGGTGATCCTCGTGAACATCAACCCGGCCTATCGTCTGCACGAGCTGGAATTCGCGTTGCGCAAGACCGGTTGCCGGGGGTTGGTGCTGGCGGAGACCTTCAAGAGCTCGGATTACCTGTCGATGATTCAGCGCCTCTTGCCGGAGCTTGCGAAGAGTGAGCCCGGCCAGCTGGAAACCATGAAACTGCCCGACCTGCGCGACATCATCACGATTGGCGAGACCCAGCATCCCGGATGCCATCGTTTCTCGGATGTGGAGGCGCTGGGCGAGGCGCAGGACCGGGCCGCGCTCGATCCGATCACCGAACATCTCGACCCGAACGAGCCGATCAACATCCAGTTCACCTCCGGCACGACCGGGTCGCCGAAGGGCGCGACGCTGACCCATCGCAACATCGTCAACAACGCGCATTTCGTGACCCACGCGATGCTCGCGACCGAGCAGGACCGCGTCTGCATCCCCGTGCCGTTCTATCACTGCTTCGGCATGGTGATGGGCACGCTGGGCTGCGTCACCAAGGGTGCGACCATCGTCGTCCCCAGCGAGGGCTTCGATCCCCAGAGTGTGCTGGAATGCGTCGCCGCCGAGCGCTGCACCGCGCTTTACGGCGTGCCGACCATGTTCGTCGCGATCCTGGAACATCCCGATTTCGCGAACCACGATCTGTCTTCGCTGCGCACCGGCATCATGGCGGGCGCGCCCTGTCCGATCGAGGTGATGAAACAGGTGCAGTCGAAGATGCATATGTCGGAAGTGACCATCGCCTACGGGATGACCGAAACTGCGCCGGTGTCCTTCCAGTCGGCCACCGATACGCCCTTGGAGAAACGCGTCTCCTCGGTGGGGCTGGTGCAGCCGCATCTCGAGGTGAAGATCGTGCGCGAGGATGGTTCGCTCGCCAATGTGGGCGAGCAGGGCGAGCTGCTGACGCGCGGCTACTCGGTCATGTGCGGCTATTGGGGCGAGCCCGAGCGTACGGATGAGGCGCTCGATGCCGATGGCTGGATGCATACGGGCGATCTCGCCCGGATCGACAGCGAGGGCTATTGCAACATCACGGGCCGGGTGAAGGACATGATCGTACGCGGCGGCGAGAACGTCTATCCGCGCGAGGTCGAGGAGTTCCTCTACACCCATCCCGATATCAGTCAGGCGCAGGTCTTCGGCATCCCGGATCACAAGTTCGGCGAGATCGTCGCCGCGTGGATCGTGCCGCGCAACGGCGCCGAGCTGACCGAAGACGCTATCCGCGCGTTCTGCCGCGACGAGATCGCGCATTTCAAGGTTCCGGCGGTGATCCGGTTCAAGGATAGCCTGCCGCTGACGGTCTCGGGCAAGCCGCAGAAATTCGTCATGCGCGATGCGATGATCGAGGAGCTGGAACTGGAGGTCGAGGCGACTGCCTGAGCCGTCTCTAGCGTTGCGAGCGTCGCGCGGGGTCTCCGCGCGGCGCTCTCTGCGTCAGGCTGCGTCCTTGGGTTTATGCGTGCCATTGAACCGCGCGCGCAGCGGTAGCAGGCTCAGCGCTGCCGTCGTCGCAAAGCCCGCGCCCGCCAGGAACGTCCATTGCGCGCCGCCGATTTCCCAGAGCGCCCCGGCAAGCACGCTTGCGATCAGCAGACCCACGCCGGTCACGAGGTTGAACATGCCGAAGGCGGTGCCGCGCAGCTCTGCCGGGACCGCTTCGGCCACCAATGCGGCCAGCAGGCCCTGGGTGAAGCCCATATGCATCCCCCAAAGCAGCACGCCAACCGCAAGCCCGCCGATCCCGCTGACCAGCGCCAGGGTCAGGTCCGCCGCGATCAACAGGCCCAGCCCGACCAGCAGCAACCCCACGCGCCCGACCCTGTCGGACAGCGCGCCCACCGGATAGGCGATCAGCGCATAGACCGCGTTCATGCCCACCAGAACCAGCGGCACCAGCATCACCGGGATGCCGTCGTCATTGGCGCGCAGGATCAGGAAGGCCTCGCTGAACCGCGCGAGGGTGAACAGCGTGGCGACCACCACGACCCACCAGAACATAGGGCCCAGGAGCTTGAGTTCCGAACGGGCGAGCGGGTTGCGCACGCGGCGTTGCGTGCGGGGATGGGCGGGCTCTTTTACCACAAACAGGATCAGCCCGAGCGACAGGAAGGCCGGGATCACCGCGACCCAGAAGACCGAGCGGAAATCGTCCGAGAACAGCCACATCAGCCCGATCGCGGCGAGCGGCCCGAGGAACGCGCCCACCGTGTCGAGCGATTGCCGCAACCCGAAGGCCGCACCGCGCATCTTGCCCGGCGCGAGGTCGGCGATCAGCGCGTCGCGCGGCGCACCGCGGATGCCTTTGCCCACCCGGTCGATGAAGCGCGCGGCCACCAGCCAGTCGAATGTCGGGGCGAGCGGGAAGATCGGTTTCGTCACCGCCGCCAGCCCGTAGCCGAGCGCGGCCAGCTCCTTGCGCCGCCCGATCCGGTCCGACAGCGCCCCCGAAAACACCTTGGTGATCGCGGCGGTGGCTTCGGCGATCCCTTCGATCACGCCCACCGCCAGCGCCGTCGCGCCAAGCCCGGTCATCAGATAGACCGGCAGCAGCGCGTGGATCATCTCGGAGGAGATGTCCATGAAGAGCGACACGAACCCCAGCGCCCAGATGCCCACCGGCAATCCGCGTCCAAACTTGCCCGCTGGCGTGTCCTGTGCCTCTTGCGCGTCGTCCGTCATGTGCCTCCTGCGCGCGCCGTGAGGGGCTTACTGCCCGCGCGCCTGTGCTCTGCGATCATAAAGCGCGCGTATCAGCAAGGCCATCGCCCCTTCGAGCGGCAGCCAGACGAGGCAATAAAGCCAGACCAGCAGCGCAGGCCCCCAGCCGATCGGCGTCACGAAAAGCCCGTAGACCGCAATCAGCGTGCCCAGCAATTGCGTGGCCTCCGTCGTCGCGAACAGGCGCAGCGCCGGGAAGGGGCGCCGCCAGAACCAGCTTTGATGGCGCGTGACGAACAGCGTCATGTGCCCCGAGACGAGAAGCTTGAGGAAGATGATCGTCTGGATCTGGTCGCGCGGCAGGCCGAGATAGGCATCGACGAACCAGAACAGCACGAAGGTCTCGATCACCCCGGTCACGCCCAGCGTCGCCGCCACCGTCAGCACGCGTCGCATGTCCCAGCGCACCGGGCGTGGCGAGACCGAGACATTGTCATAGGCGATCATCATGATCGGGAAATCGTTGAGCACCGCCAGCAGCACGATCATGATCGCGGTGACGGGGTAGAAATCGAAGATCAGGATCGAGAGCGTCATGAACAAGAGCACACGGATCGTCTCGGCCACGCGGAAGGTCGCGTAGCTCGTCATCCGCTCGAAGATCCGGCGCGCTTCCTCGATCGCCGTAGTGATGATCGACAGCCCCTTGTCGGTCAGCACCAGATCGGCGGCGGCGCGTGCGGCATCGGTCGCCCCGCTCACCGCGATCCCGGCATCGGCCTTGCGCAGGGCAGGGGCGTCGTTCACCCCGTCCCCGGTCATCGCGACGATGGAATGCCCGGCCTGCAGCACCTCGACGATGCGGAACTTGTGCTCGGGCAGGACGCGGGCGAAGCCGTCGGCGGCGCGGACATTGGCCTCCACCGTGGCCGGGTCGCCATCGAGCAGCTGGCCCGCCGGGTAGATTTTCTGGCCAAGGTCCAGCTTGCCCGCGATCTGGCGCGCAATCGCCTCGTGGTCGCCGGTGATGATCTTGACGTCGATCCCCATGTTGCGGGCCTCGGCGATGGTGCTCGCGGCATCGGGGCGCGGCGGGTCGATGATCGGCAGCAGGCCGAGGAACTCCCAATCCTGCCCGGCGCGCTTCTGTGCGGCCCCGAGCGCGCGATAGCCCTGCTGCGCGAGGGTTTCGACCTCGTCCTCCACCGCCTTGCGCGCCTCATCTGCGAGGGCTGCAAGCTCCACGATCACCTGCGGCGCGCCTTTCGCGACCTGCCAGCGATCGGCCTCGTGCCGGACCTCCGCCTCGCTGCGTTTGCTCACCGGATCGAACGGGGTGAAGCTGAGCGTCTCGATGGCGTCGAGCGCAATGCCCTCCGCCGCCGCCAGCACCGCCTTGTCGATCGCATCGGGCGCGTCGCGGTCGCAGGCCAGCGCCGATGCGCGCAGCAGATCGTCGACCGCGACCCCCTCTGCCGGGCGCGGGTCCTCGACCGTCAGCTCGTTCAGCGTCAGCGTCCCGGTCTTGTCCGAGCACAGCACATCGACGCCTGCCAGTTCCTCGATCGACACCAGCCGCGAGACGATCGCCTTCATCCGCGCGAGACGCTCGGCGCCCACCGCCATCGTCACCGACAGAACCGTGGGCAGCGCGACCGGAATCGCCGCGACCGTCAGGATCAGCGCGAACTGGATCACTTCGAGCGGGGGGTTGTGCCGCTGGAACGAGACGATCACGATCATCGCCACCAGAACCAGCGCCGCTGCGATCAGGAAATTCCCGATCTGCATCACGGCCTTCTGGAAATGCGACTTGCCGTTCGTGGTCTGCACGAGAGAGGCCGTGTGGCCGAAATAGGTGTCCATCCCGGTCGCCGTAACCTCGCCGGTCATCTCGCCCAGCTTCACGACCGAGCCGGAATAGGCGCTGTCACCGACCGCCTTGTCGACGGGAAGGGACTCGCCCGTCAGCGCCGCCTCGTCGATGGAGAGATATTTGCCCTCGAAGAGCGTCAGATCGGCGGGCACGATCTGGCCGATCGAGAGCCGCACGATATCGCCGGGCACCAGATCGCGCGCGGCGATCTCCTGCCATTGCCCGTCGCGTTTCACGCGGGCGCTCGGGGCCAGCTGCGCCTTGAGCGCCGCGATGGCCGAACTCGCCTTGCTCTCTTCCTTGAAGCCCACGGCGGCGTTGAGCAGCAGCATCACGAAGATCACCGCGAAGTCGGACCAGTCGCGCAGCACGAGCGACAACAGCGCCGCCAGTTCGATCAACCACGGGATCGGCCCCCAGAAATAGCCCGCGATCCGTTGCAGCAGGGTTTTCTCGTCGCTCTGGAGCGCGTTCGGACCGTATCGCTCGAGCCTCTGTGCCGCCTCTGCCGCGCTCAGACCTGTCTTGCGGTCCGTTTGCGGCACATCCTGCGTCATCGGTTCAGCGACGGTCTGGTCCATTGTGCGTGTCTCCAGTTTTGGCCCCGAGCTTTCCGAGCCACTGGCCGATTTCCGGCCAGACATTCGAGAGGGTGTGGCTGCCCATGAAGAGGCCGATATGCCCGCCCTCGACGAGGCGGCTCACGATATCCTTGCGCGGCGTGCCGAGCAGCGTCTCGGCGGCGAAGACCTGTTCGCGCGTGGTGATGTCGTCCGCCTTGCCCGCAAGCAGGAAGGCCGGGCAGGTGATCGCGCCCAGATCGAGCTTGCGCCCGAGGCCCACGAACTCGCCCTTGGCAAACAGGTTCTGTTTGAACAGCAGGTCGATCGCCTGCAGGTAATAGCGCCCCGGCAGGTCGATGGGGTTCTCGTACCAGCTCTCGAACCGCTCGGTGCGCTTCATGAAATTGCGGTCGTCGATATGCTCGTAGAGATCGACGAACTTGCCGAAATACTGCTGATCGGCATGCATGTTCTTCCAGCCGGTGAGCATGAACCGCCCCGGCATCCGGCCCTCACCGGCCTCGACCATTTCCTGATAGGCCGAAAGCGGCATCTCATGGGCGAGCTTGCGGATCGGGCCGTGCCCCGCATCGGTGTCGATGGGCGAGCCCGCCAGCACGAGACCCGCGACCTTCTCGGGAAAGCGCGCGGCATACATCGCCGACATCCAGCCGCCCTGACAAAGCCCCACCAGCATCACCCGCCCGCCGAGCTCATCGACCGCGACATTGATCTCGGCGAGGTATTTGTCGATGTCGAAATCGCGCATCTCGGGCGTCGCGCTTTTCCAGTCGGTGCAGAGAACACGTCCCAGACCTGCATCCAGAAGCGTCTCGATCAGGCTCTGGCCCTTGGCATAATCCGCGATGGTCGAGGAATGCCCGGCATAGGGCGCGTCGACAATCACCGGGAGGCCGCCGCCCGTGCCGCCGAAATCGCGCAGCCGCATCGTGTCGAGATCGAGCAGAACGTCGTTCTTCGTGGCCCAGTCCGGGTCGGGCGGGTGCGTGATCTTCGCCGCCTCGTCGAGATAGGTCAGCCCTTTCTCGACCGCGTCGAGCCCGATCTTCTGCCATTCCATCGCCGCCGCCATCGGCCAGAAGAAGGGAACGCTGTGTTCGTAGGTGTTCTTGGCATCGCTCATGTTCGACACTCGGAAGACGCTTTGGTGCACAGATGCACTCTTTTGAGACCCCAAGGCCGGTTAGAATGCAAGCGCAGCAAAGCTCGAGCGCGCGAACGTGAAGCTGATGTGTGGAACGGTGAGGCGGTTTTGGCGGCGGGTGACGCTTTCTTAATCCGTGCTCAGAAGCGCCGTGACCAGCGCGCTGGACGGGTCGGACAGCTCCTCGATCACGTCGAAATGGTGCCGCCCGTAGGCCGCGACCAGATCGGCCTCCGGCCAGTGCTCGGCCAGCAGGGACGACTGGCGCAGGAATTCCGGACGCTCCGCCGCGCCGACCCAGACGGTGACCTTCACGCCGGGGCGCAGCTTCAGCAGGGCGGGGCTCTCGCTCGTGGCAATCTCGGGCGTGATCCCCAGCCGCGCGTTCATCGAATGCATCTGCAGCGGACGCAGATCATGCACGCCGCTCACCGAGCTCACCCGCCGGATGCGCGCCGCGGTTTCGTCGGAGAGCGCGCTCCCTTGCGACACCGACCGCGTCACCAGATGCCCGCCCGCGGAATGGCCGACGAGATGGATCGGGCCCTCCACCAGCTCTGCTGCGTGATCGATGGCCCGCGCGATCTGCTGCGCGATGCCGGGAATGCTGTTCTCCGGGGCGAGCGTGTAGCCGGGCAGGGCGACGGTCCAGCCCTGCGACAGCGCGCCCTCTGCCAGATGGGACCACATGTCCTTGCTGAATTTCAGCCAGTAGCCGCCGTGGACGAAGACCACGAGCCCCTTGGATGCGCCTTCGGGGCGGAAGATGTCGATCTTTTCGCGAGGGGCATCGCCATAGGCAACTTCGCTCATCCGATCGGCATGGCGCGACCGGAACTCGGCGGCGCGCTTGGCCCAGAGATCGGGGTAGCTGCTGCCATTCTCGATATAGCCGCCGTTCTCGAAAGCGTCTTCCCAGTCGATCCCGCTCAGGTCTTCCATGTTCCCTCCCGCTCGTTTTGCGTCCTGCCCGGAGACAGAGCATATAGCGCGGGATATTGCGAGGGCATGGTTGCGCGGGTAGCGTGCGCCGGAGCCGAAACTCTCGCGATCCATCAGCCGATTGCGGGGTTTCGAGACGCGCCGAAAGGCCGCGATTATCTGACGGAGAGAACCATGCCGAACCTGCCGAGAAAGCATCTTTTCGATCTGCCCGAGGGGGTGATCTATCTCGACGGGAATTCGCTCGGGCCGCTGCCGCGCGGGGTGGCGGAGCGGCTGGAGAGCTGCGCGCGCGACGAATGGGGGCAGATGCTGATCCGGGGCTGGAACGAGGCGCAGTGGATGGATCAACCTGCCCGCGTCGGCAATAGGATCGGTCGGCTGATCGGCGCGCCCGAAGGCTCTGTCGTGCTGGGCGATACGCTTTCGATCAAGGTCTATCAGGCGCTGGCCTCGGCGCTGGAAATGCGGCCCGACCGGAAGGTCATCCTGTCCGACAAGGGCAATTTCCCGACCGATCTCTACATGGCGGATGGGCTGATCCGCTCGCTGTCTCGCGGGCACGAGCTGCGCACGCCCGCCCCGGAAAATGTGGCGGACGCGATCACCGAAGAGGTGGCGGTGGTGATGCTGACGCAGGTCGATTACCGCACAGGCCGGATGCACGATTTCGAGGCGATCACCCGCAAGGCCCACGCGGTCGGGGCGGTGATGATCTGGGATCTCGCCCATAGCGCGGGCGCGGTGCCGGTCGACATGGCGGCGAACGGGGCCGAATTCGCGGTCGGCTGCACCTATAAATATCTCAACGGTGGGCCCGGTGCCCCGGCCTTTATCTATGTCCGCCCCGACATCGCCGACACAATGCGCCCTGCGCTGAGCGGCTGGCTCGGCCATGAGGCGCCCTTCGCCTTCGATCTCGACTATCGTCCCGGCCGCGCGGTCGAGCGGATGCGCGTCGGCACGCCGCCGGTCCTGCAGATGACCGCGCTGGAAGAGGCGCTCAAGGTCTGGGACGGGCTGACGATGGAGGAGGTGCGTAAGCGTTCCGTCGAGCTGTCGGAGCTTTTCATCCGCGAGGTCGAGGCGCGCTGTCCTGACCTCAAGCTGCTCAGCCCGCGCGACCCGGAGGCCCGCGGCAGTCAGGTCTCGTTCGGTTTCGCAGAGAGCTACGCCGTCGTTCAGGCCCTGATCGCGCGCGGGGTGATCGGAGATTTCCGCGCGCCCGATGCGATGCGCTTCGGCTTCACGCCCCTTTACCTCGACGAGGCCGACGTGACCCGCGCCGCTGAAATCCTCGGCGAAGTGATGGCACAGCGGGCCTGGGATACGCCTGCGTTCAAGGCACGCGGACGGGTCACCTAACCGTTCGCCTTTGCGCAGCCGTCAGCCCGGCGTCGTGAACTCTGCGACCAGTTCGCGGATCAGCTCGCGCAGCCAGACATGACCCTGATCCCGGCGCAGATGCGGGTGCCAGGCGATCTGGCTGGGAAAGGTGCCGAGGTCGACCGGCACGGGAACATCGCGCAAGCCATAAGGTCCGGCGGTCATCGCGGCGACCCGCGCGGGCACCGTGGCAATCCCGCCCAGCCGAGCCACCGCAGGTGCGGCGGTCAGGAAATGCGTGACCACGACAGCCGTGTTCCGGTGCAAACCTGTCGCCTCGGTGCGTTTGTGAACTCCGGTGCGCCACTTGCCGGGCGGGGCGACGACGACATGCGGCAACGTCTCATAGAGGTTCCGGTCGAGCGACGCGCCCTCGGGTAAAGCCTGTGGGGCCACGATACAGCGGAACCCGTCCTCGAACAGGTCGGAGACCACGAGATCCTCGGGCGGGGAGTCGAACCGCCCGACCGCCAGATCGAAGGCCCGCCCGGCAAGCGCGCGGGGGTCCAGATCTGGCCCGATAGGCGAGATTTCGAGACGAGCCGACGGGGCCCTATCGGCAAAGGCCGCCGCAAGTTCCGGCGCGAGAACGATCTCGGCATAGGGCCCCAGCAACAGCCGGAAGCGGCGCGTGGTGCGCGCGGGATCGAAGGGTTCGGCGGCGCGGAAGGCCTGTTCCAGCCGCTCCAGCCCCGCGGCGATGTCGGGCGCGATCTCGAGCGCCTTCTCGGTCGGCTCCACGCCGTAGCGGGCGCGCAGGAACAGCTCGTCACCCAGCGCCGCACGCAGACGTGACAGCGCCGCGCTCACGGTGCTCTGGGATTGGCCGAGCCGCTGGGCGGCGGCGGTGACATTGCGTTCTTCCATGACCGCATGGAACACGCGCAGAAGCGAGATATCGGGTGTCATGTCTCCGGAATATCGATTTCTGACGTTGTCTGCATCAATTTCTCGATCAGTGAACGCAACCTATCTCTGTTGGGACGCGTTGACGGCTCGAAGCGAACAGGGCCGGAAATGCCCTCACATTCATGACGAAGGAGGCCAAACCCATGGCACGTATTCTTATTCTTTCGACCGCAGCTGATGCCCTTGGCGACACCGGCAAACCGACCGGCGTCTGGTACGAGGAACTGGCGACCCCGTATTACGCGTTTCTCGACGCAGGCCACGCGGTGAAAGTGGCGACCATCGGCGGCCGCTCGATCCCGATCGACCCGAATTCCGACGTGACCGGCGATGACGCGCCCGCCTCGGTGACGCGGTTCCGCGACGATGCAGACGCCAAAGCGGTTCTGGAAAACCCCGCGCGCATCGAGGACGAGGACATTACTTCCTATGATGCGCTCTACATCCCCGGCGGCCACGGTGCGATGTACGACCTCGCCGAGAGCGATATCTCCGCCAAGGCGATCGGCACCGCGTGGGATAGCGGCAAGGTGGTCGCCTCGGTCTGCCACGGCCCGGCAGCCTTCGACAAGGTGAAGGACAAAAACGGCGACTCCATCGTGAAAGGCCGCAAGGTCTCGGCCTTCACCGATAGCGAAGAACGCGGCGTGGGTCTTGCCGACGCGGTGCCGTTCCTTCTGGAAACCCGCCTGCGCGAGCTGGGCGCGAAGTTCGAGAGCGTCGACGACTGGCAGCCCCATGCGGTAGCCGACGGGCGTCTGGTGACCGGACAGAACCCGGCGTCGTCCGAGGCGGCTGCGAAAGAAGTTCTGGCCCTGCTGGGCTGATATCGAGAGGCGCCGCCCAGTCCGGGTGGCGCCTTTTTCGTTCCCACAATTCAGAGAGGCTGACATGTCGAAAATCATTCTCATCACCGGCGCCTCCACCGGGATCGGCGAGAGCTGTGCGCGCCATGCGGTCGAGGCGGGCCACAAGGTGGCTCTGGCCGCACGGTCCGAGGAGAAACTCGAAGCGCTCGTCAAGGATCTGGGTGAAGACAACGCCCTCGCGCTGCCCACCGACGTCACCGACCCCGACGCTCAGGAACGCATGGTCGCGCGCGCGGTCGAGCATTACGGACGCCTCGACGTGGTGTTGGCCAATGCGGGCGTCGGTGCCTCGGCGCGCGGGACCGAGGCAGGATCGGTCGAGAGCTTCCAGAAGATGATCGAGGTGAACTGCCTCGCCGTGACCTACACCGCGAAATTCACCCTGCCGCATCTGCGCGCCTCCAAGGGGCATATGGTGCTGACCGGCTCGAAGGCATCGCAGGGCGCGATGTTCGGTTCGGTCTATTCGGCGACGAAGTGGTTCATCCGCGGCTATGCCGACAATCTCGGTGAGGAGCTTGGCGAGGCGGGCGGCCGCGTCACATGCTTGCATCCGGGCATGGTCGACACGCCGTTCTTCGACGAGGCGAAACCGGATGCGCTGCGCCCCGACGACGTCGCGCGGGCTTTCCTCTTCGCGATCGACCAGCCCGATCACGTTCTGATCCCGCATCTGCCGGTCTATCCCAAACCGAAGACGGACTGATCCGGGTGGGCCGCCTCTACGGCGGACCGACATTAAAAAGAGCCGGCCCATCGGGGTCGGCTCCTTGCTGTTTCGACCCTCTGAGAGCTCGGCTCAGATCGGGTAATGCTGCTTGGGGTCCTCGACGGTGATCCAGCGCAGATCGGTAAATTCGGCAATGGCCGCGCGCCCGCCGAACCGCCCGTAGCCCGAGGCCTTGACCCCGCCGAAGGGCATCTGCGGCTCGTCGCCCACCGTTGGGCCGTTGATATGGCAGATCCCGGTTTCGAGCCGGTTCGCCAGCGCCATCGCGCGCGAGACATCGGCGCTGAAGATCGCGCTCGACAGCCCGTATTCGGTGTCATTGGCCACTTTCAATGCCTCCTCGTCGCCCTTCACGCGGATGATCGATTTGACCGGGCCGAAGCTCTCCTCGGCATAGATGCGCATGCCTTCCGCGACGCCGTCGAGCAGCGTCGCCGCGACGATCGTTCCCTCGCGAGAGCCACCGGCGACAAGTTTCGCGCCTTTCCCGGTGGCGTCGGCGATCAGCGCATCCATCTTCTCGGCTGCCGCCTCGGAGACAAGCGCCCCCAGCGCCACCTCGCCACGGGGATCGCCCGCGGGCAGGGCATTGGCGCGCGCGGCGAGCTTTTCGACGAAGGCGTCGGCCACTTTCTCGTCGACGATGATCCGCTCGGTCGACATGCAGATCTGGCCCTGGTTCATGAAGGCGCCGAAAATCGCGGCATTCACCGCCCCGTCGAGATCGGCATCGTCGAGCACGATCAGCGGCGCCTTGCCGCCCAGCTCCAGCAGCGAGGGTTTCAGATGCTCGCCCGCGAGCCGCCCGATGATCCGGCCGACGGCGGAAGAGCCGGTGAAGTTCACGTGCTTGACCGCAGGATGCGCGATCAGCGCCTCGACGACATCGGCGGCGTCCTCGGGGGCGTTGGTCAAGACGTTGAGCGCGCTCTCGGGCAGTCCGGCTTCCGCGAAACATTCCCCGATCAGGCGATGCGTCGCGGGGCACATCTCGGACGCTTTCAACACCACGGTATTGCCGCAGGCGAGCGCCATCGCGACCGCCCGCGTGCCGAGGATGACCGGCGCGTTCCACGGCGCGATACCGAGGCAGACGCCCTTGGCGCGCGCCACGCCCATCGCCATCGTGCCGGGCTTGTCGGAGGGGATGATCTCGCCGCCGATCTGGGTGGTCATCGCCGCAGCCTCCCGGATCATGCCCGCGGCGAGATGGACGTTGAACCCGGCCCAGGCCCCGGTCGCGCCGGTCTCGGTGATCATCGCCTGAACGAAGTCGTCGGCTCTAGCCTCCATTACGTCAGCGGCTTTCGACAGGATCTTGCGCCGCCCGTTCGGCCCGGTCGCGGACCAGCCGGGAAAGGCGCGCGCGGCAGAGGCCACGACCGCCTCGACATCGTCACGCCCCGCCGCGGCGGCGCGGGTGGCGACCTCGCCGGTGACGGGATCGATCCGGTCGAAACTTGCGCCCGAGGCGGAAGGGGCGGAGGCCCCGTCCAGCAGCATTCCGATCTCTTTCATGGGTATTCTCCTCCTCGATTTCTGTCGCATTTGCGGAGCACCGCGCGCGCCCGTCTGGTGTCGCGTCTTCCCGGGCAATCATAGTGATAGTCCGGGCACCAAGGTGCGGATTGCAAGGGGGGATGACGTCACAAAGCCGCAACGGCGGGGGACAGCCTCTAGGCGGAGAGCGTCAGACCGACGCTCTCCTAACCAGATCGGACCGAATGCCCCCTCAGACGCGCAGGGCGTCGGCGGGGTGCTCGACAGAGGGGGCCGTCTCCTCGGGCTCGGGATCGGCGGTGCGGATGCCGAAATCCTCCAGCACCGCGAGGATCGCCGGGGTCACGAAGAGCGAGAGCACCGTGGCCGCGCTCAGACCGAAGGCGAGGCTCGCCACGATCGGGCGCAGGAATTGCGCCTGCGTCGAAGTCTCCAGCAAAAGCGGGCCGAGCCCGACCACCGTCGTCAGCGAGGTCAGGAAGATCGCGCGGAAGCGGTCGCGCACGGCCTCCTTTCCGGCCTCGAGCATCGGGGTGCCGGTCGCACGTCGCTCGCCGATGAACGCGTCGAGCAGGATCGCGTCGTTCACCACCACGCCCGCCAGCGTCGCCAGCCCCACGAGGCTCGGCAGCGAGAGCGGAAGGCCAAGCAGCACATGCCCCCACATCACGCCGATCAGGCTGAGCGGGATCGTCGCGATCACGGCGATGGGGCGGATGAAGCTGCCCATGTAGAAGGCCAGCAGCAGGTAGACCCCGACCGCGCCCGCCGTCATGAAGCGTACGAGCGACGCCCCGGTGGTCGCGGTGTCCTGTTCCTCGCCCAGAACCTGCACCTTCACGTCGGGACGCTTTTGCGCCAGTTCGGGCAGGTAATCGGCCCGCATCGCCGCCATCAGCTCGCGCGAATTGGCCCGCGTCGGGTCGATCGTGCCCTGCACCGAGACCGCGCGCTGCCCGTTCACATGGGTGATCGTGGTGTAGCCGCGCGTCTCGCTGACCGTCGCCACCGCCGAGAGCGGCACCAGCGCGCCGTCCTTGCCGGGCACCCGCAGCGCGAGAACATCACCGATAGCGCGCCGCTCGGAGGGCGCGAGCCGGGCGACGATATCGACCTGACCGCGCGCATCGGCAAAGCTGACCGCGCTGTCGCCCCGGAAGGCCGCGCGCAGCTCACCGGCCAGCGCGGCAGGCGTCACGCCCAGCAGGTTGGCCACCGCCGGTTTCATCCGCACCACCAGCTCCGGCTTGCCCGGCTGCAGGTCGAAGGTCACGTCTCGCACCCCGTCGAAGCCGCGGAAGAAGCGGCGCAGCTCGCGTGCGGTGGTCGCCAGATCAGCGAGATCGGGGCCGGTGACCAGCAGATCGATCGGTTTGCCACCCGCGCCGCGCTCCTTGTCGGTGATCCGGAAGGCGGCCATGTCGGGCATCTTGCCAACCAATTGCTTCCAGCGATCGAGCACGGTGCCGACATCGGTGGTGCGTGTCCCTGCGGGCAGAAGCGAGGCGCTCACCGTGGCCATGTTCGGCCCCGTGGTCGGGCTGTCGGCATTGCTGCCATAGGTAATCGTGTAGCTTTGCACGAGGGGCTGGCCGTCCGGCTGAGCGGGGCTCAGCTCGGCATCCATCTCCTTGAGCGCCTTGACGACCTTGCTCACCCGCGCCTCGGTCAGCGAGAGCGGCGCACCCGCGGGCAGCAGAAGCCGCGCCTCGACCGTGTCGCTCTCCAGCGTCGGGAAGCTCTGGTACTTCAGGAAGCCCCCGGTGAAGGGCGCGATCGAGAGCGCCACGACAAAGATCGCAACCCCCAGCGTGAGGTAGCGCCAGCGCAGCGCGACCCCGGCAAGCGGCACGATGACACGGTCGCGCAGCCGCTCGAAGGCGCCGTTGACCGCGCGTTGCACGGGGCCGGGGCGCATGTCGTGTTTGAGCGAGTGGCGCATATGGGCGGGCAGGATCAGGAAGGCCTCGATCAGGCTGACCGTCAGCGTGATCAGCAGCACGATCGGGATATATTTCAGCAGCGCGCCGATATTGCCGGTCAGGAAGCTCAGGGGCCCGATCACCATCGCCGTCGTCAGGAAAGACGCCAGAACGCCGGGAAAGACCTGCATCGTGCCTTTGACGGCGGCAACACGGGCGGGCTCTCCCGTTTGTCGCCTGCGCACGATGTTTTCCGAGATCACGATCGCATCGTCCATCAACAGACCGGTGGCGACCAGCAGCGCCACCATCGTCATCATGTTGATCGTGTAGCCGAGGAACTGCATCGCGAATATCGCGCCGAGGAAGCTGATCGGCAGGCCCATCGCGACCCAGAAGGACATGCGCAGACCGAAGAACAGCCACATCGCGACGAGCACGAGGATCAGGCCCTGCAGCCCGTTGACCCCGATGATGCGCAGGCGCTCGACGATGTTGCGCGTGGAATCCGCCGAGATCGCGAGCTGGATATTGCCCGGCGCCTCGGCCTGCGCCTGTGCCATCTCGCGATCGAGTGCGGCCCGCACCCGCAACGCATCCTGCGAGGCGGTCTTCTGAACCGAGACGATGGCGGCGCGCTTGCCGTCGAAATAGGTGGCCTGCGAGGGATCGGCGAAGCCTTCGCGGATCGTCGCGACATCGCCCAAGCGCACCTCGCCGCCCGCGGCACTGCCCGCAATCGGGATCTGCGCAAGCTCGGCAGGCGTGCGCCTCTCGCCGAGGAAGCGGATCGCCACCTCGCCCGAGCGCCCCTCGAGCGAGCCCGCGGGCATGTCGAGGCTGTAGCGCGCCAGCGTCGCACCGACAGAGCCCATGTCGAGCCCGAAGCGCTCCAGCGCGGCGCGGTCGAATTCGATCGCGATCTCGCGGTCGGAGAAGCCGTTCACCGAGACCAGCGAGATTGCCGGATCGGCGCGCAGCTGATCGGCGAAGCTCTGGGCATAGGCGTATAGCACCGCCGGATCGTCCGGCCCGGTCACTGCCACCGACGAGACCGAGGCGGTGCGCTCGACGATCTGCACCACCGGATCGTCGGCCTTGTCGGGGAAGGAATTGATCCCGTCCACCGCATCCTTGATGTCGTTGTAGAAGCGCGTCATTTCCGCGCCCTCGATCATCTCGGCGGTGATCTGGGCGCTGTTGTCACGCGCAAGACAGGTCAGTTTCGCAAGGTTCTCGACCCGCGTCAGGACCGGATCGGTCACGGTGCAGATGCCGGTCTCGACCTCTGAAGGCGCGGCGCCGGGATAGGTGATGCGGACCGAGACATCCGAGGGTGGCGTGGCGGGGAAAGTGTCGCGCTGCAGGCTCGGCAGCGCCATCAGCCCGAGGCCCGCAATCGCGATCATCGCGATATTGGCCGCCGTGCGATGGCCAGCGAAAAGCGCGATCATTGCGCATCTCCCGCGGGCTTGGCGGCGTCGCCTTCGGGCGCGGCCCCCTTGCCGCCACCTCCGCCGCCACCGCCACCGCTGCCCGGTTGCGGGCTGGTGGCCGTCTGGCCGAGCGCCTCGGCGGCAATCTCGGCCTTGCGCGCCTCATCCTCGGTCGCCTTGACCGTCATGCCCGGCACGGCGATCGAAGGATCGGTGACGACCAGCTTGTCGCCCGCCTTGAGGCCCTGCGCGATCACCGCCAGATCGCCCGAGACGAAGCTGGTCTTCACCGCGCGCTTCGCCAGCGTGCCATCCTCGGACACCACCATCGCAGCCCCCCCGGCGACCGCTTCGGCGGGCACGACGAGCAGGCTCTGCTTCGGCGCGGCGAGTTCCACCGCCACCACCATGTTGCGCCGCAGGGGCGGGCGCTCGCCCGCCTGCGCCTGACCCAGCGGATCGTCGACGCGCACCACGACGGGCGCGCTTTGCGTGGTTTCGTCGATCGCCTCGCCCATCCGCTCGACCTTGGCCTTCCAGACAATGGGATGCTCGGGCTCGGGCAGGGTGACGCGCGCCTTTAGATCGGTGACCTTGGTGCCGTCGCCCGCGAGCCGGAGCAGGGGGCCCATCCGCCCGATCGGGAATTGCGCCGAGATATCGACCGCCGCGACGCCCTCGCCGCTAAGTAGAACCTGACCGCGATTGACGTATTGCCCCAGATCCGCGTCGAGCGAATTGACCCGCAGCTCGAAAGGCGCCGTGATCGTCGACAGCCCGATGGACCGGTCTATCGTCGCCGCCTGCGTATCGAGCACCTCGCGTTCGGCCTCGTTCAGTTTCAGCTGGCTTTCGAGATCGGTCACCTTGGTCTGCGCGGTCAGCTGCTGCCGGCGCGCCGCGTCGAGCTGGGGCTGGGTGATCCGGCCCAGATCGTGCAGCGTTTTCTGGCGGTCGAGCTCGTCCTGGGCCAGCGCGAGATCGGAGCGCGCCAGTTCGAGGCTCGTGCGCACCGTGTCATCCTTGACCTTGGAGGCCGCGACCTGCGCCTCGAGACTGGCGCGCTGCAGTTTCAGATCGCTGTCGTCGATGGTGAAAAGCGGCGTGTCCTTGGCCACGATATCGCCCGGCGCGAGCGGTTTGGCGATGTCGCGGATTTCCCCCTCGATCCGGGCGACAGCGCGCCATTCGCGCACCGGCGCGACCGTGCCATAGCCGGTGACGCGCGGGATCATCTCGATGGGCGCGAGCGTGATCACCCGCACCAGTGTCGCCGGGCGATTCGCCTCGCTCGGGCTGGGCAGAGCTTTCAGATCGCCCGCAAAGACGATCGCGGCCACACCGAGTGCGGTCGGAACCGCCACCATCGCGAGCCGTGCGAGGCCCGTTCCAATTCCAACCATGACGTCCCTCTTCGCGCATGTCTTTTGACTACTTATGCAAACCTGAGCGCGTCGGGCTAGCGCAAATGTGACGCACCCCCTGAAAGGCCCGATGGCCGGGCCGGGGCGTCGCATGCGGCTGGTGGGCCGACGACGCGGCCCCGGAGGCTTGGCGGGCGCGGGTCGGGCCCTACCTCAGGCGAGATCACGTCTCGAGACACGCACAGACATCAGTCAGGGAGCCAGACCAGCCATGAAATATCCTCTCATCGTGGCCGCTGCGGTCTTCGGGGGCGCGCTCGCCTCCGCCGCGCAGGCCGATATCACCGTCTCGTCCAAGATCGACACCGAAGGCGGTCTCTTGGGCAACATCATCGCGCTATCGCTGGAAAATGCCGGGATGCCGGTGGAGCGGCGGTTGCAGCTGGGCGGCACGCAGGTCGTGCGCAAGGCGATCCTCGCGGGCCAGATCGACATCTACCCAGAATATACCGGCAACGCGGCCTATTTCTTCAACGAGGCCGATAGCGACATCTGGAAGGATGCCACGAAGGCCCATGACCGCGCCGCCGAGCTCGACAAGCAGAACGACATCACTTGGCTCGACTCCGCGCCGGCCAACAACACCTGGGCGATTGCGGTGACGGGCGCGCTGGCCAAGGAGAACGACCTCACCACCATGTCCGATTTCGGCAAATGGGTGTCGAAGGGCGGCGATGTGAAGCTCGCAGCCTCGACCGAGTTCGTCTCGTCCCCCGCCGTGCTGCCCGCGATGCAGACGGCCTACGGGTTCAAGCTGAGCCCCGATCAGACCGTGGTTCTGTCGGGCGGGGACACGGCGGCGACCATTCAGGCGGCGGCGCGCGGCACCTCGGGGGTGAACGCGGCGATGGCCTATGGCACCGATGGCGGTGTCGGCGCGGCGGGGCTCGTCGTGATGGAAGACGACAAGGGCGTGCAGCCGGTCTACGAGCCCACCCCGATCGTGCGCGACGCGGTGCTGAAGGAATATCCGAAGATCCCCGAGGTTCTTAACCCGATCTTCGACAAGCTCGACATGCAGACGCTGCAAAAGCTGAACGGTCGTATTCAGGTCGGCGGTGAGCCCGCCGAGGCGGTCGCGAAGGACTACCTGACGCAGATCGGAGTGCTGAACTGACTGCGGCGGCGCGCAAACGGGCGGTGACGCGCTCCGCGATGGCGGGGCTGTCGCCGCCGGGCGTGCTGTTTGCGGTGCTGGGTCTGGCCGCGATCTTCGCGCCCTTCATGACCTTGGCGGCGAACCGGATCGTCGCCGGTGAGGGCAGGGCGCTCTGGACCCTCGCCGCGCCGCAGGTCACGGGGCCGGGGATCGCGCTGATGCTGTTGGGGCTCGCCTTGGGGCTGCCCGCCGCGCGGCCCTTTCTGCGCATCGCGGGGGCTGCGCTTGGCCTTGCGGGGCTGGTCTGGCTGCTGGTTCTCGGCGCGTCTTCCCTGCTCGAGGAGGCAGGGGAGTATGCCCGCGTCTCTCCGGCGGCGGGCTTCTGGTTCCTGCTGGTGGTCTTCGCGCTGATGATGGCCGATGCGCTTTCCGCGCTGTCGCCGGGGCCTGCCGCGCGGGCGGGGCTGCTGGTGCTGGTGCTTGCGCTGATTGGCGCGCTGCTGTGGTCGGGGGCGCTGAGCGATCTGTCCATCGCGCAGGAATTCGCGAGCCGCAAGGATGCCTTCTACACCGCGAGCCTGCGCCATCTGGGACTTGCCTTCGGCTCGCTTCTGGCGGCGGCGGTGATCGGCCTGCCGCTGGGCGTGATGTCCCACCGCAACGCCGGGCTACGCCGCGCGCTCTTGCCGGTGCTGAGCTTCCTGCAGACGATTCCGTCGCTTGCGATGTTCGGGATCATGATCCCGGTTCTAAGCTGGCTGAGCGGCGTCATCCCCGGCGCCCGCGCGATCGGCATCGCCGGGATCGGCTTCGCGCCGGCCTTCCTCGCGCTGACCCTCTATTCGCTGCTGCCCGTGGTCGCCAATGTGCTGGCCGGGCTGCGCACCGCGCCCGCCGCCACGCTCGAGGCCGCGCGCGGGATGGGCATGACATGGCGCCAGCGTCTGACCCGGGTGGAACTGCCGCTGGGCCTGCCGGTGGTGCTGGCGGGGCTGCGCATCGTGCTCGTGCAGAATATCGGACTGGCGGTGATCGCCGGGCTGATCGGCGGCGGCGGCTACGGCACCTTCGTGTTTCAGGGCCTCAACCAGACGGCGGGCGACCTGATCTTGCTGGGCGCATTGCCCACTGTTGCGCTGGCGCTGATCTCGGCCATCGCGATGGACATCCTCGTCGAACTGACGACCCCCCGAACGGAGCGAGAAGAATGATCGAAATCGACGAGATTACGAAGCTCTATGAGGACACCGCGGCGGTCGACCACGTGTCGATGACGGTCGAGACCGGCACGATCACGGTGATCGTGGGCACGTCCGGCTCGGGCAAGACCACGCTTCTGCGGATGATCAACCGGTTGATCGAACCGAGTTCCGGCGAGGTGCGGATCAACGGCGAGGTCACAAGCGCGCTGGCCAAGCACGAGCTGCGCCGCCGGATCGGCTATGTCATTCAGGGCGACGGGCTGTTCCCACATTACACGATCGCGGGCAATATCGGCGCGGTGCCCAAGCTGCTCGGCTGGTCCAAGGACAAGACGCGCGCCCGTGTCGACGAGTTGCTGGACCTGTTCTCGATGGAGCCCGCGCAGTTTCGCGACCGCTACCCGGCGGAGCTGTCGGGCGGCCAGCAACAGCGCGTCGGCGTAGCGCGCGCGCTCGCCTCGCGCCCCGATCTGCTGCTGATGGACGAACCCTTCGGCGCGCTCGACCCGATCATTCGGGGCCGGGCGCAAGCCGATCTGAGACATATCCAGCGTCAGTTGGGCTCGACCATCGTGCTCGTGACGCATGACATGGAAGAGGCGATCCATCTGGGCGACCGGGTGGCGGTGATGGATGGCGGCAAGCTGCTGCAACATGGCACGCCCGCCGAAATCATCGCCGCGCCCGCGACCGATTTCGTGGCGCAGATGGTGGGCGGCGTGGACCGTCCGCTGCGGCTGTTGTCGTTGATCCCGGTGTCGGAGGTGCTGGAAGACGGCACTGCCGAGGGCGAGCCCATCGCGCCCGACACGAGCCTGCGCGATGCGCTGTCGCTGTGCCTCTGGCGCCGCGTCGAGGCGCTGCCGGTGGCCGATGGGGACACACCGCTTGGCCGGGTCACGCTGGCAACGATCCGTGCCCGCGCGGCGGAGTTGGCATGAGCCGTAGCGGCATGATCCGAGCCGCCTGCGTGGGGCTGCTTCTGGCGCTGGTTCTGCGCCCGCATTGGTTCGCGCCGGTCTTTGCGCCCTTCGCCCCGGCGGGCGGTCCGGTGATCTACGAGCGCGCCTCGATCCTGTCGCTCTCGCTGAGCCATCTGGGGCTCGTGGCGCTGGCCTCCGGGCTGGCGACGCTCGTCGCGGTGGGCCTTGCCATCCTCGTGACGCGGCCTGCGGGCGCGGCCTTCCTGCCGCTGTCGCGCACGATTACCAATATCGGCCAGACCTTTCCGCCCGTCGCGGTGCTGGCGCTGGCGGTGCCCGCGCTCGGTTTCGGGGCGGGGCCGACGCTGGTGGCGCTGTTCCTCTACGGGTTGCTGCCGATCTTCGAGACGGCCATCGCGGGGCTCTCGACCCTGCCGCCCGCGACGATGGAGGCCGCCCGCGGCATCGGCCTGACTCGATGGCAACGTCTGATCCGGGTGGAACTGCCGCTGGCGCTGCCAGTAATCCTGACGGGCATCCGGCTGTCGGTGGTGATTGCAATCGGCACGGCGACCGTCGGCTCCACCGTGGCCGCGCGCACTTTGGGCGAGGTGATCATCGCGGGGCTTCTGACGAGCAACACCGCCTTCGTCCTGCAAGGCGGCGTGATCGTGGGGCTGTTCGCGGTGCTCGTCTACGACGCGCTGAGCCTGTTGGAGACCGCTCTGACGCGGCGTTTGGGCAGGCAGTCCGTCGGGGCCGATACCTGAAACCGGGCAGGCTCGAGGAGCGACCCGCGCCCCGTCTGAGGCGCGGGCGGCGGCGGGTTCAGAACGCCCAGTCCTCGTCCTCGGTCGCGACCGCCTTGCCGATCACATAGCTCGACCCCGAGCCCGAGAAGAAGTCGTGGTTCTCGTCCGATCCGGGCGAGAGGGCGGCGAGGATCGCGGGGTTCACGCGGGTGGCCTCGTCGGGGAATAGCGCCTCGTAGCCGAGGTTCTGCAGCGCCTTGTTGGCGTTGTAATGCAGGAAGTGCTTCACATCCTCGGTCAGGCCCAGACCGTCGTAGAGCTGCTCGGTATAGCGGCCCTCGATGTCATAGAGGTCGAACATCAGCGAGAAGGCGAAATCCTTGATCTCGGCGCGCTCGGCCTCGGTCACATGCTCCAGCGCGCGCTGGAACTTGTAGCCGATGTAATAGCCGTGGATCGCCTCGTCGCGGATGATCAGGCGGATCAGGTCGGCGGTGTTGGTCAGGCGTGCGCGGCTCGACCAGTGCATCGGCAGGTAGAAGCCCGAATAGAACAGGAAGCTTTCCAGAAAGACGCTCGCGACCTTGCGTTTGAGCGGGCTCCCGGTCGCGTCATATTCGTCAAGGATCAGCCGCGACTTGGCCTGCAGATGCGGGTTTTCTTGCGACCAGCGGAAGGCCTCGTCGACCTCTGCGGTGTTGCACAAAGTCGAGAAGACAGACGAATAACTGCGCGCGTGCACAGCCTCCATGAAGGCGATGTTGGACAGCACGGCTTCCTCATGGGGCGTGGCCGCATCCGCCATCAGCGCGGGCGCGCCGACCGTGTTCTGGATCGTGTCCAGCAGCGTCAGCCCGGTGAAAACCCGGATCGTGAGGGTCTGTTCGTCCTCGGTCAGTTGCGACCAGCTTTGGATGTCATTCGACAGCGGCACCTTCTCGGGCAGCCAGAAATTCGACGTGAGCCGGTTCCAGACCTCCAGATCCTTGTCGTCCTGAAGGCGGTTCCAGTTGACGGCGCGCGGAACGGGCCGGGGAACGGGGCGGGGCGTGTGCAGATCTTTCATGGCGGGCCTCACAGGGAACAGGATACGCAGCCCTGCACCTCGGTCCCCTCAAGGGCCGCTTGGCGCAGGCGGATGTAGTAGATGGTCTTGATGCCGCCCCGCCATGCGTAGATCTGGGCGCGGTTGATGTCGCGGGTCGTGGCCTCGGCGGGGAAGAACAGCGTCAGCGAGAGCCCCTGATCGACATGCTCGGTCGCCGCCGCGTAGGTGTCGATGATCGCCTCGGGACCGATCTGATAGGCGTCGCGGTAGAACTCCAGATTGTCGTTCGTCATGTAGGGCGCGGGGTAATAGACCCGGCCGATCTTGCCTTCCTTGCGGATCTCGATCTTCGCGGTGATCGGGTGGATCGAGGCGGTGGCGTTGTTGATATAGCTGATCGAGCCGGTCGGCGGCACGGCTTGCAGATTGCGGTTCCACAGGCCGGTCTCCATCACCCGTTCGCGCAGGGCGGCCCAGTCGTCGCGCGAGGGCAGGGTGATCCCGAAGCGGTCGAACAGGGCGGTGACGGTCTCGCTTTCAGGCAGCCAATCGCGGGTCACGTATTTCTCGAAGAAGCTGCCATCCGCATAGGCGGACGCTTCGAACCCCTTGAAGCTGCGCCCGTGCTCGGCTGCCAGCCGGTTCGATTCCGCCAGCGCGTGATAGGCCACGGCGGCGAAATAGACGGAGGTGAACTCAATCCCCTCGGGGCTGCCGTAATGGATGCGCTCGCGGGCGAGGAAGCCGTGCAGGTTCATCTGGCCCAGCCCGATCGCGTGGCTTTCCTCATTGCCCTTGCGGATCGAGGGGACGGCGTTGATGGCGCTCATCTCCGACACCGCCGAAAGCGCGCGGATCGCCGCCCCGACGCTTGCGCCCAGATCGCCGCCATCCATCACCTTCGCGATGTTGAGAGAGCCCAGATTGCACGAGATATCGGTGCCCATCCGCGCATAGCCCAGATCCTCGTCGAATTCCGAGGGCTCGGCCACCTGCAGGATTTCCGAACACAGGTTCGACATGGTGATGCGCCCCGCGATCGGGTTGGCGCGGTTCACCGTGTCCTCGAACATGATGTAGGGATAGCCGCTTTCGAACTGGATCTCAGCCAGCGTCTGGAAGAAGGCGCGGGCGTTGATCTTGCGTTTGCGGATGCGCGCGTCATCGACCATCTCGTGATATTTCTCGGTCACGGAAATCTCCGAGAAGGCGCAGCCATAGACCCGCTCCACGTCATGGGGCGAGAAGAGATACATCTCCTCGTTCTTCTTCGCGAGTTCGAAGGTGATATCGGGAATCACCACGCCGAGGCTCAGCGTCTTGATCCGGATTTTCTCGTCCGCATTCTCGCGCTTGGTGTCGAGGAAGCGCAGGATGTCGGGGTGATGGGCGTGCAGATAGACCGCGCCCGCGCCCTGACGCGCGCCGAGCTGGTTGGCGTAGCTGAAACTGTCTTCGAGCAGCTTCATCACCGGGATCACGCCCGAGGACTGGTTCTCGATCCCTTTGATCGGCGCGCCATATTCGCGGATATTGGTCAGCATCAGGGCCACGCCGCCGCCGCGTTTCGACAGTTGCAGCGCCGAGTTGATGCCGCGCCCGATGCTTTCCATGTTGTCTTCCAGCCGCAGCAGGAAACACGACACGAATTCGCCCCGCGCCTTTTTGCCCGCATTGAGGAAGGTCGGCGTCGCGGGCTGGAAGCGGCCTGCCAGCATCTCTTCCATCAGCCGCATCGCCAGCGCCTCGTCGCCGCGCGCGAGTGTCAGCGCCACCATCACGACCCGATCCTCGTAGCGTTCGAGATACCGCTGCCCGTCGCGGGTCTTCAACGTGTAGGAGGTGTAATATTTGAACGCGCCGAGGAAGGTCGGAAAGCGGAACTTGGCAGCAAAGGCCGCGTCCCAGATCGCGCGCTGGAAGTTGCGCGAATACTGATCGAGCACGGCGGCGTCGTAATAGCCTTCCTCCACGAGATAGCCGAGCTTTTCATCCAGCGAATGGAAAAACACCGTGTTCTGGTTCACATGGCGCAGGAAATATTGCCGCGCCGCCATCCGGTCGGCGTCGAAGCGGATATTGCCCTCCGCATCATAGAGGTTGAGCATCGCATTGAGCGCGTGGTGATCAAGCCCCGCGAATTCAGAGGCCATGGCCCCGCTCGGTTTCACGTCGCTATCGAGCATTCCTGCCTCCAGAAGGTTTCGAGACCTGCGCGTACGCGGGCGATGTCACTGTCCGTGCCTGCCAGCTCGAACCGGTAAAGCACGGGGATATTGCATTTGCGCGCCAGCAGATCGCCCGCGCAGGCGAAGAGTGCGCCGAAATTGCGATTGCCGCTGGCGATGACGCCGCACAGGCCCGCGCGGCGGGTGGGGTCGTTGAGAAAGGCGATGACCGGTTTCGCGACCGCACCTCGCCCCTTGCCGTCGGCATAGCTCGGGCAGATCAGGACATAGGGGCCGGGCGGGGTCGGCATCGGAGCCTCAGCCGAAACGGGCAGGCGCAGCGCGGGCAGGCCCAGCCGCTCCACGAAGCGCTGCGTGTTTCCCGACGCCGAGGAGTAATAGATCAGCTTTGCCTGTCCCATCGCGGCTAGGTCTCAGGCCAGCCGGTTGATCATGTCGGGGCGAAAGCCCGCCCAGTGATCCTCGTTCGCGATCACGACCGGGGCCTGACGGTAGCCGAGGTCCTGCACCATCTCCATCGCCGCGGCATCTTCGGTCAGGTCGATCACGTTGTAATCGATCCCCTTGGCATCGAGCGCGCGGGTCGTGGCGGTGCATTGAACGCAGGCCGGTTTCGAATAGACGGTGATGGTCATGGTTCCTGTCCCTTTGTTTGCTGTCGGCAGCGCGGGACAAGGCTCGTGGGCAGGGCGCAAAGCGAACTGCCACGCGCCCGGGCCCTCCGCCGCGGTCGTCGTCTATCTGCTCTGGCAGGTCTCCTGGCTCGCGGCTCGAACGCCTCTCGGTCCGTCTTCCCGGCGCATCGCACCAGTGACATTCGGACTTGAGGCTCGCCGCTTACAGTTGCGGGGGCAGCGCCGGACTCTCACCGGCTTCCCTCTTCGCCTGCGGAGTGACTCGCAGGAACCAAAGCAACATCATATTGGGTTAATGCGATAAAGGCTGTCAATATATAGATTGCCCTGCCGCGCGAAATGCGCGCGCGACAGGGCAGCGTTAAGCCTCAGGCGCCGTCGCCAAGGGCCCGGATATGCGCCGGGAGGCGGGCGTTCTGACCATACATGAAGTGGTTCTCCATCCGCTCCGAGAAGCGGCTGGCCTCGGTCTCGCGGCCCACGGCCTCGGCCATTTCGCGGATATGCATCGGGCTCGCCCCGCAGCACACGCCAAGGTAATTCACCCCGATCGCCTGCGCCTCACGCGCGAAGGCGCCGATCTCGTAGCGGTTACACGCCAGCGGATCGAGCGCGGTCGGGAAGGTCCGGCCATGCGGCGAGGGGCAGGTGCAGCCGTTGTGATCGGAGAGGTTGAAGAAGGTGGGCTCCTCCGTCGTGGTCCGGTAGGGCACGGGCAGGGCGCCGACATGGCAGCTTACCGCTGCGCGCACCTTGCGCAGCCACGGCATCATCGTCTGCGGCCCGCGGAAGCAGTTCAGCCCGACGACATCGGCGCCCGCCTGTTCGAGCTGCTGGCAGGTCTCGACGATGCCGACCCCGTCCATCATCTCGTTGGCCGCCATCGGCGCCAGCGTCAGCACCACCGGCAGACCCGACGCCTTCGCGGCCTCCAGCGCACACAGCGCCTCGCCCGCATAGTAGAAGGTCTCGCCGATGATAATGTCCGCGCCTTCCTCGACTGCCCAGCCGATCATCTCGTCGAACATTGCGCGCACCTCGGCCTGCCGTGCCGGATCGGTCGGGTCCCAGATATTCGTGTTCGAGATATTGCCCGCCATCAGGTTGCCGGTCTTCGCATTGGCGACCTCGCGCGCGATTTTCAGCGCCGCGCGGTTGAGCGGCTCCAGCAGGTCTTCCTTGCCGATCACGCGCATCTTCTCGCGGTGACCGTTATAGGTGAAGGCCTCGACGATATCGCTGCCGGCGCGCTGGAAATCGATATGCAGATTGCGCAGCGCCTGCGGGTATTCGAGCGCCACCTCGGGCACGAATTCCCCGGCGGTCAGATAGCCGCGCCGTTCCAGTTCGAACAGAAAGCCCTCGGCGCAGATCACCGGGCGCGCGTCGAGCAGGCGGGTCAGTTTGTTGTCATTCATGGAGAGATCCTCTCAGTTCATCCATGACCATCGTTTGAAGTGCCGAGCCTCACAGGGAACGGGGCTGTCGTTCCCTGCTGCAATGGTCCTCGGCCGGGCCGCAGAATGCGACCGCAAGACGAAAAACAGGCTCAGAGGCCGCGCCGGGCGCGAGCCCCGCCGCGCCGAAGCGGCGGGGGCATCTCGATCGGCAGGGCGAAAGGCTGCGGGCGCAATGAGTCCAACAGCAACTCGCAGAACACCGCGACGGCGGGCGAGGCTGCGCCGAACGGATAGGCCTGCGTATGGGCGATGATCGCCGCCTTCGCATAGGGCATGTCGCCCGGCAGTCCGCCGAGCCATTCCATGTAGCCCAGCGTGCCCAGCTCACGCGCACGCAGCGGCGAGATCGGTCCTATATCGAGTTGTAAGAGTGAAAGCGTTCGTTCCAAAAGCATCGCGCCCTCCGCGCAAAAGGGCGGGAGTGGTCGCGGCACGGCGATATGCGAGGTCCGATCTGGTCCATCTCTCGTCTCTCCGTCCCAGGGCACCCCGCCCGGGTTTAAGGTGACCGAGATGCGCGCGGGCGCGCATCCGAGATGGCAGGTCTCCTGACTCGCGGGTCGTGGCTTCACCGGACCTTCCCAACCTTTGCAGGTCAGTGGCGTTTCCGGTGGCGCTCGCCGCTTACAGTTGCGGGGGCAGTCACGGAGTTGGGCATCGCCCGCACCGTGTTCCCTTTTCAGCCGACCCTTTGGGGCCGGACACCATCCCGGATTTGATCGCAGGAAAATCTGGCGCTGTCCAGAACGGATTGGGGCCTGTGGGACAAGCGGGCCCGCGTTGACAAAGATCAAGGTCGAAATGCGCCCCTGCGATAAAGTGCCCGCAGGTGCAAACAGGGGAGGCGAGCTCATGGCCACGAAGAAAGAAGTCATTCCTTTCGATAGCTTACGCCGCGAGGATGTCGCGCTTGTGGGCGGCAAGAACTCTTCGCTTGGAGAGATGGTGCAGGAGCTTGGCGCCAAGGGCATTCAGGTTCCGCCGGGCTTCGCCACCACCTCCGACGCCTATCGGATGTTTCTCGAGGAAAACAATCTGACCGAGGCCATCGCGGGCTATCTCGCCGATTACGATGCCGACAAGATCAGCCTTCATGTCGCGGGTCAGAGCATTCGCGACACGATCGTGGCCGGGGACTGGCCCGCCTCGACCGAAGCCGCGATCCGGGAGGCGTATCGCGATCTGTCGAAGCGGGCAGGGGTGCCCGAGGTCTCCGTCGCCGTGCGCTCGAGCGCGACGGCCGAAGACCTCCCCGATGCCAGCTTTGCCGGTCAGCAGGAGACCTATCTGAACGTGTCGGGCGAAGAGGAGCTTCTGACCGCCTGCCGCAAGTGCTACGCCTCGCTCTTCACCGACCGCGCGATCACCTATCGCAAGCTCAGAGGGTTCAATCACCTCGATGTCGCGCTCTCCGTGGGCGTCCAGCAGATGGTGCGCTCCGATATCGGCGGGTCGGGCGTGATGTTCTCGATCGACACGGAAACCGGCTTCGACAAGGTCGTGCTGATCAGCGCGGCCTGGGGCTTGGGCGAGAATGTCGTGCAGGGCGCGGTCACGCCGGACGAGTTTCAGGTCTACAAACCGTTCCTTGGCAAGGCCGGGGTCAAACCGATCATCGAGAAGAAGCTCGGCGCGAAAGAGATCAAGATGATCTATGCCGGGCCGGACGCCCCGAACCCGGTGCGCAACGTGCCGACGTCAAAAGCGGAACGCGGGAAGTTCGTTCTGTCGGATGACGAGGTGCTCGACCTCGCGCAACAAGCGGCCACCATCGAAGCGCATTACGGCCAGCCGATGGATATGGAATGGGCGAAAGACGGCGTCACGGGGAAGCTGTTTATCGTGCAGGCGCGCCCTGAGACCGTGCAATCTCGGGTCTCTGCGGGGTCGCTCCGGCGCTATACCATCGGCGCGCATGGTCCGGTCGTCGTCAGCGGTCTGTCGGTCGGCGAACAGGTCGCGACCGGGCGTGTCTGCCTGATCGAAGACGTCAAGGATATCGACGATTTCGTGGATGGCTCGGTCCTCGTCACCTCGACGACGGACCCCGATTGGGTGCCTGTCATGAAACGCGCCTCGGCCATCATCACCGACCACGGCGGCAGAACCAGCCACGCCGCCATCGTCAGCCGCGAGCTGGGCGTGCCCGCCATCGTCGGCTGTGGCGATGCTACCCATGTGCTGCATGACGAGCAGGAGGTGACCGTCTGCTGCGCCGAAGGCGACGAGGGCCGGGTCTATGACGGCTTTGCCGAGTTCACGGTCGAAGATCTGAACCTCGACGCGGTGCCGGAAACCAAGACCAAGGTCATGCTCAACCTCGCCAACCCGGCCATTGCCGCGCGCTGGTGGCGGCTGCCGATCGACGGTGTCGGTCTGGCGCGGATGGAATTCGTGATCTCGAACACGATCCGGGTCCACCCGATGGCGCTGCTGCATTTCTCCGATATCCGGGAGACGGAGGTGCGGGAAGAAATCGAAACGCTCACAAGAGGATACGAGGACAAGGCCGAGTATTTCGTCGATCAACTGGCGCTCGGACTGTCCCGGATCGCCGCCGTGGCCTACCCGAACCCGATGATCCTGCGGCTGAGCGATTTCAAGACGAACGAATATGCCGACCTCTTGGGCGGGCGGCAATTCGAGCCGGTGGAATCCAACCCGATGATCGGCTGGCGCGGCGCCTCGCGCTATTACGATCTCGCCTATGTCGAGGGGTTCCGGCTCGAATGCCGGGCGATCCGGCGACTGCGCGAAGAGGCCGGGTTCGACAATGTGCTGGTGATGGTGCCGTTCTGCCGCACGCCCGAAGAGGCCGACCGCGTCTTGGCGGTGATGGCCGAGGAAGGGCTGGTGCGCGGATCGAACGGTCTGCAGATCTACGTGATGTGCGAAGTGCCCTCGAACGTCATCCTCGCCGAGGAATTCGCCAAGCGGTTCGACGGTTTCTCCATCGGGTCGAACGATCTGACGCAGCTGACCTTGGGCATCGACCGCGACAGCGACCGGCTCGCGCCTCTGTTCGACGAACGGCACGCCGCCGTTCAGTGGATGATCCGGAGCGTCATCGAAAGAGCGCATGGCGTGGGCGCGAAGGTCGGGCTCTGCGGTCAGGCGCCGTCGAACTACCCGGAATTCGCCCGCAGACTGGTCGAGTTCGGCATCGACTCGATATCGGTGACGCCGGACAGTTTCCTGAAGGTCAAAGGCCATGTCGCCGAGGCGGAAGGTCAGCGCTGATCTGAGCGTGAACCCGCGGGACCTTTTCGTTTGCGTCGGGGCCAGAGCTTAACCGTCTCGGGCGAGTTGCCCGAGACGGTCGCGCGCTCAAGCCACGGTTGCCGGTTCGGCGCTCGGCTTCGCGGGGGCCACATGCATGCCCAGCCGCGCCAACAGGTCCTGATCTTTCCACGCTGCGGGGTTGTCCGTGGTCAGAAGCTGATCGCCCACGAAAATCGAGTTCGCGCCCGCGACGAAGCAAAGCGCCTGCCACGCGTCGCTCATCCCGGTGCGGCCTGCCGAGAGCCGCACGACCGACGCGGGCATCAGGATCCGCGCGAGCGCGACGACCCGCACCAGCGCGAAAGGGTCGACCGGCTCGGCGTTCTTTTGCACCGGCACGCCTTCGATCTCGTTCCAGAGGTTGATCGGCACGCTGGCCGGGTGCGCGGGCAGGGTGGCGAGCGTCACCAGCATGGCGATCCGATCCTCCTCAGCCTCGCCCATGCCCAAGATCCCGCCGCAACAGACCCGAATGCCGCCTTTGCGCACATTTTCGACCGTATCGAGCCGGTCCTCCATCGTGCGGGTCGTCGCGATCTTCCGGTAATAGTCCGGCGACGTGTCGATGTTGTGGTTGTAGAAAACCAGCCCCGCCGCCTTCAGCTTCTCGACCTGCCGCGGCGAGAGCATGCCCAGCGTCATGCAGGTCTCCAGCCCCAGCTCGGAGACGCCGCGCACCATCTCGCAGAGCGCATCCATGTCGCGATCCTTCGGGCTGCGCCACGCCGCGCCCATGCAGAACCGTTGCGCGCCTGAGGCCTGCGCGCGTCGTGCCGCGCTCAGAACCTCTTCGGTCTTCATCAGCTTGGTGGCTTTCACGCCGGTCTCGTAATGCGCGGATTGGGAGCAATACCCGCAATCTTCCGGGCAGCCGCCCGTCTTGATCGACAGCAGGCTCGCCGTCTCGAGCGCGCTCGGGTCGAAATGGGTGCGATGAACCGTTTGCGCCCGGTGAAGAAGCTCGGGGAAGGGCAGGTCGTGGATCGCCTTCGCCTGCGCCATGCTCCAATCGTTTCTGATGTCTCCCGCCATGGTTACGCGCGCTCCTTCAGGCGGGTGAGGCCCGTCGCGAGACCGCTGGCGATTGCGATCTTGACCAGATCCCCGGGAACGAAAGGTGCGACGCCGGTTGCGAGAAGTTTCGACGCGGGCACGAAATTGGCGAGCCAGGCGAGGCCCGCGGCATAGACCACGATCAGCCCGACGAGCATCGCCAGCGCTTTGCCGAGCCAACCGCGACCATGTGCGAGCACGCTGATCATGGGCGCCGCCAGCAGAAAGCCCAGCAGGTAGCCCCCGGTCGGTCCCATCATGTAGGCTAGGCCGATGCCGCGCTCGGGTGTGCCTGAGAAGACCGGCGCCCCCATCGCGCCCATCATGAGATAGGTGGTCATTGCGGCAGCCGCCATTCTGGGGCCGACGCTCGCTGCGATGAAGAAGACCGCAAGCGTGTGCAGGGTCATCGGCACGGGCCAGAAAGGCACCTGAAGCTTCGCGCCGAGTGTGATCAGGGCAGCGCCCCAAAGCGCGAGCCCAAGGCCGCGCCAGAGAGTGTGGGTGAGCTTCTGGGAAGTGTCGAAAACCGTCATTGAACCTGTCCTCAGTCGATAGTTGGAATTGCTATCTATGACTATGCGGGCGCATCCGGGGCTATCAATTGGAGTTATAGATAATTATCCAGAAATCACGTAAGTCTCGTGTGCTTCGGCATTTTTTATCGATGACTTGCGTTTTCCTATCCAGCCGACATGGCGTGCCAAGGTTGCGCAGGCCAGGTCTGTCTGCCCCTTGTGGAGGGCGGTAATGATGATCCGGTGATCGTGGTCCGAGCGGGCTTCCCAGTCGCGGCGCCAGGCGGCGAAAAGGAAGCGTGCGCTGGTCGTCTGCAGATTGTCGATCGTCTCCAGAAGTCGTGGCATCCCGCAGGGTGTCAGGATCAACTGGTGGAATTGACGGTTCGCGGCCTCCCAATCACGGACTGTTCTGGCACTGTCTCCGATACGCGTAACCTGTTCAGCTTTTTGGAGAATTGCGCGTGTCATGTTCGGAGCTGCATGGCGCAGCGCCAAGGGTTCGAGGCTGGCGCGCATCTCCGCCACTTCGCGCAGTTCGGCCACGTCGAACTCGGTCACGCGAAAGCCGCGGCGCGCTTCGCTCTCGGCCAATCCGCGCGCCTGCAATTCGCGAAAGGCTTCGCGCACCGGGACGTGGCTCGCGCCGAACTCGCTCGCGATGTGGTCCTGTCTCAGCCGGGCGCCGGGCGGAATCTCACCTGAAATGATGCGATCCGAAAGTATCCGCGCGATGCGCTGCGAATGTGTTTCATGGGGTGTATCCGTCATAATTTATAGATAAATATTCTAGCAGCAATTCGTCCACCCCCATTCATGTACCGGAAACATGTTTGTAAGATTAAGGAAAAGATATATCTCTGGGCAGTGGTGGAGACGCATTAACCTGCATTGGATCTTATGTGACCTGGCAAGAAGCTTTCCGGCGTGATGCGCGCGGAACTGAGGACGACGCGGCTCCCGATGCCGGCTACAAAGCCCTGATGGAGCTGATCGATGACGGATTCTGCGTCATCCAGTTCATCGACGGGCCCAGAGGGCCCCTCAGCGACTATGTCCATATCGAAGCCAATTCCGGTTACGAAAGACATACCGGGATCGACGGTATCGTCGGCAAGACCGTGTTCGATGTCGCCCCACAAGACGGGGCCGAGTGGGTCAAAATCTACGGCGAAGTGCTCAGAACCGGAGAGCCTCTGAGGTTCGAGCGCGAGTTCGTCGAGGCCGGGCGGCATATCGAGGTTTCCGCGACGCGGGTGGAGCCCGCCGCGAAAGCGCAGGTCGCGGTTCTGTTTCGCGATATCACCGAGCGCAAACGCAAAGAGCGCGAACTACGCGAAAGCCAGCGCCGCGCGGAAAAGAGTGCACGTCACGTCGCACGCGCGCTCTCGGCCGGGGCGATCCTTGGCACCTGGGTTTGGTATCTCGACAGCGAAACCTTCGATCTCGATGAAGAATTCTCGCGCAGCATGGGGCTCGATTCCGCGCAAGGCGCTGCAGGTCTGACAATCGACCAGATTGTCGTGAACGTTCATGAGGACGACAAGCCGGGGCTGATGGCGGCGATCGATCGCGCCACGCAGCAGACGACGCCGTATGCATATCAGTTTCGCGTCAAGCGGGCCGACGGGCTGTATCACTGGGTCGAAGCCAATGGCCGGATGGAGGCCGAAACGCCGCGCATCTTCGCAGGCGTTCTGATGGATCTCGATGACCGGCGCGCCATTCTCGAAGAGCGCGACAAGGCGGCGGCCGAGCTGTCCAAGCTGAATGAAACGCTGGAGCAGCGCGTCGAAGAGCAGACCGCGAAGCTCATGCAGCGGGAGGGAGAGCTCCGGCAGGCCCAGAAAATGGAGGCCGTCGGGCAGTTGACCGGGGGGCTCGCCCACGATTTCAACAATCTCCTCACGGCGATTTCCGGGTCGCTCGACTTCGTCGCAAAGCGGCTCGAAGACGGGCGTCGCGAGGAAATCCTGCGCTATCTCGAAGCCGCGCAAGCGTCGACCGAACGGGCCGCCAGCGTCACACAGCGTTTGCTCGCCTTCTCGCGTCAGCAGTCGCTGATGCCCAAGCCGACCGACGTGCCGCAACTGGTCCGCAGTATGGAGGACCTGATGCGGCACTCCATCGGGCCGCATATTCTGGTAAGGGCGGAGGACGACGCAGAGGCCTGGCCCGCGATGGTCGACCCGAACCAGCTTGAGAGCGCGCTTCTCAATCTGTGCATCAATTCGCGCGATGCGATGCCCGATGGCGGCACGATCACGATCGGCACGACCAACGAGGCCATCGAGACCGAGAACTCGGAGCTTCCGCCCGGCGACTACCTGCGTCTGTCCGTGCACGACACTGGAACGGGTATGACTGCGGAGGAAATCTCGAAAGCCTTCGATCCCTATTTCACGACGAAGCCCAGCGAGAAGGGCACCGGCCTCGGGCTTTCGATGGTCTACGGGTTCGCGCGCCAAAGCGGCGGCTGCGCGACGATCGACTCCGAGCTGGGGAAGGGGACGACCGTGAACATTTTCCTCCCGCGCTCGGTCGAGACGGTCGCGCGCGCCGAGGTGGATTTGCCTGTAAGCGAGGAGCCCGCCACGGGGGGCGGACACACGATCCTCGTTGTGGACGATGAGGCGATCGTGCGTTTCGTCGTCGTGGAGGCGTTGGAAGAGGCGGGCTTCACGGTCTATCAGGCGGCCCATGCGGCGGCCGGGCTTCAGGTGCTGCAGGACCAGCCCGAGGTGACGCTTCTCCTGACGGATATCGGCTTGCCGGGCGGCATGACGGGCCGGGAGCTTGCAGCCCGGGCGCGAGAGGCGCGAGAAGATCTCAGAGTGATGTTCATGACCGGGTATGACGAGGAAGCGGCAACGGCCACGACGCTTACGGATACTGAAGTCTTGCTGAAGCCGTTCGATTTCGACGAAATGGTGCGTCGCGTCACGAGTTTCGCGAACCGCACCGCTGCGTGACGCGGGTCGCGCCCGAGTGATGTTCGGGGCGTCCGACCCTAGGCGGATCAAACGCCGCGCTTGTTGCCCCAGATCAGAACATGCAGCTGCGGCAGGATGCGGGGCGCGAACCAGTTGTCCGCCATAGCGGTGTCCGTCAGCCAGCCAAGCCGGTCGGCCAGACCCTGCGGATCGACCGCAACCTCCGGGTCAACCTCGGGATTGCCCGGCTGCAGATAGAGCGGCAGATCCGGGTGGCGGGCATGGGCCGCCTTGGCCCAGTCGTAATCCGCGCGGTCGAAGATCACGATCTTCATCACGGTGCTGCGGGCCGAACCTCCGGCCGCCACGCACGCGGCAAAGGCGTCCCAATCGACCTGCTCTCCGCTCGAAGGCGGCTTCGGCGACAGCACCAGCGTGTCCAGATCACCGAACCAAGGCCGCGCGACAGAGCCCTGCGTCTCGCAGGCGAAGCGGTAGCCGGCGGCCCGCCCGAGCGCGATCAGCGGCCCGAAATCCTGAATGGCCGGGTTTCCGCCGCTGAGCGAGATCGTCAGCGGGCGGTCGCCAGACAGCCGACGCAGCTCGGCCCAGACATCCTCGGAACTCATCGGCGCCCATGTGTGACGATAGGCGCTGTCGACCGCGTGGAGGCTGTCGCACCACGAGCAGCGGTAGTCGCAGCCGCCCGCGCGCACGAATAGCGTAGGTTCGCCGATCAGCGCGCCTTCGCCCTGAATGGTCGGGCCGAAAATCTCGGCGATGCGCAGCGTCGTCATGGACGGTATTCCGCCCAGGTCTTGGGCGTCTCGCTGACCAACGCCGCGCTGGTCTCGGGCCAGCGCGCCTTGCACCAATCGTAGAAATGCTTGGCCATGTTCTCGGCGGTCGAGGGCACGTCCATCACGTCGTTCAGGTGCCGGTGATCGAAGGTGTCGTCGATATAGGTCTTGAGCGGTTTCAGATCGTGATAGTCGCGCACGAACCCGTTCTCATCGAGCGTCGCGGCGGCCAGTTCGACGACCACGATGTAATTATGCCCGTGCAGCCGTGCGCATTGATGATCTTCGGGCAGATGCGAGAGCTGATGCGAGGCGGAGAAATGGAATTCCTTGCGGATACGGAACATCAGCGGGCCTCCTTCTCGGCAACGGCCTTGGCCCAGAAATCCGGATCGGCATAGGCGGTCGGATCCGCGACGCCCGCCAGATGGAACGCCTCGCGCCGCTCGACACAGGTGCCGCAGCGCCCGCAATGCACCTCGCCGCCTTTGTAGCACGACCACGTCTCGGCAAAGGGCGTGCCGTGTTTGGCCCCTTCGGCCACGATGTCGGCCTTGGAGCGATGCACGAAAGGCGTCTCAAGTCGCACATCGGCATAGCCGTCGAGCGCCATGCGCTGCATCGCATCGAAGGCCTCGGTGAAGGCAGGGCGGCAATCGGGATAGATGAAGTGATCGCCCCCATGCACCGCAGTCGCCACCGCTTCGTCGCCATTTGCGGCGGCCACACCGAAGCCAATGGCGAGCATGATCGCGTTGCGGTTCGGCACGACGGTGATGCGCATCGTCTCTTCGGCGTAATGCCCGTCGGGCACATCGATGTCGTCGGTCAGCGCCGACCCGGTCAGCGCGGCCCCGATCGGGCGCATGTCGATGAGATGATGCGGCACGCCAAGACGGCGCGCGGCGGCGGCGGCGTAATCAAGCTCCTTGCGGTGCCGTTGGCCGTAGTCGAAGGAGACGAGCCGCGTGAGATTACCCTCAGCGGCGACGATATGGGCGAGCGATACGGAATCGAGTCCGCCCGAGCAGATGACGAGAGTCTTCATATTTGAACCCTTGTTTTGATGACCGGGTAGGCTGCGACCGGTTGAGCGGGCCTCTAAAGGATGGGGCAGGGCTCTGCAAGGGCGGCGCGCCGGATAGATCGCCACGATCGCGCGACCGGACAGACGCGAACCATCGAGGCCCCCGCTTGTCGTTACCCCGCTTGACGGGCGGCTCCGACGGTGTCACCTCTTTGGGCGAAGCGACAGGGGCGCTCGGGAAACCGGGCTGAGACGAACCCTTAGAACCTGAACCGGATAATGCCGGCGGAGGGAGGCGCGTGAGACGGTCAGGCGCAGTCCCGCCTTTGCCCACTCGCACTCCTCTTGCTGCCCGCAGCCAAGGAGAGTGCGATGGAAGACCCCGGACAATATCTCGCAACGATGCGGCAGAGCGCGCCGCTCGTTCATAACATCACCAACTATGTCGCGATGAACGTGATGGCGAATGTGCTGCTGGCTTCGGGAGCCTCGCCTGCGATGGTCCATGCGCGCGAAGAGGCGGCCGAGTTCGCAGGGCTCGCACAGGCGCTCAGCATCAATATCGGCACGGTGTCGCCGCCATGGGCGGAGGCGATGGTGGCGGCGGCCACGGTCGCGCGCGCCAGAGACATCCCGTGGGTGCTAGACCCTGTCGCGGTCGGCGCGACGGATTATCGGCGCGCTCTCGGGGCGCGGCTGGTGGAGCTGCGTCCGACGGTGATCCGCGGCAACGCGTCGGAGATCCTTGCGCTTGCAGGCGAGGCTGGTGCGGGGAAAGGGGCGGACACTTCTGAGAGCGTCGCGACGGCTGAAGGCGCCGCGCGCGCCTTGGCGCGCCATAGCGGGGCGGTGGTCGCGGTGACCGGCGCGGTCGATTTCGTGACCGATGGGGAGCGCGCTGCGCGGGTTGCGAATGGCCATGCGATGATGCCGCGCGTCACCGCTTTGGGCTGTTCGCTGACCGGTGTCGTCGCGGCCTTTCTCGCAGGCCAGCCCCGGTTCGAAGCCGTGATCGCGGCGCTCGCTTATTTCGGGCTTGCGGGTGAACGCGCTGGCGCGACCGCCCAAGGCCCGGGCAGCTTTCAGGTCGCCTTCCTCGATGCGCTCCATGCCATCGACGCCGACGCTTTGACCGCCGGTGCGCGGATCGAGGCTGCATGATCCCGCCCATCTGTTTCGTCACCGACCCGGACGCCCCGCAGCCGGTGATCGCGCAAGCAATCGCTGCGGCTGAGGGCGGCGCGGGCTGGGTGCAGCTGCGCGACAAGACGCTCTACGATGCGGAGTTCGCAGCACTCGCCCGGACGCTGATCTCGGCGCTCGCCCCCTATGATGTCCCGCTGATCGTGAATGACAGGGGCGCCGTGGCCATCGAGATCGGCGCCGCTGGCCTCCATATCGGCCAGAGCGATGGCGACCCCGCCGCGATCCGCCGCAGGATCGGGCCCGACATGCTCCTTGGCCTCTCCATCGAGACCGAGGCGCAGATCGGCGCCGTGCCTCCCGGCGTCGATTATCTCGGCGTCGGTCCGATCCATGCGACCGGCTCGAAGCCCGACCACGCGGCCCCGATCGGCCATGCGGGCTTTGCCGCGATCGCCGCACGCACGGATCTTCCCTGTCTTGCGATCGGAGGGATCACCGCGACCGATGCTCCCGCGATCCGCAAGGCGGGCGGTGCCGGTCTTGCCGTGATTTCCGCCATCTCGCGCGCCCCTGACATGGCGCGCGCCACCCGAACCCTGCGCAGCGCATGGAGCGACATATGATCCCCAATATCCTCACCATCGCTGGCTCCGACCCATCGGGCGGGGCGGGCATTCAGGCCGATATCAAGGCCATTTCCGCCAATGGCGGCTACGCGATGAGCGTGATCACGGCTCTGACCGCGCAGAATACGCGCGGCGTGCAGGCGGTCAGCCTGTGCGACACCGGGCTGATCGCGGCGCAGATGGCCTCGCTGCGCGACGACATTCGGATCGACGCGATCAAGATCGGGATGCTGGGCGATGCCGCGATCATCGAGACCGTGGCGGAGGGGCTTTCCGGGCTCGAGTGTCCGGTGGTGCTCGACCCAGTGATGGTCGCGAAAGGCGGCGATCGGCTGTTGGCAGAGGCGGCGGTGACCGCGCTGCGCGGCCTGCTGCCGCGCGCCGATCTGATCACGCCGAACCTGCCTGAGGCCGCCGATCTCTTGGGCTGCGCCGAAGCGACGACGCTTGATGAGATGCGCGATCAGGCCCATGCGCTGCGCGCGCTCGGGCCGCGTGCTGTGCTGCTGAAGGGCGGGCATCTGAGGGGCGATCAAAGCCCGGACCTGCTGGTCACCGAGCAAGAGGAACTCCGCCTCGACGCGCCGCGCATCGCGACGCGCAACACCCACGGCACCGGCTGCACCCTGTCCTCGGCACTGGCGACATTGCTCGGCGCGGGTCTGCCGCTCGCGGAGGCCACCCGTCGCGCGAAGGCCTATCTGAACGCCGCGATTGCCGGGGCGGATCGGCTATCCGTCGGATCGGGCCACGGGCCGGTGCACCATTTCCACGCTTTTCAGGAGGACAGCCAATGAGCTTCACCCAAGACCTCGCGCAGGCGACCGCGCCGCTGCAGCGCCAGATCCATGACATGCCCTTCAATCGCGAATTGGCGGAGGGTCGCCTCGATCCGGAAACGTTCCAAGGCTACATCATTCAGGACGCCCATTACCTCGAAGGCTTCGCCCGTGCGCTGGCGTTGGCCGCCGCGAAGGCCCCCGATGCACCGACCGTCGCGCAGCTCTCAGGTTCGGCGGCCGGCGCGATCGCGGTCGAGCGGGAATTGCATGCGCATTACATGGGGCTGTTCGGCGTCTCGGCCGACGATTTCGCGCAGATCGAGCCCTCTGCCGCCTGTGATCACTATGTGTCCTTCCTGCTGCGCAGTGCCACGACCGGCGATTTCCCCGAAGCAGTGGCGGCGCTACTCCCCTGTTTCTGGATTTATCGCGACATCGGCCGGGAAATCGCACAGGTCAGCGGGGACGCGAACCCCTATGCGGCCTGGATCGCGACCTATTCGGGAGAGGCTTTCGATCAGAGCGTGGAACGGATGCTGGTGCTGACCGATAGGCTGGGTATGACGGCCGATGAGGCCGCCCGCGACCGGATGCACCGGGCCTTCGCCCGCAGCTGCTGGCATGAGTGGCGGTTTTGGGACAGCGCTTACCACCGCGAAAGCTGGCGGCGGCCTGCGGCTTGAGTGTCGCGGGCCCGGTTTCGGGCCCGCGACGGAAATCTCCGCGCGGGCCTGCGCCTCTCACAGGTCCTTGGCCGAGCCGTCGGCCTGCCCGGCAATCCAGTATCCTGCCGCCTTCAGCCATCCCTTCGGATGACCGCGGGCGATCAGATCGTCACGCAGGGCGCGGGCGACGCTGGCTTCGGCGGCGATCCAGACAAACGTTCGCGGCGGCAGGGCAATGCGGTCCAGCAACCGGCGGAGCGGCGCGGGATCCGCTGGGTCGGAGCGATGCGTCCAGAGCGCGACGTGATCCGAAATCCTTTCGAATGCGCCCGTCGCTCTTGAGCAGGCGCCACCCCTTGCGTCCTGTCGACGAACCCGGTCCCCCTATAGGGATCGCTGTGCTTCGGGGTAATAGGTCCAGGCTATGAACCGGCTTGTCTTCTGTCCCTGCGCCATTTCGACGACCCGAGACTCGGCAACCCTCGCTTTGCGCAGCAGTCTGGAAATGGGCTGAAGGTTGTCTTTCTTCGACACCAGAGAGGTAAACCACAGGCATTGATCGGCGAAACCTGTGCTCTGCTCGATCATTCTGGCGATGAAGCCGATTTCGCCACCGGGGCACCAGAGTTCGGCGTTCTGGCCGCCGAAATTGAGTTTCTTCGAGTGACCTTTCCCCAAATTCCGCCACTTGCGCTGGGTGCCTTTGTCCGCCTGCTCAATGGACGCGTGAAACGGCGGATTGCACAGGGTGACATGGAAGATATCGTCGGGACCGATCACACCTTTGAAGATGTCCTCCGGATCGGACTGGCGTCTGAGGCTGATGTTCAGACCGTTGCGGTCGCAAATCTCCGCCGCCGAGTTGATCGACACCGGATCGATATCGACGCCGGTGAACTCCCAGCCATATTCATGCTGACCGGTCAGCGGGTAGACGAGGCTGGCGCCGGTCCCGATGTCCAGCGCCTTGATCTCGCGCCCGTGCGGGATCTCATGGTTGTTACACTCGGCCAGAAGATCCGCGAGATAGTGGATGTAATCGACACGTCCGGGGATCGGAGGGCACAGATAAGTGGCCGGAAGATCCCAGAAATCGATGTCGTAATGCGTCCGCAAGAGTGCCCGGTTGAGCATGCGAACCGCGTCCACGTCCGCAAAATCGATCGTCATCCGACCGCGCGGGTTTCGTGTCGTGAATGCCTCCAGCTCCGGGGTTTGCACGATCAGGCGCTCAAAGTCGTACCCCGCCCGGTGTTGATTGCGCGGGTGCAACATCGGTTTGGTGGCCATGGAAAGAACCTTCATGCATAGCGGTGGAGGCAGCGCGGCCAACAGGATGTCGACCTTAGATCTTCATCGCGGCTTGAGAAATGCCTGATCGGCCCGCGTGTCACCGATATCAAGATGCCTGGGATGTGTCGCGGTCGGAAATTCGAAGCTCGATAGGGACGGGGCCAGCGGGGCCGCACCACAAGAGGCGAGGGCGGCCCGCTGCCAAAAGGGCGCCACCTATTTTGCGTTGTCGCTCAGAGCAGTGCAGGGGGGCAGGCGGTCTTTCTCGACATTGAGAAGTTCTTCGACCTGCGCGCTCACCTCGGCGCCCGGAAGCCCGGGCGGGATTGCCGGGAAATAGGCGACGGTGATCGTGCCCCCGGTCTTCACGTCCCTGCGCCAGACATGGCCCGCGTTATGCGCGACCGGCACGATCGGCAGGCCGAGCTTGCGATAAAGCGCGATCAGGCCCGGCTGGAATTCACAGCGATCGTTCACGCCGACCCGTGTGCCTTCGGGGAAGATCAGGATCGAGCGGCCTTTGGCGGCTTCTTCGCGCGCCTGGGTGATCATCCCGGCGAGGGCACGCCCGCCGCCGCTGCGGTCGATCAGGATCATCGGTGAATGTTCGAGGAACCAGCCGAAGATCGGGATACGCCGCAATTCGTGTTTCGCGATGATGCAGACATCGGGCACGAGCTGGTTGAAGGCCAGCGTCTCCCATGTGGATTGGTGGTTGCAGACATAGATGCAGGGGCTGTCGAGATGCTTGTTCTCGAGCCCTTGCTCGCGCACGCGCAACCGCAGGATCCCTCGTGCGAGCGCGAAGACCCCGCCGGTCCAGACCCGCACGGCGGCGCGCACGAGGCGGGGGCGCCGCGCCAGCGCGAGGACCGGGATCATCGGCGCTTGCAGTGCCGTCCACGCCCCGAAGGCTACGTCGAAGAGCTTTGAGCGCAGGCCTTCGAACCTCGGGGCCGAGCCGGCCCGTCCGCGTCGCGCGCGCGACGCCGTATGTGCTGTGTGATCAGGCTGCAATCGGGTGATCCATGGTTTCGAATGGTGAAAAGCCGGCGGTGGTCGCGGCCCCGAGGAACGCGCTGCGCGCGTCGCCCACGGTGCCCAGACATTCCATGGCCGCTTCGACGCGGTCAATTGCACGGATCTGTGCGGTATCAGTGACCGGCCATTTCTCGCGCAGCCAGTAGTGCACCTGTTCGATGGTGCTGAAGGTTTTGACGTCGCCGTCCGGCGACACGACGAGGGAGATGGGTTTGCCCCAGTAAATTTCGATCAAGGTTCGTATCTTTCTAAGCGGTCGTGACGGCTCCGATTTGAACGGTCGCGCGATCACGGAGGCATAGTGCGGGCTAAGCCGTTTCTATGCGGTGAATTAGGTCTGCGCGCGAGGGCGCGCCGGTTTGGTATCCCAAGCGGATCGCGAGGCGTCAGCGTCAATGCGCGCGGATCACGGTCCGGCCCCTCTGACATGCGAAGCTCTCGTGGAGGTCGCGAGGGGCAGAAATTGCGGTATCGACCAAGTTCATCCCGGTAGGAGGGCTGAATGGGTTGGTCTGCTCGAACGGCGTCACGGCACCATGGGCCTATGGGAAGCTCCTTTTCCTTACTGCCGCCTTTGAAAAGCTGCGGCCCGACAAAGCTCAAGATCGTCGCTGAGCCGGGAGGAACAGGGTCCGAGAATTAAGATATGCGAGTGCAGACATAAGGGATTTGCGCCCAAATTACGAGGAAATTGCGTTTCGGCGTCTGAATTTTCGCGCAACGGCTTGATTGTACGAGATATAAATTGCGCGCTCGGAAAGACGTGGCCGTGCGTGCCGTTCGCTCGCTGCTGATTTCCTTTGCAAAAGGGGCCGCGGTCACTTAGGTATACCGGACTACGCTCGTCTCATCTGTAATTTCTCTTCTCTGCCGGCTCCGGTCTTCCTACTGAAATGACTGAGCTTGGCTGATCAATTCTGCAGACGGGATATCTTCGTCCACATCTCGGCCCTTGCGCGTGCAGGTCTCTCTCTGCGCGAAGACGGACAGGCCGTTACCTGAGAATTCGGAACCGGACGCGACGGCCGTGAGACCGCCCGCAATCTGGCACCAGCTGATGCGGTTCCGTAGCCGGTCTTCAGACCGGATTTCGCGACCAGAGCGGGACTATGCCCCGCAAAAACGACTTCGACGGCGTCTTCCGTGATCTGCCCCCGAAAGCCCCGACGGCTCGGGACCGGACGGGCGCCGCGTTGCGCCTCATCCTAGGAGGCACCGCCGAGACACGAGCGAAACTGACCGAAGCTTTCGGTCATCCAGAGGAATTCCGCGAGTATCCCTCGCGGGTAAAATGGAGGGCCGAACATGGCTATCGAAAAAATACAAACGGGCAAGAAGCCCCAGACGAATGACATCGCGAACAACAAGGGCCATGCCGCCCTCGCCTGGCCTCATTTCTTCCGGACTCTGTCCGAAGAGAAAGCTGCGAACGGGGAAAGCACAGCGTCGCGCAGCGCCCAGAAATAGGGCTTCGCGAAGATCAGGACCGGAATTCCCGGCATGAAGGCTGAGCGATGTGAGGTTCTACGCGAACCGGCCGATGCTCGCCACACGACGTGCCGGGACGTGGAGCGGCAGGGGGAAACTCCTGCCGCTTCGCTTTTTTGAAAGGCGGGTCAGCCGGGTGGTTGAACAGGCGACTTTGTCAGCAGACTTTTCGCAGAGCTGATAAGGACAAATGCTCGGAGCATTCGCTTGGCAGGCTTCGCGCCGACAACGAAGATAAGTCTCCATAGTGTGACCAGACGAATGAACTGGGGGCAAATTCCCAGACCGGGCCGCGCCGGATCTCTGTCTTTTGGAATGGTCAGACACGCGCCTCGGGTTGCACAAAAATCAGGCATCGAGCTCGAAAGCTGACCGCCAATCCGTCAGCCGTGAATTGGAGCTTGTCCAATATAGGTCCGTGCTTCGCATGTTTGGCTGCCGGCTCTATGCGGGTCGTAACGGAAAACGAATGTGATCGATGCCCGAAGCCCTATCCATCATCGTGATTGAAACAGACCCGGAGCGCGCGGGGCTCATCGAGGACAGCCTGCGCGAAGCGGGCTCCTTTGAGATCACCGTGATCCCCGAGACGACCGGCCTTGCGCGGCGGATTTCCGAAATCAATCCCGATATCGTGCTCGTTGATATGGCAAGCCCCTCGCGGGACATGCTCGAAGAGCTGACGCTGGCTTCGGGGCCGCTGGAGCGTCCGGTGGCGATGTTCGTCGATCGTTCGGATGACGGGGCGACGAAGGCCGCGATCGATGCGGGCGTCTCCGCCTATGTGGTCGACGGGCTGCGCGCGGATCGCATCAAGCCGATCATGGACGCCGCGATTGCGCGGTTCAACATGGTGCAGCGGATGCGGACCGAGCTGGAGACAACCCGGCGCGCGCTGGAAGAGCGCAAGGTGATCGACCGTGCAAAGGGGCTTTTGATGAAGGCGCGCGGGATCGACGAGGACGCGGCCTATGCGCTGCTGCGCAGGACGGCGATGGATCAGGGCAGGCGGGTCGCGGATGTCGCCCATGCGCTGGTGACGGCCGCGGGGCTCCTGTCATGAGCGGTGTGCCGATTTCGGTCGGATATATCCCGCTCGTCGATGCGGCGCCGCTGATCATCGCGCGCGAGATCGGTTTCGCCGAGGAAGAGGGGCTCGCGCTGACGCTCAATGCCGCGCCGAGCTGGTCGACCTTGCGCGATCAACTGATGTTGGGGCGGCTCGAGGCGGCGCATATGCTGTTTCCGATGCCGATTGCCGCCGCATTGGGTCTGGGCGGGTTCAACACGCGCATCGATATCCTGCAGATCCTGTCGCATAACGGCAATTCGATTGGCGTGTCGCGTGCGCTGGCCGATCGGATGCGGTCGCAGGGCTACGGGTTCGATTTCGCGGATGCGCGCGCGGCGGGCGAGGCTCTGATCGCGGGCGCGGCGGGCCGTTTGCGCATCGGCGTGCCGTTCCCGTTCTCGATGCATGCGGAGCTTCTGTATCACTGGCTGGGTGCGATCGGGTTGAGCGCGCCGCAGGATCTCGACGTTCACACCGTCCCGCCGCCCTTGATGGCCGAGGCCTTGGCGGCGGACGAGATCGATGTGTTCTGCGTGGGCGCGCCCTGGGGCTCTATCGCGGTGGAGAACCGGGTCGGTGAAATGCTGCTGCCTGGTACGGCGATACGCGCCAACGCGCCGGAGAAGGTTCTGGCCGTGCGCCACGACTGGGCAGAAGCCGAGCCGGGGCTGACGCGGCGGTTGATGCGGGCGGTGTGGCAGGCCGGGCGATGGCTTGGACATGAGCGCAACCTTCTGACGGCGGCCGAGCTGCTTGCCCGGCGCGACTATCTCGACCTGCCGCCGGAACTGATAGAACGGACGTTGACCGGCAATCTCGTGATCTCGCCGCGGGGCGAGATGCGCAGCGTGCCGGGCTACATGAGCTTCCAGACCGGCGCGGCGGGCTACCCCTGGGCCTCGCAGGGTGCGCTCGTGGCGGCAAGGCTCGCGACAAGACTGGGGCTGTCGCGCGAGGAGGCGATGGCCTCGGCGCGTGCGATCTGCCGGACCGATCTCTACACCCGCAATCTCGCCGATCTGGGGGCGGATCTGCCTGAGGCGCGCGACAAGATCGAAGGCGCGCTGACCGCTCCGGGCGCCATCCCGGCCATTCAGGGGCAGGTGATTCTGCCGAGCGATGCGTTCTTCGACGGCTGGATTTTTGATCCTTTCGCGAATTCATGACGGTTTCGTGAGCATTTTCTAAGCGCGCTGCAGAAAATCAGCTCTTCGCAGGCGCAGCATGAAACCCAATTGTTGACGCTGCGGGTGCAAAACTCGTTTTCTGGTCCTATCGAAGCAAGGGCGTTTCGATTTCCAACATATTCCGCCTCGCATCGCTGTGAGGCTCCGAACAAAGCCGTTCGACCCTGATCGCAGATCTTCCTCCTCCCTTGGAAGTGGTGCGCTCGGGTCGGGCGGCTTTTTCGTTTTCGACGCACATGACGATGCAACAGGGACCGTAACGATGAAAAAGCTTCTGGCAGCGATTGCCACCACCACCTGCCTTGTCAGCCCCGCGCTGGCGGAAATGCTCGATGTCGAGAAGGACGAGCTGAAATTCGGCTTCATCAAACTCACCGATATGGCGCCGCTCGCGGTGGCCTATGAGAAGGGCTATTTCGAGGATGAAGGTCTCTTCGTCACGCTCGAGCCGCAGGCGAACTGGAAGGTTCTGCTCGACCGCGTGATCGACGGCGAACTGGACGGGGCGCATATGCTCGCCGGTCAGCCGCTGGCCGCGACCATCGGCTTCGGCACCAAGGCGCATGTCATCACGCCCTTCTCGATGGACCTGAACGGCAACGGCATCACCGTGTCGAACGAGGTCTGGGCAGAGATGAAGAAGAACATCCCCGTCGATGACGCGGGCAAGCCCGTGCATCCGATCTCGGCCTCGGCGCTCAAGCCTGTCGTCGAGAGCTACCGCGCCGAAGGCAAGCCCTTCAACATGGGCATGGTGTTCCCGGTCTCGACCCACAATTACGAGCTGCGCTACTGGCTGGCCGCGGGCGGTCTGGAGCCGGGCTATTACTCGCCCGACGACGTGTCGGGCCAGATCGGCGCCGATGTGCTGCTGTCCGTGACGCCCCCGCCGCAGATGCCCGCGACCCTCGAGGCCGGTACGATCTACGGCTATTGCGTGGGCGAGCCGTGGAACCAGCAGGCCGTCTTCAAGGGCATCGGCGTTCCGGTGATCACCGATTACGAGATCTGGAAGAACAACCCCGAGAAGGTCTTCGGCATCACCGCCGAATTCGCCGAGGAAAACCCCAACACCACGCTCGCGCTGACCAAGGCGCTGATCCGCGCGGCGATGTGGCTCGATGAGAACGACAACGCCAACCGCCCCGAGGCGGTCGAGATCCTGGCCCGCTCGGAATATGTGGGTGCGGATGCCGAGGTGATCGCGAACTCGATGACCGGCACGTTCGAGTATGAGAAGGGCGACAAGCGCGACGTTCCCGACTTCAACGTCTTCTTCCGCTATTACGCGACCTATCCCTACTACTCGGATGCGGTCTGGTATCTCAGCCAGATGCGCCGCTGGGGCCAGATCCCCGAGAGCCAGAGCGACGACTGGTATGACGAGGTCGCCAAGTCGGTCTACAAGCCCGAGATCTACCTTCAGGCCGCGCAGATGCTGGTCGATGAAGGTATCGCGGACAAGGCTGATTTCCCTTGGGATACCGATGGTTACCGTGAGCCCACCTCCGACATCATCGACGGTGTCGAGTATAACGGCCGCACCCCCAACGCCTATATCGACAGCCTGCCGATCGGTCTGAAATCGGGCCAGAAAGTCGTCGGCAACAAGGTCGAAGGGTAACTCCCCTGACTTGCGGGCGGGGCCGCCGAGGTCTCGCCCGTCCTTTCCTCTCTACATTCCCCCAAGGACGCCAAGCCATGACCGCCATCGATCCTGACGCCCTGACCGCTCAGCAGGCCCGCGAGGCCCGCCGCGAACGTCTCTTCACCCGCATCAACAAGGCCGATAGCTGGTTCAAGGTGCTCGGCCTGAGCTGGGTCACCCCGGTTCTGCGCGCCGCGGCCGGCGATAATCCCAAGGCCCAGATGAAAGAGATCTGGCAGCTTCTCGGCGTGCCGGTGGTGGCGATCATCGCCTTCCTCGCCGTCTGGGCGGTTCTGGCCCCGAAAGTGCAGACCTCGCTCGGCGCCATTCCCGGGCCCGCACAGGTCTGGGAGCAGACCGAAGTCCTCTATGCCGATCACCTGCGCGAGCGCGACAAGGCCGCCGCCTTCTACGAACGGCAGGACGCGCGTAACGCCAAACTGGTCGCCGACGGCAAGGAAGACCGGGTGAAATGGCGCGACTACACCGGCAAGCCGACCTATCTCGACCAGATCTGGACCTCGATCAAGACGGTGTTCTTCGGCTTCGCGCTTGGCACGATCGTCGCGGTGCCGCTGGGCATCATGGCGGGCCTGTCGAAAACCGCGAATGCCGCGATGAACCCGCTGATCCAGATCTTCAAACCGGTCTCGCCGCTCGCGTGGTTGCCGATCGTGACAATGATCGTCTCGGCGGTCTACACGACGAGCGACGGGATGTTCTCCAAGTCCTTCCTGATCTCGGCGATCACGGTCACGCTGTGCTCGCTCTGGCCCACGATCATCAACACGGCCCTTGGCGTGGCCTCGATCGACAAGGACCTCGTGAACGTCTCGAAAGTGCTGAAGATGGGCACCTGGACGAAGATCACCAAGCTGGTGCTGCCCTCGGCGCTGCCGCTGATCTTCACCGGTCTGCGCCTGTCGCTCGGGGTTGGTTGGATGGTGCTGATCGCGGCGGAAATGCTGGCGCAGAACCCGGGCTTGGGCAAATTCGTCTGGGACGAGTTCCAGAACGGCTCCTCGGACAGCCTCGCGCGGATCATGGTGGCGGTGTTCACCATCGGCATCATCGGCTTCATCCTCGACCGGCTGATGTTCGCGATCCAGTCGATGTTCACCTTCTCGAACAACCGGTGATCCTCATGAGCATCCTCGAATTCAAATCCGTCTCGAAAAGCTTCGGCGAAGGCACTGCGCGCAGCGACGTGCTCAACGGCATCGACCTGAGCGTGAAAGAGGGCGAGTTCCTCGTGCTGCTGGGCTTCTCCGGCACCGGCAAGACCACCCTGATCAACCTTATGGCAGGGCTCGAGATGCCCTCCAAGGGCGAGGTCCTGTTCAAGGGCGCGCCGGTCACCGGCCCCGGTCCCGAGCGAGGCGTGATCTTCCAGAACTACTCGCTGATGCCGTGGCTGACGGTGGATCAGAACGTGGCCCTCGCGGTCGAGACGATCTTCCCCGGCCTGTCGAAGAAAGAGCGTCAGGAGAAGGTCGACCACTACGTGAAGATGGTGGGCCTGAGCCACGCCGCGAGCCGCCGCCCGGCGGAGCTGTCGGGGGGCATGCGCCAGCGGGTCAACGTGGCCCGCGCGCTGGCAATGAACCCCGAGGTGCTGCTGCTCGACGAGCCGCTTTCGGCGCTAGATGCGCTGACGCGTGGCAACCTCGCCGACGAGATCGAGCATATCTGGGAGCAGGACAAGAAGACCTGCGTGTTGATCACCAACGACGTGGACGAGGCGATCGTTCTGGCCGACCGGATCATCGCGCTGAACCCTGACGGCACGCTGGGCGAAGAGTTCAAGGTCACCATCCCGCGTCCGCGCGATCGCGGTGCGATGAACCATGACGAGGGGTTCAAGCGTCTGCGCGCCGCCGTCACCAACTACCTGATGGATGTCGGCATGCAGGCCAAGGCCGAAGGCTCGCGCAAGCTGCCCGATGTCACGCCGCTGCACGCGCTGCCCAAAGCGGTGTCCGAGGCTGCCCGTTCGGCGCTCGAGGACAAGTATCTGGAGTATTCGCAGCTTCACAAGATCTACCCGACCCCGAAAGGGCCGCTGACCGTGGTGGAGGATTTCAACCTCACCCTGAAGAAGGGCGAATTCGTCTCTCTGATCGGCCATTCGGGCTGCGGGAAATCGACCGTGCTGACGATGACCGCGGGGCTCAACGATGTGTCGAAAGGCGGCATCAAGCTCGACGGTTTCGAGGTAAAGGGCGCCGATCCAGAGCGCGCCGTGGTCTTCCAGGCGCCCTCGCTGTTCCCGTGGCTTTCGGCGCGCGAGAACGTCGCCGTGGGCGTGGACAAGGTCTATCCCAAGGCTTCCCGCGCCGAGCGTCAGGGCGTGATCGACTATTACCTCGAGCGCGTGGGTCTGGGCGATGCGATGGATAAGCCCGCCTCGGACATGTCGAACGGGATGCGCCAGCGCGTGGGTATCGCGCGCGCCTTCGCGCTTTCGCCGAAACTGCTGCTGCTCGACGAGCCCTTCGGGATGCTCGACAGCCTCACCCGCTGGGAGCTGCAGGAAGTGCTGATGGAAGTGTGGAGCCGCACCAAGGTCACCGCCGTTTGCGTCACCCATGACGTGGACGAGGCGATCCTGCTGGCCGACCGCGTGGTGATGATGACCAACGGCCCGCGCGCCACGATCGGCAAGGTGATGGAGGTCGATCTGCCGCGCCCGCGCACCCGCAAGGCGCTGCTCGAACACCCCGATTATTACCTCTACCGCGAGCAGGTCCTGAACTTCCTCGAAGAATATGAACAGGGCCACACGCCCAAGAAATCGGAGGCCGCGTGATGGACGCTGCAACTGCAACCGCAACCCCCGCACGCGCCTTCATCGGCGTCAGCGAAGTCTGGGTGCCCGAGGGCGACCGTCTGGTCCATGCCGCGGGCGATTACGGCGCGCTCACGGCGTTCGAGGAAGCCTCGGTCCGCACCAGTTTCGGCAAGGGAGAGGGTCTGCCGGGCAAGGCTTGGTCCGAGGGGCGCCCGGTCGTCCTGAAAGGGTTCGACGGGTCCTATTTCCAGCGCATCGAGGCCGCGAAAGAGGCGGGCTTGACCTCGGCCGTGGCGCTGCCGGTTTTCGATGGCGACACGCTCAAGGCGGTTCTGGTCGTGCTGTGTGGCGATGACGAAATGACCACCGGCGCGATCGAAGTCTGGGCCGAGCGGGACGGGCTCCTGATGCTCGACGATGGTTATTACGGCGCGGCCAAGCATTTCGAATGGGTTTCGAAACACACGCATTTCCCGAAAGGTCAGGGCCTGCCGGGCGGTGTCTGGGCCGCGCAGACCCCGATGCTGATGCGCGATCTGGGCTCGGGCTATCGCTTCATCCGCTCGGAAAGCGCGGGCGCGGCCGGGCTGACCACGGGTCTCGGCCTGCCGATCCCGGTGCCGGGCGATCAGAACTATGTGGCGACGCTTCTGTCGGCCCGTGGCACACCGATCGCACGCCGTTTCGAAATTTGGGACGCCCGCGAGGCCCGTGTGGGCCGCGACGGCGGCGCGGTTCTGGTGGATGGCCTGTGCGAGCGCGAAGGCGCGCTTTGGAACGAGGACAACCCCAAGCGCGCGCAGGACTGGCAGGGCCCGATCGGCAAGGTGCTGGGCACCGGCTTGCCGCTGGTGATCGGCGGCGCGCAGATCGCTGCCGGCTACAGCTCGATGGTCGCATTGCCGATCCATCGTGACGGCGAGATCGCCCATATCGTCGCCTGGTATCTTTGAGGAGTGACCAAGATGCAGAAACTGGTCGTTATCGGTGCTGGCATGGCCTCGGGTCGGATGCTCGAGCATCTGTTCGAAGCCGCGCCCGGCGCATGGGATGTCACCCTTTTCAACGCGGAGTCGCGGGGCAACTACAACCGCATCATGCTTTCGCCGGTGCTGTCGGGCGAGAAAAGCTATGCGGAAATCGTCACGCATGACGCGGATTGGTATGACACCCACGGCGTGACCTGTCGCTTCGGCGAGAAGGTCGTGGGGATCGACCGCGACCGCAAGGTGGTGATCGGTGAGCAGGGTGAGGTCGCTTACGACAAGCTGGTCATCGCCACCGGCTCGAACCCGTTCATCATCCCGCTGCCGGGGCATGATCTGGACGGCGTGATCGCCTATCGCGACCTCGACGACACGAACCGGATGATCGAGGCGGCGCGCCCCGGCGCGCGCGCCGTGGTGATCGGCGGCGGTCTTTTGGGGCTGGAAGCTGCGGCGGGTCTACGCCTGCGCGGTATGGATGTGACGGTGGTCCATATCATGGGTCACCTTATGGAGCGTCAGCTCGACGAAGCCGCGGGCTACCTGCTGCGCCGCGCGCTCACCGATCGCGGGATCGAAGTCTGCTGTTCTGCAAATTCCAAGGAGATTTTGGGTGAAGATGGCAAGCTGCGGGCGCTGAAGCTGGATGACGGCACCGAGCTGCCCTGCGACCTGCTGGTCATGGCCGTGGGCATCCGTCCCTCGGTCGCACTGGCGAAAGAGGCGGGACTCGAGACTGGGCGTGGGATTCAGGTCGATGCACAGATGCACACGTCCGACCCGGATATCCTGTCGCTTGGCGAATGTGTGGAATTCGACGGCCAGATCTTCGGCCTTGTCGCGCCGCTCTACGATCAGGCGAAGGTTGCGGCACAGACTCTGACCGGTGAGGCCAGCGAATACATCCCCCGCGAGGTTTCGACCAAGTTGAAGGTCACCGGATGCGACCTGTTCTCGGCGGGCGATTTCGCCGAAGGCGAGGGCCGCGAGGATATCGTCTTCCGCGATCCCGCGCGCGGCGTCTACAAGCGCCTCGTGCTGGAGGGCGACCGCGTGATCGGCGCGGTGATGTATGGCGACGTGGCCGATGGCAACTGGTTCTACGGGCTCATCAAGGACGGCACCGACATCTCGGAGATGCGCGAGACGCTGATCTTCGGCCCGGCCTTCCAGGGGGGCGCCTCGGTGGACCCTATGGCGGCCGTTGCAGCCTTACCGGCTGACGCAGAGATCTGCGGCTGCAACGGCGTGTGCAAAGGTCAGATCGTGGCCGCGATCGAGGCGGGCGCGACTTCGCTCGACGCGATCAAGGCCACCACCAAAGCCAGCGCGTCGTGCGGCACCTGTTCGGGGCTGGTCGAGCAAGTTCTGGCGGTCACGTTGGGCGATGATTTCGTCCTGCCCACGGCGAAACCGATCTGCGCCTGCACCGATCACCCGCATGAGGATGTGCACCGCCTGATCAAGGCGAAAGAGCTGAAATCGCAACCGGCGGTGATGCAGGAGCTGGGGTGGAAGACGCCCAATGGCTGTCATGTCTGCCGACCTGCGCTGAACTACTACCTGCTGGCCGACTGGCCGCTGGAATATACCGACGACCCTCAAAGCCGCTTCGTGAACGAACGCAACCACGCGAACATCCAGAAGGACGGCACCTATTCCGTGATGCCGCGCATGTGGGGCGGGATGACCACCCCGGAGGAACTGCTGGCGATTGCCGAGGCTGCGAAGAAATACGACGCGACGGTCAAGGTCACGGGCGGGCAGCGCATCGATCTTCTGGGCATCAAGAAAGAGGATCTGCCGCATATCTGGGCCGATCTGAATGCCGCCGGAATGGTTTCGGGCCACGCCTACACGAAGGGTCTGCGCACGGTGAAGACCTGCGTGGGCACCGATTGGTGTCGCTTTGGCACGCAGGACTCGACCGGGCTCGGGATCAAGCTGGAAAAGCGGCTCTGGGGCTCGTGGACGCCGCATAAGTTTAAGATGGCGGTGACGGGCTGCCCGCGCAATTGCGCCGAAGCCACCTGCAAGGATCTGGGCGTGGTCTGTGTGGACTCGGGCTTCGAGATCAGCGTCGGCGGCGCGGCCGGGATGGAGCTGAAAGAGACCGAGCCGCTGGCCAAGGTCGCGACCGAACAGGAGGTAATCGATATCTCGGTGGCTTTCCTGCAGCTCTATCGTGAGAGCGCGAACTACCTCGACCGGCCCTATAAATGGATCGCCAAGACCGGCGGGCTGGAGTGGATCATCGAACAGGTCGTGGACGATCTCGAGAACCGCGCGGCGCTGATCGAGCGCTTCGATATCTCCCAATCCGTCTATCAGAAAGACCCCTGGGCCGAACGCGCGACCCCTCACTACGAGCGCGCTTGGAGCCCGCTCGCCGATCTCACGAAGGAGGCTGCGGAATGAGCTGGATCGATATCGGCGCGCTCGACGACATCCCGGTGCAGGGCGCGCGCGTCATCAAGACCAAAATGGGCTGCGTCGCGGTATTCCGCACCGCCGATGATGCCGTTTTCGCCCTCTCGGATCGCTGCCCGCACAAGGGCGGGCCGCTCTCGGAGGGGATCGTGCATGGCCACAAGGTGACCTGCCCGCTGCATAACTGGGTGTTCAGCCTCGAGACGGGCGAAGCACAGGGTGCGGATGACGGGCAGGTGCCGACCTATGATCTGCGCGTCGAAGCGGGACGTTTGCTGATCGATGCAAGCAAGCTCGCCGCGCAAAGCGCCGCCTGAACCGGAGTGGAACGATGACCCGCGCTGCTCCGACCATTTGCACCACATGCCCCTATTGCGGCGTCGGCTGTGGCGTTCTGGCGACGCCCGACGGTGCGGGCGGGATGGAAATCCGGGGCGACAAGGCCCATCCCGCCAATGCGGGCAAGCTGTGCTCGAAAGGGTCTGCACTGGGGGAGACGGTCGATCTGGAGGGCCGCCTTCTGGCCCCGGTCGTGAACGGGCAGGCGACGGAGTGGGACGCGGCGCTCGATCTGGTGGCCGAAAAGTTCCGCGCGAGCATCGCCGAACACGGTCCCGACAGCGTGGCGTTCTACGTCTCCGGCCAGCTTCTGACCGAGGATTACTACGTCGCCAACAAGCTGATGAAGGGCTTCATTGGCTCGGGCAATATCGACACCAATTCGCGGCTCTGCATGGCCTCGTCGGTGGCGGGGCACAAGCGCGCCTTCGGCACCGATACCGTGCCGGGGCAATACGAGGATTTCGATCAGGCCGACCTCATCGTGCTGGTGGGGTCGAACCTCGCCTGGTGCCATCCGGTGCTTTATCAGCGGATCGCGGCGGCGAAGAAGGTGCGGCCCGAGATGCGCGTCGTGGTCGTCGATCCGCGCCGCACCGCAACCTGCGACATCGCCGATCTGCATCTGGCCGTGGCGCCGGGGGCGGATGCGGCGCTGTTCAACGCGCTGCTGACCGAGATCGCCGCGCAGGACGCGGTGGATCGGGCTTACGTCGCGGCCCACGTCAACGGGTTTGACGACGCGCTCGCGGCGGCACAGGAAAGCGATCCGTCCGCGACCGGTCTCAGCGCCGCCGATCTGGCCGAGTTCACGCGGCTCTGGATTGGCTCCGAGAAGGTCGTCACGATCTACAGCCAGGGCGTGAACCAATCCAGCTCCGGCACCGACAAGGTCAACGCGATCCTCAACTGCCACCTCGCAACGGGCCGCATCGGCAAGCCCGGCGCGGGGCCGTTCTCGGTCACGGGTCAGCCCAATGCGATGGGCGGGCGCGAGGTGGGTGGGTTGGCGAATATGCTCGCCTGTCACCTCGATATCGAGAACGCGGACCATCGCGACGCGGTGCAGGGCTTCTGGGCGAGCCCGACGATGGCGCCCGGTTCGGGCCTCAAGGCGGTCGACATGTTCCGCGCGGTCGAGGAGGGCCGGATCAAGGCGCTCTGGATCATCTGCACCAATCCCGCCGTCTCGATGCCTGAGGCCGACCGCGTGCGCGACGCCATCGCGGGCTGCGATTTCGTGGTGGTCTCGGATATCACCGCCGGCACCGATACCGCGAAGCTGGCCGATGTGATCCTGCCCGCGACCGGATGGGGTGAGAAGGACGGGACCGTCACCAATTCCGAGCGCTGCATTTCGCGTCAGCGCGCCGTTCTGCCTGCGCCCGGTCAGGCCCGTCACGACTGGAAGATCATCTGCGACGTAGCCGCGAAAATGGGCTGGGCTGCGGAGTTCGCCTATGACGGCCCGGCGGAGATCTTCCGGGAATACGCGGCGCTGTCGGAGGTAGCAGGGCAGCTGGGTCGCGATTTCGATATCTCCGATTTCAAGACGATCTCGCAGGCCGAGTATGAGGCGCTCGCGCCTTTCACCTGGCCGCAGGGGCCTAAGAAGAAAGGCGGTCGGTTCTTTGCCGAGGGCGGGTTTTTCACGCCCGACCGCAAGGGCCGGATGCTGCCGATCACGCCGCGCGCGCCGAAAACCGCGCTGAGCCCGCAGACGCCCTTCCGCTTCAACACGGGCCGCGTGCGCGATCATTGGCACACGATGACGCGCACCGCGAAATCGCCGCGCCTGAGCCTGCATATGGCCGAGCCTTATCTGGAAATTCACCCCTCGGACGTGGCCAAACTGGGGCTGCGCGCGGCAGGTCTGGCGGAAGTGAAAAATGCTCAGGCTCGCGCAGTTCTGCGCGTTCTGGAAAGCATCCGGATGCAACCCGGTTCGGTCTTCGCACCGATGCACTGGACGGGCGAGACCGCCTCCGATGGACGCGTCGATGCGCTGGTCGCCGCCCATGTCGATCCCGTCTCGGGCCAGCCCGAAAGCAAGGGCTGCGCGGTCCAGGTCTCCCCCTATCAGGCCGCATGGTTCGGCTTTGCCGTGAGCGTGGCTGATGTCACGCCGCGCGCCGGTTACTGGGCGAAGGCACGCAGCAAGAGCGGCTGGCGGATCGAGCTGGCCGGGCGCGAGGCGCCTGCGGATTGGGAGGCGTTCGCGCGTGACCTCTTCGCTTTGCCCGAGGCCGAAGCGGTCACGATGATCGATGCGGGCCGGGGCCTCGCACGGATCGCACTGATGGTCGAAGACCGTGTGTCGGCGGTTCTTTTTGCGGCCCCCGAGCCGGTCGCGGTGTCGCGCGGCCATGTCGCGGCACTTCTGGGCGAGACCGATCAACCGAGCCTTCTGGCTGGGCGCGCCGGTGCCGATCAGCCCGATCCGGGCGCGATCGTCTGCGCCTGTTTCGATGTGGGCGTGAACACGATCCTTGCCGCGATTGCCGATCAGGGGCTGGCCTCCGTCGAGGCGATCGGCGCGGCCTTGCAGGCGGGCACCAATTGCGGCTCCTGCCGACCGGAACTCGCGGCGCTGCTGGCGAGCGCCCAACCCCGCGAGGCCGCCGAATGAGCCTCGCTCCCTATATCCACGCGATGGGCCGCGGTCCGGGCCGCGCGCGGTCGCTGACGCGCGATGAGGCTCGCGACGCGATGGGCCAGATCCTGCGTGGCGAGGCGGCCCCCGAAGCCGTCGGCGCGCTTTTGATGCTGATGCGCTATCGCGGCGAGAGTGCCGCCGAGATCGCGGGCTTCGCCGAAGCCATTCGTGAGACCGTGCCGGGTTGGACGGGACCAACGCCCGCGCTCGACTGGCCGAGCTATGCGGCGGGGCGTTCGCGGGGCTTGCCGTGGTTTTTGCTGTCCGCGCGGCTGGTGGCAATGGCGGGAGAGCCGGTTCTGCTCCACGGCTGGAACTCGCATCAATCGCCCGTGGCTTCCGTGCGCGACGCGCTCGCAGGCGCCGGGATCGCAGTGGCGCGGGAAATGCAGGATGCCGCCGCGCTACTGGAACGCGACAAGATCGCCTATCTGCCGCTCGAAAATTTCGCGCCGCGCGCGCTCGATCTGCTGCGGCTGCGCGAGGTTCTGGGGCTGCGCTCGGCGATCAATACCGTGCTGCGCGTGCTCAACCCGGGCGGCGCGCGGGCCTCGGTGCAAGGCGTGTTCCATCCGCCCTATCGCGAGCTGCAGGCCGATGCCTGCGCGCTGCTTGGGCTGGAGGCGATGACGGTGATCAAGGGCGGTGGCGGCGAGTTCGAGCGCCATCCGGGCAAGGACATCGCGCTCTTCGGCTTGCGGTCGGGGCAAGCCTGGACGGCGCAAGCGCCCGAGCGCCTCGACGTGACCCGCCGCCTTGCCGACGAAACCCCCGATCCCGCCGATCTGGGGCGCCTCTGGTCGGGCGAGATCGACGATCCCTTCGCGACCGAAATCGTTCTCGGCACGGCAGAACTGGCGCTCGACACCGCCGGAATCGCACAGCCCCGCGCGCGCGCCGCCGATCTCTGGGCACGCCGACACAGCGCGCGCGCCGCTTGATAGGAAGATGATCATGAAGCTCTCTGCCGCATCCCCCTTTGCCCCGAGCGACGCCGCGCTTCGCGCCCGCAAGCCGGGGATTCTGGCCTTCATGAGCGAGGTTTTTCGCGACTGGCGACTGGCTCTGGCAGGCGTCTCGCCCAAGGCGACGACCCCGACCCGATCCGCGCCCGATCGCGCGAAACAGGGCGCGATCGCGCTCGTCGGGGCGGGCCCCGGTGCACGGGACCTGCTGACGCTTCGGGCGGCTCAGCGTCTGAGCCAAGCCGATATCGTCTTCTACGATCGCCTCGTCGACCCGGAGGTGCTCGAGCTGGCGCGGAGCGAGGCCGAGCTTGTCTATGTCGGAAAGGCCGTCGGCGCCTGTGCTTGGCCGCAGGAACGGATCGACGCGGTGATCGTAGCGGCGGCGCTGCAGGGCAAACGGGTCGTGCGGCTGAAAAGCGGCGATCCGTGCATGTTTGGACGCGCTACCGAAGAACTCGCCGCCGCGCGCGCGAACGGTATCCCGGTCGAGATCGTGCCCGGGGTCACCGCGGCTTCCGCGGCAGGGGCGGCCCTCGGCCGGTCGCTGACGGAACGCGGCGCCACCGACCGCGTGGTCTTCGCCACCGGCATGTGTCGCGCGGGCGACGACACGCCCGATTGGGGGGCATCCACACGCCCGGGCACGACGCTCGCGCTTTATATGGGCGTGCGGCAGGCGCCCGTGATCGAGGCGAACCTTATCGCGGCGGGTGTCCCGGCTGCCTCCGAGGTCGAGATCGTTTCGGATATCTCGACCGATCGTCAGAGGATCGCGACCTGCCAGCTTGGCGCGCTCGCCGCGACGATCCGGTCGGAAAAGATAGGCAACCCGGCGATCATCCTGATCCGTCACGACAAGGGTGTCGCGTGCCTCGGCGGCACGGGGGAGCTGCAGTCTCGGGACGTGGGAAAAGCCGGAAAAGCGCCGCTGGTCGCCGATTTCTAACGCCGAAGCTGTCACAACCCAAAGCGCAAACGGAAGGTCGGAGCCGCCGAGTTTCACCGGCGAGCCCCTGCTTTTCGCCCCTTCGCGAATGGGGTTATTCGAGGCACATCGGGACCTCAATGCCCCATCATCATCTCGCCCTTCGCCATCGCCAGATGGTGCGGCTGATGGTGCGCGCCGACCGTCAGGATGCCGATGAAGCCGAGCGCGCGGATCTTCTGCGGATCCGCGCCGGTCACGGTGAGCGCGCTGCCGCCGGAGATTTCCTCGGCGCTCATCTTCCAGCCCTCGACCCCGTTCATCGTCGCGACATGGGCGGGCACCATCGCACGAATGGACGCGGTAACCTCAGGGTCGTCGGAAGTCGCCTCGAAGCGCGCGCCACCTTCGATGTCGTCCTCTTTGACCTTGGCGAGCAGGGTGACATTGTTCATGTCGATCAGATGCTGGCGCAGACCCTCGATATTGACGCGGTTCCAATCCGTCTCGGGATCGGCGAGCAGATAGGCGACGATCTCCTGAATGGCCGCGAAGGCGGACTGGCCCGGCTCGGTGATCGCGCCCGTGTCCTCGGATTGCATTCCGGGCATCTGCGCGGTCGAGGTCATTGGCATCTGCCCGTCGGCATGAGCGTCGTCGGACATCATGTGGTCGTCATGTGCGGGCATGTCTTCGTCGTCGCCCATATGCTCATGGTCGCCCATGTCCGTGTCGTCCATCATCATGTGATCGCCCGACATCATGTCATGCGCGCTCCCATCCGCGCTGCCATCTCCGTGCGCGTAGCTGACGGCGGGCAACGCCAAGAGGGCGAGAATGCTAAGAAAACGTGTCATGAGTCCTCCGGAGTTTTGCGTAACTCTGTCATCTTTGCGCGCCGATGTCACAGCTTCAGCCTCCGCAAGCGCAAGGCGTTCCCGATCACCGACACCGACGAGAAGCTCATCGCGAGCGCCGCGATCACAGGCGAGAGCAGCACGCCGAAGACCGGGTAGAGCACACCCGCCGCGATCGGCACGCCCGCGGTGTTATAGGCGAAAGCGAAGAAAAGGTTCTGGCGGATGTTGCGCATCACGCCCTCGGCCAGACGGCGCGCGCGGACGATGCCGGTCAGGTCGCCCTTGACCAGCGTGAGCCCCGCGCTTTCGACCGCGACATCCGCGCCGGTGCCCATGGCGATGCCGACATCGGCAGCGGCGAGCGCAGGCGCGTCGTTCACCCCATCGCCCGCCATCGCCAACGAGGCGCCATCCTTGCGCAGTTTCTCGACCAGCGCGGCCTTGTCCTCGGGCGAGACCCCGGCATGGACCTCGTCGATGCCCAGTTCGCGCGCGACGGCCCGCGCGGTGCCCTCGCTGTCGCCCGTGGCCATGACGATCCGCAGGCCTTCCTCGTGGAGCGCGCGAATGGCATCCGCTGTGGTCTCCTTGATCCGGTCGGCCACCGCGATTACCCCGATCACCTTGCCGTCGCGGGCGAGATACATCGCGGTTTTGCCGTCCGATTGCAGACGCTCGACCGTCTCGGACTGAGCGGAGATATCCGCGCCGATCTGCTCCATCAGCGCCGCGTTGCCGAGTGCGACCTGCGCACCGTCGACACGACCCGTGACGCCCTTGCCGGTCACCGCCTCGAAGTCTTCGGCGTCCAGTTTGGGCGCATCCTCGGCCCCCTGCACGATAGCCTCAGCCAGCGGGTGCTCCGAGCCGCGTTCCAGTGCGGCGGCGAGGGATTTGACCTCGTCCTCGGAGGCCCCGTCCGCGATCACATCGGTCAGCGCGGGCTTGCCCTCGGTCAGCGTGCCGGTCTTGTCGACGATCAGCGTGTCGACCTTGGCGAAGCGTTCCAGCGCTTCGGCGTCACGGATCAGCACGCCCGCGCTTGCGCCGCGCCCGGTGCCGACCATCACCGACATCGGCGTGGCGAGACCCAGCGCGCAGGGGCAGGCGATAATGAGGACGGAGACGGCGGCCACGGTCGCATAGCCCAGTGCGGGCGAGGGGCCGAAGGCGAGCCAGGCTATGAAGGCGAGGATCGAACAGGCCACCACGGCGGGCACGAAGTAGAGCGCCACACGGTCGGCCAGCCCCTGGATCGGTGCGCGCGAGCGTTGCGCCTTGCCGACCATCTCGACGATGCGCGAAAGCGTGGTTTCCGAGCCCACCGCCTGCGCCTCCATCACGAAGCTGCCCTGCTTGTTCAGCGTGCCGCCGGTGACCGCATCGCCTTGGGCTTTCTCGACCGGGACCGGCTCACCGGTGATCATGCTCTCGTCGATGGCAGAGGAGCCTTCCGCGACCACACCATCCACCGGCACGGTCTCGCCCGGGCGCACGCGGAGCTTGTCGCCCGTCTGCACTTGATCGAGCGGCACGTCTTCCTCGCCGTTTTCCCCCACGCGGCGCGCGGTTTTCGGGGCGAGGTCCATCAGCGCGCGGATAGCGTCACCGGTCTTCTCGCGTGCGGAAAGCTCCATGATCTGGCCGACCAGAACCAGCACGAGGATCACCGCCGAGGCTTCGTAATAGACCGGCGGAAGCCCGTGCTCGTTCAGCATCTCGGCGGGGAAGATACCCGGCACCAGAAGCCCTGCGAGCGAGAACAGATAGGCTGCGAGCGTACCCAAAGCGATCAGCGTCCACATGTTGGGCGAGACATTCACCACCGATTTCCAGCCGCGCACGAAGAAGGGCCGCGCGAACCACAGCACCGGCGTCGCCAGCGCGAATTGCAGCCAGAGAAAGGCTTTCGGCCCGATCCACTCGGCGAAGGGCAGCCCGATATGCGCGCCCATCTCCAGCACAAAGACCGCAGCCGCCAGCGGCCCCATGATCCAGAGCCTGCGCCGGAAATCGACGAGCTCGGGGTTCGGGCCGCTATCGGCACTGGGGCTCATCGGCTCCAGCGCCATGCCGCATTTCGGGCAGTCGCCGGGCTTGTCCTCGACGATCTCGGGATGCATCGGGCATGTATATTGCGTGCCTTCGGGCATTGCCTTGGCAGCGGGACGAACGCCCAGATAATCCTCGGGCCGGGCCTCGAACTTGTGCTGACAGCCCTCGGAGCAGAAATAGAACCGCTCGCCGTCGAGCTTGGCCATATATTTCGCCGTTGCGCGCTCGACCGACATCCCGCAGACCGGGTCGGTCGCCTTGATGTAGTCATTCGGCTTGGCCACGAACTTGTCGTGACAGCCTTGCGAACAGAAGTGGTAGAGATGGCCGTCATGCTCGGCACTGGGCTTGTCGGCATTCGGGTCGACCGTCATTCCGCAGACTGGGTCACGCGTGATCGCGTCCGTCGTTTCCTGCGTGTCGTGGGTCTCGTGGTGGGCGTGCTGCGATGTCATCCGTTCATCCTTTCGGCAACTTCGCCCGATCAGATAGGGCTTCCAGCTGCTGGAGGGTCAAGAGTATAACCGATCTTTTTCCCAAACCCGGTCCCGCGTCCCTATGTTCCGGCGGCCCTCACGTGAGCGTGACTTTATCTTCCAGTCACTGGAAGGTTTATATTAGGCACAGGAGGCCTATGCAGATGAATATCGGAACCGCCGCGACGCAGACCGGGCTGCCGGTCAAGACGATCCGCTATTACGAGGAGATCGGCCTCGTCACGCCCAACCGGCGCGCGAATGGCTATCGCGATTTCTCGGACGCCTGCGTGGAGCAGCTGCGGCTTCTGGCGCAGGCGCGCCATCTGGGGTTCTCGCTCGAGGAATGTCGCCGCCTGCTCAGCTTGAGCGCCGATGAGGGGCGGGCCAGTCGCGATGTGCGTGCGCTCGCGCAGCAAAACCTCGAAGCCGTGCGCGCAAAGATAGCCTCTCTCAGTGCATTGGAGGCGCAACTCCAGCGTCTGATCGCGCAATGTCATGGCGACGATGCCCCCGATTGTGCGATCCTCGATGACCTGATGGGGCAGCGCGGGAATTGACAGCCGCGCCAGAGCCCACCAGATAGAGGGCAGGGAGAACCGGGAGAGCCATGCGCAAAGCGCTGCATATCGTCATCGTCGGGCTGGTCTGTTTGGTCGGTCTTTCGCAGTTGGGCGCGCCCGCTGCCGCGATGACCCATGCACGTGCGATGGATGCGATGGACGCAATCACCGTCAGCGATTGTGCAGCCTGTCCCGAAAGCCATCACGATGCGGGGCCGATGCAGGACAAGACCTGCCCCCACGCGCAGATGATGGTCTCGGCTACGCTGGACTTCGCGCCGGAATTCTCTCTGAGCCGGGCCGACCTGTCCGTGACGCTCCTGCCTGCGGAGACGCCCGCGCCCTTGGCGCATGAGCCCCAGCTCGACCTTCCGCCACCGCGTATCTGATCGATCACACCGTCGCTGGCCCTTGAGGGGGCTCGTCTGTCGCGTCCCAAGTCTGGGCGCATGATCGAACAGGATACTCTATGAAACGCTATATTCTCTCTGCCGCGGTCGTCGCGGCCCTCGCTGCGGGCAGTTGGCTCGTGATGCAACCCGAAACCGCGAACGAAGCCGAGGCGGCCACGCCTGCCCAAGGCGAACCGCTCGTTGCTGTCACCTTGCCGACCTCCCTGACCGAACAGGCCAAGATGGGCAAACGCGCTTTCGACGCGACCTGCGCCGCCTGTCACGGCGCGAATGCCACCGGCAAGATGGGCTTCGGCCCGCCCCTCGTGCACAAAATCTACGAGCCGTCCCATCACGGCGACATGGCCTTCCAGGCCGCCGTTCAGGCAGGCGTGCGCGCGCATCACTGGAAGTTCGGCAACATGCCCCCGCAGGAGGGTCTGACCCGTGGCGATGTCGCCAATATCGTCACTTATGTGCGCGAATTGCAGCGCGCGAACGGGATCGAATAATATGCAGAACGTCACACTGACCCGCCGCGCGGTCCTTGCCGGAATGGGGGCCACGGCGCTGACGGCGCGCATCGGAAACGCGGCAACCGCCCCGACGCCGCTGACCGCTCAGCGCGCCATGGCCCAGATCGCCCCCGAGGGCTATCCGCAAACCGAGGTCTGGTCCTATGACGGCACGCTGCCGGGGCCGCAGCTGCGGGTGCCGCAGGGCGCGCGCCTGCAACGGCGCTTCGTCAACAAGCTCGATGTGCCAAGCTCGGTGCATTGGCACGGCATCCGCATCGACAACGCGATGGATGGCGTGGCGGGGCTGACGCAGGATGCCGTGCCGCCCGGCCAGACCTTCGACTATGATTTCGTTGTGCCGGATGCGGGCACCTATTGGTATCACGCGCATACGAACTCGATGGAGCAGGTCGCGCGCGGCCTCTCCGGTGCGCTGATCATCGAGGAGCCCGACGCGCCGGATGTCGATCGCGACGAGGTGCTGCTGCTCGACGATTGGCTGCTCGATCCCGACACCGCGCAACTGGAGCCGGATTTTACCCATCCGATGGACCTCAGCCACGGTGGGCGTTTCGGCAATCTGGTGGGGACCAACGGGCATTACGCCCTGACCCTGAAAGCGAAACGCCACGAGCGGTTGCGGCTACGCCTGATCAACGCCGCCAATGCGCGGATTTTCGTGCTGCGACTGACCGGGCTATCGGGCTGGCAGGTGGCGCTGGACGGGATGTCGCTGCCCGCGCCGGAGCCCATTCCCGAGGAACTGATCCTCGCGCCCGCGCAACGCGTCGATCTGATCGTCGATGTGACCGGCGACGGGGCTCAGGCGGCGATCGAGCGTTTGGGCAATGACGACCAATGGCACAGCCAGGTCGCCTTCGAGATTTCCGGCGAGGCGAGCCGCACGCGGCGTGACGCGCCTGCGCCTTTGCCGCCCAATCCGAACATGGCCCCGCCCGATCTCGCGCAGGCCCGTCCGCTGGAGATGAAGATCGAAGGCGGCGCGATGGGCCGGATGTCACGCAGCCAGATGCAGGGGCTGATGCAGAGCGGCAATTTCTGGACGCTCGGCGGCAAGGCCGGGCCTGGGGACACGCCGTTTGCGCAGCTGTCCAAGGGCGAGCCGGTGCGGCTGCGCTTCGTCAACGACACAGCCTTCCCGCATGCGATGCACCTGCACGGGATGCATTTCCGCGAGGTGCTTGAGGATGGACGCCTAGGCCCGATGCGCGACACGGTGCTGACCTTCGCCGGACGCAGCCACGAGGTCGCGTTCACCGCCGACAACCCCGGCAAATGGCTTTTGCACTGCCACATGCTCGCCCATGCGGCGGCAGGAATGTCGTCCTGGATCGACGTGACCTGAGTTTCCGATGAAAGGAGTGAAGATGAAACAACCCCTGATGACGACCCTGTTCCTACTTGGCTGGGCGCCGATGGCGTTCGCGCATGGCGGGGTGGAGGACCCGCAGGTTCTCGCGCGGATGGAAGGCATGAAGCGGCTCGGGACCGAGATGAAGCTTCTGAGTACGATGGCGAAGGGCGAGAGAGACTTCGAAGCCGAAAAGGTCCGGCGCGCGATCACCCGGATCGAGGCGGAAGCGGGACAGATTCCGGTGCTCTTCAAGCCCGAGGCGCAGGACCCGAAATCCGAGGCCCATCCGTCGATCTGGGACGAATTCCATGACTTCCGCGGTCAGGCGCAGGCGCTGGAGGAAGCGGCCGGTTCGCTCTCGAAGCCGATCGAGTCCCGGCAAGCGCTTGGACCTGCTCTCGTCAAGCTCGGGGTGACCTGCAAGGAGTGCCATGACGAGTATCGGGAGTGAGCGGCGATGCGAATTGAAGCCGTAGGTCTGGTTGCCGTGGTCTTGCTCGGGGCAGGGGGCGCGCACGCCGCCAGCCTGCTCGACGGGCGCGATATCGCGGCGGGCAAGGAACTCTATACGCAGAACTGCGCGAGCTGCCACGGTGCCAATCTCGAAGGTCAGCCGGACTGGCGCGAGGCGGGGCCCGATGGCGTCCTGCCCGCCCCGCCGCATGACGAAACCGGCCACACATGGCACCACGAGACCGCGCTGCTGTTCGATTACGTCAAGCAGGGTGGGGCAGAGGCGCTGGCCGCGCGCGGGGTTGCCGATTTCCCAAGCGGGATGCCGGGTTTCGGCGGAACGCTCGATGACGCGCAGATCCTCGATATCCTCGGCTTCATCCGATCGACATGGCCCGAGCGGATGCAAGCGGTGCAGGCGGCGCGCGACGCGCAGTAAGCCCCCGGCGCGGCTCCGTCGGTCCGTGCCGCAAATGTGCCTTGGAGCGTGCCGCGTTTGTGCCTTCGGGAAGCCAGAAAAAAGAAAGCCCGGAGCGAACTCTGGGTTTTTCTCTCTGAAGTCAGTCTCCTGCGTGAGATTTGGCTCCGGCGGCAGGGAACGGGGCTGTCTTGGATTCAGTCTTAAGAAGTTGAAGTCGTTAAGGGTTTTCTGCGTAGTCCCGTGGTTTTTGCCACAGTTGGATGTCCTAAGGATGGGTGTTCGATTTCGGCGCGGCAAGGTATTTTCGGTAGTCCGATCACGCTATCGAGCCGAAAAATCGCTCGGCTTGACAGAAGGGTTGGCTTGGCTGCGTTCACCAAGTGTTCTTAGCTCATCTCGAGATTAGCTCCGGCCAGCCAGAAGGTGCCAGCCGAATTGGAGTCGAAATACCAATACTTCGAGGTATTGGTCGCCTGAGCTTGGCACGCCGAATGTCAGTGCCGACTAACCGGAGCGTAAAAAGGCAGCGAGGCTCCCATAGCTGCGTCCGAATATTGACGACACAGCCACCCCGTCCGACACGTTCATTGGTTCGTAATGTCGCCCTTGAGAGAGTAGCCGATCATCAGCACGTCCTTGCGGGTCATCTCGTCGATCTCATGCGCGGCGAGGACCGACATGATGTCGTCGATTGCGGCCATGTATTCGCCGGTGCTGATATTCATGCCCCGATGCGCCGCCACCATGTCGCGCCCGGTATATTGCTCGGGGCCGCCACTGCCTGCGCCGAAGAAAGCGCAGAGTTGGGCCTTGGCGTCTTTCAGGTCGTCCGGTCTTTCGCGGTATGGCAGGAAACGGGCGCTGATTGCGGGGTTTACCATATGCGCCTCGAGGACATCGTCGACGAGCGCCTTGATCCCGGGCTTTCCGCCCAGCCGGTCGTAGAGGGTCTGTTCCATCGTTCTTGCTCCTTGTTCGCTATCCGAACTGTTTGCAGCTTGGACCCCGGGCGCTGGGTCGCGCCCGGGATGAGGGCTCATTGCGCGGCCTGCTGCACACGCTGCGGCTGGATGTTGTGATTGACCCGGAAGAGGTTCGTGGGGTCGTAGCGCGCCTTGATCTCCTGCAGCCGGTTGAGGTTGCCGCCATAGGCCTCGGCAAGGCGATCCGCGTCATCCGCTGGCAGGAAGTTCACGTAGACACTGGGCGCCGCGTCCGCCGCCGTCGCGTTGAACAGGTCGCGCGCCCAAGTGATGCAGGCCTTGTCCTTCGCCGCGTCGTCCCAGCGGGTGTGAACGTTCATGGTGAAGTGGCTGTCGCGCTGCGGATAGGCGGTCGCGTCGGACGGGACGCGGGCCATCGCGCCGCCGACATGGGCGATGAAGATCTCGCATTGCGGATCGGGAAGCTCCTCGACCGCGCCCAGTATCGCCTCCATCGTGCCGGACCCGAGCTTCAGGAAATCCCGGCTCTTCCAGTAATTGCGCGCGCCGGGCGTCAGCAGCGGATCGAAGGCTGCCTGCCAGCCGGTGAAGGGATGCGGGCCGATCACATCGACAATGGGCGTGCCGAGGGCGCGCAGCTCGCGCATGGCCTCTTCGCCCTTGGCCATGTCGCCCACATAGCAGGCCGCGAAGATCAGCACCTCGCGCCCGTGCCAGTCTTCAGGCAGGAAGGGCAGGGGAGGCGCCTTGCGCAGGACCGACCAGACCGTCAGCTCGTCCGGCGCCTTGTCGCATATCTCCTGAAACTTCGGCAGCAGAGTGGCCGCCTCCGCGAAGGGATGGATGACGAGGCCGGACAGAACCTCGGTGCCGATGGCGTGACCCTGGAATTCGAAGGAGGACACCACCCCGAAATTGCCGCCCCCGCCGCACAGCGCCCAGAAAAGGTCCGGATGCTCCGTTTTCGACGCCCGGATGCAGCGCCCATCGGCCAGCACCACGTCGGCCGACAAGAGGTTGTCGACCGTCATCCCGTATTTCCGGGTGATCCAGCCGAAGCCGCCGCCAAGTGTCAGCCCCGCGATCCCGGTTGTCGAGTTCACGCCGACAGGCACGGCAAGCCCATGCACCTGCGACTCGCGATCGACATCGCCCAGTGTCGCGCCCGGTTCGGCCCGGACGGTCCCGGCCTCAGGATCGACGTGAACCGAGCGCATGCCCGACAGGTCCAGCATCAGCGAGCCGTCCTCGACCGCGAGACCGGCAATCTGGTGGCCGCCGGACCGAACGGCCATCCGAAGCCCTTTATCCTTGGCAAAGGCGACCGCGGCCTGAATGTCGCTGGCTCCCATCGCATGCACGACGAGCCCCGGTTTGCGATCGATCATCCCGTTCCAGATCGACCGCGCGGTGTCATAGCCCTCATCTCCCTCGATCAGGGCCTTGCCGCGCAGAGCTGCTCCAAGGGCCTCCCGGTCCGCGCCGGTGATCTTCTTGCGCGTGCCGTCCAGCCCGTTCATTTCAATGATATCCGACATGTCTTCCTCCCTGTGAGATCATGGCGCACAGCGACGCGATCCACCCCTCGCGCGTCTGCCGCGTTCGATTGTTTGCGGTTCTGAAAGGATGAGCGCGCCGCGGGTCTCAAACCAGTGGCGAAACTGGACCGGCCTGCACGGGCACAGGGTGTGGGCACGGAGTTGGATACAAGAAGCGCAATTTGCGCTATGCTGGGAAAAGCCATGGAGGAGATCTCCGATGTCCAACGCCAGCTATTTCCAGTTCTGTCCGGTCGCGATGGCCGCCGAAATCCTCTGCACCCGGTGGACGATGGTCCTCGTGCGCGAACTCGTGGCCGGATCGACCCGCTTCAACGATATCAGGCGAGGTGTCCCGCGCATGTCGCGCACACTGCTTGCGCAGCGCCTGCGGGAGCTGGAGGCGGCCGGGATCGTCGAGAGACACCCGGTCGCGGGCACTCAAGCCGTCGACTACCTTCTCACCGATGCGGGAAAGGACCTGCTGCCGCTCGTCGAGGCCTTCGGGATCTGGGGGCAGAAATGGGTGGAATCCGAGCCGTCTCTGGAGCGGCTCGATGTGTCGCTGCTGATGTGGGACATGCGCCGCAATCTCGATCCTTCACCGCTTCCTCCGGGCCGGACTGTCCTGAATTTCCACTTCCCCGAGCTCGCGGCGTCAAAATCCTCGTGGTGGCTGATCGTGGAGGCGAGCGGCGATGTCGATCTGTGTCAGGTCGATCCGGGCTTCGATGTGGACCTCTTCGTCACGACGGATCTGCGCACGATGACAGAGATCTGGATGGGCCTCACGACCGTTTCGAAGGCCGCCCGCAAGCTCGACCTTATCGGGTCCCGAGATGTGGTGGCCTCGATGCAGAAATGGCTGGGCCTCAGCCCCTTCGCAGCCGAGAAGAAGCTCGCCTCCTGAGCCGCGTCGCCGTCCCGGTCCGCGCGTCGTCGACGGCTGTGGCAGACCGTGCCGGCATCGGCCACAGGCCGCGCGTTCCGAAGGGCTACATGCCCATCAGCACCCGCGCGGCGTTGAAGAGAACCTTCGGATCAAGGTCCGTGCGTGCGACCGGCGGGGGAGGTGTGATCCGTCCCGTCAGGCTCGCCACCGCGGCCCGGGCGGAGCGGACGGAATATTCCACCGTGAACACGCAATCGCGCGGCAGTTCGCAGAACTGCCCGATGATCGCGAAGTTGCTGGCGCCGCTGGGCCTCGTGTCGGGGCGATCCCCGGGCTGACGCGGCATGAACTGGCTGGTGATGAACGGCATCCGGCAAGGGATCACGCGGGCGGTCTTGAACCAGTCCTGCTGTTCGTGCGTCAGGCCCATATGGCCGAAAAGCTCGGTCAGGATCTCGTCGCCGGTCGCCTCCCACATCGGTTTTGTGGTGAAGTCGCCGGGACGGTCTCCGCGTAGGCCATATCCCCAGAAGACATAGGTACCGTGTTTCTGGCCGCGGAAATGGGGTTGGTGGAAGAGCACGATCGAGAGCGTCCAGCCCGAGTCCGCGAAGGTCACGAGTCCGCCCGTGCCCGTGCGGTTACCGGTGAAATCCTCCATGAACTCGAAGAAATCGGGGCCGTCGAGCGTGACCGTGAAGGAATGCCACGCGGTCTTGTCGGTCGCGCCGCAGAACGCCTCGGGACGGCCGAAGCCCTCATGTTCCGCCGCCAGCTTTCGCCACAGCGTCCAGGCACCGCCCTCGCGGTCATCGCGGCTGGGCGCGCGGTCGTTCGATCCGGTCACCGAGGCATCGGTCATCGAGCCGAGCGTGAGATAGACCTTGTCGGTCTCGGCGACCGGTATCTCCTCGCCGCTGGCAAAGGCCAGCGCACTGACGCGGCGGTCCTGCCGCGTGCCCTCGATCCGCACGTCGACGACCTGCGTGCCGGTGACGATTTGCACGCCTCGGTCGCGCAGCCAGCTCACGATTGGTGCGATCAGGGAATCATACTGATTGTAGCGGGTGCGCAGGATGCCGGCGATCCGGGTGAAACCGGGAAAGAGATGGATGAACCGTCGCAGGTAGCGCCGCATCTCGACCACGGAATGCCATGGTTGGAAGGAGAACATCGTCGACCACATCAGCCAGAAGTTGCTGTCCAGAAAGGTCGGCTGGAACCAGTCCTCGATCGTCTGAGCTCCGAGAGACCCTTCGCGATGCAGGATCAGGCGGTTGATATCCACGATGTCCTGCGCCGTGAGCGTTAGCTCAAAGCGGTCCTCTGCCGGTTTGCCGTCGCGCACGATGCGGCAATTCGCCGAGCCGGGCACCATGCGGTTGAAGGCGAAGATGTCCTGTGCTGCCGAGGTGGCGGGATCGTCCGCCGAGGGGATCGAGCCGAGCAGATCGAACGTGCAGGCGAAATGCTCCTCGAACATCCGGCCACCGCGGACGAGATACCCGTCCTCGCCATCGCCCGATCCGTCCAGCGAACCGCCCGCGGTGCCGAGTTGTTCGTAGACATGGATCGCCGCGCCATCCACGCCCGCATCGCGTAGCAGAAAGACTGCCGTGGCAAGGCCCGCGATGCCGCCGCCGACGATGTGATGTCGTTCCGTTGTCGCTTCCATCGCCGAGCCTCGCTCTCTGCAGTCCAGATTTCCGTCGCCCCCGTCGAAATCCTTGGGGACACAGCGAATTCTAGCATTTTATGAGAAACGGACGAAGAAGATTGCTTTCCGAGTTTACGCCTGCTCCGCCCGCTTGCATGGTGATCAGGGAAGGCACGTCATGCGGCGGACTGCCCAAACTGTCTGAGCATGGGACCGGCCATTCGCGCCGGGTGCAGCTAATATCCATGCTCCCCCTTTGGCGAGAGGGGAAATCTCGGCCCTTAGCGGGCATTGAAACTTGATGCGGCAAATGGCACGTTTGAGCCCAAAGCGGTCTTTGGCAGCCGGAACCGCTACGAGTGAACGAAGCTACGAATGGTGATACCTAGCCCGCCCTCGAACGTTTTCGGGCGTTCCATTTCCGCATCGGCTGCGGCGAACTGAAAGCGGTCATCTGCCAACTTGTAGATCGCGGGAAGCACTTTGCCTGCGTCCTCGCCCATGCTGTCTATCCAGTCGATACCCTTCGGATCGGCGGCATCATTCAGCAAAAAACATCCTTCGACCAAAGTATTGCCGGCTGGAACGGCAACATGAAATGACTGTCCAGATATGGTCATCACCGCACCATCAGCCCCATGACTGTCCGGCAGATCAACACGTCCATTCTCGTCGAATGAAACCTGCACCCATTTTCCCTGTAACCTATCCAGATCCTCGTTCATCGGCCGTCCCTTATTCTTCCCACTATAGCGTATAAACGGACGAACGTCCGCAATCTGGTCATCGGTGCGCCGCGCAGCGAAGAACCGCAATCCGCCCTTTGTCCGCGAGGTTAGAAGAGAGCCGAAAGCGATAGTTGAGTGACTGTCCGGCGGGCGAACGGCATCTGCGTATGTGCGAGCTTCGATGCTCTCAGCCGCCCCAAGTCCTCTCGAGCAGCGCCAGCCAATTGCTATGTGCAAGCCTCTCGATCAGCGGCGCATCATAGCCATGGGCGCGCATCGCCTCGATCAGGCGCGGCAGCCCCGCCACGTCGCTGAGATCGGGGGGAACAGCCACCCCGTCGAAATCCGAACCGAGCCCGACCCGGCTCTCGCCCAATGTCTCAATCAGGTGATCGAGGTGACGAAGCATCGGGTCGAACCCGGCGAAAGGTTCTCCCCTGCCGTCCTGGCGCAGAAATCCCAGCCCGTAGTTGAGCCCGACAAGGCCGTCGCTCTCGCGGATCACCGAAAGCTGTCGGTCCGTGAGATTGCGCGACGAGGGGCAGAGCGCATGCGCATTGGAATGGGTGGCGACCAAGGGCGCATCGGAAAGCGTCGCGACGTCGTTAAAACCCTTCTCGTTCAGATGGCTCAGGTCGATCATGATCTTCAGTCGGTTGCATTCCGCCACCAGCCGTTTGCCTGCCGCGGTCAGCCCGTCTCCGGTATCGGGCGAGGACGGATAAGCAAAGGGCACACCGTTGCCGAAAGCCGTCGGACGAGACCAGACTGGTCCGAGCGAGCGAAGCCCCATCGCGTGCCAGACATGCAGCAGGTCGAGATCGGGTCCGATCGTTTCGGCACCTTCGAAGTGCAAGATCGCGGCAATCTTGTTTGCGGCCATCGCGTTGCGGATATCTGCGACAGAGCGACAGATTTTCAGATTCCCCTCACGCTCCATCCACATGAGGTGGCCGACCATCTTCATCGCGACGGGCAGTGCGTCCTTAAGCGGAATTTCCTCCGGCAAGGGCAGCGAAAAGGGCGGATTTCGCATGATCGCGTCCAAATCGGGATCGTCATGGGCGACCGGCGACGGAATGTAGACCGCGAAGAACCCGCCAGCGAAACCACCCGCACGCATTCGCGGCAGGTCGAGATGGCCCTCTCCGGTGTCGCTTAGCCAAGTTGTCTCGCGGGCCCCCGGGGCGCGCAGCAGGCGCAGAAGGAAGTCGTTATGGCCGTCGAAAACCGGAACCGGGGCGCTCATGTGATCTCATCCTCTTTCATTTAGTCTGCGAACGCATTCAGAAGTTCGCGGGTGTGATCGGTTGCGGCACGGAGACTGCAAAGATCGGCACGTGGAGGCCCCCTTGATGAGCCGATCGGGCGTAGCGGGCCAGTTCAGTATTCATAAGGAGGCGTAAGCAATTTGAGTCGCTGTAAAAAACTCTGACTCACGCTTCGCGATTCGGGTCGCACCTCAAGCATCTTGTCGCGAAAGCTCTTCATCCGGCGCACTTAACACGGGTCTGATCATTCTCAGAGCTACAAGTTTGTGAGAGTAAGTTCGAACGTTTTTCGGCACTTAGGCTTTCGGCCCAAACCGGTCATTCAGGACAAACATCGAGTATGTCGGCTCTAAGGCGGAAGCCAAGATTCAGTTCGTGGTAACGACCGGCTGGCGGTTATTGGCATCCCCAGTGCTTTGCCACCTCTCAGCGGAATTCGAACCGAGCCTCACTCATCACGCGCCTGCCATTCCTTCCAGCGCAGCACGACATTCGCGCCAAAGTCACGCACCGGTTTCGGCGGCAGTGATTTCGGCTCCGGCTCGGCCGTGAAATACGCCGTGATTGGGCTGTGTTCTCCGCAGGCCAGTTCGGCTGCCCCAATGCCCGTGAGCGTGCCGCGGGCGGTGCCGAGGCCGTTCTGGACGCAAGCCGAGAACAGCCCCGGTTCCAACTCGCGCATCACGGAGACCGAATTCAGGCTCAGGCACAAATGCCCCGCCCATTCGAACTCCATCCGCAGGCCGGCGAGTTGCGGGAAGCGGGCGTCGAATTTGCCGCGTTGGATCCGGGCGGCGCGGATCACGTCATCGGCACGCGCGGCGAGGTCCGAGCGCAGCACCGCGCAGGTGCGGGTGACGATACGATTGCCGCCCTGGGCGCTGTCGATACGGCGCATCGTCGTGCCCATCGGGTTCGAGGGCGTGATCCCCCAACGCGGCGCGCCACCGAGCTTTGCGAGCTGTTCGGCATTAAGTTCCGGGGTCATGGATGCAAATAGGAAAAGCTGCATGAGCCGTCCCTTGGCGAAGCCGAAGCTCTCGAGGTGACCGTTCGTAGCCAGAATGACCCGTGGGCTCGAAACTGTGCCATGTGGCGTCTCGACCCGCCAGTCGGAGCCTTCCCGGGTCAGCGCCGTGACGGGGCTTTGCTCGTGCAGGCTCACGTCCTCGCGGATTAACCCGTCGGCCAGTCCGCGGATATAGCCCGCCGGTTGAAGCATCACGGTGCCGGGTGTGTAGAGACCCGAGCGGTAATATAGGCTGCCGGTCATCTCGGACATCTGCTGCGCGTCGAGCAACTCGTGCCCCTCGCCGAGGCTTTCGAGATGGGCCGCATAGCTCAGATTATGCGCATGAGCGGCGTCGCTGACAGCGCCGTTTACCTTGCCGACCGGGTCGAAATAAGCGGGGTTGATCCCGTAGTCCTCGACCGCCGCGCGAGCGAAGCCGATGGCCGCGCGGTTGAGCGCGATCATCGCGCGGTCATCCCCCGCGCCTGCGTAATCCTCCGAGGTTAGCTCGTGCGGCAGGTCGATCATGAAGCCTGAATTGCGGCCCGCAGCCCCTTCGGCCACGCGTCCGGCCTCGAGCACTGTGATGCGAGCCGATGGCTGCAACTGGCGCAGCCGGCGCGCGGCCGACAGCCCGGCAAAGCCCGCGCCCACCACTACGAAATCCGCTACGCTTGCGCCTTCCAGCGGAGGGTGTGCGCCGCGCGGGCCCAGGATCGCGTTCCAAGCGGCGACCCCTTGCTCGCGCGGCAGGTAACGGGCCCGATGGGTGCTCATGTCAGGCGACCGCCTCGTCGGCATCATCGCTCAGGTCCAGCCAGATCGTCTTGAGTTGAGTATACTGGTCATGCGCGTGAATGCCGTTGTCACGCCCGCCGAAGCCCGACTGCTTCCAGCCGCCGAACGGGGTCGAGATATCGCCCTCGCCGAAGCTGTTGACCGTCACCGTGCCCGCCCTTAGCGCCCAGGCGCCCCGCAGGGCCCGCTTGGCATTGGCGGTGAACAGCGAGGCCGCAAGCCCGTATTCGGTGTCATTGGCCAGCGCGATCGCTTCGTCGAAGCTCTCTACACTCAGCACCGTCAGAACGGGGCCGAAGATTTCCTCGCGTGCAAGCCGCGAGTCTGCGTCCGCCTCGATTACGGTCGCCTCGACAAAGCCCTTTTCGGCCTTGCCGCCGAAGACCATCGTCTGAGCCTGTTCGAGATAGGAGCAGACCTTGTCGTAATGCGCAGGCGAGACCAGCGCCCCCAGCCGCGTCGCGGGGTCGAGCGGGTCGCCCACGTTCCACGCCTTCGCGTGATGCGCAATGCGGGTCAGAAGTTCCTCCTTGATGCCCGACTGCACGATCAACCGCGAGCTGGCCGAACAGTTCTCGCCCATGTTCCAGAACGCGCCGTTGACGATGTGCTGGGCCACCCGGTCGAGGTTCTCGGCGTCGTCCATCACGATAGCGGGGTTCTTGCCGCCCATTTCCAGCACCACCTCTTTGGCGTTGCTCTCGGCGGAATAGCTCAGGAAACGCTTGCCCGTCGCGGTGGAGCCGGTGAAGGAGATCATGTCCACATCCATGTGGCGGCCCAGCGGCTCGCCCACCTCCGACCCGGAGCCCGGCAGCACGTTCAGCACGCCCTTAGGCAGCCCCGCTTCGATTGCCAGTTCCGCCACGCGCAGCGCGGTGAGTGAGGTTTCCTCGGCCGGTTTCACGATCACCGAACAGCCTGAGGCCAGCGCCGGACCGATCTTCCACGCCAGCATCAGAAGCGGGAAGTTCCACGGCAGCACCAGCCCGACCACGCCGATCGGCTCGCGCACCACCATCGCGATATGGTCGTCCGAGGCGGGCGCGACCTGATCGTAGATCTTGTCGATCACCTCGGCATGCCAGCTCAGACAATGGATCGTCTCGGGCAGATCGACCGTCTCGCAATCGAAGATCGTCTTGCCGCTGTCGAGGCTCTCCATCACCGCCAGCTCGCGCGCATTGCGCTTGATCAGTTTGGCGAGCCGGATCAGCACTTCTTTGCGTTCGCTTGGGTGGAGGCGCGACCAACGTCCGTCCTCGAAGGCATCGCGCGCCTTGCCGACGGCGAAATCCACATCCTCGGGACCGCAGGTGGCGACCTGCGTCAGCACCTTGCCGGTGGCCGGGTTCATCGTGTCAAACGTCTTGCCCGAGATCGCCGGTCGATAGCCGCCGTCGATGAAGGCGTTGCCGGGAAGATCCAGCCCCTCCGCGATGGCGCGGTATTCCTGTTGCGTCAGAAGATCCATGTCTCAGCCCTCCGCCTCGATCGTGGCGATCGCGCGTTTGACCACACGCACCACCTGTTCCAATTCGCGCTTGTCGTCCTTGTTGAGCGGGGTAAGCGGCGGCAACATTCCACCGGTTTCGATCCCGTTCATCGTCACACCATGCTTGACCGTCTGGATGAACTTGCCGCCCTGCTCGAGCACGCGCATCAGCGGCAGCATCGCCGACATGATCCGGCGCCCTTTGCTGAAATCGCCCTCGATCACACAGGCGTTGTAGAGCGCGACATGCTCCGCTGGCAGGAAGTTCGAGCCGCCACAAACCCAGAACGGTGCGCCCCAAGCAAAAAATTCGAGCGCCTGGTCATCCATCCCGCATCCCATCTGGATATGCGGATAGTCACGCGCCAGCAGATGCACGCGATTGATGTCGCCCGAGCTTTCTTTGATGCCGCAGAAGTTGCGGCTGCGTCCGACGCGGTCCAAGAATTCCGCGCCCATCATCGCGCCGGTCCGGTGCGGGTAGTTATAGAGCATGATCGGCAGGTCGGCCGCCTTGTCGATCGCAAGCGCGTTGAGCGCATTCTCGCGGTCGGTGGGCACCGAGTAAGGCGGCGATGCCAGCAGGATCGCATCGACCCCGATCTCGCGCGCGGCTCTGGCGAGAGCGATGGAGTCGGAGGTAAGCATCGCGCCCGTGCCCAGCACCAACGGGACCCGACCCGCAATATGCGCATGGGTAAAGCGGGCGATCTCGATCCGCTCCGCGACGGTCTGGGCATAGTTCTCGCCCGTCGAGCCGCCGGTGATCAGGCCATGCACGCCCTGTGCGATCACGAAGTCGACCACCTCGGCCAGCCTGTCCCAGGCGACCGAGCCATCGGGCAGCAGCGGCGTGACCAGCGGGGTATAGATCCCCTCGAACTTGAATATCGGTGTCATTGCAACCTCATGCGGAGGGGGTGAGCGGAAGGCGCCCGAGCGGCGCATTCAGCGCGGCGGGCAGCACGTAGCGTTCGATCTCATGTTTCGAGAGAGCCCAATGCGCGTCGGAGAGGTCGGCCGCGGCCTCCTCGTCGCGGGCCGCGACCGCCGCGATGATCGCATCGTGTTGGGCGCAGGCCTCCGACAGATTGTCGGCCATCGCCTGCGTCGTGGGCTGGTAGAAGGTCATGCCGATCCGGGCGTGATCGATCAGCAGCCGGTGGAACGAGGGCAGCAGGTAGGTATTGCCCGCCATCGCGCCGGTGATCTCGTGAAACCTCGTATTTGCGAGCGCGCGCGCGGCGGCACTGCCCGAATGAATCGCCTCGCGAAAGGTTTCTTGCGCAGCGCGCAATTCGGCCAGTTGGATGTCGTTGGTGTTGCGCGCGGCCAGCCGCAGGATCGCTCCGTAGATCATCGGAGCCGCGAGGAAAAAGTCATGCAACGTGCGCGTCGACAGATCAGACACCCGCGCCCCGCGATTGTCGCGCCAATTCGCATATCCCAGCCCGTCCAACTCGCGCAGGATCTCGCGGACCGGGGTTCGTGACAGGTCGAACCGTTCACACAGCTCCGCCTCGTCCAAATCGGCGCCGGGCGCCAGCTCAAGCGTCAGAATTGCGCGTCTGAGATGGTCGAAAAGCGCTGCCTTGCGTGCTTTCGGCGAGAGGGTCTCTTCGGTGGCCATAGTGACGATTCTCCTGTTCCACGCCCTCTCGATATCAAAAATACAAATTGAATACAAAATGTATTTCGTGCAATGATCCACAAATCGTCGCGCAACAGGAGACTTCGAGTCGGTCATGTCCCAGCCCCAACACATCGTCTTCGTTCTTGTCGGAGAATTCTCCCATCTGGCCTTTTCAACGCGCTTGAGCCGCTGCGCATCGCAAACCGGGAAAGCGGTGAGGCACTCTACCGTTGGTCGTTGATGGCAGAGGGGGGAGCTGTGGCGACATCGTCGAGTGGCATTCGCATGATGGTCGATCACGACCTTGATGCTCTGCCGCGCTGTGACGCGGTTTATCTTGTCACCGGCAACGACATGCGGTCGCATATCTCTCGCCCCTTGCTGGCGCTGCTTAGACGCGCACGGGCCGCGGGCGTCACGCTCGGCACTTTTTGTTCGGGCGCCTATGTCTTCGCGAAAGCAGGGTTCTTGGACGGCCGACGCTGTGCTCTTCATTGGGAATTCCACAATGCCTTCCGCGAGGAATTTCCGGATGTGAAACTTGAGACCTGCGTCTTCGTCGAAGACGGTCCCTTCGTGACGGCGTCTGGCGGGCAAGCCGCGGGGGACTTGATGATCGCACGCATCCGGGCCGATCATGGCGAGGCGCTGGCGATGCGGGTCTCCGAGCAGATGGTCTGCGGTGCAATCCGCCCTAGCGCGACCGAGCAGCGGATCTCCTTCCAGGCGCGCACCGGTTTGCAGAACAGGAAAGTCGCGCAGGCAGTGCGTTTCATGTCCGAGCGACTTGAAGAGACGTTTTCCTCGCAGGAGATCGCTGACGAATTGGGCGTGTCGGTGCGTCAGCTCGAACGGCTCTTCAATGCGCATCTCCACATGTCGCCCAAGCGCTACCTGATGCAACTGCGGATCGACCGGGCGCGTCAACTTCTGACGCAAACCGAAATGCCGATGATCGACATTTCGACCGCCTGCGGATTCTCGAGCCCGACGCAATTCGCCCGAGCCTGGCGCGGTATAGAAGCCCGCGCAGTTTCGAAAGCAGGCGGCCTGAGGTGGGTCGGGCAAGCGAGCAGGAATGCCTGCCTAAAGCTGCCATTCGTTTTCCGTGCAGCGAACGGCAGCTATCCGTCCTCCCCTTCAGGTGCTGCGAACGGGCCAAAGTGGCCGTTAATAATTCCTGCGGCAGAAGGCCGATTGCTGCATGGTGAAAATGTTATCCCGCAATTTTCGTTCTGCCGCAAAGACTCTGTCTGGTCGTCGGTGCGGTCTCGTGCGACTGCCGCTCGCGACCGCCTGAGCCTCAGAAGCGGGTGCCCCAATGCGGGTGAAGATTGTCGATCACCAGCGGATGGCGATGCGTGCGTTGGCCCTGAAGATGCGGATGATCCGGCGAAAGATTGTCGTGACGATGCTCCAGCGTGACCGGATCGCCGGAGGGCCAGACTCGCAGCGCCACGATCAGCCCAAGCGCTGCCAGCCCCGCCAGCCCGAGCAGTGCCGGGACCGCGCCGAATTCGGTCATCAGCCAGCCCGACAGCGGGTAGGCCACCAGCCAGCAGGCATGGCTCAACGCGAACTGCGCGGCGAAGAGCGCGGGACGGTCCTCGGAATGGGACGAGCGTTTCAGCAATCGGCCTGACGGTGTCAGCACCGCTGAATATCCGACGCCCGTCGCCAGCCATGCAGCGAGAAGCAAGGGCCAGCTGAGCCCGACCGCCGAGATCGCCACGGCAAGGCCGAGCAGGGCGGCGATCATCACGCCGGCGCCGGACAGCATCACCGGGCGATCCGGGACGCTCTCGAGCAGGCGCGGCAGGCCGAGCGCCGCCAGCATCGACCCCGCCCCAAAGGCGAACATCGTCCAGGCCAGATCGCTGTCCGAGAGGTTGAGACCTCCGCGCACCAGCACGACCGAATTCACCAGCACCATCGCGCCTGCAGCCGCCGCGGCAAGGTTCACCGCCAGAAGCCCGCGCAGCCGGGGAGTCGCAAGGTAAATCCGGATACCGCGTGTGGTTCGGTCGTAGATGCCGCGCCGGGTTGCCGCCTGCGGGCTCGGCAGGATCACCGACACCACCAGCATGGCCGAGCCCGCAAACCCCGCGACCGTGCCGAGAAACAGGCTGTTATAGCTCATCACCGCGAGGAGCAGCCCGGCGAGAGTGGGGCTGACGATATTCTCAAGGTCATAGGCCAATCGGGACAGGGAAAGCGTTCGAGTGTAGCGCTCTTCTTCCGGCAGTACATCCGGCAGCGTCGCCTGAAATGTCGGGGTGAAGGCGGCGGAGGCCGATTGGAGAAGGAAGATCAGCACATAGACCTGCCAGACTTCGGTCACGAACGGCAGCGCCAGTGCTGCGCAGGCGCGGACAAGGTCGAGCGTGACCAGAAGTGCCCGTCGGTTCACCCTGTCGGCGAAGGCGCCTGCCACCGGCGCGATGCCGACATAGGCGACCATCTTGATCGTGAAGACCGTGCCCAGCACCATCCCCGCATTGTCCCCCGCCAGATCATAGGCCAGCAGCCCGAGCGCCACCGTGGCGAGCCCGGTGCCGAGGAGCGCTACGATCTGCGCGGCGAAGAGATGGCGATAGGTTCTGTCTGCGAGGATGGCGAGCATGTGCTCATGAATAGCTTGAAATGGTCTCGCGGTCCAAGCGACCTATCTCGGTCTTCGGGTCGCGGCCCTCACCCAAGCGGTCATGGGAGCGGGCCAGCTTGGCGCCCGGGAGATCGCGCCCGACGGCTCGCAACCGTTCGCCGAGGCTGATCTCCGAGCGCAGCCCGATCATTCTTCGAGCGCTTTCCGGCGGGCCTGATATTCCTCGGGATCGATTTCTCCCTTTGCAAGGCGTTCCTTCAGAATGTCGAGGGCGGTGCTCTGGCTCCGGCCCGGTCCGCGCTCCATCAACCAGCGCACGGCAAGCACGGCAAGGACGATGAGCACGCCCCAGAACACGACCATCATGCCGACACCGAAGAAGCCGTAGCCTTCGCCCCACATCATCGGATGACCGTAATAGCCCTCTGCGTAGCCGCCCGGCGCATCGGCGAAAGCGACCGCCGGGGCGAGGGGTGCGAGACATGCAGTGAAAAGAGAAAGCTTGGTCATAGTCGCCTCCACGCGTTTGTTTTGGCGTCGATACACCTTTGAGGAGTGCCGGACATTGAGCCAGATCAACGGCGCGCTCCGAAGGACGCCACAGCGTAGAAAAATCATTGGCTGAAGGCGAGTTGCCGGTAGGCGGCCTCGGCCATCGGCCAGAGCGCGGTGCCGCTCAAAGGTGCGGACAGGGCGAAGCCGTAGCCCCGATCAACCCAGATCAGACTCGCCACACCATCCGCTCCCTCGGTCAGGCGAAACGCGGTTTCTCCGGTGGACAGCGCCGTGACATAGAGCGTCAGCCGCGCCCCCGCTTGGGTTTCATACATCAGCTGCGCGGCGGGGCCTTGATCGGCGGGCAGCAGGCGCCCGCCCACGAGGCTGTAGCCCTGCGCCGAGAGGTCCGGGGCGACGAGCTTGCGGTCGAGCCGCTTCGTCAGCCAGGCCATCAGGTGATCGCGCTCCCGTGCGGCGACTTCGACCGGATGGACGACCTCCACCGTGTAGACCGCATGGGCGACCTGTGCCTCGCGGGCGAGCTCTCTCAGTGGGGCGGCCGGTGGGGCGCTCCCATCCTGACGCGCCAGCCCCCAACCGGCGCCAAGCCCTGCGGCGAAGAGCGCCAAAGCGGCCGCCATCCGTGTCCAGCCCGGTCGGGTCGGCGGGGCGACACGCAGCCGCGCCGGGATAGGTGCAGCGTGGATCGGCGCGAGGGCCGCGCGCAGGGCGTCGCGATCGGCGCGCATCGCGGAGAGCCGCTGCGCCAGCGCGGGGTCCGCCGCGAGCTTCGTCTGCACCCGGGCGCGGGCCTCGGGAGGGAGCCGATCATCGAGATAGGCATGCAGCTCCGCCTCGTTCAGCATGTTGGCCTCCACATGGGGATCTGTCATTTGAGCCTCCGCAGGTGGGGACGGCGCGGGCGGTCGGGGCGGTCATGGCCGGTCATCTCGCGCAGCGCCTCTCGTCCGCGGGCAAGACGTGACATCACCGTGCCCTTGGGAACGCCGAGGATCCGAGCGACTGCCTCATAGCTGAAATCCTCGACACCGACCAAAAGCAATACCTCCTGCTGCTCGATCGGCAGGCGTGCCAGAGCCCCCAGCACATCGCCGAGAAACACGACCGTCTCGGCATCGACCGTCGTCCCGGCGAGATCGTCGGGATCGACGGCACCCGCCTCTGGGCGCCGCGCGCGGTGTCGGTGCGCGTCGTGGTAGAGGTTGCGCAAAATGCGAAACAACCAAGCCCGCAGCTTGTCCTCCGAGCGCAGCAGGTGCCAGCGCGTCAGCGCCCGCGCGAGGCAGTCCTGCACCAGATCATCCGCCGCATCGCGCTCGCGGGTCAGCGCGAAGGCGAAGCGGCGCAGCGCGGGGATCTGCGCCTCGACCAGATGGCGGGTGCGAAGGGTCACATGGGCGGGCCTTGCTGGACCAGGCGGCCTCGATGGGACGCCGCCCGGGGGATTACGTCAGGGTTGGGCGACCTTCCAGGCGCCGTTGGCGACGCCATCGCCGGTCACGTCGCCCGGCTTCATGTCATTCTTCCAAGTATACAGCGGTTGGCCCTTATATGCCCATTGCTTCGTGCCATCGTCGCGGGTGATCACGCTCCAGTCGCCCATCGCCTGATCTTCGGCGGTGGCCATCAGCGGCGGCCAGTTGGTGGCGCAAGGACCGTTGCAGGCGGACATGCCGTCGCTGTCCTTGGCGAAAGTGTAGAGCGTCATGCCCGCGGAATCGACCAGCGTGGGCCCCTTGGCGGTGTCGGTGACACTGGCGGGATCGGCTTGCGCAATGCTCGCGGCCAGCAAAACGGCAGTGGTCAGCAGAAATCGTTTCATCTTCCTCTCCTCTCGGAATTGGGTCCTGTAGGGAAGAAGACGACCCCGGCGCGGGAATAATCCCGGCCGGGGCAAAAAAATCTGAATTGTGAGGACGAGCCTCAGGCCAGACGGGCCTGCAGGCTGCGGCTCTGCCAGCGCAGGATACCTGCGACCGTGGCCCAGTAGACGATCCAGCCGCCCAGCGTCGCGGCGTCCGGCGCGGCGCGATAGCCGGTCAGCGCCGAGATCAGCCCGCCAACACGACCGCCGTCGTCGAGCACCGCGCTCATATCCCAGAGCGGCGCGCCGAAGGGCAGGATGCCTGCCGAGACGAGATCATCGACACCGGTGGTGAAAAGCGCCGCGCCCAGAAGCAGCAGCATGACCTCGGACACCCGGAAGAAGCCGCGCCACGGCATAAATCGCGCCCCGGCCCGCAGCGCCGCATAGCTTGCCCCAGCGGCTGCCACGCCCACGGCGATCGAGGCCAGAACCCTCGCCATCTCGCTCTGCTTCGCTGCCGCGAGCGAGCCATAGAGGAAGACCACCGTTTCCGAGCCTTCGCGCGCCACTGCCGCCATCGCGAGGACGAAGACCGCCCACCAGCTTTGGCGTATCGCGGCGGCTTTCAGCCCGGCCTCGAGGTCGCGTTTTAGCGTGCGGCCATGGCCGCGCATCCAGACCACCATCTGCACGATCAGCCCGGCTGCGACGAAGACCATCACCGTCATCAAGTCCTGCCGGACATCTGCCGACAGAAGCTTCGAGAAGCCCAACAGCGTCAGCGCGAAGGTCAGCGCCAGCGCGAGCCCCGTCAGCACGCCACCCCAAAGGAAGCGCGCCGCCCGACGTCCGGCGCCTTCATGCGCGAGCCAGCCCGCGAGAATGCCGATGACGAGAAGCGCCTCGACGCTCTCGCGCCACAGGATGAAGATGATCTGTCCGTCCATGACATTCTCCTGCGGGTGGAAGATGGATTATTTGACGACGATCGTGCCCCTGGCGGTGTCGAGATCCTCGTGGAATTCCTCGACGAAGGGATAGTTGCCAGCAGGTAGTGCCGGAAGGTCGATCGTCTCGGTCTGGCCCGGCGCGATGATCTTCTCGATACGCAGGCGCTTGCTTTCAAACTCGGCGGCTGTCTTGCCGGTATTCGAGACGGTCAGCGTCACGGCGGTATCGGCGGCCAGGTCGATCATTTGCGGAGCGATGACCCCGTCGGTCAGGGTGATCGTGGGAACGGCCTCATCTGCCACGGCAAGGGCCGGCGCACAGGCCAGCACGATAAACGCGGGGATGATGCGTGAAATACGGGTCATGATGTTCCTGCTTGTCTGTTCGCCCGTCGAATAACCGACAAAAATACTTGGGTCAATAATTCCCGATAAAAATGCTAAGCTGTTTCGCGCGCCAATAGGCGCTCGACGCTGAACGGGCCGCGTCTGACCTTCCTCACTTCCAAAGAGCCATGGCAAACCGCGGGTCGATGACCGGCGGGTCATGAGCGGAACAATCTTCATCGATCGTGATGGCTTGCGTTGGACCGATGCGCCGCCAGAGTATGGTCCACTTAAGACCCTCTGCAACCGATGGAAGCGCTGGAGGTGAGTGGCTGAACGCCACTGGCCCGAGAGAAGCCACGAACGGGGTGTTTTCGCCCGAATGATGGAGGGGCTTGCTTCCGGGGCCGCCGACCGGAAGACAGTGATGATCGATGTGAGCAGGCGAACGCCATGCGTTCGAGTGAGCCTGCGCAAGTATCTCAAGGCGCACCGCACGGCTTCGAGCCTGCGGTTGAAAAAGGGGGGTGTGGCAGGCTGATTGGGCGGAGTTCGAAGATCAGAAAACGATCCGGGGGATCGTTTTCCTGAGAACGGGTGGCATGAACACCAAGTCGCATGCCGTCACGGACGCGAACGGCCGCCCGATCAAGTTCTTCATGACAGCCGGCCAGGTCAGTGACTACACCGGTGAGGCGGCCCTGCTGAGCAGCCTGCCCGTGGCCGAATGGCGGCTCTCCGCCCAGGCCACCGAGCGGGTAGCGACCGGCCTATTCCGTTGAAAAACTCGCGCTTGATTGCTGGGCGTGGCGCTGATTCAATTCCGACATCAGGTGGGAGGATTGGCG